>JAXDLW010000057.1:0-36669 GCA_034666405.1 Chloroflexota bacterium | reverse complement strand
CGCCACGGCCGGCGCCGCCGCGCCCGCGGCCAACGCCCTCAAAGCCCCGATGCAGGGAATGATCCTGAAGGTGCTCGTCGCCGCCGGCGACGTCGTCAAGCTGGGGCAGCCCGTGGCGGTCCTCGAGGCGATGAAGATGCAGAACGACATCGCCGCGGGGCGGGCGGGCACCGTCAAGGAGATCTACGTGGCGGAGGGCACCGGGGTCAGCGCGGGCCAGGCCCTGATGCTCATCGAGTGAGGCGGCACCTGTCTGCGGCTGCGCTCGGCCTCACGCCGCTGGTCGCCGGGTCGATCCAGAACGCCACACGGCCCAACGGCGAGACCAGGATCCCGGTTTCCACGCTGCTCATCGCGGGGGTCGTCTGTTTCTTCCTGGCAGAGGCGCTCGCCCGCGAGCCACAGCGCGGGGAGCGCGTCCTGGCGGGTGTCGCCGCGGCGGCCGTCGTCGGCGTCATCGGTGGGGCGATGGTCGCGTTCGCTGTCGTCGGGGGGATGCTGGCCACCAGTCACGGCGATCCCAAGGTGATCGAGGGCAGCGGCGCCCTCGGCCTGGCCATCATCCGTCAGTGGTGGATCTTCAGTGCGGTGGTCTTCGTCCTCGCCCTGGCCGGGTCGGCTCGCTGGTCGCTCGCAGGGGCGGCGCCGCCGCCGGGCCAGGGAGTAACCGAATGAGCCCCGCCCGAGCGAAGCCCCGGAAGATCACCAAGGTGCTCGTTGCCAACCGCGGCGAGATCGCCGTGAGGGTCATCCGCGCGTGCCGCGAGATGGGGATCGCCACCGTCGCGGTCCACTCGGAGGCCGACGACCGGGCCCTCTTCGTGCGCCTGGCGGACGAGGCCGTGGGCATCGGCCCGGCCTCCGCTTCACTGAGCTACCTGGTCAAGGAGAAGATCCTCGCGGCCGCCGCCGAGACCGGGGCCGACGCGATCCACCCCGGGTACGGGTTCCTCTCCGAGAACGCCGAGTTCGTCCGGATGTGCGACAAGGCCGGCATCGCCTTCATCGGGCCCCCGGCCAGCGCCATGGACGCCATGGGCGACAAGGTGTCGGCGCGCAACACCGTCTCCAAGGCCGGGGTTCCCATCGTGCCCGGCACGCCCCCGATCACCGATCCCAGTGAGGGCGAGGCGTTCGTCAAGAAGGTGGGCCTGCCTGTCCTCGTCAAGGCCGCCGCGGGAGGGGGCGGCATCGGCATGAAGGTGGTGGAGAAGCCGGAGGAGCTGCTGCCTGCCATCGAGCTCTGCCAGTCAACCGCCAAGCAGGCTTTCGGCGACCCCACGATCTTCATCGAGAAGTACGTCGCCGAGCCGCGGCACATCGAGATCCAGGTGATGGGCGACCGCCACGGCAACTACGTCCACCTGGGCGAGCGGGAATGCAGCATCCAGCGCCGCCACCAGAAGGTCCTGGAGGAGTCACCGTCGCCGGTCCTCACGCCCGCGCTGCGCAAGCGGATGGGCGACGCCGCCGTGGAGGCGGCGCGGGCGTGTGGCTACTTCAACGCCGGGACCATCGAGTTCATCTTCAGCAAGGGCGACTTCTACTTCCTGGAGATGAACACCCGGCTCCAGGTCGAGCACCCGGTCACCGAGATGGTCACCGGCATCGACCTCGTGCGGACCCAGATCCGCGTGGCCCAGGGGGAGCAGTTGGGTTTCGGCCAGGACGACATCAGACAGAACGGCTGGTCTATCGAGTTCCGGGTCAACGCCGAGGACCCCTCCCAGGGCTTCATGCCCGCGCCGGGGCGGATCCGGGGCTACCACGAGCCGGGCGGCCCCGGTGTGCGGGTTGACTCCGGGGTCTACGCCGGCTACACCATCCCGCCGTACTACGACTCGATGATCGCCAAGCTGGTGGTGTGGGGCCAGGACCGCGAGGAGGCCGTCGAGCGCGGCCGGCGCGCGCTTTACGAGTACGCGATCACCGGGGTCAAGACCAACATCCCGCTCCACCTCGCGCTGACCGAGTCACCCGACTTCCGCGCCGGCAAGCTGTCGACCCACTTCATCCCCGACCACCCGGAGGTCATGGAGCGCGCCGGCCAGATCGCCGAAGCAGGGGCGGGCCTGGACCTGGGCGCGTCGGACGGGGCGCGCCTGGCGGCCATCGCCGCGGCCGTCCACCACCACGGGACCGGCTAGGCCTTACTGAACCCCACGTGGTGCTCGGTGTCGCCCCACTGCTTGGTGGGCGGCCGGTCGGTGGGGATCGCCTCGGTCTTCGGCCGCCAGGTCGAGTCGCGCCAGCTCTCGTAGCGCTCGGCCAGCCAGCTCACGTTCTCCCACAGCGACTTGTCCTTGTCGGCCTTCTGCCAGTCCAGGACCAGGCTCTCGACCCGGGGCCACACACTGTCGAAGCCCAGGGGGGCGTCGAAGAAGAGGTCCTCGTGGAGCAGGCCGCGAGAGACCAGCGCGCCGACGCTCTCGTAGAAGGTCAGGACGCTGGTGACCCGGCTGCGCTCGTCGGCGGCCGCGTGGTACTTGTCGTTGTACTCCTTGACGGTCGTCGCCTCGAGCTCGTGCGTGACCCAGTGCCGGGCCTCGGTGAAATGGGGCTGCTGGGTCATCTCCAGCAGCTGAAGGTAGAGATGGGCGTCTTCGGTGGTTGGGGCGGGCATCAGGTCCTCCTTGGAGCCAGTTGATTGTCGCCGACCGGGCCCCGGCCCGTCGCGGGCCCCTCCGGCACCATTGGTAGAATTGGGCTTGACGGTGACCCCAATTCCCCGCCGATGATTCCTCGTTACGCCCACCGCGCGGTGAGCGAGATCTGGGCACCGCGCTCGAAGTTCGACCGCTGGCTTCGCATCGAGATCCTCGCGGCCGAAGCCTGGGGTGAGCTGGGCGTCATCCCCGCCGAGGCCGTCGAGAAGATCCGGCAGGCGTCGTATGTGCTGGAGCGCATCGACGAGATCGAGCGCGAGGTGGGGCACGACGTCATCGCCTTCACCACCGCCATGAGTGAGAGCCTCGGCGAGGAATCTCGCTGGGTGCACCTCGGGCTGACCTCATCTGACGTGCTCGACACCTGCCTCGCCACCCAGCTGGTCGATTCCGCGGACCTCCTGCTGGTCGAGCTGGACCGCCTCTACGCCGCCATGGAGCGCCGGGCGCTCGAGGAGCGCGACACACTCGCGATCGGCCGCAGCCATGGGATCATCGCCGAGCCCCTGACCTTCGGGTTCAAGCTGGCGGGGTACCTGGCCGAGCTGCAGCGCGACCGTACCCGCCTCATCACGGCGCGGGACGAGGTTGCCTTCGGCCAGGTGTCAGGTCCCGTCGGGACCCACTCGAGTGTCGACCCGCGCGTCGAGGAGTTCGTCTGCGAGAAACTCGGGCTGCGCCCGGAGCCGGCCGCCACGCAGGTCATCCCGCGCGACCGCCATGCCGCCTTCATGTACGCGATGGCCATGGTCGCCGGCACCCTCGAGCGCTTCGCGACCGAGGTCCGGCACCTCATGCGGTCGGAGGTCGCGGAGCTGCGTGAGCCCTTCAGCGAGAAGCAGAAGGGCAGTTCGGCCATGCCCCACAAGCGCAACCCGATCATCACCGAGCGCATATGCGGCCTGACCCGGGTGTTGCGCGGCAACCTGCTGGTGGCGATGGAGAACACCGCGCTCTGGCACGAGCGCGACATCTCCCACAGCTCCGCGGAACGGATCGTCTTCCCGGACTCGTGCGAGCTGCTGGGGTTCCTGCTGACGGAGTCCACCCGGCTGGTCGATGGGCTCGTGATCAACCCCAAGCGGATGAAGGCCAACCTCTACCAGGGCGGCGGAATCGTGTTCAGCCAGCGCGTGCTGCTGGCGCTGATCGAGAAGGGGATGGCTCGCGACGAGGCCTACCGGGTGGTCCAGGCCGCGGCGCTCAAGGCCTGGGACGAGGGAGGTGACTTCAAGCAGCTGCTGCTCGACGACGAGCGCGTCACGCAGAAGGTCCCCGCGACTGAATTGGAAGAATTGTTCGACCCCTCATGGCATGTGCGCCACCTCGACGTGACGTACCGCCGGCTGGGGATCGGAGAGGAGAGATAACCATGGCCACGTCACTCAAAGAGCTTTCGCCGCCGCTGATGGACGCCGCGGCCCCGGGGCTGACTCTGTTCAGCCGGGGCAAGGTGCGGGACACGTTCGACCTGGGCGACCACCTCCTGATGATCGCCACCGACCGGATGTCGGCATTCGACGTGATCCTCCCCAACGGCATCCCCGACAAGGGCACGATCCTGACCCAGATGTCGCGGTGGTGGTTCGACCAGACGAAGGACGTCTGCCCCAACCACCTCGAGCACGGCGGCAAGTGGCCGAAGGACCTGGCCGACCGCGAGAAGGAGTGGGAGCCGCGCAGCATGCTGGTGCGAAAGGCCAAGCGAGTGGACATCGAGTGCATCGTCCGCGGCTACCTGGCTGGCTCCGGCTGGAAGGAGTACCAGAAGAGCGGGACATTGGCGGGGCTGCCGCTGCCGGGGGGCCTGGTCGAGTCCGACCGGCTGCCCGAACCCCAGTTCACGCCGTCGACCAAGAACGACGCCGGCCACGACGAGAACATCTCCATCGAAGAGATGGCCGGGCTGGTGGGACGGGACCTGACCGCCCAGCTGCAGCAGCTGAGCATCTCGCTGTACCAGACGGCCGCGACGATCGCCCTGGAGCGCGGTGTCCTCCTCGCCGACACCAAGCTGGAGTTCGGCTTCATCGACGACGACGTCCACCTCATCGACGAGTGCTTCACGCCCGACTCCTCGCGCTACTGGGACGCTGAGACCTACCGGCCGGGAGTGTCCCAGCCCTCGATGGACAAGCAGTACCTGCGGGACTGGCTCGAGACCCTGGACTGGGACAAGACGGCGCCCGGGCCGGAGATCCCCGAGGAGGTCATCCTCGGGATCCGCGACCGCTACCTGCTGGCGTACAAGCGGATCACCGGCCGGGAGTTGTAGTGGCCGCATTCCACGCCGACGTGCACGTCGAGCTGAAACCGCTGGTCAACGACCCTGCCGGCCTGGTCATCCGCGACGCGCTGGGCCACATCGGCTTTGCCGGCGTGCAGGCGGTTCGCGCCGGGAAGTACCTCAGCATCGAGCTCGAGGCAGCCGACCACGCCGAGGCGGAGAACCTCGTCCGGGAGATGTGCCAGCGGCTCCTGGCCAACCCGGTCATCGAGGACTTCCGCTTCGAGGTCCGGGAGACCGCGATCGCCTGATGGTGGCCCTGGGGCTCGTCGCGGTTGTCGGCCTGGCGTGCATCGTTGTCGTGGTCGGGGTGGTGGTCGCGCTGGTGGTGCGACTGGTCCGGCGCGACCGGGATTAGCGTGGCGACCTTCGGCATCGTCGTGTTCCCGGGCACCTGGTCGGACCGCGACTCGTTCAACGCCGTCCACGACCAGTTGGGCCAGGACGCGCGCTTCATCTGGCACAAGGAACACGACCTCCAGGGGGTCGACTGCGTGGTCCTGCCGGGCGGCTTCTCGTACGGCGACCACCTGCGCTGCGGGGCGGTGGCGGCACTCTCCCCGGTCATGGCCGACGTGATCGCCTTTGCCGCCCGTGGCGGCCTGGTGATCGGCATCTGCAACGGGTTCCAGGTCCTCTGTGAGGCCCACCTGCTGCCCGGCGCGCTGATGCGCAACGCGTCGCTGGAGTTCCGCTGCCAGCCCACCCTGCTGCGGGTGGAGAACGCCGACACGCCCTTCTCCAACGAGTGCTCGGACCGGCCGCTGCTGCGGGTGCCGGTCTCGCACGGGGAGGGCAACTACTACGCCGACCCCGACACCCTGGCGCGCCTCGAGGAGACCGGGCGGGTGGTGTTTCGCTATGTCGACTCGGCCGGCCTGCCAACCCCCGATGGCAACCCCAACGGCTCCATCAACAACATCGCGGGCATCGTCAATGACGAGGGCAACGTCCTGGGCATGATGCCCCACCCGGAGCGGGCCTGCGAGGACCTGATGGGCTCGACTGATGGGCTGACCATCTTCCGCAGCATCGTCGCCAGCGCCGAGCGGGTGCTGACGGCGTGAAGCCGATCCTCGCCGGCACCCTGCTCACCGCCGTCCTCTACCTGGCGATCTCCTTCGGGATGCTGCTGGCGGGGTTCCATGTGCCATTTGCCGGCGTCCCCGGCGCGATCGTGGGCATCCCCGCGGGGGTGCTGCTCATCCGTTACATGAACGCCCGCAGATGACGGCGGCCATTGACCCGGCGCTGCTCCGCGAGGTCGCCGTCACCAGCGGTGAGTACGACCGGATAGTCGAGCTGATGGGCCGCGAGCCCACCCACGTCGAGCTTGGGATCTTCGGCGCGATGTGGTCGGAGCACTGCGGCTACAAGACCAGCAAGCCATTGCTCAAGCAGTTCAGCAGTGCGGGGCCACGTGTGCTCCAGGGTCCCGGGGAGAACGCCGGGGCGATCGACATCGGCGACGGCTGGGCGGTGGTCTTCAAGGTGGAATCGCACAACCACCCCAGCGCCATCGAGCCGCACGAGGGGGCGGCGACGGGGGTCGGCGGCATCCTGCGCGACATCTTCACGATGGGGGCGTTCCCCATCGCCACCCTGGACTCCCTGCGCTTCGGCCCCCTCAGCGAGCCGCGCAACCGCTATCTCTTCGGCGGCGTGGTCGGGGGCATCGGCAGCTACGGCAACTGCTTCGGGGTCCCGACCGTGGGCGGCGAGATCTACTTCGAGGATTGCTACACCGAGAACCCGCTGGTCAACGCGATGGCCGTCGGGCTGATCCGCATCGACAAGCTCACCAGCTCGCGGGCCGAGGGCCCGGGCAACCTCGTGATGCTGGTCGGCGCGGACACCGGGCGCGACGGCATCCACGGCGCGACGTTCGCGTCGGTCGAGCTGGACGAGGCCAGCGAGGATCGCCGCCCCGCCGTGCAGGTGGGCAACCCGTTCCTTGAGAAGCTGCTGATGGAGGCCTGCCTCGAGCTCATCGACCAAGAGCTGGTGGTGGCGATGCAGGACCTGGGCGCCGCCGGGCTCACCAGCTCGGCCGTCGAGTGCGCCCATAAGGGCGGAGTCGGGATCGACCTCGACGTGGCCCACGTCTCGCGCCGCGAGCAGGGGATGAACGCCTACGAGATCATGCTGTCGGAGTCCCAGGAGCGGATGCTGATCGTGGTCGAGCCCGGCCAGAAGGACGGCGTCGACCGGGTCTTCGACAAGTACGACCTGCACGCCGACGTGGTCGGCCGGGTGACCGAGGGCGGGCGCCTGACGATCCGCGATGGCGGCAGTATCGAGGCCGACATCCCGGTGGGCCTGCTGGTGGACGAGGTGCCGTTCCGGTACCCCGAGGCGAGGGCGCCCCGGGAGCGGCTCGAGCTCGCCGCCCGCCCGGTCACCGTCCCCGGGGACCTCGACCTCGAGGATGCGTTCCTGCGGGTCATGGGCTCGCCCAACATCGGCAGCCGCCGCGGCGTCTTCCGGACGTACGACCACCAGGTCCAGAACAACACCGTAATCCCCCCCGGGGGTGACGCGGCCCTGTTGCGGGTCAAGGGCACCCGGCGCGGAATCGCCGTGTGCACCGACGGCAACGGGCGCTACTGCTACCTCGACCCCCGCGCGGGTGCCGCCATCGCGGTGGCGGAGGCGGCGCGCAACATCGTCGCCACCGGCGCCACGCCGGCGGCCGTCACGGATTGCCTCAACTTCGGCAACCCTGAGAAACCTGAGGTGTTCTGGGAGCTGAAGGAGTCGGTCGAAGGCATGGCCCAGGCCTGCCGCGACCTCGAGCTCCCGGTCGTGTCCGGCAACGTCAGTCTCTACAACGACACCAGTGGCGTCTCGATCTATCCCTCGCCGGTGGTCGGGATGGTGGGGGTCATCGAGGACATCGACAAGCGCCTCACCGCCGGGTTCAAGGACGCGGGCGACATCGTCCTGCTCATCGGCGACACCGCTGAGGACCTCGGCGGGACCGAGTTCCAGAAGGTGGTCATGGGCGAGGTCGCGGGGCCCGTCCCCCGCCTCGACATGGCGGTCGAGAGGAGCGCCCATGACGCGGTCCTCGAGATGGTGGAGGGCGGGTTGCTCAAGTCCTGCCATGACCTGGCCGACGGCGGGTTGGCCGTGGCCTTTGCCGAGAGCTGCATCTTCGGCGGGGTCGGCGCCAGCATCGGCGCCCTCGGCTCGGTCCACGCCGACCCGGGGGTCGCCCTCTTCAGCGAGAGCCAGTCGCGCTTCCTGGCGTCGTGCGCTCCTGGCGCTGTCGCGGGTATCCAGGCGATCGCGACCGCGCGGGGCGTCCCCCTGGTGGTGCTCGGCGCGGTGGGCGGGGACCGCGTCTCTCTGAGCGACAGCCTGGCGGTATCGCTGGACCAGGTGACGGCGACCTGGGACGGCGCCCTCGATTAGTGCTGGGGAAGACAGACGGTAAAACCACGGTTGCTAATAGGGCATGAACGGAGGGGGAACCCGCGTAGACTTGCCTGAGGTGGACCGCACCCCTCCGCGCCGCACCCCGGTGTCACTGGAGTCGTGGCAGGGCTACGAGGCCGGCCACACCGACAAGCCCGCCGATGAGTGCGGCGTGTTCGGGATCTACGCCCCCGGCCAGGAGGTCGCCAACATCGCGTACTTCGGCCTCTATGCGCTGCAGCACCGCGGGCAGGAGTCGGCCGGGATCAGTGTCAGCGACGGGACCCGGCTGAACACCGTCAAGGACATGGGCCTGGTGGCGCAGGTCTTCGACGACCCCCACAAGATCGCCGGCCTCCGCGGTGACATCGCCCTGGGCCACACCCGCTATTCGACGACCGGGTCCAACAAGCTCTTCAACGCCCAGCCGATGATCCTGGAGCACCCCCAGATCGGTCCCATCGCGATCGGCCACAACGGCAACCTCACCAACTACCACCAGCTGCGCGAGGAGCTGGAGCAGAAGGGCATCCAGTTCGACACCAGCTCCGACACCGAGGTGATCCTGCGGCTCATCAGCCAGACGCCCGGCGCCGACGTGAAGACCGTGCTGCGCCGCTCACTGCCCCGTCTCGAGGGCGCTTTCTCATTGGTGTTCCTGACCAGGGACACCCTCGTGGGCATCCGCGATTCCCTGGGAGTGCGCCCGCTGTGCCTCGGCAAATACGAGGACGGCTGGATCATCGCCAGCGAGACCTGCGCGCTGGACACGGTGCGGGCCAAGTTCGAGCGCGAGATCGAGCCCGGCGAGGTCGTGGTCATCAACAAGGACGGCATGTCGTCATTCATGGCCCAGATCAGCCTGCGCAAGGCGGCGTGCATGTTCGAGTTCATCTACTTCGCCCGCCCCGACTCCCACATGATGGGCAAGAACCTCTACGAGGCCCGGCGCCGCATGGGCCGGGAGCTGGCGCGCCAGCGCCCCACCGGCGCCGACGTGGTGATCTCGCTGCCCGACAGCGGCACGCCGGCCGCGCACGGTTTTGCCGAGGAGGCCGGCATCCCCTTCCGCGAGGGCCTGATCAAGAGCCGCTACATCACGCGCACCTTCATCCAGCCGTCGCAGTCGCTGCGGGAGGCCGGGATCCGGCTCAAGTTCAACCCCGTGCGCCCCGTGCTGGAGGGCAAGCGCGTGGTGATCGTGGATGACTCGATCGTCCGCGGCAACACCAGCCGCCAGATCGTCGAGTTGCTGCGCTGGGCCGGCGCCAAGGAGGTCCACATGCGGATCGCCTCTCCGCCGCTGCATTACCCCTGCTTCATGGGCATCGACATCGGCAGCAAGAAGGAGCTGATCGCCGTGGGCCGCACCGAGGAGGAGATCTGCTCGGTCATCGGCGCCGACAGCCTCAGCTACCTGCAGATGGACGGGCTGGTGAAGGCCGTGGGCCACGCCATCGACAACTTCTGCCTCGCCTGCTTCGACGGTGAGTACCCGGTCAGCGTCCCGGTGCAACTGGAGATGGACAAGCTTTCCCTGGAGCCCAAACTCCGGGCCCAGCCGGCCGGCCGCCCAGGGGCCTGAGCCGCCCAGCACAACCCGAGCGGCGGCGCAGGCTTTACCCTTAGGCCGAATGACCCTCGCCCCGATTCCCCTGGACGAGCAGGCTCGTGTCGAGTCACTGCGCGAGCTGTGGCTCCTTGATACCGATCCCGAGGAGCGCTTCGACCGTGTCATTCGGATGGCCCAGCGCGTGTTCAATGTGCCGATCGCGGTTTTCGCGCTGGTCGACTCGGAACGCGTCTGGTTCAAGTCGAAGGTCGGCATCGAGGTCGCCGAGGTGCACCGGGGCGACGCCTTCTGCGCCCACGCCATCCTGACCGAAGGGATCATCCAGGTGGAGAACGCCGCGGAGGACACCCGCTTCAGGGGCGCCCCGCTGGTCAAGGGCGATCCCGGGGTGCGGTTCTATGCCGGCATCCCGATCAGCTCGGCCGACCGCCGTCGGGTGGGGGTGCTGGCGATCATGGACACCGCGCCCCGCGTCCTCACCCAGGAGGACCTCAAGAGCCTGTCGGACCTTGCCCGGGGCATCGAGGCCGAGCTCTCCGCGACCCGCGTGAGCACCGTCGACGAGGTGACGGGGATGCTGAACCTGCGCGGCTTCCACCAGTTCGCGGAGAAGCTCCTGAAGATCTCGGCGCGTTCCGGGACCCCGCTCAGCCTGCTCTACGCCGAAACCCTCAACCTGGAGGCCACGGCCACCCCCCGCGGCCGGGAGGAGATCCTCAAACAGGTTGCCGAGCTCATCGACCACACCTTCCGGCAGTCCGACGTCCTCGCGCGCATCGGTCCGGGCCGCTTCTGCGCCCTGCTGCCCGAGAACCAGGAGCACGCCGGGGAGACAGCCGGCGCCCGCCTACAGGCGGCTGTGCGCGCCTGGAACCTCGAGCCGGACGTGCCCTACAAGCTGGACCTCGCCGTGAGCAGCGTGCGCTTCGACCCCGCCAACCCGGCGGGCCTCGACCAGCTCATGTCCCGCGCCGAGGGCTCGCTGGCCGCGGTTCGCGCCGTGGGCAACTGGCCGGCACAGGGCAACGGCTGACCCAATTCAATCCCTGATCAGGCCCGCCATGAGCGTCATGTGCTGCATCAGGCTGCGCGCCCCGAGGAACTCGTCCCGCACCCGCTCCTTGGCCGCCTCGCCCATGGTGGCGGCGCGCTCCTGGTCCTCCAGCAGCGCGACAACGCAATTCCCGTAGGCCTCAAGGTCGGCCGGGTCGTCCAGCAGGATGCCGGTTCTACCGTCCTCGATCTGGTCCTGGATGCCCCCGATCCGGCTGGCGACCACCGGTCGGGCCTTCCACATCGCCTCGGCCACGGTCAGTCCGAACCCTTCCGCGGTGCTCTTCTGGACCACCGTGTAGGCCTGCCGCTGGAGGGCGTTGACCATGGCCGCGTTCTCCTCGCCGTCGTCCATCGGCAGGGTGGCGAGGTGGATCCGCGCGCGCTGGGCGTCCGGCAGCGCCTTCCAGGTCGCTATTGCCTCGTCCAGCACGGCCTTGCCCTCGGGGTCGTCGGACACCGCCTCGACAGCCGGGCCGGCATAGACCAGGTGAGCGTCGGCATTCGGCGCCACGAACTCGGCGAAGCCCTTGATGACCCCCAGTGGGTCCTTGAGGTGGTCCCAACGCGACACCTGCAGGACCAGCCGGTCGGCCACGCCGGCGGGTTCGGTCTCGAACATCGTGGCCCGGTGCTGGATCGGCGCCATGCTGCCGTCCTGGCGGTGGAACTTCGCCTCCGCGCCGGCATCGCCGCGGAGGATGCCGGAGCCCACCAGGATCGACTGGACCGTGGCGGCATCCATCTCCAGGTTCTTGGGCGAGAAGGCGTCGATGGACGGGGCGATCAGGACCGTCTTCGCCGGGTCCAGTCCCTCCCAGGCGAAGCTCTGGCGGCTGAAGACGTAGGCGTCCGCCTGGCGCACGTAATCGATCAGGAAGGCCCACGCCGCGCGTGCCAGGGGGCCGGGTTGGTCGATCCCGACGTGGCATCGCCAGACCACCGGCACACCAAGGGCCTTGAGCCCGGGGATGAGCCCGGCGGTCTGCGGGTCGTGCAGTACCACGAGGTCCCGGGGCTGGACGATCCGGGAGAGTTCCTGGGCGTTTTCGCGCAGCGCCTCCTCGTACTGCTGCCGCTGCCCTTCGCCCAGCTCGCCGCCGTCACCGGCGAAGTTATGGAGCTGGTTGTGGATCCGCTTGGTGACTTCGAAGAAGTCCGGCGTCCCGCTGATCACCAGCCAGCGGGCGTCGACCCCCGCGCCCTGGGCGTAGGCCAGCAGCGATCGCAGCATCTCGGCAACCCCTCCGCCCGACGCCGTCGAGTTCACGTTCCAGATGCTCCGCCCTTCGAAGGTGCCGCGCGCGAGCGCCATGTCCTTCTCGAATCCTGTCGCGCGGCCCTTTGAGAGGACGTCAAGGTACCGTTCGGGGGGGAGTGGCGCGATCCTGACCTCGGATACCCTCGACATTGGGGTTTTATCGTACAGATGCGCTTCCGGGGCGGGGCGTTCGGCGGGCTGAATCCGCGGGTAGAATCGGAGCCCGTGCCAAGGACCGGATGATGGGGGACCTCCGATACATCGACGCCGGCGTTGACATAGACGCCGGTAATCGCGCTGTACAGATGATCAAACGCGCCGTGAGGTCGACGCACACCTCGCAGGCCATCAGCGACCTCGGCCGTTTTGCAGGTGCCTTCGCGCTGCCGGCGGGCTTCAAGGAGCCCGTGATGGTGGCCAGCACGGACTCCGTGGGGACCAAGGTCAAGGTGGCGATCGCCACCGGCCGCCACCGCGGCATCGGCATCGACCTGGTCAACCACTGCATCAACGACATCGCGACCAGCGGCGCCGAGCCGCTCTTCTTCCTCGACTATTTCGCCACGGGCAAGCTCCGGCCCCAACTCCTCGCGGAGATCGTCGACGGCGTCGCGGAGGCCTGCCGGGAGGCGGGCACCGCCCTGATCGGCGGCGAGACCGCGGAGATGCCGGGGGTCTATGCGCTGGGGGACTACGACATCGCCGGGTTCATCGTGGGCATCGTCGAACGCGAGAACCTGATCGAGCAGTCACAGGTGAGCGCCGGCGACCTGCTGGTGGGATTGCCCAGCAGTGGCCTGCACACCAACGGCTTCAGCCTGGTCAGGTACCTCTTCAAGGAGGAGCAGCTGAACGCGCCGATGCACGGGCTCGACCGCAGCCTGGCCGAGACGCTGCTGGAGCCCCATCGCTCCTACCTCGCGCCACTGCGCCTCGCCCGCGGCGCGGTCGACCTGCTGGGAGTGGCCCACATCACCGGCGGCGGACTGATCGAGAACGTTCCCCGGTGCCTGCCCGACGGCCTCGGTGCCGAGATCGACGCGTCCACCTGGGAGCTTCCCCCGATCTTCCGGCTGATCGAGTCCAAGGGCGTTCGCGAGGACGAGATGTGGCGCACCTTCAACATGGGCATCGGGATGGTGCTGGTGGTCCGTCCCGACCAGGCGCCGGAGTTGCTCCGCGCGCTCGACGGCAGCGGCCCGGTGGTTATCGGCAGGGTGGTGGCCGAGTCCGGCCCGGAGCGGGTGCGCATCGTTTGACCCGGCTCGGGGTCCTGGTTTCCGGGCGCGGCACCAACCTGCAGGCGATCCTTGACGCGTGCGCGGACGGCCGGGTTGCCGCCGCCGTCGCCATGGTCGCCGGCAACCGCGACTGCCCCGCGCTGGACATCGCCCGGGCCGCCGGGGTGCCCAGCGTCCGGGTGTTCACCGTCCCGCAGTTCGGCAACGGCCGCGAGCGCGACCGGGCCATGGCGGCCGCCCTGGTGGAGGCCGGGGTCGAGCTGGTGGTCTGCGCCGGCTACAACCGGGTGATCGACGACGTCCTGGTCGAGGCCTTCCTCGGCCGCATCATCAACGTCCACCCGTCGCTTCTGCCGGAATTCGCGGGGACTATGGACGCCATCCACCTGGCCTTCGAGGCGGGCGTGCCGCAGACCGGGGTCACCGTGCACATGATCGAGCCCGGCACCGTCGATGCCGGCATCATCCTGGCCCAACAGGTGGTGCCGCTGCTCCCCGGCGACTCGCTCGACACGCTGGAGGCCCGGGTGCACGGCGCGGAGCACGAGCTGCTCCCGGCGACGATCCAGGCGCTGATCCAAGGCCGCCTGCCGTCGGCGCTGGTGCCGACCAGGGGGGAGGGCCGGGCGTGAAGGCGCTGCTCTCGGTTTACGACAAGACGGGGTTGGTCGAATTCGCCCGCGGCCTGGTGGACCTGGGCTACGAGGTGCACAGCACCGGCGGGACCAAGCGGGCGCTGGCCGAGGCCGGCGTCCCGGTCTCCAGCGTGAGTGACCTCACCGGCTTCCCGGAGATCCTGGGCGGACGGGTGAAGACCCTGCACCCCGGGGTGCACGCCGGGATCCTGGCCAACCGCGCCGAACCGGAGCACATGCGCCAGCTCGAGGAGCAGGGGCTGACCCCCATCGACGTGGTGGCCGTCAACCTCTACCCGTTCGAGGCCACGGTGTCGCGTCCCGGGGTGGAGCTCAAGGATGCTGTCGAGAACATCGACATCGGCGGCCCGACGATGGTCCGCGCATCGGCGAAGAACCACGCCTCGGTGGTCGTCGTGGTTGACCCGAACGAGTACGCCGCGGTCCTCGAGGAGCTCCGCCACGGTGGCCCCACCCCGGAGCGCCGGCTGGAACTGGCACGCGCGGCCTTCGCTCACACCGCGGCCTACGACAGCGCGATCTCCGCGTATCTCGGTGGGCTGCAGCCGCAGGAGGGGTGGCCCGACGACTTCACGCTCGGGGGGCACAAGCGCCAGGACCTGCGCTATGGCGAGAACCCTCACCAGACCGCGGCGTTGTACATCAGCGGCACGGGCGGCGGGGTCGCCGGGGCGAAGCAGTTGCACGGGATCGAGCTCTCCTACAACAACATCGTCGACGTGGACGCAGCGTGGGACCTGGTCCAGGACCTGCCGGTGCCCTCCGCGGCGATCATCAAGCACACCAACCCCTGCGGCGCCGCGGCCGGGGCCACCATCGCCGAGGCCTACCGCCGCGCATACGAGTGCGACACGGTGTCGGCGTTCGGGGGCATCGTGGCCCTCAATGCCGACTGCGACGCGGTCACTGCGGCGGCGATCGCCGAGATCTTCGTCGAGGTCGTGGCGGCGCCCGGGTTCAGCGCGGAGGCGCTGGAGATACTCGGCGCCAAGAAAAAGGTCCGCCTGCTCAGGGTGACGCCGACCCGGCCCAGCCCGGTCGTGAAGGTGGTATCCGGGGGCTTCCTGGTGCAGGGCCCGGACTCCGCCCGCGCCGAGCGCGCGGGCATGACCAGCGTGGGCCGCCGTCACCCCACCGAGGACGAGTGGGAGCAGCTGCTCTTCGCCTGGCGCATCGTCAAGCACGTGAAGTCCAACGCCATCGTCCTGGTCAAGGACCATGCGGCGGTTGGCGTGGGCGCGGGCCAGATGAGCCGGGTGGAGTCGGTCCAGCTGGCGGCGCAGCGGGCGGGCGAACGCGCGGCCGGCACGGTGCTGGCGTCGGACGCGTTCTTTCCCATGCCCGATGGGGTCGAGGCGGCCGCCGACGCCGGGGTGACAGCGGTCATCCAGCCTGGTGGGAGCATCAAGGACCCCGACGTCCTGGCGGTGGCCGATGCCAGGGGGCTGGCGATGGTGTACACGGGCAACCGCCACTTCCGCCACTAGCCTCTTCAACCATGCCCGAGAGCGTCATCCACTGGTTTCGGCGTGACCTGCGGCTGAACGACAACCGTGCGCTCGACGGCGCGCTGCGCACCGGCGTTCCGGTGATCCCGGTGTTCATCCTCGACCGTCGCATCCTGGCCCAGTCGACCATGGGCGAGCGCCGCCTGCAGTTCCTCCGCACCGCGCTGTCGGACCTCGACGACCAGCTCCGCGCCCGTGGTAGCGCCCTGGTCGTGCTCGATGGCAACGACCCCCCGCGCGAGCTGAACCGGATGTCCGAGGAGACCGAGTCCTGGGCCCTCTACTTCAACCGCGACTACACGCCATATGCCCGCTGGCGTGACACCCGGGCGACCAGGGGGATGCAGATGACCGGGGTCGTGACCATGCCGCTTGACGACCTGCTGCTGGTGTCCCCGCTGCAGACGATTGGCGCCGACGAGCACCTGCCCACGTCGTTCCGGGCCTTCTCCCGGCGTTGGTTCGCGGCGCTCGACCTGGAGCCGCCCGGTGAACCGCCGGAGGGAACCTTCATGCCCGCCTCCGACCTCCCGGAATTCGACGCAGGGTGGCGAGCGCAGCTGGCGCCGGGGCGCCCCGAAGCATCGAGCTGGCCCGGGGCGACACCCGCGTCCGCGGCCGCGCGCCTGCGGGATTTCGTCCGGCACGGGCTGGCGGGGTATGTCGCCGGCCGGGATGTCCCGGGCATCGACGGCACCTCCAGGCTCTCGGCTGCGCTCAAGTTCGGCACCATCTCGACGCGACAGGTGGCGGCCGCAGCGGTGGCTCACGGGGCCCGGCACCCAGGCGAGCAGCCCGCGGTCGAGCGCTTCGTCGTCGAGCTGGCCTGGCGGGAGTTTGCCCACCACCTGCTGTTCAACCGGCCTGAGCTGCTGCGCCAGCCGCTGCGCACCCCCGGGTGGGTGAGCGCTGAGCGAGGATCGGTGGACGGCGGGCTGGAGGCCTGGTTGGGCGGGAGGACGGGCATCCCGCTGGTCGACGCCGGGATCCGCCAGCTGCACGACGAGGGCTGGATGCACAACCGTGTCCGGATGGTGGTGGCGTCGTTCCTGGCGCACCAGCTGGGTGCGGACTGGCGGGCGGGGGAGCGCCACTTCGCACGCCATCTCATCGACCACGACGTGGCCAGCAACGACCTTGGCTGGCAATGGGCGGTGGGGGTGGGTGTCGACGCGGTCGCCTACCGGCGCACCTTCAACGCGCGGACCCAGGGTGAGAGGTTCGATCCCCAGGGGGCATACGTTCGGAAGTTCGTACCCGAGCTCGGGGACGTCCCGCTGCGGTATATCCACCACCCCTGGGACATGCCCGCCGCGGTCCAGGTGGCGGCTGGCTGCCGGGTCGGGATCGACTACCCTAGTCCGATCGCCCCAGCGCACATGGAGAGAAGAAATGTGTAACCCGCTGTCGAATTACTGGCCCGGCAAGGACACCCGCAAGGGCGACGAGATCACCCTGAAGGGTCGAGACGGCACCGAGTTCGAGGTGCACATCAGCCGCCCGGACGGCGCCGCGCCGCACCCCACCATGGTCATCATCCACGACTATTTCGACCCCGAGGACTACTACTACGACCTGGCCGACCAGTACGCCGCGGCGGGCTACCTGGCCGTCTGCCCCAGGCTGTTCGAGCGCCAGGGCAAGCTCGCCGAGCAGACCCACGAGAAGGCCGGTGAGCGCATCGGGGCGGTCGGTGACGAGCAGGCACTCGAGGACCTCGACGTGGTCCTCGAACACCTGGGGCAGGAGGGGCTCCTGGGCGACCTCGCGGTCACCGGCTTCTGCTGGGGCGGTCGCCTGGCCTATCTTTTCGCCGCCCGGCACCCGGAGGTCAAGGCCCTGGTGGTCATGTACGGGCACCTCACGGCATGGAGTGGCAGCGACGGCAACAAGCCCTTCTCGCCGCTCGACGAGGCCGCCAGGATCCAGGCCCGGGTGATCGGGTCTTACGGTGGTGGCGATGACTCCATCCCGTTGGACCAGGTGGCGGACATGGAGAAGCGGCTCCGCGACACGGGGCTGAGCGCCGAGCTGAAGGTGTACGACGGCGCGCCCCACTGCTTCTTCCGGACGCCGGAGTGGAAGGACGCGTCGGACGACGTCTGGCACCGCGTCCTGGACGGCCTGAAGCAGGCGGTGGGCTGACGGTCGGCCGCCCCTCCCGGCGCGAGGTCCTCAAGGGGGGCGCCGCGGCGGGACTGGCGCTGGGCCTGGCCGACTTCCCCGCCATCCTGCGGAGCGCCCTCGCCGCGCCGGCATGCGGGACCCTCGGCGACATCGAGCACGTCGTCATCTTCATCCAGGAGAACCGTTCCTTCGACCAGTACTTCGGTCGCTACAAGGGGGTTCGGGGGTTCAGCGATCGCAGCGTGAAGCTCCACGCCGGTGACGACGGGTCGGCGGTGTTCCGCCAGGACTCCACCGGCTCCCAGGCGGGTACGCCCAACCCGCTGCCCCCGTTCCGCATCGACACCGCGTTGACCGTCCCGGAGCACCAGGGAGACTGCACCAACGACGTGCTGCACCAGTGGATCGACGAGCACGACATGTGGAATGACGGGAAGATGGACCGCTGGGTGGTGCGTCATGTCGACACCAATGGGCCGAAATTCGCGCCCACGACGATGGGCTTCTACGACGGGACGCCCACCCGTGACGGCACGGGTGAGATGGACTTCTACTGGGCGCTCGCCGACAACTTCACGATCTGCGACAACTACTTCAGCTCGGTCATCGGCGGGACCGACATCAACCGGCTGTACTCCATGACCGGCACCTGCGACCCGGACGGGTATGACGGCGGGCTGCAGTTCCTCGACACCCAGGGTGGCACCGTGCAGAACCCCGGGTTCGACCTCGGGGCCGGCGGCCGGTGGATCCCCTACCCCGAGGTCCTGGCGAACCATCGCGACGCGGCCGGCGCCGCGGCGCCCATCAGCTGGAAGGTCTACGGGTTCCCGGACCAGGTCGGCCCCCTCACCGACAACGTCCTGCGGTTCTTCCCCCAGTACCGCCCGGTCGGCGGCAACCCGCAGCTCGCCCAGAAGGCGTTCGGCGGCGCGTTCCCGGTGGATTTCCTGGTGGACGCCGCGGCGGGGACGCTGCCGCAGGTCTCGTGGATCATCGCCAACGCGGCCGACTCGGAGCATGCGCCGGCGCCTGTCCTGTGGGGGGAGGACACCACGCACATCGTGGTCAACGCGCTGATGTCGTCCCCGCTGTGGCCAAAGACCGCGCTGTTCCTGACCTATGACGAGAACGGCGGTTTCTTCGACCATGTTCCGCCTCCCACCCCTCCGCCACCCCCGGATTTCATGGCCGGTGGCGAATACCTCGATGTCAGCCGGCTCGGCACCGCCGCGGTGACCAATGCCGGGACCTTCGCGAGCAAGCCGATCGGCCTGGGCTTCCGCGTGCCATGCCTGGTGATCTCGCCCTTCACCCGCAACCCCAGCCCCGCGGGCGGACCCCTGGTGTGCTCCGACCAGTTCGACCACACCTCCCTGCTGAAGTTTGTCGAGCGCGTCTTCGGTGCCGAGATCCCGATGCGCGATCCCGCGCGCCGGCGCCCGGGGCTCAGTCCCTGGCGGCGGGACGCGGCCAACATCGGCGACCTGACCACCGCGTTCAACTTCGTGGCCGGGGCGACGACGGGCGCGGTGACCCTGCCGGCCACCAGCCACTCCGACCCCCGCACCCTCACCGAGTGCCCGCCCACCGTCGTGACCCTGGGGACCGGTTCCCTGACCGACGGCTATCCCATCCCGGAGGCGGTCGCGCTGCCGGTGCAGGAGGTGTCACCGGGCCCGGTCCAGCGGCCGAGCGGGGTCTGCGCGGCCACGGCGCCGCCGAGCCCGACGCCCACGGTCACCGGCCCCGCCCTCGGCGGTGGGCTGCCCGGGACCTCCAACGGCCCCGACGGCGCGGCTCTCGCGGCGACCCTGGTCGGCGCGCTTGGCCTGGCATCCATGGTGTGGGCCCGACGGCACGCGGGCAGGAGTGAGCCCTCGCCCTGATGTAACGGCCGCGTGCCGGTCGAGTTGGGCAGGGCCCCAATTCGCGACACACGCCTGTCACCTCGCCGTAACCCGCCGCGACACCTAGGCGGCAACACAAGTTGGCACACCGAACGTCCCCGCGGCGCTTGAGTTAACGGCCGGGACCGGTGAATGATGACGTCCGCGGACACGAGGGCCGGACCCACAATCACCAAAGGAGCGGGCATGTTTACGGCGTCTACCTCAACCAGTAGGTCGAGCCATCTCAGGGGCCTCTTTGCCGCTGGGCTCGCGGCAGCATCATTGCTCAGCTTCAACGCGATGGCCGTGTCGGCCAACAGCAATGGCAAGGGAGCGGTCAACGCCAACGCCAAGTCCAACGGCTCGTCGAACACCCAGGGCAACGGGACTCCCAAGGGCAACGGCCACGGGCTGGGGGCGGCGACGGTCGTCGCGACGCCACCCACCGCGTCTTCCAACCCCGCCCCGACGGGTAGCACGACCGGTCCAGGAGCCGGGAAGATCACGACTCCGGGCAAGACCGGACCGGGCGACAACAACCGCGGGGACACCTGGCTCCAGACCGTAGGTCCGTGTGCTGACCACAATGCCGAGGTCTTGAACCACGACGCCGACTCGATGTCCGCCTGCAACCTCGCCGTGCCCGGCGGAAACCCCGAGTTCGAGCCTCCCTTCGAACCGGTCGCGGAGAACCTGCAGTACGCGGAGATCGGCACCGTGGAGGACACCAACCCCGATCACAATCCGCATCTTCCCTGCGCCAATATCGAGCTCATGGGCAAGGACATGGGCGATTCGAGCGGGCCGTACAGCATCGACTATTGGCCACCCACGGGCAACAAGGGCGGGGTTTACGGCAAGAACAGCGACGGGAGCTCCGCGCTCAGCCTACCCGCGATGGTCAACGGCGATGCCGACGTGACGAACAATGGCACATGGACATATAGCGCCCCCCCGACGACCATCTCGAAGCAGGGAAAGACCGGGGGATACCAGGTGATGGACATCATCGATGTCAGCGCACTCGTGCACAACGCACAGTTGATCAACCCGGATCCCCACGATATCCAGGGATACCACTTCAAGCTCCAGTACACGCAGGACCCGCAGAAGCACAAGACTTTCTGGGTCAAGTGCCAGGAGACGCCGCCTCCGCCTGCGTCCGACTGCGACGGCGACCATGACGGTAGCCTGGCGAGCGACACGGATTGCCAAGGTCCGGTGGACTGCGACGGCGACCATGACGGCAGCCTGGCCAGCGACACGGATTGCCAGGGGCCGGTGGATTGCGACGGGGACCATAACGGCAGCGTGGCCAGCGATGCTGACTGCCAGGGCCCCGAGGACTGCGACGGCGACCATGACGGCACCGTCGCAGGTGATGCCGGTTGCCACGACCCCATCGACTGTGACGGCGACCACGACGGCAGCACCGCCAATGATGTCGACTGCACCAACACGCCGCAGCAGGACTGCGACGGCGACACTGACGGAAGCCACACGACCGATGCGGACTGCACCAAGGCCGTCAGCGGAGTTGAGGGAGTCTCGACGACCACCCCGTCGGGTGGCGTGCTCGGGGCGTCCGTCACCAGCCCGATCACCGGGCACCCGATCCTGTCGGCGATGATCCTGGCCTTGACGCTGGTGGCGATGGGATCCGTCTTCCTGGGCACCGGCCTCAAGCGGAAGCGAGCAAGAGACTGATTGACCGTGGGACCGGCAACTCGAGCCGGTCCCACGCTTCCTCGCCGTGGCGCCCCTAGACTTCTCTGAGCTTGGAAGAGTTGCCCGTCGTCGCCACCGACCCACCGGCCGAGTCGATCTTCCCCTTGTGGGACACCGACCACCTGGTGACGTACAGCCGCTCGCTCACCGTCGACCTGACCTACCGCTGCCTGGCGCGCTGCGGCTACTGCGAGTACCGCAAGGACGCGGGCCACCTCGTCAGCCTCGACCTGGTCGACGAGCAACTCGACCGGGCGGTCCGCGAGGGTTGCCGCGAGGTGCTGGTCATGAGCGGGGAGCGGCCGTGGGACCTGCCCGACATCGCGGCCGAGCTGCTCTCGCGCTACCCGGCGCGCACGAGCGAGCCCGCCGGCGCCGAGGCGGCGTTCATCGACCTGGCGATCGAGGTGTGCCGCCGGGCGATGCGCAAGGGCCTGCTGCCCCACAGCAACCTCGGCGTGCTGGCCCGGGCCTCGCTCGAGCGTCTCAAGCCGTGGAACGTCTCGATGGGCCTGATGCTGGAGAACCTGCGCGAGGACCTGCGGGCGCACTCCGGTCCATACCGCAAGCTGCCCGAGGCGCGCCTCCGGCACATCGACGACGCCGGGGAGCTGCGGATCCCCTTCACGACCGGGATCCTGGTGGGCATCGGCGAGACCGAGTCCGACCGCCGGGACGCGCTCGAGGCCATCGCCGCCTCCCACCGCCGCCACGGCCATATCGAAGAGGTCATCATCCAGGACTTCCAGCCGAAGGCCGGGACCCCGATGGAGGGTGAGCACGCCCCCGACGCGTTGACCATGCGCCAGGCCGTGCGCCTGGCCAGCGCCATCCTGCCCCCGGAGGTCAGGGTCCAGGTCCCGCCGAACCTGCTCGCCGGTGCCGTGACCGCGACCGCCGACTGGGTCGACCTGCTCGACGACGGCGTGCGCGATCTCGGTGGGATATCGGTCAACGGTGACTCGGTCTCCCCCGGGCATGCCTGGCCGGGGATCGCGCAGATGGAGAAGGCGGTGCGGAGCCGGGGCTACCGGCCGATGGAGCGCCTGCCCTTCTACGCGGAGACCACAGCCGACCTGCAGGCCGCCGCCGACAGCCTCCGGCGCGAGCTTGTCGGGGACGTCGTGACCTACGTGGTCAACCGCAACGTGAACGTCACCAACTCATGTGTCGGCAGCTGCCTCTTCTGCGGTTTCCGGCGCAATCCCTCCGATGGGTCCGCGTACTGGCACGATCGCGCCGCCATCTTCACCAAGATCGAGGACGCCGTTCGCCGGGGCGCCACCGAGATCTGCATGCAGTCCGGCCTGATGCCGGACCTCGACCTGCGGTTCTTCCTGCAGCTCTTCGAGGACATCCGCAACCGCTGGCCCGAGCTTCATCTCCACGCGCTGTCGCCCGAGGAGGTCCGCTGGCTGGCGTCGCTGGAACGCCGGCCGGTGCGCGGGGTCCTGCTGGACCTCAAGGCTGCGGGCCTCGGCACCATGCCCGGCACCGCGGCGGAGGTGCTGGTCGAGGAGGTGCGCCGGGTGATCTGCCCCAACAAGCTCGACACCGATGCCTGGGTCGAGGTGGTCCGGACGGCCCACCAGGTGGGACTGCGCACCACCAGCACGCTGATGTACGGGCATATCGAGAACTGGGAGCACCGCATCCGCCACATGCAGGTCATCCGCGATGTGCAGCGCGAGACGGGCGGGATCACCGAGTTCGTGCTGCTGCCATTCCAGAATGAGCACAACCCGCTCTCGCGTCGCTACAACGTGCCGGTCGTGCCGCTCGAGGAATCCCTCAAGCTGGCGGCCATCGCCCGGCTGTATTTCGGCGCGGACATCCCCAATATCCAGACCAGCTGGGTCAAGATCGGGCTCGAGGGCGTGGCGGAATCGCTGCGCTGGGGCGCCAACGACTTCGGCGGCACCTTGATGGAGGAGACGATCTCCCGCTCCAGCGGCGCCGACCACGGCAGCAACCTCGAAGTCGCCGACATCGTGGCCGCGATCCGGGGCGCCGGCCGGGTCCCGCGCGAGCGCTCGACGGAATATGGCGTTCCCACCCGCGTCAGCGATCTTGGCGCGGCGGCGATCGACCGGGTCGAAATCCACGACCCCGGGATCGCCCGGCGGGAGCGCCATCCCAACCTGGCCCGGCTGAAGCCGCTCGACGCCGCCGTCCTCAAGCAGGCCTGACCGCCGTTAACACCGCTTTACAGCAGCGGCTGTAAGCACGTTTTTACCGTTAGCCCATGACAACGTGGCCTCAATTGCGCACAATGTGCGCGCCAGCCTCATGAGGGGGAGCGTGGTCACGGAAACGTCGCAATGAGCCTGAAGACCACACCATTCGTCGAACGCGAAGAGCGCGTGGCTGCGACCCGGCGCCGTGAGCGGGTGAGCCTCGAGCGCTGGATCGCGGTGGTTCGTCTCGGTGCGATCCCGTTCCTGCTGGTCCAGCTGGTGCTGGTGCCACCGGCTTTCGCGGCCGGGATGCTGGCGGTCGCGATGGTGTTCGGCCTCACGTCGCTGGTCGTCCTGAGCCTTTACGTCCGCCGGCCGGCGGTCCTCGCCATGGAGTCGGTCCGGGTCGCCATCTTCGCGATCGACTGCATCGCTTTCGCGGCGGCCCTGGCCGACTACGCCGGTCCCGGCGACGTCACCTGGATCACCTACATCCTGGTGCTGTTGTCGGCTGCGATCCGGTGGGACGTGCGCGGGGCGATCGCCGGGGTGGTGATCTTCCTGGTCATGGACCTGCCGCTGGACATCGC
Source organism: Chloroflexota bacterium (assembly GCA_034666405.1). Lineage (GTDB taxonomy): Bacteria > Chloroflexota > Dormibacteria > DASZGP01 > DASZGP01 > JAXDLW01. Next base: position 12,490 of record JAXDLW010000057.1, on the reverse strand, counting down.
CACGCCGGCATACACCCACCTGACCTTCCAGCCCGGGAGCATCACGTTCAAGGTCGGGCTCATCACGCTGCTGGCCTTCTTCTTCGCCATGCAGTTCCGCGGCTTCAGCCGGGTATCCAGCGACTACGAGGGCCAGGCCGAGGCGTTGCGCCGGCAGACCGAGACGGTGCTGCGGTCGGAGGGTCAGCTCCGGGTGGTGTTCGACACCGCCCTGATGGCCATGATCTCGATGGACCAGGACGGCTTCGTCACGGACTGGAACCGGCGTGCCGAGGACATGTTCGGCTACCTCAAGGGTGAGATGGTGGGGCGCCGCCTGTCGCAGACGATCATCCCCGAGCAGTACCGGCAGGCCCACGAGCACGGCCTCGAGGAGTTCCGCCGCACCCACCACGGGCCCGTCCTCGGCAAGGTGATCGACATCACCGCGCTGCACCGCAACGGGGTGGAGTTCCCCATCGAGCTGTCAATCTCCCCCGCGGCCACCGTCGAGGGCAAGACCACGTTCATGGCGTTTGTCCGGGACATCGCCGACCGCAAGCGCTCCGAGGCCCTGCAGGCGCTGCAACTCGGGGTGACCCGGGCGCTGTCCGAGGCCCGCACCCTGGAGGAGGCCGCCCCGCAGGTGCTGGAGGAGCTCGGCAGCCGCCTGGACCTCGCCCTGGCGCAGTGGTGGGAGGTGGACCCGGTGCACGAGGTGCTGGCCTGGAAGGAGTCCTGGTTCGCCCAGGGCCTTTCCGCGGTGGACTTCATCCACGACAGCCAGCAGATCACCTTCACCCGCGGGGAAGGCCTGCCGGGACGGGCCTGGGCGACGGGGCAGGCCACCGTCATCGAGGACGTCGCGCTGGACCCCAACTTCCCGCGCATCGACATCGCGCTGCAGGCCGGCCTGCGCGGCGCCGTGGCCTTCCCGGTGCTCAACGGCCTCGAGGTCACCGCCGTGCTGGAGTTCTTCTCCACCGAGCCGGGTGCCCCCACCGATGAGACGCGGCGGGCGCTGGCGTCGATCGGGAGCCAGATCGGCCAGTTCGTCGAGCGCCGCCGGGCGGAGCAGGCGCTGCAGGCCGCCGGCGAGCGGATCACCGGTGTCCTCGAGAACGTGGCCGATGGGATCATCACCATGGACGAGCACGGACGGGTCCAGAGCCTCAACGCGGCCTCCCGGAGGCTCTTCGGGTACCTCGCCGAGGACGTGATCGGCAGTACGGTCGAGACCCTTGTCCCGGAGGGCGAGCGCGAGCACGTCCTGCAGCGGCTCCTGTCATACACGATGCCCGGCGGCCCCCGTGCGGAGATCTCGGGAGCGCTGGAAACCGTGGGGCGCCGGATGGACGGGTCAACCTTCCCACTCGAGCTGCGGCCCAGCGAGATGAGCCTCGCGGGGCAGCGCGTGTTCATCGTCAGCCTGCGCGACATCTCCGATCGCAAGGCCCAGACCGAGGCCCTCCAGTACCAGGCCCTGCACGACGCGCTTACGGGGCTGCCCAACCGCACGCTCGTCGGCGACCGCCTGCAGCAGGCCATCGCCGCGGCGGCTCGCGAGCACAAGCCGCTGGCCCTGCTGCTGCTGGACCTCGACCGCTTCAAGGAGGTCAACGACACGATGGGGCACCCCCACGGTGACCTCATCCTGCAGCAGGTTGCGTCGCGCATCCGCGACCTCCTGCGCGAGGCCGACACGGTGGCGCGCCTGGGCGGCGACGAGTTCGCGATCCTGCCGTCTGGGGCGACGGCCCGGGAGGGCGCGATCCGCACGGCGCAGAAGGTGGTGAAGGCATTCGAGAAGCCGTTCCTCATCGATGACCGGGCGTTTGACATCCGCGCCAGCATCGGCATCGCGCTCTACCCCCAGCACGGCGACGACGCCGAGACGCTGATGCGCCGCGCCGACGTTGCGATGTACGTGGCCAAGCGCGGCAAGAAGCCGTACGAGCTGTACGACGCCAGCCACGATGCCGACACCGCCCTGCGGCTGGCCATGATGAGCGAGTTGCGCCACGCCCCCGAGCGCGACGAGATGGTGCTGCTCTACCTGCCCAAGATCGACCTGCGCAACGACGAGGTGGTCGCCGTCGAGGCGCTGCTGCGCTGGGTCCATCCCGACCGTGGCACGCTGACCCCGGACCAGTTCGTGGGCTACGCGGAGCAGAGCGAGATCATCAACGTGATCACGCGCTGGGTCCTCGACGCGGCCCTCAAACAGGTACGCGAGTGGTTGGACGCCGGCCTCGAGCTGGCGATGGCGATCAACATGTCGGCGCGCAACCTGCACGACCCCGAACTGCCCAACATCGTGGCGCGGCTGCTGACGAGCTGGAAGGTGCCGGCGGAGCTGCTGATCATGGAGATCACCGAGGGCATCGCGATGGACGGCGCTGCCGAGGAGCGGCTGCAGCAATTGGCGGCGATGGGGGTCCGCCTGTCCATCGACGACTTCGGTACCGGCTACTCGTCCCTGGCCTATCTCAAGCGTTTGCCGATGGAGGAGCTGAAGATCGACCGTTCCTTTGTGACCTCGATGGACACGAGTCCGGACGATGCGGCCATCGTGCGCCCCACGATCGACCTAGGTCACAACCTTGGGTTGCGGGTGGTCGCCGAGGGCGTGGAGAACGAGGCCGTGATGGACATGCTCCGCACTTACGGCTGCGACATGGCCCAGGGCCATTACATCTCGCCTCCGAGGGACGCCACGGATTTCCTCAAGTGGCTGGAGTCGTACAAACTGGGTGGGGCACGGCCGGCGCGGGTCCCCACACTGCGCGCCGTCGAGGGGAAGAAGACCTAGGAGCCGACACGGGAGATGTCCCGTGACACGAGGGTCAGACGCGTTCGATTGTCGCCAGCCATGCCTGGGCGCTGTCGGGCGCCAGGTTGACGGCGAACGCCGTCGCCTCGATCGAATGAATCGACCAGCCGTCCGCGAACGTTGACTCGATCTCGGCCGGCGACACCCGGCGGGGCCCCCAGTCGCCCGGCTCACGGTCACTGAAACACATCATGTAATACACCCCGCCCGGCCGGATCACGGACCCCAGGCTGTTGGCGTAGACCGGGCGGTCCATGTCGTCAAAGACGTGGAACACCCCGCTGTCGGTGACGACATCAAACTCCAGTCCCAGCTCCTGCAGGTGGAGCACATCCGCGACCTGGAACGTCGCCGCGGTACCGCGCTCCTCCGCCTTGGCCCGCGCGCGTTCGATGGCGCGGTCGGATATGTCCACCCCCGCGGCCTGGGCGCCGTGGATGGCGGCCAGCAGCACATGCTCGCCGGTCCCGCAGCCAGCGTCCAGCACCCTCCCCCGCAGCTTGCCCGCCTCGGCCAGCCTGACGAACTCCGGCTGCGGCCGGCCGATATCCCACGGTGGAGTTCCCTCGTAGGCGCTATTCCAGGATGATTGCTCGGCCACCGACTGAGCTTATGTCGTGTTGGACCTACCAGGGCAGCGGCGACGCCACCGCGCACGCCCCAACGAAGCGGCGTCGATTCTCCGACACCGGGCTAGTATGGCCAGAGAACCCAACCAGGAGGCGAGCCATGACCGAGACCCTCGAGCGCCCAACCTATGTGCCGAAGGCCGACCACATGCCCATCGAGGCGGTCGACCACCTCGAGCTGTGGGTGGGCAACGCGCGCCAGGCCGCTTACTACTGGGAGCACGCGCTGGGCTTCAAACAAGTCGCCTATACCGGGCTTGAGACTGGCAACCGCAGCCACGTGGGCTACGTCATGGCCCAGGGCGAGATCCGCATCGTGCTGACAGGGGCGCTGGGTCCCGAGGGCCCGGTCACCGAGTTCGTTCATGCCCACGGCGACGGCGTCAAGCGGATCGCGCTGCGGGTGCCGGACTGCGCGGCGGCGTTCCGTGAGGCGGTGGCGCGCGGCGCCCGGCCGGAGGCGGAGCCGAGCTTTGAAGAGGACGCGGACGGCCGCGCGGGCTTCAGCACGATCAAGCTCTACGGCGACGTCATCATGACCTTCGTCGAGCGCGCCGACTACCACGGGGCCTTCCTGCCGCGCTACCGGGCGGCGGGCGACGGGAGCGAGAAGCACCGCGGCGTGGGCATAGCCGCGATCGACCACGTCGTCGGCAACGTCGCGCTGGGCGACATGAACGTGTGGGTCAAGTGGTTCGAGGACGTTCTGGGTTTCGAGCAGCTGCAGCATTTCACCGACGAGGCCATCAGCACGGAGTACTCCGCGCTGATGTCCAAGGTCATGCAGAACGGCTCGGGCAAGGTCAAGTTCCCGATCAACGAGCCCGCGCAGGGCAAGAAGAAATCCCAGATCGAGGAGTACCTGGAGTTCAACCGCGCGCCTGGCGTGCAGCACGTCGCGCTGATCACCGGCGACGTCATCCAGACGGTGGACGAACTGCAGAAGCGAGGGGTCGAGTTCCTCACCGTGCCCACCAGCTACTACGATGACCTGTGGAAGCGGGTGGGCGAGATCCGCGAGGACGTGAGGGAGATCGAGCGGCTCAACATCATGGTGGACCGCGACGACGAGGGCTACCTCCTGCAGATCTTCAGCAAGCCCGTCCAGGACCGACCGACGATGTTCTTCGAGGTGATCCAGCGCCGCGGGTCACGGGGTTTTGGTGAGGGCAACTTCAAAGCCCTCTTCGAGGCGATCGAGCGGGAGCAGGACAAGCGCGGCAACCTCTGACTCATGGCCAGCGCGACCGCCGTAATCGAACCGCTCCCGATCGACCGGGTCTACACCGGCTCGGGCGCCCGCAACCGGCTGGCCGAGGAACTGGAGCGGCTCGAGGTGCGGCGGGCGTTGCTGCTCACCGGGCGGACCCTGTCGCGCGGGTCTCTGGTCCACAGCGTTCGCGGCGCGGCCGACGGTCGCATCATCGCCACCTTCAGCGAGGTGACTGCGCACAACCCGACCTCTGGAGTGGTGGCCGCCGCCGAGGTCTACCGGGCCGCGGGGGCGGACGGGATCGTCGCATTCGGTGGTGGCAGCGTCATCGACTGCGCCAAGGCCATCGCCTTCTACCTCCAGCTGCGGCCGCCGATAGTCGCGATGGGCACCACGCTGTCGGGCGCCGAGTTCGCCTGCAGCTTCGGCCAGACCGACGATGAAACCCGGGTCAAGGGCGGCTGGCGCGACCGGACCCTCACGCCGAAGGCCATCTTCCTCGACCCCGGGCTCACCGCCGAGACGCCTGACTGGCTCTGGTCGGCCACGGGGATGCGGGCCATCGACCACGCCGCCGAGACGATCCTGGCGACCAATGCCCACCCCTACCTGGATGCGCTCGCCGAAGCCGCGCTGGTCATCATTTCGCGCAAGCTGGTGGCCTCGTTGGTCGGCGCGGAGGAGCCCCGCATGGATTGCCTCAACGCGGCATGGATGGCCCACACCGGGAGCTTCCACATCGACTGGGGGCTGAGCCACCGAATGGGCCGGCAGCTCGGACCGCGCTACAACATCCCCCATGGCCACACTTCGGCGATCCTGTTACCCGCGGTGATCGAGCTGGAGCGCCCGCTCAAACCCGAGGCCGAGGGCTGCATCGCCGAGGCCATCGGGGCGCGGCCCGGGGGAGCCGGCGCCGCCCTTCGCCGGCTGGCGCGCGAGCTGGGAATGCCCACGTCGCTGCGCGAGGCGGGCATCTCCGACAAGGACGAGGTTCGCCAGGTGTTCGCGGACATGGAGGGTGCCCACGAGGTCATCGACCTGGCCTGGTAGCGGCCGATCGAGCAGCTAGACTTATCGAGTACCGGCCCCCAGAATTGGCCCCAGAACCCCAAGGAGAGGCTGGATGGACGACAAAGACGACTTCGTAGACGAGAGTCCCCAGGCCCTGGACCACGAGCCCGCCGCGTCGGGCCCAACACCCCCCGTGCCTGAGGCCGTGCCCACCCCCGACGAGGAGGTGGCGGCGACAGCCGCACCCGGGTTGGACCCTCGCAAGCCCGGGCTCTACCAGCTGCGCCCCAACGGCCTGCGGCCGCCACCGCGGTCGGTGAGGAAGCGCCAGGGGCGGCTGCGCAACGACTGCCCGCCCGATCGCCGCCGGGCATCCGCACGACTCTCCCCCAAGCCTCGCCTGCGTTGACCCAGGGGGTGGCCCCAGTGGCCTCCCGCACGTCGCGGCGCGCCTCCCGGGAGTGGCAGCTGGACGCGGTCGCGATGCCGGACGAGTTCGAGGCCGCCAGCGGCTCGCTCCTGCGCCGGGTGCTGTGGTCGCGCCGCGAGATGGTCGGCACGGACCTCGCCGCCTTCCTGGCGCCGGAGCAGGCCGAGCTGCATGCGCCGGGCTCGATGAAGGGCCTGCCCGAGGCGGTGGACCTGGTCGCGGCGGCGCTGCGGGCCGGTGAGCGGATCGCGATCTTCGGGGACTATGACGCGGACGGCGTCACCGCCACCGCCATCCTGCACCACGGCCTGACGCGGCTGGGCGGCGACGTGCTGACGTACATCCCCCACCGCATCAACGATGGCTACGGGCTCAGCTCGGATGGCCTCGCCGACCTCGCGGGCAAGGGCGCCGGCCTGGTCATCAGCTGTGACTGCGGCACCAACTCCGCGGACGTCGTGGCCGGCCGTCCCGCGGGCCAGAAGCTGGTGGTGACCGACCATCACCTGCCGGCCGAGGAGATCGCCCGTCCGGACGCCCTGCTCAACCCCCATCAGCCCGGCTGCGAATACCCGTTCAAGGACCTGTCCGGGGCGGGCGTCGCGTTCAAGCTGGTCCAGGCGATCGTGGAGCGGGTCGCGCCGGGAGCGGACTGGCTGGAGAGCCTGTTGCAACTGGTCGCGATCGGGGCGGTTGCCGACGTGGTCGCGCTCCTGGATGAGAACCGGACCATGGTGCGCCGCGGCCTGCGGCTCCTGGACGAGGCGCCCCTCCCCGGCGTGCAGGCCCTGGTCGAGGCGGGCGCCCTGCGCCGGCCGCTCACGTCCACCACGATCGCCTTCCAGCTGGCGCCCCGGATCAACGCCGCCGGCCGCATGGATGACGCGCGATTGGCGCTGGATCTGCTGCTGGCGCCCACCGTCGAGGACGCGCGGCCATTTGCCGAGCACCTCGAGCGTCACAACCAGTCGCGGCGGCAGGCCACCGAGACCGCGCTGGCCGAGGCGGCGGCCCGCATGGAGGAGGAGGGGGTCCCAGACTCGGCCATCGTCATCGCCGACGAGCGCTGGTCTCTGGGGCTGGTCGGCCTGATCGCCGGTCGCCTCGCCGAGCAGCATGACATCCCGGCGTTCGTCCTCAACCGCGGCGAGGAGGAGAGTCGCGGTTCGGCGCGGACGATCGAGGGCTTCAACGTGGTTGACGCGCTCCACAGCTGCGCCCCGGTCCTGCTCCGCTACGGCGGCCATGAGGCCGCCGCGGGCTTCGCCTGCACCAACGCCAACCTGCCCGCGCTGGTCGAGGGGCTACAGGCTTACGCTGCCTCGCAGCGGCCGGCGGAGGGTTGGAGCCGCTCGATGGCAGTTGACGGCGAGGTGGCGCTGGCCGAGTTGACCCACGACGCCGTCGAGGAGCTCGCGGTGCTCGAGCCGTTCGGCCAGGGCAACCGCCCACCGCGGTTCTGCGTGCGCGGCGCGCAGCTCAAGGCCGCCTCGACGTTCGGCCAGCAGGCCGAGCACCTGCGCCTCTGGGTGGGCGATGGGGAGCGGGTCATCGAAGCCATCGCGTGGCGCCGTGGCAAGTACATCGACGCCTACCGCACCGCCGCCCAGCGGGGTGACGAGCTGGACGCGCTGTTCGCCGTCGAGGTCAGCCGGTGGGACGGCGCCGCCGCCGTGCGCCTGGAGCTCCAGGACGTCAAGCGCACCCGCCGCAAGTAGACGCAAAATGAGCGCCGGCCCGCTGGAACCGGCGCTCGACGTCAGCGTAGACAGGGGCCGGTAAAGGAGCGATAAAGAACCGGTAAATCTACCGGCGGAAGATCACGTTGAGCAGCACGGTGAGGATGATGCTCAAGAGGATGCCGGTGGCCAGCGGCGAGTAGAAGGTGAAGTTCCCCCGGCTGATCTTGAAGTCGCCGGGGAGGCGCCCCAGCGGCACGCCGGCCTGCACCGCGATGCCCACGACCAGGATCACGGCGCCGAGCACGATCAACACCTTGCCGGGGCTCACGACTCGATCTTACGGCGCTCGATCCGGCAGACTTAGGGGCGATGATCACGACCAACGGCACGGAGCTGTACTACGAGCGCGAGGGCAGTGGCGAACCGCTGTTGCTGGTGCACGGGCTGCTCTTCAGCGGCGAGAGCTGGCGGGACCAGGTGGTGGCGCTGTCCGGCGAGTACGACTGCATAACCGTCGACCTTCGCGGCCAGCACCGCAGCCCCGCCCCGGAGGACGCAGCGAGCTACAGCCTGTGGAACCAGGCCGAGGACATCCACGGGCTGATCACCCAGCTGGGGCTGGCCCCGGTGCACTATGCCGGGCTGTCGATGGGCGGGATGATCGGCATGCGCCTGGCGCTGACGCATCCCGAGGACCTGCGCGACCTCGTGCTGGTGGACACCTCGGCGATGGGCGAGGACCCGGAGAGGTCAGAGCTGTACGAAGCGCTGCGGAAGGTCATGGAGGAGGGGCAGACGGACGCCGTCCTGCCGGCACTCCCCCCGGTGTTCTTTGCGGATGCCTTCATCACCGGCCAACCGGAGCGTCTCGAAGCGTGGCTGCAGACGTTGCGGGACGGCGACGCCATGGGCTTCGTCAGGGCCAGCCGCGCCGTCGACGAGCGTGACGACATCACGGCTCGCCTGGGTGAGATCCACGTGCCCACGCTTGTCGTCCACGGCTCGGAGGATGCCGCGATCCCGGTCGAGAACGCCGAGGCGCTCGCCGCCGGCATACCGGGCGCCAGGTTCCAGCTGGTCGACGGCGCCGGGCACCAGTCGAGCATGGACCACCCCGACGAGGTGACCGCGGCCATCCGCGACTTCCTGGCCTCGGTGCGGTCCGCCGCCTCGGCCGAGGGGTAGCAGCCCGCTTGCAGTACGTTGCCTACCACTTCCAGATGGACGACATCCGCAGCATCGTCCCGGAAGGCCAGGAGATGCTGATGCTGGGCCGCGCGCTGTCCCGCCGCCTGCCGTCAATCGCCCGCGAGGAGGTCATGCAGGGGTTTGCCGCGTCGGACCTGGTGACCGGCCCATGTTTTGTGATCGCGTTCCTGGCGTCGACCACGGACAAGGTGACCCGGGAGTCGATCGACGTGCACTGCAGGAAGATCAAGGGCTACAAGGGGCTGAAGGTGATCGAACTGGGGAAGGCCGGGGGCTATGACCTGGTCAAGGGGCGGATCCCCAAGCCCTGAGGTCCGCGGTGCGGGCTACTCGGGGCCGGGTCGCGGCCCCTGGCCCGTGCTCAACAGGTTGGTTCCCGGCGAGTCAGGGCCGTACGGGGTGAAGTACACCGGCGACGTCGTGTGTGCCGGGCGCTGGGCGAACACCTTCTTCTCGCGCGGCGCGATGGCGTAGATCAGCGACCCCACGGCGCCCAGGATCAGCAGCGCCCCGACCGCGAGGAAGGGCAGGGGCAGCCCGCTCTGGTGCGGTGCCAGGTCGGAGGTCGGCGCCGCGCTCGCCTGCTGGCTGGGGGTGGGCAGCTGGTCCACGAAGCCTCCGCCCAGGGGAACCGGCGACGAGACCGTGGTGGTCCCGTCCGGCGTGGGGCTCGGGCTCGGCGCGGTGCCGATCAGGTACGACGGCGTCGCGTTGGAGGGGCTGGGGTCGGGCGCCACCGGGCTGACGACGACGACCGAGGGGCTGGGGGACGGGCAGTAGTAGTAGCTGACCTCGCCGTCGCAGACCGGGGTTGGTGATTCGGTCGGCAGGATCGTGCGGGTTGGCGAGGGCTTGATCGGACCGGGTGGGTTGCTCTGCCCATTGTCCGCCCTGGCCACGACGGGGCCGCTCAGTAGCGTGGCGAAGGCAGCCAGAAGGGACGCGATGGCGATCGCGGCGGCGAGCAGCCGGCGGCCCCGCTGGGAGTCGCTGATGGGAGTCGGTGCCATGGTCGAGGATGCGGAGTATACGCGGGCGGTGTTAGGGGCCTGGTCGCACCATCGTCGCGTCGGCGCTGGGGCTGTCGGGGAGCCAGTAGAGGAAGCCCCGTGGCTCCGGCCCGAAACCCCGCGAGAGTGCCCCGTCGACGTTGACGATCAGCCCGTTGAACAGGCTCAGGGCGTGCGGCTGGACGTGCGGCGTGTGCCCGTGCACCAGGGCATCGGCGCCGAAGACGCCCAGGTACTGGCGCAGGTCGTCCAGCTTGTAGAACTGCCGCCGCCGGCACAGGTGCGCGAACACCGCGAAGAGCACGTCGGGGTCGCCGCTGGCGACACGCACCGCGAAGGCCTGGTTGACCTCGTCGACGGCGCCGCCGTAGTTGAGGTAGACGGGTGAGTCGCAGTGCTGCACCAGTGTTCCGCCCAGCATCATCATGGCCGGCCGTCGCTTCAGCCACTCGATGGCCTCAGGGTCGGCCATCAACCGGGTCAGGTCCTCCTTCTTGCCGCCGTTCCAGAGCCAGCTCTCGGTGGAGCGCCCGGCCTCACCCCGCTCGGTCTCGGTGACCACTCCCAGGATGAGCGCGTCGTGGTTGCCCAGCAGCGCACTGGTGTTGGGGCGGGCCATCAGCCAGCGCACCACCTCCATGGCGTGGTCCCAACGGTCGAAGTAATCCCCGACCGCGACGAGGTGGACGTCGTCCGGCAGGTCGCCCACCAGGCCCATCATCCGCTCGAAGTCGCCATGGACATCCCCGAGGATCGCGGTGTTCTGCACAGGGCGATTGTTCCACAGGCGGTGTATCATCACCCGGACGCCACAGCCTTTAAACCGGTCCAGGGAGGCCGGAAAGGAGGTTTTTTTCATGCCCACGACGGCTACCCGGCTGCGCCACGTGGTGGAGAGCCAGCAGTTTGACCGTCCCCTCCTGGAGCACGTCATCGGCATCGCCGAGCGCATGGAGGAGGTGGCCGCGGGTGGCGGCAGCGACGAGCTGCACGGGCGGATCATGGCCAGTCTCTTCTACGAGCCGAGCACCCGTACCCGGCTCAGTTTCGAGGCCGCGATGCTGCGCCTCGGCGGCGAGGTCATCGGCACCGAGTCGGCCAGCCAGTTCAGCTCGGTGGCCAAGGGCGAGACGCTCGAGGACACCGTCCGCATCGTCAGCGGCTACTCCGATGTCCTGGTCCTGCGCCATTTCGACGTCGGCGCCAGCAAGCGAGCCGCCTCCGTGAGCACCGTCCCGGTCATCAATGCCGGCGACGGACCGGGGCAGCATCCAACCCAGGCGCTCCTGGACCTCTACACCATAAAGAAGGAGCGGGGCGCGATCGACGGCCTGCGCATCGCGATGGTGGGCGACCTCGCCAACGGCCGTACGGTGCGTTCATTGAGCTACCTGCTGAGCAAGTTCGACGATGTCCACATCACCTTCGTCGCGCCTCTGGCGGTGGCGATGGGCTCGGACATCAAGGCCCACCTCGACGAGCGCGGCATCCCCTACGAGGAGACCACCGACCTGGCGCCGGTGCTGGGCGAGGTGGACGTCGTCTACCAGACCCGCATCCAGAAGGAGCGCTTCGCCGACCGCATGGACGAGTACCGGCAGGTGAGCGGGGTTTACGTCATGGACGCCGCCGCGATGGCTCGCATGAAGCCGGACGCGGTGCTGATGCACCCGCTCCCGAGGGTCGACGAGATCCGCGAGGAGGTCGACCGCGACCCCCGCGCGGCCTACTTCCGCCAGGCCCGCAACGGGCTCTTCATCCGCATGGCACTGCTGCGCATGCTGCTGAAGCCGGACGCGCAATAGTGGCCCACCTGCCTGCCTGGCCCGCCGACGGCAAGGCCAACATGGTGCTGGACGGGGATTCCATGCGCCGGTCGTGGCGTCGGGTTGCGCACGAGGTCATGGAGCGCAACGGCGCCGACTGCCACGTGGTCTGTGCCGGCATCCCCACTCGCGGCGTGCCGCTGGCCCGCCGCCTGGCCGAGAACCTGCGCTCCCTGGGGGCGGAGGCCGAGGTCATCGAGCTGGATGTCGAGGGGCACCGCGACGACCGCGCGGCCGCCGACGGCGACGGGCTGGCCAGGGTGATGCCGGGCCTCGACGTTGTCGACCGCATCGTGGTGGTCGTGGACGACGTGCTGTTCCACGGGCGCACCGCCCGGGCGGCCCTGGATGCGCTGACCGAACTGGGCCGGCCGGCGGCCGTGCAGCTCGCGGTCATGGTGGACCGGGGCCACCGGGAGCTGCCGATCCGCGCCGACTATGTCGGCAAGAACATCCCCACCCGGATGTCCGACCGTGTGCGCGTCTGCCTGGATGAGGTGGACGGCGAGGATGGCGTGCTGGTGCTCGAGGCCGAGGATGCCTGAGCAGGCCAACGTCCTCGTCCGCAACGTGACCCGGGTCGAGCCGGGCAAGCCGCTCCAGGAGGTCCACGTCCTGGTCCAGAAGGGCCGGCTGGTGGCCGTGGAGCCCGTCAACTGGGGCGG
>JAXDLW010000056.1:0-46291 GCA_034666405.1 Chloroflexota bacterium | reverse complement strand
CCCAGCTGAGCCGCGTGCAGTTGGTACTGCTCTGCATCCTTCGCGTCTTCGATGGCACTGTGCGCCAGATAGCGCTCAGCCGTATCCGGCCCGTGCTTGGCTATCACGCTCGAGACGACGTCGAGTTCGTGCAGGGTTCGCAAGAGGGCTTCAGCCCCTACCGGAAATCCAGACCGCAGTAGTGCGTACACCTGGTATGTGACGTGACAAGCGCGCGCGTGTATCTCACGTAGAACGCCGACAACGACCTCCTGCCGGCCGAGATCGGCATCACCCATGGACTGGCCTGTTTCCTCGCCCAGCTCCTGGGACGCGACGATCACGGCTTCCATAAGGTCGAACGCTCGTCGCCAGCGCTTCCACAGCCGTTTTTCGAACCTGCGCCGGATCTGGCGATGCTCGCGGAGCATGCTCGGCATTCGCCTGATCAGGTTCCGCTCAATCGCCAACGCGGTCTCCGGTACCGAATCCAAAAGGCCGTCCAAGATGACCTTCTGGTCGAGGCCGTCCTTCAGGCCTTCCTCGATGGCAGCGGCCCATACCGCGGCGAAGCGTGACGGCTCTTTGCCGGTCACAGCCCGGCCGCACGCGCGGCGAACTTCAGGACGAGTTCGCTTCCAACGTCGGCCGCCACCTTGCCCAGGGCGGCACCTGCGGCCCGGATCTTACCCGCGCGCACGGGCTGGCCAGGTTCGAGCCGGTCGGCTTCCGCGGCCAGCATTGCCGCCAGGTCCTTCAAGATGCGCTCAGGGGCCGGCCAGGCCCCCGTCGCCCGTAGTCCGCGCTCAGTCACCTCGACAACGTTGATCGGGTAGGGCTTCCCCCACATGGTTTGGATCGCTTCGACGTAGCCGGTCTTGGCGAGTCGGTCAATCGCCCTTCCCCATCGGTCCTCGTCCGTACCCTTGGGGTCGAGCCGAGCCACGACATCAGTCGTCGTGATGATGGTGCCGTGCGGATGGGTATCAAACTCCTCGGCGATCGCCTGCAGTGCCGGGAACTCCCAGCGGCTCCAGCTGTCCTCAACCATCACCCACACCTCGTTGGCAGTCAATTGGCGTTCGCGGGCTCGGCCTAGGCACCGTGAACATCCTGATTCGTATTCATAGCTTGGAGCCGGCGGCCAGATTCGAACTGGCGGCCGGCGGTTTACAAAACCGCTGCTCTACCCCTGAGCTACGCCGGCCGGCGGGTTAGAGGCTAACCGACCCCCTGTCCTCAAATAGCGAAAGGGTGGCGGAACTCCGCCACCCCTTCAGGACCTAACCGGTGTACCGGCTGGCTACCAGCGGTACCAGCGCCCGCCGCCCTCTGCGGAGCGGACGAGGAAGCCGACGGCCCAGAGCACCAGGCCGACGACGAGCAGGATCCAGAGCGTGTGCATCACCATCCCGCCGGCTCCGAAGAGCAGCAGGAGGAGCAGCAGCACCACCAGTGCAGCACCCATTTCGTTCCTCCTTGTTTCAATCAAACTTACGGTCTTTGGGACCAGAAGTATGATAACAGCCCTATCAGCTTTCCGCAACCTATCGCTAGCAGGTCAGGCTGAGCGGAGTTGCTGCTAGAGGCCTCGCAGGGAGACGAACGGGTTCTCCCGCATCTCCTCCCCAATGGTGGTCGCCGCGCCATGGCCCGGGTAGACGATCGTCTCGGGCGGGAGTTGGAACAGCTTGCCGTGGATCGAGGCGACGATCGCCTCGGGGTCCCCGCCGGGCAGGTCGGTCCGGCCGATGCCGCGGCGAAAGAGCGTGTCGCCCCCGAAGCACGTGTCGCTGAGGAGGAAGACGACGGAGCCCTGGGTGTGCCCCGGGGTGTGAATCACGTCGAACTTGAGGTCCTGCCAGCCCACCGCCTTGCCCTCGACCAGCTCGTGGTCGATGACCGCCTGGCCGAACTGCTCGGGGTCCAGGCCGAACTGGCGGATGACCTTGGGGTTGCGCTCGAGCTGGGGGCGGTCCAGTGGATGCATGTAGACGGGTGCGCCGGTCTGCTCGCGGATCACGGGCACGCCGAAGACATGGTCGACATGGCCGTGGGTCAGCAGGATGTACTCCACCTCGAGGTCGTTCTTCTCGATGAACTCGGAGACCACACCGACCTGCAGGCCGGGGTCCAGCACCAGGGCGGACTTGGTGTCCCGCCGCTGCATCACGACGCAGTTCTGGTCGAAGTAGGGATCGGCGAAGGAGTGAAACTCGAGGCGGTCGCTGAGCTTCTCCATGCTCAGGCGGTCTGCCGCTGGCGCAGCGCCTCGTAAACCACGATCGCGGCGGCGGCGGATGCGTTCAGCGAGGTCACGTGGCCGAGCATAGGGAGTCGCACGAGCTGGTCGCAACGCTCGGCCACCAGCCGATGGAGCCCCTCCCCCTCCGCACCCACGACGATCGCCAGCTTCCCGGTCAGGCGTGCCTGGTGGTAGAGCGTGTCCGACTCGGCCGCGAGACCGGCAACCCAGAAGCCGGCCGCCTTCATCCGCTCCAGGGCCTGCGGAATCCCGGCCACCTGGGCCATGCGCAGGTGTTCGACCGCGCCGGCGGAGGCCTTGGCCACGGCCGGCGTCACCTCGGTGGCGCGGTGTCGCGGGAAGACGACCCCGGCCACGCCCGCGGCCTCGGCCGACCGGCAGATGCCGCCCAGGTTCTGGGGATCCTGGATGCCGTCGAGTACCAGGAGCATGGCGTCGTCGGCAGCGCCCTCAAGCAGGTCTTCGAGCTCGAGGTAATGACGGCGCCCGACATAGGCCACGACGCCCTGGTGAGCCTGCGTGTGGGCGACATCGTCGAGGCGCTGGCGCTCGGCGCGCTCGACCGGGACCTCCTGGGCGGCCGCCAGCCGGAGGATCTCACGCATCCGGTCGTCGTCCTGGACCCCGTCGGCGATCACCAGGCGCTTCAGCCGGGTCCCTGCCAGCAGCGCCTCGCGCACCGGGTTGCGGCCGTACACGATCGCCGCCGGCCTGCGGCCGGGCTTCACGGGACCGGGGATTCGCCCACCAGGACCACCGCCAGCGCCGCGATGGCGTCGCCGCTCCCAACCGGCCCGAGGCCGTCGTTGCTCTTGGCTTTCAGCCCGACCCGCGATGGTGGCAGGACGAGCGCGGCTGCAAGGTTGGAGATCATCGCCTCGCGGTAGGGGCCCAGCCGGGGGACTTCCAGGACGACCGTGACATCGGCGTTGTAAACGCGCAGCCCGGCGGCCGCCAGCAGCTTGCCCAACCCCTCCAGGAGCCCAAGGCTGGACGCGTCCTTCCAGCGCATGTCGTCCGACGGGAAGTGGGTGCCGATGTCGCCCATCCCGGCTGCGCCCAGCACCGCGTCCGCCAGGGCATGGCAGATGGCGTCACCGTCCGAGTGCCCCTCGAGCCCGAGGTCCCACGGCAGCTCCACCCCGGCCAGGACAAGCTTGCGGCCGGTGACCAACCGGTGGATGTCGTATCCCTGGCCCACCCGCAGGCCGCCGGGGGCATCGAAGTTGGTGACCGGGGCGCTCAAGAGGGGGCCAGGGCCAGGTGGGCCTCGGCCGCGGCGACGTCATCAGGGGTCGTGATCTTGATGTTCAGGTAATCGCCCGGCACCACCTTGACCGGGGCGCCGATGCGCTCCACCAACTCGGCGTCATCATCGACGGCCGCGCCCTGGGCACGGCCCTCGCGGTGGGCGCGGGCCAGGACCTCGAACCTGAAGGCCTGGGGGGTCTGCACCGAGACCAGCGACGACCGCTCCAGCGAGCGGCGCACAAAACCGTCGTCATCGACCTCTTTGCAGGCGTTCTTGAGCGGAAGGCCAGCCGTGGCCGCGCCGTGCTCGCGGGCGGCCTCCAGCACCGCGCGGACCAGCTCGGCGGGTACCAGGGGACGCGCCCCGTCGTGCACCAGCACCATCTCCGGTGGATTCCTGGCCAGGTGGTCGACGGCGCGGCCCACGGAGTCCTGGCGCCGGGCACCGCCCAGGACCAGCTCGACAGAGAGGGCGCTGGCCGTCTCCTCCACCACCCGGGCGATGGGTTCCAGGTTGTGCTCGGAGACCACCACCAGGATCGAGTCGACCACCCCGCTCTGCTCCAGGGCCTCGATCGCCCAGGCCACCACCGGTCGGTCCCGCAGGAGGAGGAGCAGCTTGTCGCCCTCACTGCCCATGCGGACGCCGGAGCCGGCACACGCGAGGATCGCGGCCGCCTGGGACGAAGGGCTCAGCCCCGGCCCTCTGAAGCCGGCTTGCCGCCGGGCAGGACCCGCGGAGTTGTCCCGGTGGTGGTGGCGCCCTGCGCGGCGGCGAAGATCATGCGGCCGGCGGCGGTCTGGATCACGCTCGTCACCGCCACCACGAGTGCCTCGTTGAGGTGGTGCCGGCCACCCTCGACAACCACCATGGTGCCGTCGGCCAGGTAGCCGATGCCCTGGTTGTGCTCCTTGCCCTCCTTGAGGGGGGTAACGATCAGCTCCTCACCGGGAACGACGGCGGGCTTCAGGGCATTCGAGAGGTCGTTGATGTTGAGGGTCGCCACCCCTTCCAGGGAGGCCACCCGGTTGAGGTTGTAGTCAGTTGTGAGGATGGCGCCGTTGACCTCCTTCGCCAACCGGATCAGCTTGTGGTCGACGTCGGCGATGTCGGGGTAGTCGGTGTCGGTGAACTCCAGCTGCAGGCCCGGGAGGCGCTTCATCTCATCGAGGATCTGGAGCCCGCGCCGGCCGCGCTGGCGCCGGACCGAGTCCGAGGAGTCCGCGACGGTCTGCAGTTCGACCAGCATGAAATGTGGGGCGATGATGCGGCTGGCCAGGAAACCCGTCCTGGCGATGTCGACCACCCGGCCGTCGATCACCACGCTGGTGTCCAGAAGGGTTGGACGGCTGCGCTCGAGCGGCTCGCCGCGCATCAACGCCAGCACCTCGTCGCGACGATCCAGTCCCAGCTGCAGCCCCCAGTACCCGAACAGCAGGGCCAGGGCCGCGGACACGACGATGTTGAGGTCGTATGGCAGGTTCCGCAGGAAGTAGCCCACCAGGGCCGCCATCAGCAGGCCCACCGAGAGCCCGAGGATGGCGGTGGCCAGGTCGGGCAGCGGGGTCTCCCGGAGCTTGTCCTCCATCCAGTTGAACGGCTTGAGGGTGACGTACTCCAGGCCGAAGAACCCGAAGATCGCGCCGGCCAGCATGCAGAGCAGCGGGATCTCGATCGACGACGGCGCCGTGAAGCGCGTCTGGGACAGGATGAAGAGGCTGTACTCCAGGCCCGCGACGACGCCGGCCAGGACACCTGCGATGCGGACAACCCGCCGCGCGGTCACTTTGGACAAACCTCCTGTGAATGCGAGCCCAAAGTATCTCACCCGGCCACGCCGGAGTCACGCCACGGGACGGGCACGGCTCGGTAAAGATGAACGAGCGCCGAAGGCGCCCGCGGTCAGCTCTCGGGTTCGGTCTTCGTGGATGGGGCGGTCGGGGTCGCGGGTGCGGCGGTCGCCGCCGCCTCCTTCGACTCCTTGGGCTCCTTGGGCTCCTTGGCGGCCTTGGCGGGCTTGCCGGTGACCTGGCCCAGCTCGATCTCGCCGCCTGCGCCAACGTCGACGAGCACGGTGTCGCCCGCCTTGTACTTGAAGCGCAGGAGCTCCTCCGAGAGTGGGTCCTCGATCACGCGCTGGATCACCCGACGCATCGGCCGCGCCCCGTAGACCTTGTCGAAGCCCTCCTCGGCGATCTTGTCCTTGGCCTTGTCGCTGATCTCCAGCTTGAGGTCCATCTCGACCAGGTGCTTGCCGATGCGCACGACCATCAGGTCGACGATCTGGCGCATCTCCGGGGGGGTCAGGCGCTTGAAGACCACGACCGCGTCAAGGCGGTTCAGGAACTCCGGCCGGAAGCTCTTCTTCAGCTCGTCGAGGATGCGGGTCCGCATCTTCTTGTGCTCCTGGTCGGTCGTGCGGTCGTCGGGCATGCTGGGCTGGAAGCCCATCGAGAGGCTCTCGCCCATCCCGGCCACGCCGAGGTTGCTGGTCATGATCACGATCGTGTTGGCGAAGTTGACCGCCTTGCCCTTGGCGTCCGACAGGCGGCCGTCCTCGAGGATCTGCAGGAGCATGTTGAAGACCTCGGGGTGGGCCTTCTCGACCTCGTCGAGCAGCACCACGCTGTAGGGCCTCCGGCGCACCGCCTCGGTGAGCTGACCGCCCTCGTCGTAGCCGACGTAGCCGGGGGGTGAGCCCACCAGGCGCGCCGTGCTGTGCCGCTCCATGAACTCCGACATGTCGAGGCGGATGATCGCGTCCTCGTCATCGAAGAGGAACTTGGCCAATTGGCGCGCGAGCTCGGTCTTGCCCACGCCCGTGGGCCCGAGGAAGACGAACGAGCCGATCGGCCGCTTGGGGTCCTTGAGCCCGGCGCGAGCCCGGCGCACCGACTGCGAGATGATCTTGACCGCCTCGTCCTGGCCGATGAGGCGGGCGTGGATCTCCTCCTCCATCTTCAGCAGGCGGGAGGTCTCCTCCTCCACCAGCCGCGACACGGGCACGCCGGTCCACGAGGAGACGATCTCGGCGATGTTCTCCTCGGTGACCTCGGGCGTCGTCTCGCCAAGCTGGTCGCGCCAGCTGGTCTCGGCGATGACGTACTTCTCCTTGAGCTTCTTCTCCTTGTCCCGGAAGCCCGCGGCGGTCTCGTAATCCTGGGCGGCGATCGCCTCCTCCTTCTGGATCTGGAGGTCGCGGATCTCCTTCTGCATCTCGCGCAGGTTGTCGGGCAGGGTGGTGAGCTTCATGCGCACCCGGGCCGAGGCCTCGTCGATCAGGTCGATCGACTTGTCCGGCTGGGCACGGTCGGAGACGTAACGGGCCGACAGCTCGGCGGCGGCCTTGAGGGCCTCGTCGGTGATGGCAACGCGGTGGTGCTTCTCGTAGAGGTTGCGCACGCCGTGCAGAATCGCGACGGTCTCGGACAGGTTGGGCTCGTCGACGAAGACCGACTGGAAGCGGCGCTCCAGCGCGGCGTCCTTCTCGATGTACTTGCGGTACTCGTTGAGGGTGGTGGCCCCGATGCACTGGATCTCACCGCGCGCCAGCGCGGGCTTGAGGATGTTGGCGGCGTCGATCGCCCCCTCGGCGGCGCCGGCACCCACCAGGGTGTGGAGCTCGTCGATGAACAGGATGACCTCGCGGCTGGAGCGGATCTCGTCAAGTATCTTCTTGAGGCGCTCCTCGAACTCGCCGCGGTACTTGGTGCCCGCGACCAGGGCCCCCATGTCGAGGGTCATCACGCGCTTGCCGATGAGTGACTCGGGGATGTTGCCCGCGATGATCTGCTGGGCCAGCCCCTCGGCGATGGCGGTCTTGCCCACGCCGGGCTCGCCGATCAGCGCGGGGTTGTTCTTGGTGCGGCGGCTCAGGATCTGCACCACCCGCTCGATCTCGGTGGCGCGGCCGATCACCGGGTCGAGCTGGTTCTTCATCGCCAGCTCGGTCAGGTCGCGGCAGAACTGGTCCAGCAGCGGCGTCTTGGACGGCTTCTTCTGGGCCTGGGCGGCCTCCTCTTCCAGGCCGGTCTCGTGGAGCAGGCGGTCGATCTCGCCGCGCACCTTCTCGAGGTTGGCGCCGAGGTCCTCGAGCACATGGGCGGCGATACCCTCGCCCTCGATCAGCAGGCCGAGAAGGAGATGCTCGGTGCCGACGTAGTTGTTGCCCATCCGCCGGGCCTCCTCGAAGGAGATCTCGATGACCTACTTGACCCGGGAGGTCGGGATGATCTGCTGGATGATGATCCGCTCGTTGCGGCCGAGCACGGACTCGATCGTCGCGCGAACCTTGTTGATCTCGACGCCGAGGTTGTTCAGGACCTTGGCGGCGAGGCCCTCGCCCTCCCGCAGGAGGCCGAGGAGCAGGTGCTCGGTGCCGATGTAGCTATGGTGCGAACGCTCAGCCTCTTCCTGGGCGAGGGTCAGGACCTTCTTGGCTCGTTCTGTGAAGCGCTCGAATGGGTACACGGGTGAGGTATCTCCTTATGAAGCGGTTGCTCTGAAGAGTTGGAGGGTGGGTCGAGCACCCGCTGCCAAGCAATTATGACCAACGGGCATTAGACCGAAACCATTTCCGATGCGACCGGTGCGTCACGAGGGGGAAAACGACCCGGGGGGGCCGTTGCGCGGTTTTTTGCGCTATTCCTCGTCCGAGAACTCGGAGTACTCGTCGCCGTAGGACCCGTAGTCCTCCTCGACGGCACCCTGGGGCCGCTCCTGGAGCTGCTTCAGCGACAGGGAGATGCGGCGCCGGACCTTGTCCGCATGCAGGACCATGACGTCCAGCTTGTCGCCCGGCTTGACCACGTCCTCGGTGCGCTCTACGTGCTCCCAGGTCAGTTCGCTGATGTGGAGCAGGCCCTCGATGCCGTCGTCCAGCTGCAGGAACGCGCCGTACTTCTTGGTCTTGGTGACCTCGCCCTTGACGATGGACTGGGGCGGGAAGCGCTGCTCGATCGTCTCCCAGGGATCCTCCGACATCTGCCGCAGGCTCAGGGAGATCCGTTGCAGCTCGTGGTCCAGCTTGATCACCTTGACGGTGACCTCGTCGCCCACGGACAGCACCTCGTTGACCGAGTTGACGCGGTCCCAGCTCAGCTCGCTGATGTGGATCAGGCCGTCGGCCCCGCCCAGGTTCACGAAGGCGCCGTACGTGGTCAGCCCGGAAACCCGGCCCTTGACCACGTCGCCGACCTTGAGCTTCTCGAAGAGCTCCTCGCGCTGACGGGCGCGGTCCTCGTCCATCGCCGCCTTCTGGCTGACGATGAGGCGGTTGCGCTTGCGGTTGACCTCGAGGATCTTGACCTGGATCTTCTGGCCCAGGAGCTCCTCGGGCTGGTTGGAGAACTGCCGGCTGACCTGGCTGGTGGGCAGGAACCCGCGCAGGCCCAGGACGTTGACGATCAGGCCGCCCTTGTTCTGCTCGCGGACCTCGGCGTCGATGACGTCACCGCTGGCCTCGCGCTCGGCCGCCTCGGTCCAGATCCCCTCGGCCTTCGCCTTGCGCAGGGAGAGGACCACGTTGCCGTCCTCGTTCTCGGGCGAGATGACGAACACCTTGACCTCGTCGCCCTCGTTCAGCTGGATCGCGTGCGGGTCGCCGCGCATGCCGAGCTCTCGGTTGGAGATGACTCCTTCCGATTTCGAACCGATGTCGACCAGGACCTCGTCCGGGTCGACGCGCACGACTACACCATCAACGATGTCGCCGTGGCTCAGCTGCCTGATGTGCTGGTCCTCGAGGTCGAGGTAGTCCTGCATCGTGAGGACGCCCTCGAGCGCGGAGGACGAAGTGGTCGTCTGGGTCAAAGCTGAGGAAGCATACCAGTCAGATCACGAGGGTCATGGACATGTCGAGGGCCTTCGCCGAGTGGGTCAGGAAGCCGAGCGATATGAAGTCCGGGTGGGCGGCGGCATAGGCGCGCAGGTTGTCGAGGGTCACGCCACCCGAGATCTCGACCTCGCAGCGCCCGGCGACCAGCGCCACGGCGTCCGCGGCGGCGCCCGGGCTGAAGTTGTCCAGCATCACCCGGTCGACGCCCGCGGCCAGGGCCGCGGCCAGCTCGTCCTCGTTGCGGACCTCGACCTCGAGGCCCCGTTCGGGGTGCTTCGACCCATGCCGCCGGGTCGCCTCCACCGCCTTCGCCACGCCGCCCGCGAGGTCGACGTGGTTCTCCTTCACCAGGTAGTGGTCCCAGAGCCCGGCCCGGTGGTTCTGACCCCCACCGATGGTCACGGCGTATTTCTCCAGCCGGCGCAGGCCAGGGGTGGTCTTGCGCGTGTCCAGCAGGCGGACACCGGTCCCGTGGACCAGGCGTACAGCCTCGGCGGCCGCGGTGGCGATCCCCGACATGTGCTGGAGGAAGTTGAGGGCTGTTCGCTCCGCAGTCAGCAGCGCGCGCGCAGAACCGCCGATCACGGCGACGTGGTCGCCCGGGGCCAGGTGCGCCCCGTCGGTGCAATCAGCCTGGAAGTCGAGTTCGGGGTCGACCGCCAGGAAGACCGCCTCGGCCACCAGGATCCCGGCCAGCACCCCGGGCGCCTTGACCTTGATCCGGGCCAGCGCCCTGCGCCCCTCCGGGACAATCGCCTCAGCCGTGATGTCACCTCCCGCCACGTCCTCGTCAAGGGCGCGCCGCACCAGCGCGGCGACCTCGATGTCGACCAGTTCGGGAGCGGTCAGAGCCGCTCGAACCAGGCGCCCTGCTCGCGCTGGAGCACGATGTGCCCGCGCCACCGGTCGCTGTCGGCGGGGTGGTCCGACCGGTAATGCGCGCCACGGGACTCCTCGCGGAGAAGCGCGGCGGTACAGATCAGGCGCGAGACCAGGTGCTGAGGGCTGTCGGATCCATCACCCAGCTCGCTGAGCGCGCCGGCCAGGGTGCCCCGGGTTCGCACCAGGCCGGCGGCCCGCCACATCAACCCGGGGAGGTCGCCGGCGTTGACGTGCACGCCGCCGGCCGCGGGCGCCGGGGGGAGGGCGAGCGGCTCCGTCACCCTGGCCACGGGCCGCGACGGACGGTCACTGCCGGCCAGTGCCGGGACGCGCGCCTCGACGGGCGCCTCGCCCGCGACGTGGCGGGCGGCGGCCTGGGCGGCGCGGCGCGAGAAGACCACCGATTCGAGCAGGCTGTTGCTGGCCAGGCGGTTGGCGCCATGCACGCCGCAGCAGGCCGCCTCGCCACACGCGTACAGGCCCGGCACGTTGGTGGTGCCCCAGGCATCGGTGCGAACCCCACCGATCATGTAGTGGGCCGCGGGCGCGACCGGGACGAGGTCGGTGGTGATGTCGATGCCGTAGCGAAGACAGGTCGCGTAGATCTGGGGGAAGCGCGTCCGCACCCGGTCGGGTGCCACCGGGCGCAGGTCCAGGTAGACGCACGACGAGTGCTGGCGCTCCATCTGGGCCCAGATCTCGCGGGCGACGACGTCCCGCGGGGCCAGCTCGGCCTGCGGGTACCCGGCCATGAACCGCCGCCCATCGTCGTCGACGAGGATGGCCCCCTCCCCGCGCACCGCCTCGGAGATCAGGAAGCTCGGCGCCCCGGCCATCCGCAGGGCGGTGGGGTGGAACTGGAAGAACTCCATGTCGACGAGCTCCGCCCCGGCCTCGTACGCCAGCGCCGCCGAGCTGCCGTCCGCAGTGGGCGGGTTGGTGGTGTAGCTGAAGAGGCTGCCCCCTCCCCCTGCCGCCAGGACCACGGCCTTCGCGCGGTGCTCGACGACCGTGCCGTCGACGTCGACCATCACACCCACGCACCTGCCGTCCTCGATGACCAGGCGCTCCACCATGTTGCCCTCGAGCGTGCTGACGCCCGCCGAGGCCAGCGCAGCGTGCAGTCCGCGCTGGATCTCCGCACCGGTGGTGTCGCCCCCGGCGTGGACGATGCGCGCCGCGCTGTGGGCCGCCTCCCGGCCCAGGGCCAGCTCGCCGTTCTCCCGGTCGAACCGCACTCCCATCTCGACCAGCTCCCGGATCCGCTCCGGTCCCTCCTCGACCAGGACCTTCACGGCCGCCTCGTCGCAGAGGCCCCGCCCCACCGCGAGGGTGTCGGCGAGGTGGCTCTCGACCGAGTCGGTGGCGCCGATGGCCGCCGCGATCCCGCCCTGCGCATAGAAGGAGTTGCTCTCCGCCAGGGCCGTCCGCGTCAGCAGCAGGACGCTGCCGGCGCGGGCCGCATGCAGGCCGGCCATCGACCCCGCGATCCCGCTGCCGATGACCAGGAAATCAGTGGCGCGCGCGTCGCCGCCCAATCAGACCCCGGCGGGCTCCAGCGCGCGGTTGCGCGAGTCGACCTTGACCACCGTGGGCGCGAACCCCGGGAGGTCATCCTCGGGCACCTGCGCGTAGGTCATGACGATCACGATATCGCCGGGGCGGGCCTTGTGGGCGGCAGCGCCATTGAGGCAGATGTCCCCCGGCCCCCCGGCGATGGCGTAGGTCACGAGGCGTTCGCCATTGGTCACGTTGACGACATGGACCTGCTCGTACGGCCGGATGTCCGCCATGCGCAGCAACTCGGGGTCGATGGTGATGCTGCCCTCGTAGTCGAGGTTCGCGTCGGTCACGGTCGCGCGGTGGATCTTGGACTTGAACATCAGGCGTTCCATGCGTGGGTCTCCTTTCGAGGCTGGGCGCGGTGCCGGCCGACAGGCCGCGCGCGACGGTGGGCAAGGACGTCCCCGCTGGCCAGCGAAGCATTGTCGATCAGGCGCGCCGGGCCGATGCGGGCCGCGATCAGGGCCAGCCCCTCGCCACCCGCCGCCGGCGGCTCGAAGGTCGCGGGGTCGACGATGCGCGCGTATTCCACCACCACCCCGGGCACGGAGGCCAGGACCTGGCGCATCGCGGCCTCGAGCTGCGCGGTCTTGTGGATCCCCTCACGGTATAGCCCCTGGGCCTCGGCCAGGGCCGTGACGAGGGCCAGCGCGTGCTCGCGGTCGGGGCCCTGGAGATAGCGGTTCCGGGAGCTCATGGCCAGGCCATCGCTCTCGCGCACCGTCGGGCAGCCGATGATCTCGACCGGGATCGCCAGGTCCCGCACCATGCGCCGGATCACCGCGAGCTGCTGGGCGTCCTTCTGCCCGAAGTAGGCGCGGTCCGCGATCGCCGCGCCGAGCAGCCGGGCGACGACCGTGGCGACGCCGTCGAAGTGGCCCGGGCGGGCGCGGCCCTCCAGGGGACCGGCGACCGCCCCGGCCTTGACCTGGGTGTCGAAGCCGGCCGGGTACATCTCGTCAACCGACGGGTGGAAGACGGCATCGACCCCGGCGCGCTCCAGGAGCATCAGGTCGGTTCCGAGCGTCCGCGGGTAGCGTCCATAGTCCTCGTTCGGTCCGAACTGCAGGGGGTTGACGAAGATGCTGACGACAACGCGGGGACGGCGCTGACGGTCCCCCTCCTTGCGACGGGCCGCGCGGACCAGGCTGAGGTGGCCGGAGTGAAGCGCCCCCATCGTGGGGACCAGCGCCACGACATGGCCGTCCCGCTTCCAGCGCCGCGACTGCGCCTGCAGCTCCTCGATGGTGGCGATGACCTTCATCGGCCGGCGGCCCGTGCTGGCTCCGGGGCCGGTGCGGGTGCAACGACCTCCGCGGTGGGTTTCGCACCCACGCTCTCGGCGCCGCCGCCGTAGACCTTGCCCCCGGAGTACGAGTGCGCCTCGTCCGGGAAGGTGCCCGCCTCGACCTCGGCCGCGAATTCGCCCACGGCCCGGCTGATCTCGGTGCGCAACTGGGCGTACTGCTTGACGAACTTCGGGGTGCGGGCGTTGAGCCCGATCATGTCGTGGAACACCAGGACCTGGGCGTCACACCCGGGGCCCGCGCCGATGCCGACGGTGGGCACCGCCAGGAGCCGGGTGAGATGGCGGCCGAGGTCTGCGGGGACCCCCTCGAGAACAATCGCGAAGGCACCCGCGTCCTGCAGCCCGAGCGCCTCGCGCTCGATCCGAGCCGCCGCGTCTTCGCTCTTGCCCTGCACCCGGTAGCCGCCCATCTGGTTCACCGACTGAGGGGTCAGCCCGACGTGGCCCATGACCGGGATGCCGGCGGCCGCCAGTCGCGAGGTGAGTTCGATCTCCGGCCCCTCCAGCTTCACCGCGTTGGCGCCGGCTTCCTTGAGGAAGCGGCCGGCGTTGCGCAGGCCCTCCTCGACGCTGACCTGGTAGCTCATGAACGGCATGTCGCCCACGACCAGCGCCTGCGTCACCCCGCGGGTCACCGCGCGGGTGTGGTGGAGCATTTCGTCCATCGTCACCCGCAGCGTGTCGGGGTAACCCAGCACGTTGTTGGCTATGGAGTCGCCGACGAGGATCACCGGGATACCGGCCTCGTCGAGGATCTGGGCGGACGGGAAGTCGTAGGCCGTGAGCATCGCCCAGCGGCGGCCCTCCGCCTTCCAGGCCTGCAGGTCGCGGATCGTGGTGCTCACAGGGCCCCCTCCAGGAGTTCTTGCAGCCGGGTCGAAGCGCTCTTGTCTGCCGGGCGGCCGTCGCGCCGTGCCTGGCGCAGGGCAAGCAGCGAGCTGGCCGCATAGGCCCGCCGCAGCTCCGGGTCGCCGGCCAGGGCGCTGAGGTGCCCGGCGACTGTTTCGACGTCGCCCCGTGTGACCGGCCCCGTCAGCGCCGCCGGCAGGCCTCGGTCCATCGAGGCCTCCAGGCCGCCACGGACCAGCGATCCCAACCCGCTGAGGGCTTCGGCGCGCGGTATGCCCTGCTTCTCCATCAGGTCGACGGCTTCAGCCAGCATCGTCATGCCCAGGTTGGCGGCCATGACCGCGGCGGCGTGGTAGGCCGCCCGCCCCTCGGCCGGGAGGGGGATCTCGATGCCGTGCATGTCTTCGACGAGGCGGCCGGCGACGACCCGCGCGGCGCCGTCAGCCTCGACCGCGAAGGCGGTGCCGGGCGCGATGCGCCAGCCGGAGAGAACCTGCAGGGGGTGGACCGCGGCGGTGGCATAGCCCCGCCGCTCGAGGGCCGCGAGCGCGTCGCGGCCGGCGCTGCCGGCGAGGTGGGCGACGACGCGGCCATCGCCGTCCGGGACGACCTCGGCCAGGGCGCTCGCCAGGGGACCCACGGCGCCGTCGGGAACCGCGAGGAGGGTCACGTCGGCGCGAGCCAGGATGTCGACGGCCTCGACCAGGCCGGCACCCAACTGGGCCGCAAGGGCCTCGGCCGACGCGCCCCGGCGGGCCACCAGCAGGCGGTGGCCGGCGCGCCGGAGGCTATGGCCCAGGGTGGACGCGGCGCGGCCGCTGCCGATGAAGCCAATGGTCAGAGGTTGGGGCTGGGACTCGGCATCCGTGCCGGTTCCCAGCACCTGCGGTTCAGGCAGGCGGGCCATTGCGGTCCGTCTCGGTCTTACGATCCAAGCGGTCTTCTCCTAACTGTTGCTGTCCGCTGTCGGTCTGGCGCCCCAGGGGTCGCCCGCCTTGATGACTTTGGAGTGTGCTCATTATATTGACGTTCCCGCATATGTATTCCCTGCACAAACCGGTATCAAGTCCTTGACTCCCGGATCACCGGTCATCAGGGCCCTGGTTTTCGACTTCGACGGCCTCATCCTGGACACCGAGATCCCGGTCCTGGAGTCCTGGCGCAAGGTGTACGCGGACTACGGCGTGGTGCTGCCGATGGACACCTGGATGGAGACGATCGGCACCGCCGACCACGACTTCGACCCGTTCGCCCACCTCCAGGAGCTGGTCGGCCGGAAGCTGGACCGGGAGCCGATCCACCTCGCGCGCATCGCCCACCGCGACGCCATCCTCCACGCCCAGGAGACCCTGCCGGGCGTCCGCGACTACATCCGGGACGCCCGCCGCCTGGGCCTGGGGCTCGCGGTGGCCTCGAGTTCCTCTCGCCGCTGGGTGGAGGGACACCTGGAGCGCCTGGGCATCCATGAGCACTGGGACGCCGTCCGGACGTCGGACGACGTGGCCCGGACCAAGCCCGACCCCGAGCTCTACCTCGCTGCTGTTGACGCGCTGGGCGTCGAACCGGGCGCGGCCGTGGCCTTCGAGGATTCGCAGAACGGTCTCCTCGCGGCCAGGGCCGCCGGCCTCTGGTGCGTGGCGGTGCCGGCGGAGCTGACGATGGGGATGGACTTCAGCCAGGCCGACATCGTGCTCGGTTCGATGTCACAGGTGCCGCTGGAAGAGCTCTTGAGGCGCCTCCGAAGGTAAACAGCGCTCCCGTGCCGCGGGCGCGGGGGCCAAAGCCGTGGGAGCCCCAGCTCAGGAAGGAGAGGGTTCGGGGCGCAGCGGCCGTCCGCCGCGGCCCTCTTCGCCCTTGGCCGGGCGCTCCGCGTCCTTGGCCGCGGGGGCCTCGGTCGGGCTGAGGAGGTCGAGGACCGGCGGGCCGCCCTTCGACGGGGGCTTGAGCTCGCCGCTCATCACGCGCTCCATGTCCTCGCCGTCCATCGTCTCGACTTCCTTGAGGTACTCGGCCAGGACGATCATGTCCTGCTTGCGCCGGGTCAGGATCTCCTTGGCGCGCTCGTACCCGCGCTGGACGATCGCGTGGATCTCGACGTCGATCTCGCCCGCCACGTCCTCGGAGTAGTTGCGCTCGGAGCCGATGTCGCGCCCCAGGAAGACCTGGGTGTCGCCACCGCCAAAGGCCCGGGGGCCGAGCTTGGACGACATGCCCAGCTGGGTGACCATGTTCCGCGCGATGTCGGTGACCCGGCGGATGTCATCGCCGGCGCCCGAGGTGATGTCGCCGAACATGACCTCCTCGGCGACGCGGCCGCCCAGCGCCATGGCGATGCGGTCCTCGAGCTCGCGCTTGGAGGCCAGGTAGCGGTCCTCCTCGGGGAGGTAGGCGGTCCAGCCCAGCGCCTGGCCGCGGCTGATGACCGAGATCTTGTGCACCGGGTCGGTGTCGGGGATGTCCCGCGCGACCAGCGCGTGCCCGATCTCGTGGTAGGCCACGATGTTCTTCTCCTTCTCGGAGATGACCCGGGACTTGCGCTCGGGCCCGGCCATGACGCGGATGATGGATTCCTCCAGCTCCGGCATGCCGATGCTCTTCTTGTTGTTGCGGGCGGCCAGGATCGCCGCCTCGTTGATCAGGTTGGAGAGGTCGGCCCCCGAGAAGCCCGGGGTCTGCTTGGCCAGGGTCTCCAGCGAAACCGTCGAGTCCAGCGGCTTGTTCTTGGCGTGGACCTGGAGGATCGCCATGCGGCCCTTGATGTCCGGGCGGTCGAGGGTGACGTGGCGGTCGAAGCGGCCGGGACGCAGCAGCGCCGGGTCGAGGACGTCAGGCCGGTTGGTGGCCGCGATGACGATGACATGGGTGTTGGTCTCGAAGCCGTCCATCTCGACGAGGAGCTGGTTCAGCGTCTGCTCCCGCTCGTCGTGGCCGCCGCCCAGGCCGGCGCCACGCTGGCGGCCTACGGCGTCGATCTCATCCACGAACACGATGCAGGGCGAGTTCTTCTTGGCCTGGTCGAAGAGGTCGCGGACGCGGCTGGCGCCGACGCCGACGAACATCTCGACGAATTCCGACCCGGAGATCGAGAAGAAGGGCACACCCGCCTCACCGGCAACGGCCTTCGACAGCAGGGTCTTACCGGTACCGGGAGGGCCGATCAGGAGCACCCCCTTGGGGATGCGGGCGCCGAGGGCGGTGAACTTGTCCGGGTACTTGAGGAAGTCGACGACCTCCGAGAGCTCCTGTTTCGCCTCCTCCACGCCCGCCACGTCCTGGAATGTCACCAGCGGCTTGTCGCCGGCGAGCATGCGGGCGCGGCTGCGCCCGAACGACATGGCCTGGTTGTTGCCCGACTGGGTCTGGCGGAGCATGTACCACATGAATGCGCCGATCAGGACCAGGAAGATGATGTTGGGCAGGATCGAGAGGAAGATGCTCCCGCTCGACTGGTTTTCGAAGCTCAGCTTCATCGCCGCCGCGACGTCGGTGTCGATCTTGGTGAAGTCCTGGTTGAAGATCGTCTTGTACTGGTGGCCGCTGTTGTCCGACCACTTGATCTCCGTGCCGCTGCCGCTGGCGACCGCCGACTTGACCTCGTGGTTCTTGGTCGCGTCGATCAGCTGGGCGTAGCTGCGCTCCTCCGGTTGGGCTCCGAAGCCGTTGGAGTACTTGGAGAAGAAGTAGATGACCCCCACGACGGCGAGGATCACCAGGAGGTAAGCGACCCCCCTACGCTGCAGGCGCATCTTCGGATCGTAGCACGGGGGTTATTGGATCCCCGTTAGCGAATATCGAATACAGAGCCATGTGCAGATAGTTCGAACCCGGCCCCCAACTGGATCATTCCGCCCTCCGCACTTTCGATCAGCCGGAGGGCCTGCGCGATGGTCGACGCGGCCCCCGCAGGCCTGCCGGCACCCGCCACGCCCGACCAGAAAGTGCGCAGCACCTCGACCCGCACCGCCCGGGGCAAACCGTTGAAGGCGCCCCGCGGGAGGGGGCCGCGGCGCTCCCGCAACCAAGCCCGAGCCAGCTCGACCACCACCTCGTGCTCCTCCCGGGCCGCGTTGGCCAGGCGCAGGATCGCATCCCTGGCGCGCGGGTTGTAAGCCGCCTCCAGCAGGGGGATCAACTCCCGGCGCACGCGGTTGCGGGTGAAGGTCGGGTCGTCATTGCTCTCGTCGTGACGGGTCGCCAGCTGGTTCCGGGCGCAGTAGGCCTCGACCTGGGAGCGCCAGGCCGTGAGCAGCGGCCGGAAGCGCGTGCCCTCGCGCGGCGCCATCGCGGCCAGGCCCTCGAGCCCGGTGCCCCGGAGCAGGTGCAGGAGCACCGTCTCGACCTGGTCGTCGGCCGTGTGGCCCAGTGCGATCGTCCGGGCGCCAAGGGACTCGGCGACGGAGTCCAGTGCCCCATGCCGGGCGTTGCGGGCACCGTCCTCGCCCCGCCCTTTCGGGCGCACCCTCCGCACGACGAGGGGCACCCGCACCTCGGCGCAGAAGGCCTGGGCCGCCGCGACGTCGGCGGCCGAGCCGTCCCGCAAACCGTGGTCGACGTGCACGGCGTGGAGCTCCAGGCGGAGGCGGCGCGAGGCCCGCGACAGGCCATGCAGCAGGGCGGTGGAGTCGGGACCGCCGGAGTACCCTACCACCACGATGCCCCCGCTCGGGGCGATCACCGGGTCCGCACGGCAGGCATGGAGGATCGCCTCGACCAGGTTGTCGCGGCGTCCGCCGGAACGCGTCAGGGCTGTCTGCATCTCAATAGTGTTGCGGCACCGCAGGTGAGGGGCGGGGGCGACGCCCTGCGATAAACTCCGGTCCCTGGCGTGGCGGTGTAGCTCAGTGGTAGAGCACCCGGCTCATACCCGGTATGTCGGTAGTTCGAATCTACCCTCCGCCACACCTTTCTCCCCGCCGCGAGGCGGGACGCGTTCAGGGACTCGGCGACGTGGCCGGGCTGGGCGGGTTGTTGGCGATGCCCTGGAGCGCGATGAAGGCGGCCCGGGCCTGGTCGAGGGTCACCTGCGCGGAGTCGGCGGTCGTACCCGCCAGCGTGGTGTCGGCCGCGACCAGCGCCTTCGCGGCAGCTGCCAGCTTCTCCTTGAACGGCGAGCACAGGGTGGACCGGCTGACGAGGTCGGCGATGTCCTGGGCGTTGGCCCGGGCGAGGGCGGTGTCCACCGGGAAGTTGCCACCCGGCACGGCGCCCGTGATGTCGTCACCCACGCGCCCCAGCGCCGCGTCCTGGCGGATCAGCGAGCTCTTGACAAAGCCCACGTCGGTGGCCTCGGGCCCCTCATGGGAGCCGTTGGCGCAACCCCGGATGATGACCGCCTGCGCGGGGCCGGGGGTCGGGCTGGCGTATGGGCCCGTGGGGTTGCCGGGTATGGGGTTGGAGCAGGCCGAAAGCCCGGCGATCAGCAGGAATGCACCTGCGCCCCTGCGCACGTCAATCGGTACCCCTACCACTCCCCGCAGCACCCCGCCAGAATACGGGATCGGTCCACCTACGGGATCTTGCAGTCCGCGCTCAACTGCGTGCGACCCGCCTGGTAGGCGGTATTCGCCGCGGCCATCCTGGTGGTCGCGGCGTCGATGGTTGCGGCATTCGCCGTCTTCTCACCCGAGATGAAGAGGGCCAGGGCCGCGACGCTCTCATCGATGGCGCCGGAGAGAGTCTGTCCGCTGGTCGAAGCACACCCGGCGGGCGGGTGCGCCAGGACCGCGTGCTGGTAGGTGACCCCCTGGGCTGCGGCGGTCTCCAGCGCGGTGACGCAGGTCGCGTCGACCGGGTGGTCGTTGCAGGTCTGCCCGGCCGCGTTGACGAGGTCGGTGAACTTCGCGTCGTAGGTCTGCACGGCCTGGATGTACTCCAGCCCGGGCGACACGGCCGGCGCCGGGGCCGACGTGGATTCGCCGCACGCCGCCAGGGCCAGCAGGAGGCCGGCCGCGATCGCCTTCATCTATGCCGCGCTCGAGAGGTTTTCGACCGGCTGGGCCAGGAGGTCGACCCGTGCCCAGAGCCGGCCAGAGAGGAGCAGGCCGACCGCCATCATGGCGAAGGCGACCATCCCGAAAAGCCCCACAGGCGCAGCGATGATGGCGGTCGTGCGGTTGGTGTTGGCGTAGAGCAGCCCGGCGCACATGTTGAGCGTCGCGTGCGCGGCGGCCGGGCCTGAGATGGTGCCCGTCGCAGAACGCAGCCACGCCAGGACGATGGTGAACGGCACCGCGAAGACCAGCATGTCGAAGATCCCGAGGATGTGGTGGCGGGGGTAGTCGAAGCCGTCGAACAGGATGGCGGGGATGTGCCACCCGGCGAAGATCACGGCCGTCAGGATGCCCGTCCGGGCCCCTCCGAGGGGCGCCAGGGTGGGTTGCAGGAACCCGCGCCAGCCGTATTCCTCGCCAAAGGCGGTTATCCAATAGATGAAGAGCGCCAGTGGGATCGAGAACTCCTGGAAGAGGTTCTCGCCCGAGCCGCCGTTGAAGGTCAGGTCGCCCGACGCCAGGCTCAGGGCCAAACCAACCACGACAACGATGGCGATGGTGGCCGCCGCGAGCCCGGAGGCCACGAGGTTGTTCAGGACCCGGCGGCGCGTCATGCGCCACTGGCGGCGGAGGTTGTTGCCGCGGCGAACTCGGATCACCGCGATGGCCGAGAACATCGGACCGAACATCGCCAGGAAGGTGCGGATCGCCAGCGGGAACACCGGCTTCAACCCCACCCAGACCAGCCAGCTCAGGCCATAGGCGACAAGGACGAACAGGGCGACGTCACCCCAGCGCACAGTGCGAGCGGCGACACCCGCCATGGGTGCCCGGTTCTGGCGGCGGAACCAGTGTCTTGGGGGTGGGAGGGTCTGGTGAAGCACCGGCACCGGTCACTCGACCAATTCGCGAAAGAGTCGCTCGAGGGTCTCCTCGGGGTCCTCGCACAGCCCCGTATGGACCTCTGCCGGTTGCACCACGGTGCTGGTCGGAGCGACCAGCCAGTGGAACCTGGCAGAGGCGGAACCGGCGGCCATCGGACCGCCCTCGGGGTCACCCGAGGCGACCAGCTCAAGGGCGCGCAGGTGGCTCTCGATCGCCTCGATGTCGACGTCAGCCTGGAGTGCACGCAGCTTCCCGGCCGGCACTGCCGTGCGCAGGCGCAGGAAGTCGCGGCCGCGGCAGAAGAGGACGATCCCGGTGTTGAGCGACTCACCTCGTTCCGCATTTGGGACCACGCGCAGCAGCGCGTAGGCAAATGGCTCACGCCCGCGCATGCGCCGCCTCCTCGACGAACGCGCCGTTGTCAAGCCTGGCCCGGAGAAAGTCGACATAGGGTGCGGGGTCGGCCCACGCCGGCGGGACGAGGCCCTGGAGGCGCTGGAGCAGCGCCCCGTCAACCAGCGGCGCCAGCCGCTCATGAGCCGCGGCCAGCGAGCCCGCGCGGCTCAGCAGGACATGGTCGCCGATCAGCGTGAAGGGGTCAGCCGCAACCGCATCGGCGTCCCACTTCGGCTCGGCCGCCCCGTGGTGGCGGTAAAAGGCAGCGCCGTGGTCGATCATCCAGAGGCCATGGTGCCACCGCAGGAGGTTGGGGTTCCGCGGTGTCCGATCCACGTTCATCACCAGGGCGTCGAACCACACGATGCCGGCCGCCAGCCCGGGCTCCACGGGGTCCAGGATCGTGTGCGCCAGGGCGCCGGGCAGGAAATCCATCCCGACGTTGAGGCCGTCGGACGCCCGGAGCAGGTCCTGCACCTCCTGGTCGGGCTCGGCCGTCGCGATGCGGGGATCGAGGTCCACCAGCACAAGATCGGGCACGGGCAGCCCGAGGGCACGGCCCAACTCGCCGGCCACCAACTCAGCCACGAGCGCCCGCGGCCCCTGGCCGGCGCCACGGAACTTCACCACGTAGAGACCGTCGTCGTCCGCTTCGACGAGGCCGGGCAGCGAGCCACCCTCGCGCAGCGGGGTGACATAACGGGTGGCGGTTACGGTGCGCATCCGGAGGTCTACCTTAGCGATCGACCGGTCGGGCGGTATCGGCGCGTTGTAGCCTGATCGCCGTGCTCGCGTGGACGGATTGATGGAAGGGCCGGGACAGGCTGACGCGATAGTCGTGGGGGCAGGCCTCGCCGGGCTCGCCGCTACCGCGGAGCTCGCCGACGCCGGCCGCACCGTGCTGCTCGTGGACCAGGAGCCTGAGCAGTCCCTCGGCGGGCAGGCGTTCTGGTCCTTCGGCGGGTTGTTCTTCGTCGACTCCCCCGAGCAGCGACTGATGGGGATCCACGACTCGCGGGAGCTCGCGCTGCAGGACTGGATGGGCACGGCCGCCTTCGACCGCGAAGAGGATGAGTGGCCCCGCCGCTGGGCCGAGGCCTACGTCGAATTTGCGACCGGCGAGAAGCGGTCGTGGCTGCATGAGCAGGGAATGCGCTGGTTCCCGGTGGTGGGTTGGGCCGAGCGCGGCGGATACGGGGCGATCGGCCATGGCAACTCCGTGCCGCGTTTCCACATCACCTGGGGAACCGGGCCAGGGGTGGTCGAGCCGTTCGAGCGCCGGGTGCGCGAGGCCGCGTCCCGGGGCCTGGTGAAATTCGCCTTCCGTCACCGAGTCGACGAGATAACCGTCACCGCCGGCCAGGTCGACGGCGTCCGTGGCGCCATCCTCGCGCCCAGCGACGTTGCGCGCGGCAAACCCAGCTCGCGGGAGGTCAGCGGGGAGTTCGAGCTCCACGCCCAGGCGGTGATCGTCACGTCTGGGGGGATCGGCGCCAACCACGACCTGGTCCGTGAGAACTGGCCCGCGCGCATGGGCAAGGCCCCGAAATACATGATCACGGGGGTGCCGGCCCACGTCGATGGGAGGATGCTCGCCATCAGCGAATCGGCCGGCGCCAGCCTGATCAACCGCGACCGGATGTGGCATTACGTCGAGGGCATCCACAACTGGAACCCGATCTGGCCGGGGCACGGGATCCGGATCCTGCCGGGCCCTTCGTCGATGTGGTTCGACGCAGTGGGCAGGCGACTGCCGGTGCCCCTCTTCCCGGGATTCGACACCCTCGGGACGCTCGAGCACATCATGAAGACCGGGCATGAGCACACCTGGTTCGTGCTCAACCAGCGGATCATCAAGCGGGAGTTCGCGCTCTCCGGGTCCGAGCAGAACCCCGACCTGACGAACAGGGACCTGCGCAACACTGCCCGCCGGTCGACATCGAGGACGCGGGCGCCGGAGCCGGTGGAGGCTTTCAAGGAGCACGGGGTCGACTTCGTCGTAGCGAAGGACCTGGCCGAGTTGGTCCGGGGGATGAACGCCATCACCGCGGAGCCCCTCCTCGACTTCGCCCAGGTCGAACGCGAGATGGTCGCGCGGGACCGCGAGCTGGACAACGCCTACAGCAAGGACATGCAGCTGGTCGCGATCCGCGGTGCCCGGCTGTACCGGGGCGACCGCCTGATTCGCGCCACCAAACCCCACCGGATTCTCGACCCCGCCGCCGGTCCCCTGATCGCGGTCCGGCTCAACATCCTGACGCGCAAGACCCTCGGCGGCCTGCAGACCGACCTCTCAGCGCGGGTGCTGGGCCGGGACGGTGCGCCGGTGCCCGGGCTCTACGCCGCGGGCGAGGTGGCGGGCTTCGGCGGTGGCGGCATGCACGGCTACCGGGCGCTGGAGGGAACCTTCCTCGGAGGGTGCATGTTCTCCGGGCGCACCGCGGGGCGGGCGGCGGCAGCCGCGGTCGGCTGATAGGCGGAGTTGGTTGCGCGGGTCAGATTCGAACTGACGACCTTCGGGTTATGAGCCCGACGAGCTGCCACTGCTCCACCGCGCGGACCGAATATAACAAACGGCCTTCTCCCGACCTCAGTGGAATGGGGAGGTGACGGCGTTCCAGAAATCACCCCAGAAGTTGATCTTCGGGGCGGGTGGCGCATCCTTTTTGGCGGGTGAGGCGGTGGCCTGGGCGGGGCTCGGCGAGGGCTGCACGACGATGTAGACCTTCTCGTCCGGACGCACGTAATGTTGCGAGCGGGCCTGCTCCTCGGCGCCGTCCGGGCGGGCCAGAGCCTGCAGCTGCTGCTGGTACTCCGCGTTGGCCTGGGCGAGCTTGTGGTTGTCGGACTGCATCGTCTTCACGGTGGTGTTCAGGCGGTAGGCCAGCACCATGCGCGAGACCAGGCCGGACGCCAGCCACAGGGCGGCCGCAAGCAGCACCACGGTGCCAACACGGCCGGCGGTTATGAGCCGCGGTCGGACTGCCTTGCTCGTTCTGTGACGTGACATAGAAGTTGTGCTGAGACGTTTGCTGAGTTGGGAGCGAGTTCGGGCCGATCATAGACCCCCCGTACCGATCGGGCAATCACCTAACGTGGGTGAAGCCCTGTCAGGAGCCGCTGGTCTTGGCCCCGTCCCAGAGCGCGTCGAGCTCCTCGGCGCTCATCTCGCGGACGTCGCTGCCGCGGTCGCGGGCCGCCGCCTCCATTGATTCGAAGCGCCTGTAGAACCGCCCCGAGCTCTGGCGCAGGGCGTCCTCGGGGTTGATCTTCAGGCGCCGGGCGAGGTTGACCAGGGTGAAGAGCAGGTCGCCGAGCTCCTCCTCCTGGCGCTCGCGCGTGGTCTCGGCGGCGAGCTCGCGGGCCTCCTCGGCCACCTTGTCCAGGACCCCCTCCTGGTCGGGCCAGTCGAAGCCCACACGCGCCGCCCGCTTCTGTAGCGACAGGGCCCAGGCCAGCGCCGGCAGCGTGCGCGGCGCCCCCTCCAGGGCGGACACCCGGCCCCGCTTGCGGGCCTCCGTCTGCTTCAGGCCCTCCCAATTCGTGAGCACCTGTTCCGCGGTCCGCGCCTCGACGTCACCGAACACGTGGGGGTGGCGGTTGATCATCTTGGCGGTGGCGTGGTGGGCCACGTCGCCGATGCTGAAACGGCCCTCCTCCTGGGCGATCGCGTGGTGCATGAACACCTGCAGGAGCACGTCGCCCAGCTCCTCACTGATCTCCTCGTCGTCCGCGGAGTCGATCGCCTCGAGCAGCTCGTAGGTCTCCTCCAGCAGGTACGGCCGCAGCGTGCGGTGCGTCTGCTCGCGGTCCCAGGGGCAGCCCTCGGGGGCGCGCAGGGCCTCGATCACCTCGAGCATCTCGATCAAACGGGCGGCGTTCTCGGGCGCGGTCGGCCTGACCTTCGGGTGGCTGAAGCGGCCCTCCTGCTGGCTCATCGACAGATGCTAACCAGCCGCCGGGACGGGGACCGCCTGCTCCTCGCGGAGCTCCTCCAGCAGGGCCACCAGGCGGTCGCGCCAGCCGTCCCCGGCGCGCGCCCACTCAAAGCGCAGGCGCGTGCGGGTGGCCGACACGTCACGGTGCCGGGAGGCGATGCCGGCGAGGTCGACGGAGTCGGTCTCGTGGAGCCGGATCTCCAGCTCATTGCCGTCGGCCTGGATCGCCGCCACCCCCGCGGCCTGGGCCGCGAGCTTCACCCGCAGGCTGTAGACGAGGTTGTCGACGGCCCCCGGGAGCGGGCCGAAGCGGTCGCGGAGGCGCCGCGCCTGGGTGTTGAGCTGGGCCTCGTTGGGTGCCGCCGCCAGCTGCTGGTACACCTGCAGCCGCACGCTCTCGTCGGGAACGTAGTCGTGGGGCAGGAAGTGGTCGATCGGCAGTTCCAGGGGGTTGACGGTCCTGACCTCGGCGAGCGGGGCCTCGGCGGCCTGCGGGCCTCCCTCGTGGAGCGCCGCGACGGCATCGCGCAGCATCTGGTTGTACATCTCGAGCCCGACCGCCGAGATCTCCCCACTCTGCTCCCGGCCCAGCAGGTTGCCCGCGCCGCGGATCTCGAGGTCCTTCAGGGCCAGCTTGAAGCCCGATCCCAGCTCCTGGTATTCGCCGATCACGTCGAGGCGCTTGTCGGCGTGCTCGGTGAGCGAGCGGTTGGGGTCGAACAGGAAGTAGGCATACGCCCGGGTGCCGCTGCGGCCGACTCGCCCGCGCAGCTGGTACAGGTCGGCCAGGCCGAAGCGGTCGGCGTCCTGGACCATGATCGCGTTGGCCGTCGGGATGTCGAGCCCCGACTCGATGATCGTGGTGCAGACCAGGACGTCGAAATCACGGGTGATGAAGGACGACATGACCTTCGCCAGCTCGTGCTCCTCCATCTGCCCGTGGGCCACGATCACCCGGGCCTCGGGGGCCAGGCGGCGGATGCGGTCGGCGGCACGCTGGATGGTGCGGACCCGGTTGTGCACGAAGAACGCCTGGCTGCCGCGGTGCAGCTCGCGCATCAGCACCTCGCGCACCAGGTTGTCGGCGTCGGCGGTGACGAAGGTCCGCACCGGCTGCCGCTCCTCGGGGGGTGTCGCCAGGACACTGAGGTCGCGGATGCCCCCCAGCGACATGTGCAGCGTGCGAGGGATCGGCGTCGCCGACATGCTCAGCACGTCGACCGATGCCCGCAGGCGCTTGAGTCGCTCCTTCTGGGCGACCCCGAAACGCTGCTCCTCGTCGATGACCACCAGGCCCAGGTCCTTGAACTTCACCTGGTTGGTCAGGATCCGGTGGGTCGCGATGACGATGTCGACCGTACCGTCGGCCAGCCCGGCGCGGACCACGTCCGCCTCGGCGTCGGACACGAAGCGCGAGAGCATGGCCACCCGCATCGGGTACGGCTTCATGCGCTCGGTGAACGTCATGAAATGCTGGTTCGCGAGAATTGTCGTCGGGACCAGCACCGCCACCTGCTTGCCGTCGGCGGCGGCCTTGAAGGCGGCTCGCAGGGCGACCTCGGTCTTGCCGAAACCCACGTCGCCGACGAGCAGCCGGTCCATCGGGCGGGGCTCCTCCATGTCGGCCTTGATCTCCTCCAGCGCTCGGAGCTGGTCGGGGGTCTCCTGGTATGGGAAGGACGCCTCGAGCTCCGCCTGCCAGGCGCCGTCGGGGCTGAACGCGTAGCCCTCCGCCACCTCCCGCCGGGCATAGATGGCGATCAGCTCCCCGGCCATCTCCATGACCGCGCGACGCACCTTCTGCTTGGTGCGGTCCCACTCGCCCGTCCCCAGCCGGCTGAGGCGCGGCGGCTCGAGGGCATCGTCCCCTCCCCCGCCACCGAGGTAGAGCTGGAGGCGGTCCATGTGCTCGACCGGCACGAAGACCCGGTCGCCGCCGTGGTACTCGAGGCTGATGTACTCGCGCTCGGCGCCGCCATCGTCAAGGCTGCGCAGGCCCTGGAAGATGCCTATGCCGTGGTCGCGGTGGACCACCAGCGAGCCGGGCTCGATCTCCAGCTTGAACGCGGCGGCGGCATCGGTGGCGGTGCCGGTGCGGCGGGCCTTGCGACGCCGGGCCGGGCGCGCGGTGCCGAACAGCTCGAGGTCGCTGTAGACCTGCAGGGACGCAGACGGGATCGAGAACCCGGTGTGGAAGGTGGCATCGGCGACGAGCACCGAGCCCGAGACGGGGAGCGGCTCCTCCTCGAGCGCCAGCGTCTCCAACTGGACCTGGGCGACCGCGCCGGCGTCGAGCAGCTCCCCCACCCGCTTGACGTGACCGGAGGCGCAGAGGATGGTTTGGCCGGCGGCCTGCAGGCGCCTGACCTCTTCGCCGAGGCCCTCGAGGCGCCCGGCCACCGATGGGGGCGCCTGCCAGCCCAGGTCCACGCCGCCATCCGGGGTGACCCGTTCGACCGCCACCACCCGCCGCCACGCGGATTCCAGCGCCGTGTAGTCCAGCAGTCCGGTGGACAGCCCGATCGGCAGCTCGCCGTGCTCGGCTTCGCCTGCCAGCAGCTCCTCGGTCTCCCGCAGCTGTCGCGTCGCGGCCAGGCGCTGGCGGTCGGGCTCGAAGACCAGGACGACCGGGGGCGCCGGGAAATACTCCATCAGGGACGCGGGTCGCTCCACCAGGTAGGGATAGAGGGCCTCGATCCCCGGGGCGTAGCCCGCCTCCTGGAGGGAGCCGAGCAGGGCCTGCCAGTCCTCGGCCACCTCGGGCAGGCACTTCGACAGGTCCAGCCTGGCCAGGCGCCCGAGCGTCGCCTGCGTATCGGCGGCACGGTGCGGGAACTCGCGTGCGGGCAGCAGCCGGACCTGCTGGTGGCGGGTGATCGACGCCTGGCTGGCGGGGTCGAACCCCCGGATGGACTCGATCTCGTCGCCGAAGTACTCGATGCGCAACCCGCCCGGTGACGCCGGGGGATAGACATCGACGATGCCGCCCCGGGCAGCGAACTCCCCCGCCTCCTCGACCTGGGGCTCACGCACGTAACCCCAGTCCACGAGCCACGCCACCAGGTCCTGCTGCCGGGTGCCGGCGCCGACCGCA
The DNA here is from genome assembly GCA_034666405.1 of Chloroflexota bacterium. Lineage (GTDB taxonomy): Bacteria > Chloroflexota > Dormibacteria > DASZGP01 > DASZGP01 > JAXDLW01. The sequence continues at coordinate 18,052 of JAXDLW010000056.1, read as the reverse complement.
AGGTCAAGGACACCTTCCCGGAACAGCTCGGGTGGCGGCGCCGGCCGGGACAGCGCCTGGGGCGAGGTGAACACCAGCTGCGGCTCGCTCGACGCCAGCAACCTGCCCTGGGTCTCGAGGCGCGCGGCGATGATGTCCGGCGACGGGGAGGCGCGGTCCATCGGGAGCACGTCAGCAGCCGGGTAGTGCAGGGGGCGTGGCAGGTCGTCAAAGGCGTTGAGGTCGTCAATCAGGCCCTGGGGGTCCGCGGCGACAACCAGGACCGAGCTGCCGGACGCGCGCATCAGCGACCAGCCCAGCAGTCCCCAGGCGCCGTCGGGCACCCCACCCGCCTCGGCCCGGCCCCGGGCCGTCCGCTTGACGAGCTCACGGATGCCGGGGTCGGCCTGCAGGGCCGCCCCGAGCCTCAGCCCGCCGGCCATCAGATCGACTTCCCGTTGAAGCGGTTCATGCTCGTGTCCAGCCCCTCGACCAGGCCCGTTACCACCGCCTCGACAGCGAGGTCGACGAACGCGGAGAGCCGCTCCCGCTCGGTCTCGGGGAACGCGTCCAGGACGTACTCCACCGCCTCGCTGGGGTCGGGGCGGCCCACCCCCATGCGGATGCGCACGAAATCGCGGTCGGCGACGTCCTGGAAGATCGAGGAGATGCCGTTATGGCCGCCGGCGCCGCCCCCCCGCCGGATCCGCAGGCGCCCGAATGGCAGGTCGATGTCGTCGTGGATCACCCAGAGATCCTGCGGCGCGACCCCGTGCTTGCGCAGGAGCGGCGCCACCGCCCGCCCGCTCAGGTTCATGAAGGTCTGCGGCTTGACGATGACCACGTCCGCAGATTCGCCCGGGACGCGGGCCCGCCCCACCAGGGCCTTCGAATCCTTGGTCGTCACGGTCGTGTTGAGCCGCTTGGCCAGCGCGTCGGCGGCTCGGAAGCCGATGTTGTGGCGGGTGCCGCTGTAGGACGACCCCGGGTTTCCCAGGCCGACCACCAGCGCCTCGACCGCCGCGAGCGGTTCGGCCGCCCTGCGCCGGAAGCTCACCGCCCCAGCCCCGTGAGCGTCGCGAGGATTTCGTCCGTGCGCGCGAACATCCGGCGCTCGTCCTCCGGCTCGGCATGGTCGTACCCCAGCAGGTGGAGGAAGCCATGGATCGACAGGACGGCCGTCTCGCGCTCCAGGCTGTGACCGGCTGCTGCGGCCTGGGCGCGCAGGTGGTCGAGGGAGAGGACGATGTCCCCAAGCTCCCCATCCTCGCCGGGCTCCCCGGGAACACTCCCCGCGCCGAACGACAGCACGTCGGTTGCGTGCTCCTCGCCGGCGTAGCGCCGGTTCAGCTCCCGGATCTCCTCGTCGCCGGTAACCAGTACCGAGACAGACAGCCCCGGGCGGACCTTCTCGGCGCGCGCGGCAGCAACGATGGCGCGCCGGATCACGGTCCGGAGGGGAAGCGGTCTGGTGCGGCTCTGGACGTTGACGGCGACGGGGCTGCCGGTGGGCACCCCGGTCAGGTCAGCCGGAGCGGGAGCGCCGCTTGCGAGCGGCCACCAGCTTCTTCTTGCGGCGCACGCTGGGCTTCTCGTAGTGCTCGCGCCGGCGAACCTCCGAGAGGATGCCGTTCTGCTTGATCTTCTTGTTGAACCGGCGGAGGGCACTCTCAAAGGTCTCGCCTTCGCGGACCTTAACTTCGGACATTGAGCGTGATCACCTCCTTCAGGTCAAATTTGCCGGGGCGCGACAAATTCGCGGCGAGGCAGACCGAAAGTATAGCCGCGAACGGCCTCGCTACCCGGCCAGCGCGCGCAGCGCCGCGCCCGGCAGGGCACCCTCCGCCAGCCACGCGGCTACAGCGGCGTCCCCATGCCGGGCCGCGCCGTCGATGAGCACGCGCCGACCGGCGAGGAAGGTGAGGGCTGCCAGCGGCCGCTCGGCCACCTGCATCGCCTGGAGCCGCGCCTGTTCGGGGTCGATGCCCGATTCGGCCGCGATCATCGCCGCCGCCTCGTCGATCCCCGTCCGTCCACGCGCCATGGCGATCGCCGCCAGCGCCAGCGCGGATCGCCAGGCCAGCTCCGTGGCCCCGGCGCGCGGCGCGGAGGTCGCCCGCCAACCTTCTGCCAGCTCTGGCGCTGGTAGGAGCGCCCGGGCGGACCGGAAGTTGGCACGGGCCGCCGCCACGGCCAGGTAATCCCGCAGCAAAAGGTCCTCGACCGCCTCCTCCAGGCCTTCGCGCGGCCGGGTCCCGAGCAGGATCAGCGCGGGGCCTCCGAACCCGGGGCCCGGGACCATCACGGCGAGGGGCGGAAGGAGCGAGCGGAGCCAGGTGGGCGCGGTCACGATGGTGGCCGGCCACGGCTCGGAGATCTTCAGGCGCTGAGCCGCATGGTGCAGCGCCTGGCGCCAGGCGGCCGCGACGTCCGGGGCGGACGCCGGCTCGCCCCCGCCGGGCACCTGCGGCGCGCGGTCCGCGTCGTTCAGCTCAGCCACCGCCGATGCCAGGCCGCCCTCGGCCTGGGCCTCGAGCTCCTCCAGCGAGAAGCCCAACCCCGCCCAGAGCGGGTCGGGCAGCGGCTGCGGGGTCACCGCCGGGGCTCCAGGGATGAATTCCTTCAGGAGCCAGCCGGAGTCCTCCGCCGCGGCCTGGAGCAGCGGGCCGAGCGCGGCCTCCACCCGGGTGCGCATGTCGACAGCGATCGGCAGGGCGCCGGCGGCATTCGCGCAGGCGTCGAGCAGCGCCGGCATCCGCCGCGCGGCCTCCAGCGCGAGGCGCCCCGTCCCTGCGCTCCCGGCGACCGTCTCGGAGCGTGAACGCGCGAGTATCCCCGGCCCCGCATCGACCAGCTCGAGCAGAGACTCGACAGCCCCGGGCGCCCCCTGCGCCAGGAGCGCCAGCCGGACCAGCAAATGGCGCTCCATCAGGCGCGACCCGAGCGGGCCGTCGGGCGAGGCCAGGGTCGCGCGGCGCAGACCGAAGAGCAGGGCAACGCGGTCAAACTCATCGGCAGCCGGCGATTGCGGCCCGAGCGCCTCGAGGGACCCGGCAATTCGGCCCATGGCGGCCAGCGCCGCAAGCTCCTCGTCCCGCCGGGCAACGGGGACCTCGATGGGCTCGCCCACAAGCACCATGGTCAATGGATCCGCCACGCGCGCGGCGCTGACCGCCTCTCGGATGAGGTCGCGGAGCTGGGGTTGCGGCGAGGGTTCCACGGCTCGGACTGTAGCCGCTGCTCTACCATCGGCAGCCGTGGTATGGGTGTTCGTTTCGGCATCAGAGGTGAGCGGCGGACGGCTGCTCCTGACCGGCGACGCCGCGCGCCACGTCGGCGGCGCCCTGCGGGTGCGGCCGGGCGAGGAGCTGGTGGCGGTGAGCCACGATGCCGTCGAGCATCTCTGCCGGGTGGTCAGCGCCAGCCCCCGGGAGGTGGTTGCCGAGGTGGTCGCCAGCTCGCCGTCGCGAATGGAACCGCGGCGCCACGTTCGGGTGTGCCAGGCGCTGCTGAAGGGCGACCAGTTCGAGCGCGTCCTGGAGTTCGGCACGGAGCTCGGCGTCAGCAGCTTCCAGCCACTCCTCACCGAGCGGGTGGTCGCGCGGCCACCAGACGAACGCCTGCTGCAGCGTGCGGAACGGTGGCGGCTGGTCTGCCGGCAGGGCGCGGAACTGGCGCACCGGGGACGGCTGCCCGAGGTGCTCGAGCCCGCGTCCCTGGGTGCGGCGGCAACCCGCGCGGTGGGTGACGGACTTGACCTCTACATGCTTTACGAGGGCCAGGGACTCCCCGGCCTCGGTGACGTCATCGCCACGGACGGTGGCTGCTGCCTGCTGGTCGGCCCGGAGGGGGGGTGGTCAGAGGCCGAGGTAATGTTGGCGCGCGAGTCCGGCGCCCGGCCTGTCTCGCTCGGCCCGCGCATCATGCGGCCGCTGCCCGCGGTGCTCGCCGCCGTGGCCATCGCGCTGGATCGAAGCGATGACCTGGAGCTGCCGGCCGCGGATGGATCGAACGGGACATAGATAACGGGACATAGATAGAGGAGTGAACCGATGAGCGACGAATGCATCTTCTGCAAGATCGTCAGCGGGGAAATCCCCGCGAACGTGGTCTACCGCGATGACGCGGTCGTCGCCTTCGAGGACATCAAGCCCGTCGCTCCCACCCATCTCCTGATCATCCCGACCAAGCACATCCCGAGCATCCGCGACCTCGGCGCCGACGACGGCGCGGTGCTCCAGAGCCTGGTCGACACCGCCAACAAGCTGGCCCGGGAACGCGAAATCCACGACCAGGGCTTCCGGCTCAACATCAACACCGGGCCCAACGGCGGCCAGACCGTCTACCACCTGCACCTGCACCTCATCGGGGGCCGCTTCATGACCTGGCCCCCTGGGTAGGAGCCGCTGGACGCCGAACCGCGGCGTCGTCACCGCCGCTTCGCGGCTGCTCCGTTTCTCGCTCACGTACTTCGTGTACGCTCGCTCCGATACTCGCTGACTCCTTGATCTTCGACGTCGATCGGCCCCTACCTCCGTCACTGGTTCGTCCTCGTTGTGAGGAGATCCAATTTGGCGTCGGTTGACACGATCAGGCACGCGCGAGAGGCCGAGGACATCGACGCTGCCGTGGCGCAGCTGCGCGAGGGGGAACCCGAAGAGTTGCGGGCTGCCTTGCTGGAGCGCTACGCCGCACTGGCCGATGACGGCGCCCGCGGCGACAGGGGCGCCCGGCTTCGCACCTCCCTGATGCTGGGGCTGCGCGGGGTCGCCCGCAGTGTCGATGCGGAGGTGGCCGAGCAGGGCACCTACGTCTACGAGCGGTCGGCGACCAGCAAATGGGACGTTGCCGGGAACCTGCGCGGCGCTGCGCTCCTGCTCCTGTCGGAGCTAGACCCGCAGCTCGCCCTTTTCCACGCCGCCCGGTTGCTCGTCGATCCCGAGACGCCCGAGATGTCCGGGGAGCCCGCGGTCACCGCGGTGCGGGTGCTGCGGGCCCACGACCAGCTCCTGCCCATCTACATGTTCCTGGGTGCGGCCAGGCCCGGGCTGGGCGAGGTGGTCGGCGAATGCCTCTCGGCGATGGTCGGCGCGCCGGGTCACATAGTCCGCGACCTGGTCGATCGCTACCGCGACGATGACGACGACGCGGTACGCGCCGGCCTCTACGACATGCTTCTCGCCCGGCCGGATGATCCCCGGGCCCGCGAGGCGGTCGAGGCCTTCATCCGCGAAGGACGCCCGGACCCTGTCTACGCGTACGTGGCGACGAGCATCGTGGCGGCACGGACAATGCCGCTGGTCGAGTTGATTCGGGAGGTCGCCGGGACGAGCTCCGGGCTGCGGGAGCGGATGCTCCGCGAGGCGCTCGGCTTTCTCCCCGCTTAGATCCCCAGCGAGTCCCTGAGCTTGTCGAAGATGCCCTTTGGCGCGGCGGTGGGGAGGCCGGTGCGGCCGCCCAGGACCTCGAGCGACTTGCGCTGCTCCGCGCTGAGCTTGGTCGGTGTGATGACGTGGACCACCACGATCTGGTCGCCGCGCCGGCCGGTGCGGACGTGGGGCACGCCGTGCCCCTGGATGCGTAGCTTGGTGCCGTACTGCGTGCCCGCCGGGATCTCGAGCTTGACCGAGCCATCCACGGTCGGGACCTCGATGCTGTCGCCCAGGGCCGCCTGGCCAAAGCCGACCCCGAGGTCGTAGTAGATGTCACGGCCACTGCGGCGCAGCTCGGGGTGCGGGCGAATATTCATCGCCACGTAGAGGTCGCCGTAGCCGCCGCCCTTGACCCCCGCCTCGCCCTCGCCCGTCAGGCGTACCTGGTCGCCCTCGTCAACCCCGGCGGGCACCTTGACGCGCAGGCGCTTCGTGCTCTGGACCCGGCCGGCGCCGTGGCAGGTGGCGCACGGGAACTCGACCATCTCACCCTCACCGCGGCACCGAGGGCAGGTCACGACGTTCACCACCTGGCCGAAGAACGATTGCGACATCCGCCGGACCTGCCCCGCGCCACCGCACTCGGTGCAGCGGGTCGTGCTCTTCCCGGGCTCCGAACCGTTGCCCGCGCAGGTCTGGCAGGTGTCCTGGCGCGGGACGTCGATGTCCTTCTCGACCCCGAAGACGGCTTCGTTGAACTCCAGTTCCAGCGTGTAGCGCAGGTCGGAGCCGCGCCGCGGACCTGGGCGCGCGCGCCCCTGGCCGCCGAAGAACATGTCGAAGATGTCGCCGAAACCGGCGGACTGGAACCCCCCTGGGAACCCGCCGCCAGCGCCCATGCCGGGGACCGCGCCGAAGGTGTCGTACTGCTGGCGCTTGGTGGGATCAGAGAGCACCTCGTACGCCTGGCTGATCTCCTTGAAGCGCGCCACCGCCTCGTCGTTACCGGGGTTGCGGTCGGGGTGCCACTGCATCGCCAGCTTGCGGAAGGACTTCTTGATCTCCTCGCCGCTGGCGGCGCGACTGACCTCGAGGATGGCGTAGTAGTCCCGGGTCGTGGCCATCGGGCTAGTTGTTGCTGGCGACCTTGACCAGGCTCGGACGCAGCACCCGGTCGCGCAGCCTATAGCCACGCTGGAGCTCGGCGATCACCTCGCCGTCCTCATGGTCGTCGGACGGCTCGGCCATCACCGCCTGGTGGAAGTTGGGATCGAACTTCTGTCCCACCGCCTCGATGGGCTCGACCCCCATTGATTCGAGGATGTCCTCGAACTGGCGCACGATCATCAACAGCCCGCTGATCCACTGCTGCACGGCGTCGTCCCCCTCAACCGACTCGGGGGCATGCTCCAGCGCCCGGTGGAAGTTGTCCAGGACCGGGAGGATGCGCTTGATCAGCTCGGCGTTGCCGTAGAGCAGCTGCTCCTGGCGATCCTGGCGATGGCGCCGCTGCACGTTCTCCATCTCAGCGGCCACCCGCAGGTAGCGCTCGTTGGCGTCGCGGGCGTCCTTCTTGGCGGACTCAAGGGCCTCCTCGGCCGCGGCCAGCTGGCGCTTCTGCTCCTTGCTCTTGGTCCCGCTGCCGCTGATCGCCCACAAGGGTGGGATGCCCATCTCCTCGGCGCGGGTGCGCTGGCGCTCGCCGTCGTCGGTGTCGGCAGGCGCGGCCAGGGCCTCGTCGGGCTGATCCGGGCCGGGGGCCCCGGCATCACGCCTGGCGGCCTCTCGGCGAGCGCGCGGGGGCCTCTTGTCTCCGGGCTCAGAACTCATCTGGTGGACTCTACCCAGTTCTCAGGTGGACGGAACCTAGGAGTAGAGCCGGCCGAGGGCGTTGCCGGCGAGTTCCGCGATATAGCGAACCCGGGCGACCACCTCGGGGTAACGGATGCGCGTCGGGCCGATCGTTCCCATCGTCCCGGTGGCCCCGCCCATGGAGCGGTAGGTGGTGAGCACAACGGTGCAGTCGCGCAGGTGGTTGTCAGGGTTCTCGTCGCCGATGACCACCGACAACTGCTCGCCGGGGTCCAGCGACTCGAGGACCCGGGCCAGCGTCCGGCTCTCCTCGAGCAGCTCCAGCACCGGCATCAGCCGCTCGGGCTCGACGAACTCGGGCTGCTTGACCAGGTTGCGCACGCCGTCATGGACGATGACCCGGGCCGACTGCTCGTCATAGGCGGTCATGACGCTGCCGATGCCCTGCACCACCGCCTCCTCCCAGGCCTCGAAGTCGCCCTCGCGGACCAGCTTCTCGATCGCCTCGGTCTGCAGGCCCTTGAGGTTGGCGTTGAGCCGGTTGGAGAGGGCGTCGAGCTGAGCCTGGTCGGCCTCGGCCGGCAGCTCCAGCGGTTGCTGGCGGACCATGTTGCCCTCCAACACCACCAGCGCGAGGATGCGCGGGCCCTCGAGGTGGACCAGGTTCACGTACTTGAGACGGCTGCTCGTGGTGCGCGGGGCGCTGACGACCCCGACGCTGTCCGAGGCTCGGGCGAGGCACATCGCGGTGCCCTCGAGGATCCCCTCGAGGTCGACCGGCAGGGCTTCGAAATAGGTGGCAAGCTGGCCGCGCAGTTTCGGCTCCACCTTGCCCTCCTGCATCAGGAAGTCGACGAAATAGCGGTAGCCGAGGTCGGATGGCACCCGCCCGGAGGAGGTATGCGGCTGGGTGAGGTGGCCCGTCTCCATGAGGTGCGCCAGCTCGTTTCGGATCGTGGCGGAACTCCAGCGCGCGAAGTGCCGGTCCGCCAGCCCCTGCGAGCCGACCGGGATCGCGGTGGTCGTGTAGTCCACGACCACGGCGCGCAGCACCTGTTCCTTTCTATCGTCCAGCCCTGGCATTCCTTAGCACTCTACAGCTTTGAGTGCCAACAATCCTACCCGGTGACAGGTAGGAACTCGACCGCCACGCGGTTCAGAACCGACAGCCCGCGGGCCGTGGCCCGGACCCTCGACCCATCGACCACCAGCAGGCCCTTGCTGAGGAGGTCCTCAATCGTCCCGCTCACCGTCTTGCGGATCCCCGGCAGCGCAACCGCCAGGTCGATCCCATCCGACAGGCGCAGGCCCATCATCATCAGGTCGGAGGCGGTGGTGGCCAGGTCCAGCCATTCATGTCCGGCCGTGGCAGACCCACCGCGGCGCACTGCGCTGATGTACGCCGCCGGGCTGGCCACGTTCCACTGTCGTGCCGTGACCGCACCCCCCGGTGGGGCGCCCAGCCAGGACGGCACGGTGTCGCGGTCCAGGAACGCGTGCGCGCCGGCCCCGGCCGCCGCGTATGGCAGGCCGCTCCAGTACGTGAGGTTGTGCCGGCAGCGGTGCCCCGGACGGGCCCAGTTCGAGACCTCGTAGCGGTCGAAGCCGGCCGGGCCGAGGACCTCGCCCGCGGCCTCCAGCTGGGCCAGCTGGGTGTCCTCATCGGGCAGGGTCGTCCGTCCGGCGGCGACGTCGGCGCCCAACCGGGTGCCGGCCTCCGGGGTGAGCTCGTACGCCGAAACGTGGTCCGGGCCGAGGCTGACCGCCTCCTCGAGCACCTCGCGCCAGCGCGCGGTCTCCAGGCCGGGCACGGCGAAGATGAAGTCGAACGACAGGCTGGCAAACCCCGCGGACCGGGCCAGCGCCATCACCGCGCGCGCCTCCGCGGCGTCGTGCGCGCGCTCCAAGAAGCGGAGCGTCGGGTCGTCCAGGCTCTGGACCCCGAGGCTCAGCCTGTTCACCCCGGCCGCCAGCCAGGCATCCATGCGGGTGGCCTCCGCGGACTGCGGGTTCGCCTCCAATGTGACCTCGGCCTCGGGAGCGAGGGTGAATGAGCCCCGAACGGTGTCGAGGAGGGTGGCGATGTGCTCGGCCGGCACGAGGCTCGGTGTTCCCCCGCCGATGAAGACGGTGTCGAGCTCCGGGTGGCCCAGCTCACGGCCCCAGGCCCGCACCTCCGCGGTCAGGGCTCGCAGGTATCCATTGAAGAGGTGCTGCTGGCCGACGTGGGAGTTGAAGTCGCAGTACGGGCACTTGCTGACGCAGAAGGGGACGTGGAGGTAGAGGCTGCGCGGCACCCGGCTCTCCTCTACCCTTTCGCCATGGGGGACGGCTTCGACGAGGCGGGACTGCTGGCGCTCAGTGCCGGGCATGTGCTCCTGGTTCGCCACGAGGGGGAGCAGAACTGGCGCATCCCTCGCACCACGCCCCAGGACGGGGAGAGCGCCGACGAGGCCTTCGCCCGTCTCTCGGAGCGCCTGGGGATCGAGGTCCTGAGCCACGAGGACCTGGGCCGGCGCGATGTCGACGGGCGCTCGTTCGCCCTGCGCCGCGCGCGGATCCCCGGCCTGCCCAGCGCGCCCGGCCATGAGCTGCGCCTGGTCCGGCTGGCCTACCTGCCGAAGGAGCTCATGGCCCCCGACAAACCCCTGCTCGACGCGCTGCTCAGTCAAGACTGAGCACCGCCATGAAGGCCTCCTGCGGGATCTCGACATTGCCCACCCGCTTCATCCGCGACTTGCCCACCTTCTGCTTCTCGAGCAGCTTGCGCTTGCGGCTGATGTCCCCGCCGTAGCACTTGGCGATGACATCCTTGCGGAAGGCCGACACCGTCTCGCGGGCCACGATCTTGCCGCCGATCGCGGCCTGGATCGCCACCTCGAACATCTGCCGAGGGATCAGGGTCTTGAGCTTCTCCGCCAGCTTGCGGCCCTGGAATGAGGCATTCTGCCGGGGCACGATCATCGACAGCGCGTCGACCGCGGAGCCCCCGACCAGGATGTCCAGCTTGACCAGGTCGGCCTTGCGGTAGCCGGTCATCTCGTAGTCCAGCGACGCGTAGCCCTTGGAGCGCGACTTGAGCTGGTCGTAGAAGTCATGGATGAGCTCGGCGAGGGGGATGTCGTACGTCAACAGCACCCGGTCGCCCGGCTGGTGCTCGAGGTTGATGAACTCCCCGCGGCGGTCCTGGGCGAGTTGCATCATCGCCCCGGTGTACTCGGCCGGCGCGATCACCGAGATCTTGGCCCGCGGCTCCTCGATCACCGTCTGGCGGTCGGCGGTGGGGAAATGCTGCGGGTTGTCGATCATCTCGACCTGGCCGTCGTGGTGGGTCACGCGGTACACCACCGTCGGGGCGGTGGCGATCAACTCCAGCCCGAACTCCCGCTCGAGGCGCTCCTGGACGATCTCCATGTGGAGCAGGCCCAGGTAGCCGCAGCGGAAGCCGAAGCCCAGGGCCGCCGATGACTCGGGCTCGTAGACCAGGGCGGCATCGTTGAGCTGCAGCTTTTCGAGCGCGTCCTTCAGGTCCTGGAAGTCGTCTGCCGCCTGGGGGTAGATGCCCGCATAGACCATGGGCTGCGCCTGCTTGTAGCCCGGAAGGGGCTCCGCGGCGTTCTTCGCGTCGAGCATCGTGTCCCCCACCCGGGCGTCGCGCAGGTTCTTGATCGACGCCGCGACGTAACCCACCTCACCCGCCGTGAGCTCCTTCTCCTCGCGCATCGCGGGGCGGAAGGCGCCCACCTCCTCCACGTCGTAGGTGTGGCCGGTGCTGCCGAGCTTGACCTGCATCCCCGGCTTGAGCCGCCCGTTGAAGACCCGGACGTAGGAGATGACGCCCTTGTAGCTGTCGAAATGACTGTCGAAGATGAGGGCCTGCAGCGGCGCCTCCGGTGACCCTTTCGGGTGGGGCACCTTGCGGACCACCGCCTCGAGCGCCTCCTTCACCCCGATCCCCTCCTTTGCCGACGCCAGGATGGCGTCCTCGGCGTGGAGCCCGATGGTCTCCTCGATCTCCTGGCGCACCACCTCGGGCTGCGCCGCCGGGAGGTCGATCTTGTTGATCACCACCACGATCTCGAGGTTGTGGTTGATGGCCTGGTACACGTTGGCCAGGGTCTGTGCCTCCACGCCCTGGGCCGCGTCCACCACCAGCACCGCGCCTTCGCAGGCGGCGAGGGAGCGCGAGACCTCGTAGGCGAAGTCGACGTGGCCCGGGGTGTCGATCAGGTTCAGCTCGTAGTCGTGCCCGTCGTCGGCCCGGTAGTTGAGCCGTACCGGAGCCAGCTTGATGGTGATGCCGCGCTCCCGCTCGAGGTCCAGCTGGTCGAGCAGCTGGGACTTCATGTCCCTCAGCTGGATCGCCCCGGTCTGCTCGAGCATGCGGTCGGCCAGGGTGGATTTGCCATGGTCGATGTGCGCGATGATGCAGAAATTGCGGATCCGCGAGAGGGCCTTGGACACGAGGCCCGAGTCTAGCCGGGGGCCCTCGACGGGGGCCTCGAGTGACACAATCGCCCTGTGACTGCCCGGAAGCGAGACAAGACGGCCCTGGTCCTCGCCAGCGGCGGCCTGGCCGGCGTCTCCTACGAGGTGGGAGCGCTGCGGGCCCTGGACCACATCCTCACCAACCGCACCGTCAACGACTTCGACATCTACGTCGGAACCAGCGCGGGTGCCGTCGTCTCTTCGGCGCTGGCCAGCGGGATGCCGCCCATCGTCCTCGCCGGGCTCATGGCGGGGACAGTCCCCGGGTTCAGCCGGCTCAGCCGGCTCCAGCTGTACCGGCCCAACCTGCGCGAGGCGGCCGGCCGGTTGCTCAAGGCCCCCTCCCTCCTGCGCAAGGTCGCGTCAGAGTACTGGCAGTTCCGCGACCGGGTGCCGTTCTCGGAGGCCCTGCTGAACCTGTCGCCCTTACTGCCCTCCGGGATCTTCACCAACAGCGGCGTCGAGCACTACATCCGCGAGACCTTCGCCACCGCCGGCCTCAGCGACGACTTCAGGGATATCCCCCGTGAACTGCACATCGTGGCGACGGACATCGAGGCCGACAAGCGTGTGACCTTCTCGCGGCACACCTCGCCCAACGTCCCGATATCGAAGGCGGTCGCGGCCTCGAGCTGCATCCCGATCCTTTTTGCGCCGGTGGAGATCGACGGTCGCCACTACGTCGACGGCGGCATCAAGGGCCATGCCGCGATCGACGTCGCGATTGCCCGCGGGGCCAAGCTGGTGGTGATCATCAACGGGCTCGTGCCGCTGGACACCGCGGCAATCGCCCGACGCGCCACGACCGAGGAGGGCACCCACTCGATCTTCGACCTCGGGATCCGCGCCATCGGCAACCAGGTCGTCCGCGGGATGCTGCACGACACCCTGACCGACCACCTGCGCGAGGTCCGCTCCAAGCACCCCGACGTCGACCTCATTCTCATCGAGCCCCGCCCCGACGACGAGAAGATGTTCTTCCACGAGGTGATGAGCTTCTCAGCCCAGATGATCGTGCTGCAGCACGGCTACGAGACCGTCACCAGCGGGCTCTACAAGACCTGGCCGTACCTCTCGAAGATCCTGCCAAAGCACGGCATCGAGGTCACGCGCCGGGTCGTCGACCGCAAGCCCCTGCAGGTCCCCGTGCAGGAGATGGAGCGCGGCGGCAACGTGGTGGGCCGGCTGTTCCAGACGGTGCTCGACCGCCGCAGTGATCCCACCCGGGAGCCCCCGGACATCTCGATCGTCGGTGATCCGCGGCAGTCACCACGGCGATCGAAGCAGGAGCCGCCGGCCAAGGCGGCACCCCGGAGGCGAGCGGCGCCGGCAGCGCAGGCCGGCAAGGCGAGCGCGAGGCGGCGCCGGCCCTTCCGTCCCCGCGTGATCTCCGGGGGCGACTCCCAGGCCGGTTAGCAGCCCGGCCGTCAGCGCCTGGCGGCAGTGGCCTCGTAGCCGGAGTAACCGCCCAACTGGGCCTTGACCCGGTGGGCCAGGACCATGTCCGTGACCTCGTCGACCTCGGCTCGCCCCACGGTCGCCACCCCACGGAGCGCGGCCAGCGCCTGGGCCGCCTTGCGCGCGACGAGGTCGGCACGATGCCCGTCGACGCCGAGCTTCACATTGAGCTCGGCGATGCTCTCGAGCACCGACCGCGGGACCTCGACCGACTGCAGGCGGCTGATGGCCAGGGCGATCCGCTCGGAGAACTCGGCCTCGCTGTCGGCGTACTGGCGCGCGAAGGCCTCGGGGTCCTCCTCCCACTCCTCGCGCCGCTCGATGATCCGTACCCGCTCGTCGACATCCCTGATCCCGCTGACGTCGACGCACAGCCCGAAGCGGTCCAGCAGCTGCGGCCGCAGGTCGCCCTCCTCGGGGTTCATGGTGCCGACCAGGATGAAGCGCGCCGGGTGCCAGACCGACACCCCCTCGCGCTCGACGATGTTCACGCCCATCGCCGCGGCGTCCAAGAGGACGTCAACCAGGTGGTCGTCGAGCAGGTTCACCTCGTCGACGTAGAGGATGTTGCGGTTGGCCTCGGCCAGTACCCCGGGCTCGAATCGCTTGGTGCCGGTCTTGATCGCGGACTCGATGTCGATGCTGCCGACGACCCGGTCCTCGGAGGCGTTGATGGGCAGTTCGACCACCCGCATCCGCCGCTTGGTGGATGTGAGCTTCTCGCCCCGGGCGAGGCGCTCGGTGCAGTCCATGCAGAGGCGCGGTTCTGCTCCCGCGCGGGGCGGTTCACAGCTGTAGTGGCAGCCTTCGACCACGTCGATCTCGGGCAACAGCCGGGCGAGTGCGCGCACCGCGGTGGACTTGGCGGTGCCCTTCTCGCCACGGATCAACACCCCGCCGATCGCCGGGTTCACCGCGTTCAGCTCCAGCGCCAGGCGCATGCGGTCCTGGCCGACGATGGCGCTGAAGGGGTAGATGGCGCCCCGTGGACTGCTGGAGCCGGCGGCCTCCTTCAACGCGCGCTTGCTCATGCGCTCATCCGGGGACCGCGGCCTTCGCCACCGGCGTACCTCTGGCTCAGGCTCTCCTGGACGCCGGCCAGGATCGAGCCCTGGTTGAGGTCGTAGAGGCCGAGGTAGCGGCCGCCCATGTGCTCGGCCAGGTCGTTGCAGGCGTTCAGTGCGTAGCTGCTGTAGGCGCTGCCGCCGACCTGCGCCAGGCGCCGCGCCGGCAGGCTGCGGGAGTAGTCGCGCGCGGAGTCGATGATCAGCGCCCGGACCCCCTCCTGCTTGATCTGCTCGGCCACCCGCTGAGCCTCGAGAAGCGGCTCGTCACCGGCCACCGAGATGTTGCCGCGACCATCGGAGATGAGCACCAGCAGAGGATAGACGTCGGGGTTTTTGAGCTTCTCGCCACGAATCATGCGGAGACCCTCGACCAGGCCATGGGTAAGGGGCGTGGTTCCGCCGACGGTCAGCCGGCTCAGGCGCTTCTCGGCCATCTCGACACTGCTCGTGGGACGCAGCACCACCTTCGCCTCTCTCCCGCTGAAGACCACCAGTGCCACCTTGTCGCGCCGGACGTATGCGTCCCGCAGCAGCGACAGCACCGCCCCCTTGGTGGCGTTCATCCGCTGCTCCGCGTCCATGCTGGCCGACGCGTCCACCACGAAGACGATCAGGTTGCCGATCTTGCGGTCGCGCACCTTCTGGCGGAGGTCGTGACGCTCCAGGCGCAGGTGCTGACCCTCCTCCTCCCCGGCGGCAACCGCGGCCTCCCGGCGGCTGCGCTGCATCGGCGCGGCGGCACGCAGGGTGGCGTCCAGTGCCAGGTCGGTGGTCTTCTCGACCTGGGTGGCCCGAACGTACCGTCCCCGCCTCGTGTCCGTGGCGCTCTTGGTCCGCTTGCCGGCCGCCCGGCGCTGGCGGCGTTCCCGGGGGATCTCGATCTTGGCGACCGGGAACAGGTCCCCGGTGAACTGCTCGGTGCCGTCGACCGGCGCGGGGTCGCTGGGCTCCAGCGGGGCCACGCCCGCGCTGGCGTCGATCTCCTGCTCCTCGTCGCCCGAACCCGAGCCGCTGTCGGTCTGGCTGTCGGATGCCGCCTCCGCCTCGTCCTTGAGGTCGCCCGCCTCGAGCTCCTTGAGTTTCTCCTCGGCCTGCTTGCGCATCTCGTCCTGGTCGCTGGGCTGGCGGCCCGGGGCAGTCTCCCGGCGGCGGTGGTTGAGGGCCAGCTCGGCCGCATCCTGGATCTCCGTGAGCCCCACCGTGTCGAGCCCGCGCAGCGCGGCCAGGGCGCGGGCGGTGCGGGTCAGCACGATGTCTGCGCGGTGGCCGGAAACCCCGGCGGCAACCGACAGGCTCGAGGCAAGCTTCATCATGAGCCGGCTGACCTTCACCAGCGGCAGCCTGCGCCGCGCCTCCGCGATGTCCGCGCCCGCAACCGCCTCGTCCGCCTCTGCCCGCCGGCCGAACTCCTCGGGGTCTGACGCGTGGTCGGCGTCCTGCTGCATGATCCGCACCCGCTCCTCGATCACGCCGCTGCCATCGACATCCACGCACAGGCCGAACCGGTCGAGCAGCTGGGGCCGCAGCTCCCCTTCTTCGGGGTTCATGGTGCCGACCAGGATGAAGCGCGAAGGGTGGGTGATCGACACGCCTTCGCGCTCGACCGTGTTCACCCCCATGGCCGCGGCGTCGAGGAGGACGTCGACGAGGTGGTCGTCCAGCAGGTTGACCTCGTCGACGTAGAGCAGGTTGCGGTTGGCCTCTGCCAGGAGCCCGGGCTCGAACCGGCGCATCCCCTCCCGGATCGCAGCCTCGATGTCGATCGAGCCCACGACGCGGTCCTCACTGGCCCCCACCGGGAGCTCGACAACCCGCATCCGGGTGATCGCGGTGGTCAGCTGCTCGCCATGGGCCAACCTCGCCAGGCACTCCGAGCAGAGCTCGTTGGGCAGCTCGGGGTCGCATGTGAAGCGGCACCCGACCACGACCTGGCGCTCCGGGAGGAGGGCCGCCAGGGCCCGGACCGCGGTCGACTTGGCCGTGCCCCGCTCGCCCCGGATCAGTACGCCGCCGATGCGGGGGTTGATCGCGTTGAGCACCAGCGCCAGCTTCATCGGCTCCTGGCCGACGATTGACGTGAATGGATACGGGTGGCGCACGAATATATTGTCGCTACCCCTTCATGACCAATCCCTCCCGAACCGTCGACGCGCGCGGCCTCCGTTGTCCTCTCCCCCTGCTCAGGGCGCGGGACGAGATGGACATGGTCGAACCTGGCGGCGTGCTCGAGGTCCTGGCCACCGACCCCGGCGCGGACCACGACCTGAGGTCATGGTGCCGGCGCAAGGGCTACGAGCTCCTGGAGAAGACCGAGACGGCGGGCGAATTCAGGTTCCTGATCCGCCGCGACTGAGGCGGGAGGTCAGCCGCCGGGCTTGACCACCATCAGGAAGATGATCGCCATCAGCAGGGCGGTCAGGACCATTCCGAAGGTCTGGTTCTTCTTGATCAGGGCGGCGATGTGCGGCGGCGGTCCGGCCGGGGCGCCTTCCGGTGGCGGCCCAGGAGGTGGACCGCCGGCGGTGGCCTCGACCAGCTTCCCGGTGTTCGGGATCAGGACGAAGAAGGCGATGCTGATCGCGACCAGGTAGAGGACGATCGCAATCCCCAGCCATGGGCTCTTGGTCAGGTTCCGGCCGGTGGCGAAAATCAGCCCGACGCCGCTCACCGCCATCGTCAGGGCCAACGGGAAGACCAGGCCGCGCTCGATCTTGTGGCTGAGCTCGGCGGCAAAGTGGCCGAACTGCGGGTGCTTGCCCGCCATCGCCCCGATTATCGGGAAGGTGAAGGTCGGGCCGAAGGCGATGATCGCCGCGGCGATGTGCAGGAAGAGCCAGAAGAGAACCCAGTTCAAGACGTAAACCTCATTGGTGGGGGGACGGCGGTTAGGTTAACCCGTCCCGACCTAGAGGTCCATGGCCTTGGCGATGATCTCTCGCATGATCTGCGTCGTGCCTCCGCCGATGGGGCCCAGGCGGGCATCCCGCCACGAACGCTGCACCGGGTACTCCATCATGTAGCCGTAGCCGCCATGGATCTGCACGGCCTCGTCGGCGACGTGCGTGTGGCATTCCGTGGCCGCGATCTTGGCCATCGAGACCTCTTTGACGGCATCCCGCCCCTGGCTGTAGAGCCAGAGCGCGTGGTAGGTGAGGTGCCTGGCCTTCTCGATCTCCGTCGCCATCTCCACGAGCTTGTGCTTGATCGCCTGGAAGCGCACGATCGGGCGATTGAACGCCACCCGCTCGGTGGCGTGGTTGATGGCCAGGCGCAGGGTCTGCTCCGCCCCGATGACCGCGCCCAGGGCCATCGCCAGGCGCTCCCACTGAAAGTTGGCCATGATCATCGGGAAGCCCGCCCCCTCGCCGCCCAGCATGTTGGCCGCGGGCACGCGGCAGTCCGACAGGAAGATCTGCGCCGTGTCCGACGCCCGCCAGCCGAGTTTCTTCAGCTTGATCGACTGGTCGAACCCCGGGGTGCCCTTCTCCACCACTATGAAGGAGACCCCCGCGTGCGGGTCGTCGCCGGTCCGAACCGCGGTCACCAGCATGTCGGCGCGGCAGCCGTTGGTGATGAAGACCTTGGACCCGTTGAGGATGTAGTCGTCACCGTCGCGCACGGCCCTGGTCTTGATGGCGGCGACGTCGGACCCGGCCTCCGGCTCGGTGATGCCGAGCGCCGCGATCTTCTCCCCCTTGATGGCCGGCACGAGGAAGCGCTGCTTCTGGTCCTCGGTGCCGAACTTGAACACCGGGGGAGTGGCGATTCCGATGTGCGCCCCGATCCCGGCCGACAGGCCGCCGGAGCCCGCGCGCGGCAGTTCCTCGGTCAGCACGGCGTCGTGCAGCGAGTCGCCGCCCTCCCCGCCGTACTCCT
>JAXDLW010000055.1:0-96649 GCA_034666405.1 Chloroflexota bacterium | reverse complement strand
AGCACGTCCAGCAGGTAGCGGGAGTTGAAGGCGATCTGGATGTCGGCGCCCTCGATCTCGGCTTCGACGGAGGCCTCGCTCGAACCCACCTCGCTGGTGGTCGCCGAGATCGAGATCTCACCCGCCTCGGTCTTGATCCGGACGACGTTGGCGCTGTCGCGGGCGAAGATGGCCACCGCCCGGGCCCTTTCGTGCAGCTCCTTGGTGTTGAGCGTGATCGTGGTGTTGGCCGGCTCCGGGGGGATGACCTGGGAGTAGTTGGGGTAGGTCCCCTCGATCAGCCGCGACATCACCTCGACTCCCTCGGCGCGGAAGAACACGTGGTTGCGCGAGCGGCCCATCGCCATCTCCACCTTGCCGTCACCCTTGAGGACGCGGGCCAGCTCCTGCAGCGCCCGGGCCGGGATGATGACCGAGTCGGCGCCGTCGGTGCCGCCCTCGGGCGCGGTTGAACCCTCGGCCGAAGCGGCGCTCAGGGTCTTGACCGCCAGGCGGTGGCCGTCGGTGGCCGCCAGGGTCAGGGTCTCCGGGCCGAGCTGGGTGTAAACGCCGGTCAGCACCGGGCGACCCTCGTCGCTGCTGGCCGCCACCACCGTCTGCTCGATCGCCGGCAGGAGCTCGGACTGCTCCAGCTCGACGCGCAGGCCCTCCTCGCGGGCGGGCAGCGGCGGGAACTCCGCGGCGTCGATGCCCTTGATCTTGACGTTGTGGTAGGGACCGCAGTTCACCGTGAGCGTCTGGGTCTTGACGTCCAGCTCGATGTCCATGGTCTTGTCCTTGAGCTGGGCGACGAACTCCGTGAGCAACCGCGCCGGCAGGGTGACCGAGCCCTCCGAGTGAACCTCGGCGTCGACGTGGTTGACGATCCCGATCTCGAGGTTGGTCCCGGTCAGGCGGAGTCCGTTCTCGGACGTCTCCAGGAGGACGTTGTTGAGGATCGGCAGGGTGGTCCTCGGGCTCACTGCACGAGACACCACCTGGAGAGCCTGGCTGAGCGCTTCCGGCGAACAGGTCAACTTCATGACTTACACACCCACCCCATTAAGTGGCCGCCTGCAAATTAGATTTTCGTAGTAGGAGAAGAGCGGTGCACAACCGGGAAAAGCCCCCCGTCCGTATACGGAACCCCGAAAATTATAGGTCGCGGTCCTGTGCACCAAATCGGTCCGGACAGGCACAACCTGGGTGCTCGCGGAAGTTGTCCTGCGCTCCCACAGGTTGTCCATGGTTTCCAACAGGAGGGGCTGTGGGCGGATGGTGATCATGCCGTTATCAGCCTCAGTGGTAGAGGAGCTCGCGGATCTTCGCGACCTCCGACGAAACCCGCTGGTCGTCCTGGCAGTCCTGGACGATCTTCTCGTAGGAGTGCAGCACCGTCGTGTGGTCGCGGCCGCCGAAGGCCTGCCCGATCGCCGGCAGCGATGACGCCGTCTCCTCGCGGATGATGAACATCGCCACCTGGCGCGGGAAGACGATGTGGCGGTCGCGGCGCTTGCCGCACATCTCCTCGACGCTGATGCCGTAGAAGTTGGCGACCACCTTCTTGATGCCGTCGACGGTGAGCGAGCGGGTGTCGGCGGTGGGCAGGATGTCCTCGAGGATCCGCGCCGCGGTCTCCGGGGTCATGGGCTGGTGGGTCACCGACGCGTAGGCCAGGACCCGGATCAGCGCCCCCTCCAGCTCGCGGATGTTGCGCTGGATCTTGTGGGCGATGAAGGACAGCACGTCCTCCGGCACCAGCCGGTTGTGGGGCCCGACCTTGGACCGCAGGATCGCCACCCGGGTCTCGAAGTCGGGCGGTTGGATGTCGGCGATCAGGCCGCCCTCGAAACGCGACCGCAGGCGGTCCTCGAGGGTCGGGATCTCCTTCGGCGGCCGGTCTGAGCTGATGACGATGTGGCGGTTCAGCTCGTGCAACGCGTTAAAGGTGTGGAAGAACTCCTCCTGGGTGCGGTCCTTGCCGGCCAGGAACTGGATGTCGTCGATGAGCAGCACGTCGCAGTTGCGATACCGCTTGCGGAACTCGTTCATCGAGTTGCGCCGGATCGACTCGATCATCTCGTTCATGAACCGCTCGCTGGTCACGTACGCGACCTTGCGCCGGCGGCTCTTCTTCATGACCGCGTGGCCGATGGCGTGCATCAGGTGGGTCTTGCCCAGGCCGACACCGCCGTACATGAACAGCGGGTTGTAGGCCTCGCCCGGCGCGTCCGCGACCGCCCGGGCGGCGGCATGCGCGAAGCGGGAGTTGTGCCCCGGCACGAACGAGTCGAAGGTGAACTTGGGGTTGAGCTGGCTGGACTGCGGGTCGTACTCCGGCTCCTCCATGACGGGGGTGTCGTCTACGACCTCCTCGAACGTGTGCTCGAGGTGGCGCTGCTCGGTGACCTCGAAGGTCAGCTCGACGTCGCCCGACATGATGGCGCTGAGGGTCTCCTTGATGAGCGCCTGGTAGCGGTCCTCGAGCCAGTCCTTGGCGAGCTTGGTCGGGACGCCGATGTGGAAGCTCCGCCCGTCCAGCGAGATGAGCCGGGTGTTCTTCAACCAGGCCTCGTAGCTCGGCTTGGCAATCTGGTAGCGCCATTCCTCCTGGGCCGCCTGCCAGATGTTTTCGGCGTTTACTTCCTGCACTTCAAATGGCTCCCCCGGCCTCCCGACTTATCCACAAACAGTCCACAGGGGTGGAAAACTCGACGTGGGAGGCCGCTTCGGTTGTGGACAAAATGTTGATCCTGCGGCCTCTCGAAAACCCTGGGGCCGGTGAAGCATAGCGATGCGTCAGAGGGCCTGCAAGGGGCGAAAATCCGTTCGCGCTGAGGGCGTCGGCGGCGGCGCTCCGGGGGGCTCGCGGAGCGATGCCCGCTATACTTCTCGAGTCGCGAACGCGGCCCGCTCACGCCTGTTGACGGCGGGGTCACCGCGGGCGTTCCGAGAAGAAAGAAATGAAGCGAACTTTTCAGCCCAAGAAGCTCCACCGCCGGCGTACCCACGGGTTCCTTTCCCGTATGGACACCCCCGGCGGCGTCCGCGTGATCAAGGCTCGCCGGCTCAAGGGCCGCAAGCGCCTGACGCCGGGCGGGCGCAAGCTCCTTCCCTAGCCGAAGGCCAGGGCTCTTCTCATGCCGGCGCGAATGCGCCTGCGTCGTGGGTCCGACTTCCAGCGGGTCTACTCGGCCCGGCATGGCCGCCACGGCAAGCTGATCGTCGTCCACTGGCGCGACAACGAGCTGCCCCACCCGCGCATCGGCTACTCGGTGTCCACGAAGGTCGGCGGCTCGGTGCAGCGCAACCTGGTCAAGCGCCGCCTGCGCGAGATCGCGCGTCCGCTGCTGACCGGCTCGGCGCGCGGCGTGGACCTGGTCGTGGTCGCCCGCCCGGTCGCGCTGCAGGCTCCCTTCGCTGAACTCGAGGCCGAATTCGGGACGCTGGTGGGCACGGTGCTAGGCTTGTGAAACCTCGATGGCCCGCGTATCGCTGATCCTCATCCGGGCCTGGCAGCACACTCTCGGCCCCGTCCTCGGCGTTCTCGGCGGGTGCCGCTACTCTCCCAGCTGCTCTCACTACGGGTACGAGGCCATCCACAAATATGGATTCTTCAAAGGCTGGAAGCTCACGCTGTGGCGGATTCTCCGCTGCAACCCGTTCACCGCGGGCGGCTATGACCCCGTGCCCTGAGCCGGGCGCCCACCTTCGATGATCGACCTGAGGATCGCCGCCAGCCCCCTCGACTTCCTCAAGCCCGTGGGCGACCTGATCGGGCTGCTGAAGATCCCGTTCACCTTCGTCCTCAGCCACCTCTACGACGCCTTCAACACGATCGGTCCGCTGCAGGTCATCGGGGCCTACGGCCTGTCGATCATCGTGCTGACCATCGTCATCAAGCTGTGCCTCTTCCCGCTCTACCAGAAGCAGCTGACGATGTCCCGCAAGACCCAGGAGGAGCAGCGCCGCGTCGCCCCCGAGCTGGCCGCGCTGCGCAAGAAGCAC
Source organism: Chloroflexota bacterium (assembly GCA_034666405.1). Taxonomy (GTDB): domain Bacteria; phylum Chloroflexota; class Dormibacteria; order DASZGP01; family DASZGP01; genus JAXDLW01. The sequence continues at coordinate 92,662 of JAXDLW010000055.1, read as the reverse complement.
AAGGGCGACCCGACCAAGCTCAACACCGAGATGATGGCGCTCTACAAGGAGCACGGCATCAACCCGCTCGGCGGCCTGGCGGGCTGCCTCCCGACGCTGGCCCAGCTGCCCATCCTCATCGGCCTGTACCAGTCGATCTACAACTTCCACTCGCACGTCGACCCGCACTTCCTGTGGATCAGCAACCTGACCCACCCGGCGCACTACAACCAGCCGATCACCTGGATCCTGCCGGCGCTCGCGGGCGCGACGACCTTCGTGCAGTCGAAGATGATGGCCCCGCCGCCGGCCACCCCGGGCGACGACTCGCAGGCCGCGCAGATGGCCCAGATGACCTCGACCATGAGCCTGATCATGCCCGCGGTCATCATCTATTTCGCCTTCAACCCCAACATCGGCCAGGGCCTGGTCCTGTACTGGGTCATCAGCAACCTCTTCTCGATCACCCAGCAGTACTTCGTGAACGGCTGGGGCCAGCTGCCCATCCTCGGCACCAAGGCGCCGAAGGCCGTGCCCGAGACCAACGGCAACGGCCGCAACCAGAAGTCCGGCAACGCCGCCAAGAGCGGCTCCGCCGACATCACCCCGAACGGGAACGGGAACGGAAATGGCAAGGTTTCCCCCGGCAAGCAGACCACCGGGAGCCGGAAGAAGCGGCGCTAGGCGCCAAACAAGACCAAACAGCCCAGGGGCGCGAACCCCGGGCAATAGAAATGCCGGGGCCGTAGCGCCGCCGGCGCGAGGGAGAGCCAAATGCCGTCAATCGAAGCCACTGGAAAGACGATCGAGGAGGCCCTGGAGGAAGCCCTGCAGAAGCTGCAGGTGCCCCCGGAGAGGGTCGAGGTGGAGGTGCTGCAGGAGCCGGGTCGCGGCGTCCTGGGCATGGGCGGCGCGGAGGCCCGGATCCGGGTCACCGTCCTTCGTGAGCACGCGCTGGTGGCCGAGCGGCTCCTGACAGAGGTGTTGGGGCGCATGGGCATCGAGGCCACGGTCGAGCACCGCCTTGACGGCCGCGACGAGGGCCCCGCGATCATCGACATCCGCGGCGCCGACCTCGGTGCACTGATCGGCTGGCGCGGCGACACCCTGCGCGCGCTGCAGCTGCTCACCAACAACATGGTGCGCCGCGAGATGCCGGAAGCCGAGCCCGTGGTCCTCGACATCGAGCGCTACCGCGCGCGGCGTGAGGATTCCGTGCGCGAGCTGGCGCTGCGGGTCGCCGACCGTGCCAAGCAGAACCAGGAGCGGATCGGGCTCGAGCCGATGCAGCCGTTCGAGCGCCGCGCGGTGCACACCGCCCTGGCCGACGACCCCGAAGTGAGCACCGAGAGCGAGGGCGAGGAGCCCGAACGCCGGGTCGTGATCAGCCCGCTCAACCCGCGCCGCCAGGAGATCGTCAACTACGGCAACCGCCGGACGATGGAGGGCGGTGACCGGGGCCGGCCTCGCGGCGGCTTCGGTGGTGGCGGCGGTGGCGGTCGGGGTGGCTACGGCGGCGACCGCGGGCGGCGCTAGCGCCGGCTGCGTCTTCTGCGAACGGTCGCAGGAACCGGACGCGCTGCTCGAGGGGGAGCACGTCCACCTCATCCCGGACCTCTTCCCCGTCGTCCCGGGGCACCTCCTGCTGGTGAGCCGTCAGCACCTGCCGGCCTATGGCGCCGCGGGCCCGGAGGTGCTCGACGAGCTCGAGCGCCTCAGCGCGACGGCCATGGACTTCGTCCACCGGGAGTACGGCGTGGAGCCGCTGCTGTGGGAGAACGGCGGCGCCGGCCAGACCGTGTTCCACGCCCACGTGCACGTCATGCCGGTGGCCCTGCCCGCGCTGGAGGAGGTCATCGAGTCGGAGCACATGGATGAGGTGACCGGGTGGGCCGCCGTCGCCGAGAGATGGCGGAACAGCGGTCCCTACCACTACCTGCAGTTCCGGGGTCACCGGCGGGTGGCCGAGGGCAACGGCGAGATCAACTGGGAGTTCCGCCGCCGGGTGGCGATCGCCGCGGGGCTGCGTTACGACGGTGAGCGCTGGGTGCGTCCCACCACGATCGACGACGTCACCGAGGCGGTCATGCGCTGGCAGGCCTTCAACCGGGAGCGCGAAGCGGCGCCCTCGGCGCCCGACCCGGCCGTCTAGGCCGCGCCCTCAGCGGAGGCCTTCGCGGGCCTCCATGACCTCCAGGGCCACCGCGTCCGCCGGCTCACCGTCGTCCAGCAGGTCCCGCGCCTCGTGGAAGTGCTTGCGCGCCTGGTTCAGCCGCGTCTTCCAGGCGCCCTTACTGGCCTTCGCCAGCGCCTCGCAGGTCTCCTCCAGCTTGGCCAGGACCTCACCGAGCTCCTGGAGGTCGGCGTCGACGTCGTCCCCGGAGAGTCGCAGGGCCGCGTTTTCGGCCGCATCGCGCAGGGCGGCGATGGCGGTCTGGTTGGCGTCCCCGGCGGCCGGGCGGGAGGAGGGCACGCCGGTATAGTAAGTGCCGATGCCCTCCAGGGAAATGGTGGCTTCAGGGCACACCCTGGAGGTTCTCGGTTCAGGCGCGCGGTTGATCACCGCGCCGATGCCCGCGCGGCAGTCCGTCAGCGTTGCCCTGATGTTCGCCGTGGGGTCTCGCTACGAGAGCCCGGAGCTTGCGGGGATCAGCCATTTCGTCGAGCACATGCTCTTCAAGGGCTCGGATCGCTACCCCGGGTCGAAGGAGGTCGCCGAGGCCATCGAGGGCATCGGCGGCGAGCTCAACGCGGCCACCGACAAGGAGGCCACCATGTACTGGGCCAGGGTCCCCGGGGACCGGCTCAACGAGGCGGTCGCGGTGCTGTCGGACATGGTGCTTCACCCCCTGATGGACGAGGAGGAGGTGGACAAGGAGCGCGAGGTGATCATCGAGGAGCTGCGCATGTACCGCGACTCCCCGGGGGACCACGTGCACACCATCTTCGAGGAGATGATGTGGCCCGACCACCCGCTCGGGGTCGACATCGCCGGCACCGAGGAGAACCTCCCGGCCGTCAACGGCACCCGCATGCGCGAGCACCTCGCCACCCACTACACCGCCCAGAACCTGGTGGTGGTGATCGCGGGCAACGTCGATCACCCAGAGGCCCTGGAGGCCACGGCACCGTACCTCGGCGACTTCCGCGGCGGCGCCGGCGCCAAGTACCCGCCGGCCCAATCGCTGGCCGGCGGGGTCAACGTCCAGGTCATCGCACGTCCCACGGAGCAGGTCAACCTGGTGCTGGGGACGCGCTGCATCGACTATTTCCACCCCGACCGCTACGCCATCGACATGATGAACACCGTCCTTGGCGAGGGCATGAGCTCCCGCCTCTTCCTGGAGGTCAGGGAGCGCCGCGGCCTCTGCTACGACGTGCACTCGTGGGCCGGGAAGATGGCCGACACCGGCTCGGCGGGGGTCTACATCGGGACCGACCCGGGCCGCACCGAGGAGGCCGTGAAGGCGGTGATGGAGGAGCTGCGCCGGATGGCCGGCGAGCCCGTGGGCAGCACCGAGTTAGAGAAGGCCCGGGCCTACCTCAAGGGGCGCATGGTGCTTCGCCTGGAGAGCACCGGCGCCGTCTCGACCTGGCTTGGTGGGCAGGAGCTGTTGACCAACCGGATCATCCTGATGGAGGAGACGCTGGCCGCCCTCGACCGGGTCACGGCCGAGGATGTCATGCGCCTGGCCCACGAGACATACGCGTCGCAGCCGCTGCAGCTGGCGGCGATCGGACCACTGAAAAACGAGGACCGGCTGGCCGGTCTCATCACCTGGAGCTGAACAAATGAGCGAACAGACACTGGTGCTGGTCAAGCCCGACGGCGTGCAGCGGGGGTTGATCGGCGAGATCATCGGCCGCATGGAGCGCAAGGGCCTGCGGGTCCACGCGCTGAAGATGATGAAGGCCGACGACGCGCTGGCCCGGCGCCACTACGCCGAGCACGTCGAGAAGCCGTTCTTCCCCGGCCTCGCCGAGTTCATCACCTCCGGTCCCCTGGTGGCGATGGTCGTGGCCGGCCCCAGCGCGGTGGCCACCGTGCGCCAGATGATGGGCGTCACGGACCCGTCCAAGTCGCTCCCGGGAACGATCCGAGGGGACTTCGGTCTGACCATCGGCATGAACCTCATCCACGGCTCCGATTCGCCGGAGCGCGCGGTCGAGGAGATCGCTATCTTTTTCCAACCGGACGAGGTCCTGGACTACAGCCGCGACATGGAGCGTTGGATCCTGGAGGGTTGACCATGAGCACGAGCACCGCAGCACTGGCCGTCGGGGTGGAGGTGGGCCAGGAGGCCCCCGACTTCACCCTCCGCGATGACCAGAACCAGAAGTGGACCCTGTCCGCGCACCGCGGCCGCAACGTCCTGCTGGTCTTCTACCCGCTCTCGTTCAGCGGGGTGTGCACGAAGGAGCTGCATGAGCTGCGAGATCGCTCCTCGGAGTTCGCCGACGCCGCGGAGGTGGTGGGTATATCGGTCGACAGCAAGTACGTCCAGGCGGCGTTCAAGCGCGACGACAACCTGCCGGTGACCCTGCTCGCGGACTTCCAGCCGCGCGGCGCGGTCGCCAGGCTCTACGGCGTCTTCCTCGAGGAGTGGGGCTACGCGGGCCGGGGGACCTTTGTCATCGACAAGAACGGCCGCGTGGCCGCCAAGGTCGTGGCCGAGGTCGGGCAAATGCGCGACCCCGACGAGTACCTCAGCGCGCTGGCCCGCTGCCCGGTCTGAGCAACCGCGGGGTCAGCTCTTGTAGTTGATCCCGGAGTGGAACACCGTCAGCGTGTTGATCGGCCAGATCCGCACCCACGCCTTGCCCAGGAACTGGTCCTTGCGCTGGTAACCCAGGAACCGCGAGTCGGTGGAGTGGTTGCGGTTGTCGCCCATCACGAAGTACTGCCCGGGTGGCACCACGTCCTCGTTGCCCTGGTTCCAGGTGTCCGACCAGGTCCACGCCTCGGGCAGGTAGTCCTCGTTGAGCTGCTTGCCGTTGATGAAGATCTGGGCGTGGGAGATCTTGAGGTGGTCGCCCGGCACCGCGATGATCCGCTTGATGTAGTCGTGCTGGGCGTCGATGCTGGGCTTGAAGACGATGATGTCGCCGCGCTGCGGGTCGTGCAGGCGGTAGCTGATCTTGCTGGCGATGAGGAAGTCGTTGTTCTGCAGGGTGTTCTCCATGCTGGGGCCCATCACGTGGATGGTCTGCACGGCGAACGAGATGATCACGAAGAGCGCCAGCGCCAGCAGCACGACCTCGATGAAGTCGCGCAGCCACGATTTGGGCTGCTCCGCGGGTGGGAACGTGGTGAGCGAGGGGTAGCTAGCCAATCAGCGCTTTCCTAGAGCTTCTCGTCTGGGCCCCGCGACAACCCGTGAAGGCGCGGTCGAACCGCAGCTGAGGCACGTTTGGATTCTAACCCGATCGATCCTGAGGGCCCTCTCAGGGAACGGAGGTTGAGGGCTCGAGGCTGATGCCGTAGTTGGCGCACATCGCGGTGAAACGGGTGGCGGCGTGCTCGTCGAGCTCCTCCAGGCGCCCCGCCAGCAGCGGCGCGAGGTGACGCCGCAGGTATTCGCCGCGGGCCATCCATTGGTAGTAGCTGCGGCCGCCGTGGTGGTAGGGGCCGTAGAGGCGACCGCCGGGGAAGTGGCGCTCGAGCCAGCGGAACATGCGCTCGTGGCGGGTGTGCATTCGCAGCGTGATCTCCGGCTGGCGTCCGTCGCCGCCGAAGTGCCCCTCTCCGGCGAGGATGCCGATCAGGAAGCCGAGTTCGAACTCGCCCGGGGCCTGGGGGTCGGGCGCGGCGTCCGGCGGCGGCACCCCCCGATGGTGCCACTTCCGTGTTTCACCGTCAATTAGAACGTAGCCTCTAATTCCGCGATCAGGGGTTCGCGGGCCGCGGCAGGGCTTGTTTCACCGTCATGTGGCACGTGGAACATGAGGGTCAGCCGGGGCGTTCTCCCAGCACAACCAGGCGGTAGAGGGTGTCCAGTTCCTCGTCCGACGCGAACTGGATGACCAGCTTTCCGCCCTTGCGTCCGCGGGTAAGGCTGACGCGGCTCTGCAGCGCACCGCGGAATTTCGACTCCAGCTCGCGGGTGTCGGGGTCCTGTTCGCGCCGGCCCCGGGTGCGGGGGCGTGGGGCGGCCTGGCCGGCGAGTTCCTGCACCAGCGCCTCGGCCTCGCGGACGTTCATCTCCCCCCGCAGCACCCGGCGCAGGGCCTCCTCCTGGAGCTCGCCGTCGAGCCCGGCGATCGCCCGGGCGTGGCCGGCGGTGATCGCGCCGCTCAACAGCGCCCCCTGCACCGCGGGCGCCAGGGTCAGCAGGCGCAGCGCGTTGGTGACGTGGGTCCGGCTCTTGCCCACCTGGCGGGCCACCGCCTCGTGGCTCAGGCCGAACTCCTCCAGCAGCCGGCGGTAGGCCTCCGCCTCCTCCAGCGAGTTGAGGTCGAAACGCTGGATGTTCTCGATCAGGGAGAGCGCCAGTGACGCCTGCGGGTCGCCCTCCTCGCGCAGTACCACCGGCACCTCGGTCAGCCCGGCGGCCCGCGCCGCGCGCAGGCGGCGCTCCCCTGCGATCAGGCGGTAGCCGGTGCCGTGGCGGGTCACCACCAACGGTTGCAGCACCCCGTGCTCGCGCACCGAGGACACCAGTCCCTCCATCTCGACGTCTCCGAAAACCTGCCGGGGCTGGTCGGGGTTGGCTTCGATCAGGTCCACCGCCAGGGTCGCCACGCCGGGGGCGCTTGCCGTGAGCTGGCCGCCGGGGATGATCGCCCCCAGGCCGCGGCCCAGCCCGCCTCGTCGCTGGTTGGACATCAGGCGCCCTCCTCGATGGTGTGTGTCGATTGCGCCCCGCTGACCTCCAGCGGTGGCGTGCGGTCCTCGAACAGGACCGGGGGAAGCTCGGGTTGGAGCCGGTCCAGCACCTCCCGCGCCAGCGCGGCGTAGGCCCGGCCGCCCTTGGAGCGCGGGTCGTACTGGGCGATGCTCTGGCCGTAGCTGGGGGCCTCGCTGAGGCGCACGTTGCGGGGGATGACGGTGTTGAAGACCAGGTCGGGGTAGCCCCGGCGCACCTCCTCCACCACCTGGGTGCTGAGGGTCGTGCGGCCGTCGAACAGGGTCATGACGATGCCCACGACCTGCAGCGCCGGGTTGGACGAGCGGCGGACGAGGTCCAGCGTGTGGGAAAGGTGGCCGAGCCCCTCCAGCGCGTAGAACTCGCACTGGATCGGGATCAGCAGGTGGGTGGCCGCCACCAGGGCGTTGATGGTCAGCAGGCCCAGTGACGGCGGGCAGTCGATGAGCACGATGTCGTAGTCGTCGGCCACCGCCTCCAGCGCGTAGGCCAGCCGGTTCTCCCGGCGCGGCATATTGATCAGCTCGATCTCCGCCCCGGCGAGGTCCAGGTCGGAGGGGACCAGGTCGAGCCCCGGGACCGAGCTGGGCAGGATCGCCTCCGCCGCGGGCTGGCCGTCGATCACCACGGTGTAGACGCTGGCGCGCCCCGGCTGGCGCTGCAGCCCCAGCCCGCTGCTGGCATTGCCCTGGGGGTCGAGGTCCACCAGCAGCACCCGCTTGCCCCAGCCGGCCAGGAAGGCCGCCACGTTCACCGCGGTCGTGCTCTTGCCCACCCCGCCCTTCTGGTTGGCGACCGCGCAGATCACCGACACCCTGTCTCCCGGCTCATCAGTGCTTGAAATAGTGGTCGAAGAACACCAGCGCGAATGGCAATAACAGCAGGATCAGGTCGTAACCCGCGTGGGCGATGATGCTGCCGGTCGTGCCGGCCCGCTTGCGGATCCAGCCCAGGGCCAATCCCAGTAGGAAGATCTCGAGTGTCGCCAGGCTGATCGCGTACTGGGTGTGGAGCACCGCGAAGATCAGCGCCGACAGGGCATTCCCGAGGCGGGGCATCAGGGCCCCGCGGAAGAGGATCTCCTCGCCGATCCCCGCGGCCAGCGCCAGGACCACCGCGGCCTCCCAGGTGTTGACGTTGTTGAGCAGTTGCTTGCTCACCTCGTCGATGCTCTTGGACTGCTCCGGCGTGAGCCGCACCGTGAGCAGGTCGAACACGATGCCAAAGATCACCAGCACCACCGCCGCGCCTGCCGAGCCGAGGATCCAGCGCCAGCCGGGCCAGTAGAGGCCCAGCCGCTGCAGGGTTTGCCGGGGGTTGCGCCGGGCCATGAACCCGACGCCGGCGACGGCCACGATGAGGAAGGGGAGCTGGTTGGTGCCGATGATGAACACCAGCGAGGGCGACTGGCCGCTCTGCTTGATCTGGCGCAGCTGGTCCGTGGAGACCTGGAGGCTCAGGAAGAGGGTCACCACCAGCACGTATAGGCTGGCGCCGACCGCGTTGATCGCCGACTCGGGACGGAACTCGCGGAGCACCCTGGCAACCCGGTCGCGCACACCACGGAAGAGCACCACCGGGGCGACCAGCGCGCCGGCCAGCTCCACGACGTTGCCGATGATCACCCGGCTGGCGGGCAGCCCGGTGTTCGCCTGGACATCGGCCGGGACGATGAGTGCCGTCGCGATGTTGCTCAGCGCCAGCACCGCCACGATGGCGCAGATGCCGCACTGCCCCGCGAACGCAACCACCCGCCACGCCGGGCTGATGTCGCCCAGGTTGGCGGCGACCAGCACGAAGCAGAACACCACCAGCGCCAGGGCGATCTCGACGATCTGTTGGAGGTCGCTGCCCGAGATCATCGGGCTCAATTGACTTGGCTCAATCGACGGGGTCTCAGCCGGGCAGGTCTCCGCCGGGTAGGTCCGCGTCCGGTGTGGGCTCCAAGGGCTGCGGCGCGGCGCTGCCCTCGGGCCGGGTGGGCTCGGGCGCCCCGGCACTGCCCGCCTCGCGACTCGCGCGCCGGCGCAGGCCGAGCAGGGCGTCGATGATGTCCACGGGCAGCGGGAAGATGATCGTGGTGTTCTTCTCGACGCCGATCTCGGTGAGCGTCTGGAGGTAGCGCAGCTGGAGCGCCGCGGGCTCGCGGCCGATGACCTCGGCGGCCTCCATCAGCTGCTGGGAAGCTTCGAACTCACCGCGGGCGTGGATGATCTTGGCCCGCTTCTCGCGCTCCGATTCGGCCTCCTTGGCCATGGCGCGCTGCATCGTCTGGGGCAGTTCGACGTCCTTGACCTCGACGGTCGTGACCTTCACCCCCCAGGGCTCCGTGTGCTCGTCGATGATGTGCTGGAGGCGCCGGTTCACCTCCTCGCGGCCGGCGAGCAGCTCGTCCAGGGTGGACTCGCCCAGGACCGAGCGCAGGGTCGTCTGGGCGATCTGCGACGTGGCGTTGACGTAGTTGAGGACCTGGGTGACGGCGCGGGCCGGGTCGACGATCTTGAAGTAGATGACCGCGATCACCTTGATGGTGACGTTGTCCCGGGTGATCACCTCCTTCGGCGGCACCTCGAGGGTGACCGTGCGGAGGTCGATCTTGACCAGGCGATCCACGCCCAGCGGGATGATCAGGAAGAATCCCGGCCCCTTCAGCGGCATCAGCCGACCGAGGCGGAAAACGACGCCGCGCTCGTACTCCTGGGTGATCCGGACGCTCATGAAGAGCAGGACGACGAGGATGACGAGGACGATCCCGATTGCGAGTGGCATGGCAAACCTCCGAGCTGGTCGAGCAATTGTCGACCCCGCGACACGCCCCCGCGTGTTTCACCGTCAGTATTGAGGCGCGTGGCGTTGTTTCACCGCGAGGAATCGACAGGACTTCGAGCCGCCTACACTGAGCCGGCAGATGATCATCACCGGCCCAACCCAGGCGCTGCGTCAGGGCCGGTGGGTGTACCTGGCGGGACCGCTCGTGGTCCTGGTCCTAAACGCGGTGATCGCGCTCGGGGGCCGGCTCCGCCCCGGCGAGGTCTACCACGGCTCCGGCTTCTACTACGACTCCCAGTTCTACGTCGCCATGGCCCGGCAGCCGGTGACAGTGCCGATGACCTGCGTCGGGCCGCCGTACTGCTGGCGCCCGCTGGCCCCGCTGGTGGCGGGGCTCCTGCCCGGGCCGCCGGGCGTCACCTTCGTGGTCCTGACCGTGGTCAGCCTGGCCCTCACCTGCCTGGCGATGTCCTGGGTCATCCGCGCGACGGGGATGAGCCGGGGCACCGCGGCCTGGGGAGGGCTGGCCTTCGCCACGCTCGGCCCCGCCACCGGCGTGAGCCTCTTCGACGTGGCCCGCATCGACCCGCTCGGGTTCCTCCTCCTGGCGCTGGTCGTCGGGGCCACCCTGCAGGGCCGGCGAACGATCGCCGCCTCCGCGCTCTTGCTGCTGGCGTTCACCAAGGAGACGGTCCTGCTGGGAATCGTCTTCCAGGTCCGCCGGGCGATGCGGGAGCACGGACCGTACGCCTGGGCCCTGCTCGGTGCCGCCGTCGCGGTCGCGGCGATCGTGTTCGTTCGGTTCGCCATCCGGCTCCCCGCGGGGGAGAAGAACCCGTTCCTCGACCAGGTGGGCACCGTGACCCATTTCACGATCTTCCCGCCGCGCGCCGTCCCGCGCCTGCTGTCCGCCACCGTGGGCACCTGGGGCCTCCTCACGCCGCTGGCCGCGCTGCAGCTGGTTCACCCGCCGCGGACGTGGCGCCGGCCGGAGTTCGTCTACCTGCTCCTGCTCGCCACCGCCCAGGTCTTCGTGTCGGGCGATGTGCAGCGCGTCGTGGTCTACGGCTTCCCGGTGATCATCCTGGCGGCGGCGGCGGAGGTCGACTTCCTCAGCGACCGGCTGGGGTGGCGTCCCTGGATGCTGTGGGCGCCGGTCATCATCGGCCAGGTCCTCTGGTCGCTCCCGGCGGACTTCGGGGCGGGCTTCAGCCCCCCGGAATCGATCACCAGCGACCCCCTCACCTCGATCATCGACATCGCGCTGGCCGTCGGAACGATCGCGGCATTGGTGACCCTGCGAGGCCTGGCCAGGCCAGGCCCGGAGTGATGCGAAGCACCCCCTACACTCGGGGCCGTATGCCGAAAGCGGGACCGGTGCGCGTCGTGGCTGATGCCAGCGCACTGGCCGACAACCGTGCCACCGCGGGGATCGGTCGGTATGCGCGCTCGTTGATTGAGGAGCTGCGGCAGCGGGACGATGTGCGGCTCTGGACCGCCACACCGCGCTGGCCACCTCCACGCGAAGCCTGGGCGGTGCGGTTCGCATGGTCCCAACCCCTGGTCGCGCCGCTTGCGGTTCTTCATCGTGCGGACCTCGTGCATGGTCTCGCGTCGGACCCGGTGTTGTTCTGGCCCCTTCGCCGGCAGGTCGTCACGCTGCACGATGTCCTCCCCTGGACCATGGTCCTCCGCGCGGGCCGCATAACGCCGAGGTACCTGGCCATGCAGCGGCGAAGGCTGTTGGGGTGCGGCGCGGTGATCGCGGTGAGCCAGGCGACGGCCGACGAGGGGGTCGAGGTGCTGGGACTTGACCCCGCCCGGGTCCACGTCGTGCCGGAGGCGATGGCCGCCGCCTTCTCGGCCGTCGAGGAGCCCGACGACACGGAACGCCGGCGGGCGGTCGACGTGGCCGAGGGACCGTACCTGTTGTGGGTCGGGAGCATGCGCGCTCATGACCCCCGCAAGGGGCTGGATGGGATCCTCGAAGCCCTGGGCAGCCTGCGCCACCCCGGTGTCCCCCTGGTCCTCGTCGGCGCCCGCGGCGCGGAGAGCGAGCGGGTGGCCACCGCGGCCGCCAGCCTGGGCATCCAATTGGTGCAGACAGGCTTCGTCGCGGACGCGACACTGGCGGCGCTGTACAGGGGCGCGACCGCCGTCCTGCTGCCGTCCCACCACGAGGGCTTCGGCCTGACCGCACTAGAGGCGATGGGGTGCGGCGCCCCCCTCATCGCCGCGAGGTCGGCCAACCTTCCCCTGCTGGTTGGGGACGGGGCACTGCTCGTTACCCCCGGCAGCTCCTCGGCCCTGGCCGGTGCCATTGACGCCGTCATGGGGGAGCCCGAGGTCGCCGCCAGGCTGCGGGAACGCGGGCCGGCTGTGGCCGCCCAGTACAGCTGGAAACGAACCGCTGAGCTCACGGTCGAGGTCTACCGCGCGGTGCTCAGCAACCTCTGAGTGGCCTGGCTTAGGCGGGGTCGACGCTGAGGCGCAAACCCTCGACGGAACGCACGATGACGCGGGTGCCCCGCGCCACCGCAACGGCTGCGTTGGCCTGCCAAAGGGCGCCGTCCACCATGACCAGCCCGCCGTCCGGCCCGAGGTCCTCGCGCGCCTCCCCCTCGGCGCCGATCAGCGTCGAGCTTCCCGTGACCTGGGGACGCCGCCTCGCCGCCACGGCGCGCGACACAAGGAACGCCAGGATTCCGCCCACCACGATCGGCGGCAGGATGGCCAGCCACAGGTTGGGCTCGAGGAATGGCGCGCCCGCGTCGAGGATCAGGAACGAGCCCAGCGCCAATGAGAGGATCCCGCCCGTGGTGAGGACGCCGTGGCTGGGCGAATGCACGTCAGCCGCGAACAGGACCAGCGCGAAGGCCACGAGCGCGATGCCCGCGTAGTTCACCGGCAGGCTCTCGAACGCCACCAGCGCCATCGCCCCCGCGATGACCCCCACGACACCCGGGAGGATGGCCCCGGGGTGGGTCACCTCGAACCCGATGGCCAGGATCGACAGGAGCATGAACAGGTAGGCGATCTGGGGATCCGCCAGCGCGTGCAGCAGGCCCTGGAAGTAGCCCATCTCGCGCTGGTCGACCAGCGCCCCGGCCGAGTGCACCGTCAGGTCGGCGCCGTGCTTGCTGATGGTCTGCCCGTCCACGTCGCGCAGCAGCGACGGCAGGTCGGGGCTGATCCGGTCGGCCACGTGCAGCTCCACGGCCTTCTCGGCCGGGACGTTGACGCTGTTCTTGACCGCGTCGGTGGCCCAGTCGACGTTGCGGTGGTGCAGGGTCGCGAGCCCCTGGATGTACGCGACGGAGTCGTTCAGGACCTTCTGCCCCTCGACGTCGGTCGCCCCCTGCGCCTGGCCCGTCCCGGCGTTGAGGAAGACCGGGTGCGCCGACCCGATGTTGGTGCCCGGTGCCATGGCGATGATGTCGGCCGCCTGGCTGATGTAGAGCCCGGCGCTGGCCGCCCGCGCGCCGCTGGGCCCGACGTAGACGGCGACCGGCAACGGGCTGGCGAGGATGCCCTGGATGATCTTGCGCATCGCCGAGTCGATGCCGCCGGGGGTGTCCATGCCGATCACCACCAGGTCCGTGCCGTCGGCCCTGGCGTTGTCCAACGCTCCCTGGATGTAGTCGGCGGTGAAGACGTTGATGACCCCGTCGATCCGCAGCACCGTCACCCTGGGTTGGGCCGCGCCGGCAGTGGCAGTCGACATGGCCATGAGAGCCGCAAGGCACAGCCAGACGCTGCCGATGCGACGGAATGACAAGCCTCCAGCTGGCCGAGCCGACCGGGACATGCTCTGCATCCTACGCGGCATCAGGGACGGGGCAGATGGAACCAGCCGCGTGAGGGGAGGTACAGGGCCGTGAAGTGGTTGCTGCCGGAATAGACGTGCGCCGAAATCAATCGATCGCACTCGGCCTGGGATCCCAACACGACACGAGGTTCGCGGCCCTGGACCAGCACCGCCAGGGACCTGCCTCCCCAGGTCGCGATCGCCGCTGCCCCCGCGAAGTCCGGCCCGCATGGGGCGGCGGTAGCGGCTACGTGGGCCCGCATCGCCGACACCTCCTCGTTCCACCGCCATCCCTGCAGGACGAGGCCCGCGCTGATGGCGAGCATCGCGGCCGCCGCCGCGGCGCGGTACGCGGCCTTCGCGTTCGTCGGTGCGCGGTCGCCGCCGGCCGTCACCAGGTCGATCACCAGGAGGATGAGCAGCGGGAGCACCAGCGGCACGGTGGCAAACCGGTAGGCGATCGGCGGCGGCCACCCGGTTCCCCTGGCCAAGCCGACCAGGAGGGGCACATAACCAAGGGCGGGGGCCAGGCAGGTCAGCGGTCCGGCCCCGACAGGGATCAGCCCCCGGCGCCACAGCAGGAGCCCGATTCCGCACAGCCATGCTCCCAGGGCCAGCGCGGCGGTCTCGGGTAGCACCAGGTGCCAGAGCTCGGGCAGCAGCGCCCCTGGCGCGGCCGCCGCGGTCTCATATCCCGGCACCAGGATCGACAGTCGGATGACGCCTATGACCACGGCAGCGCCGCAGAAGACGAGTTCAGCGACTTCCCGGCGGCCGGATCGAGCCCATCGATAGGCGGCCACCCCGCCCGCCCAGGCCAGGACCACGCCGGCGTAGGGGTGGCTCGCGAACAGCAGACCCGCCAGGACGCCCGCGATGACCCAGCGGCGCCGCGTCTTCGGTGTCGCCGCGATGTAGGTCATGGCGAAGGCCAGGCCGGCTGTGGCCAGCGACTCCGTGGTGGTGTCGACCAGGATTGGCGAGACCAGCAGCAACCCCAGCACGGGCCAGACGACCAGCCCGCCGTCCTGCCGGCTCATCCACCACGCGCTGCCCAGGAAAGTCCCCACGGCCATCGCCAGGTAGGTCACGGAGAAAACCAGCCCCAGGGTCCACACGTCGTCGGTCAGGTGCGACGCGCCGATGGTCACGATGTGAACCGGGACAGCCAGGAATCGGTTGTCGGGGATGAACGGCAGCTGGGTCTCCAGGATCTGGTACAGGAAGAAGCTCCCGTCATAGATGAGTGGTCCACGCACCGCACCCAGGTAGAGAAGGGCCCCGACCAGGCAGATGCTTCCGCCCCACACCGGCAGGTCGTCGAGCGACCTCCGGGGACGGCTGAACCCTGCCGCCGGCCCCGCCTTCCGCGCCACCGAGCGATCGTAGCCGGGAGGCTCGGCTACCTATGATTCAGGGTGCCCGACGACCACAGCCACCAGGAGCGTGAACTCCAGTTGGAGGCCGAGCTGCGCCAGCAGGCGAGCCTCTTCCCGCGCCTGGATCCCGCGGAGGAGGCCCGCCTCTTGGCGACTCGCCCGGACGCCAACGCGGTCAGCACCCTGGTCGAGCGCAACCTCGACCTGGTGGTGCAGCAGGCGGAGTCCCACGCCGGCCACGGCCTCCATTTCTCCGACCTCTACCAGGAGGGCACCGTGGGGCTGGTCGATGCCATCGGGGCGTACACCGGCCAGGGCACCTTCAGGGACTTCGCCAGCCTCCACATCGGCCTCCAGATCGACTCGCTGATCCAGGCCGAGGCGGACGACCGCAAGGAGGCAGAGGCCGACATCGTCGACGTCAAGACGCTGGAGACCGCGCAGGTGATGTTCCGTCGCGCCAACCGGCGGGAGGCTCGCCCGGAGGAGATGGAGAAGCTGCTGGGTTGGGACGAGAGCCGCCTGGAGCGGGTCGAGCGGATGCTGGACCTGGCCCGGGAGCGCAACGACGCGGCGACCATCAGTTTCCTCGACGACTCGGACGCCGAGGACCTGGGCATCGACTTCGTGGACGACAGTGACGCGCCCGACCCGCGTCGGCGCCCCCAGGGTGCGGGTCCCGACGAATGACGGGTACCGCGGCCGTCCTCCGCACGCCCCTGTACGAGACCCACGTCGCGGCAGGCGCGCAGATGGTCGAGTTCGGCGGCTGGATGATGCCGTTGCAGTACGGCTCGATGCGCACCGAGCACATGGCCGTGCGCGGTGCCGCGGGGATCTTCGACGTCTCCCACATGGGCGAGTTCCTGGTCCGCGGGGTGGAGGGTGCGGCGGCCCTCGAGCGCATCGTCAGCAACCGGGTCGGCGACCTCGCCGACGGCCAGGCCCGCTACAACATCCTCTGCGCGGACGACGGCGGGATCATCGACGACGCCCTGGTCTACCGTGAGGCCGCCGACCACCACATCGTCATCGTCAACGCGGGGCCCAGGGAGCAGGACCTCGCCCACTTCCAGGAGCACGGTGCCGGCGTCGTCGACGTGACCATGGAGCTCGCGCTCCTGGCCGTCCAGGGACCGCGCGCGGTCGAGATCCTGCGGCCGCTCACCCCCGTCGACCTGGACGCCATCGGCTATTACCACTTCGCCAACGGCGACCTGGGCGGCATCCCGACGTCCTTCAGCCGGACCGGCTACACCGGCGAGGATGGGTTCGAGTTGCTGGTGCCCTGGGACCGGGCGGTCGATGCGTGGCAGCTGGTCATCGAGGCCGGCGCCCCCAACGGCCTGGTGCCATGCGGCCTGGGCGCCCGGGACACGCTGAGGCTCGAGGCCGCCATGCGCCTGAGCGGCCAGGACATCGACCGCTCGACCAACCCGCTGGAGGCCGGCCTGGGCTGGGCAGTGAAGCTGGACAAGGGCGACTTCGTCGGCCGCGAAGCCCTGCAGCGGATCAAGGACGCCGGCGGTCCGGCGCGCCAGATGATCGGCCTCGAGCTGGAGGGCCGAGCCATAGCCCGCCACGGGTACCCGGTCAGCGACGGTGGACGGGTGGTGGGGGAGGTAACCTCCGGCACGTTTTCCTTTACCCTCGGCAAGGCGGTGGCGATGGGGTATGTCGAGCGCGAGTGCGCCGAATCGAACGCGCTCACCGTCGAGGTCAGGGGCGAGCCGGTTCCCGCGCGGCGCGTGCCGATGCCGTTCTACAAGCGGCCCAAGAACTGATTCGATAGGAGCTGGATGGACACATCGAAGTACAGGTTCAGCAAGAGCCATGAGTGGGTCAGCGTCGAGGGCGACGTGGCCCGGATCGGCATCACCGAGTACGCCCAGAGCCAGCTCGGCGACGTCATCTACGTCGAGCTGCCCAAGCCCGGCACCGAGGTCGCGGCCGGCGGCAAGTTCGGGGTGATCGAATCGGTCAAGGCGGCCTCCGACCTCTACTCGCCGGTGAGCGGGAGGGTCAAGCAGGCCAACCCGGCGCTGACCCAGGCCCCGGAGTCGGTCAACAGCGAGCCCTACGAAGGTGGCTGGATGCTCGAGCTCGAGCTGACCGAGTCCCTGTCCGCGGAGCTGCTCGACGAGGCGGGCTACCGGACCTTCACGGAGGGCCTCTGACGCTCCAGCATCGCTACCTCCCGCTCTCGACCGAAGACCGTGAGGCCATGCTCGAGGTCGTCGGGGCGAAGTCCCAGGAGGACCTGTTCTCCTCGGTGCCCGCCGAGCTCGACCACCGCCTGGAACTCCCCGGTGGGATGTCGGAACTGGAGCTGACCCAGTATTTCGGCAAGCTCGCGGCGGAGAACCAGGACCTCACCCGGCTCGACAGCTTCCTGGGCGCCGGGGCCTACCGCCGGTTCATCCCCTCGGCGGTCAGCCAGGTGATCAGCCGGCCCGAGTTCTACACCGCCTACACCCCGTACCAGGCGGAGGCCAGCCAGGGGTGGCTGCAGACCATCTTCGAGTTCCAGTCGCTGATCGCCGAGCTCACCGGGATGGACATTGCCAACGCGTCGATGTACGAGGCCGCCACCGCGATGGCCGAGGCGGCGGTCATGGCCGTGGTCGAGACGGGGCGGCAGAAGGTGGTGGTGGCGGGCCGGGTGCACCCCGAGTACCTCGCGGTGCTGCAGACGTACGGGGCGGGCCGCGGGTTCGCGGTGGTCTCGGTCGCGGCGACCAACGTTGGAGAGGAGATCGCCGACAGTGCCGCGGTCATCTTCCAGCAACCGGACTTCACGGGCCAGCTGCACGATGGATCGACCCTCACCGGGATGGCCCACGAGAATGGGGCCCTCGCCATCGTCTCCGCGGACCCGGTGTCCCTGGCACTGGTGGCTCCGCCCGGCGAGTACGGGGCCGACATCGCCGTCGGCGAGTGCCAGCAACTCGGGATCCCGCTCTGGTACGGCGGCCCTTACTGCGGCTACCTGGCGGCAACCGAGGCGCTGCTGCGCAAGATCCCGGGCCGGCTCGCCGGCGAGACCGTCGATGACCAGGGGCGCCGGGGTTTTGTGCTGACGCTGCAGGCCCGCGAGCAGCACATCCGGCGCGAGTCGGCCACCAGCAATATCTGCACCAACCAGGCGCTGATCGCGCTGGGGGCGACAGCCTATCTCTCCGTCATGGGTGAGAAGGGGCTGCGGCGGGTCGCCGAGGTCAGCACCGCGCGGGCGCACCACCTCGCGGGCATGATCGCGGCCAAACCCGGCTACACGCTGGCGTTCGACGGGCCCTTCCTCTGGGAGTTCGCGGTGCGCTGCGAGAAGAGCACCCACGAGGTGCTCGGGGTCCTGCGCGACCACGGCATCCTCGGCGGCGTTGACCTCGGCCGGTTCTACCCCGACATGACCGACTGCATCCTGGTCGCCGTCACGGAGATGAACTCGCCCGAGTCGCTGGATGCCTTCGTCGAGGCATTGCCGTGACCGCGACCATCGAGAGCACCCTCCTCGGACACTCGGGTCCCGCGGCCCACGCCAGCGGGACGGGTCCCGAGCCACTGCTCACCGAGTTGCGGCGCCATGCCCACGATGGACCGCAGCTGCCGCCGGCGGGCGTGCCGGAACTCGACCTGGCCGCCGCCATCCCGGCCGGGATCCTGCGCAAAGCCGCGGCCCGGATCCCCAACACCAGCGAGCCGGAGGTGCTGCGGCACTTTGGCCGCCTGGCCCGGCGCACGTTCTCCCTGCAGCAGGGCCTCTACCCGCTGGGCAGCTGCACGATGAAATACAACCCGGCGGTGAACGAGCAACTGGTCCGCCTCGACGGCTTCGCCCAGCTTCACCCCTACCAGCCGGTCGACACCGTCCAGGGAGCACTGCGCCTGCTCTGGGAACTGGAGCAGTGGCTGATCGAGATCACCGGCATGGACCGCATCTCGCTGCAGCCCGCGGCCGGGGCGCATGGCGAATGGACGGGCCTGCGGATCATCCAGGCGTTCCACAGGGCCAACGGCGAGGGGGACCAGCGGGACACGGTCCTGGTCCCCGACTCGGCCCACGGGACCAACCCGGCATCCGCGACATTGGCCGGGCTGAAGGCGGTCACCGTCAAGTCCGACGCCCGGGGCCTGGTGGACATCGAGGACTACCGCGCCAAGCTCGGCCCCCACGTGGCGGCGATCATGCTCACCAACCCCAACACGCTGGGGCTCTTCGAGCGCGACATCAAGACGATCGCCCGGCTCGCCCACCTGGCCGGCGCCCTGCTCTACTACGACGGCGCCAACCTCAACGCGCTGGTGGGCGTGGCGCGGCCCGGCGACATGGGCTTTGACGTCGTGCACCTCAACCTGCACAAGACGTTCTCGACTCCCCACGGAGGTGGCGGACCGGGAGCGGGGCCCTGCGGCGTCAAGGCCCGCCTGGCACAGTACCTGCCGGTGCCGACGGTCGAGCGCGACGACTCCCACAACTACCGGCTGGACTGGGCACGGCCGGAGACCATCGGCAAGGTGCGCAGCTTCTTCGGCAACTTCGCGGTGCTGGTGAAGGCCTACGCATACATGCGGGCCTACGGCGGCGATGGCCTCCGCCAGGTGGCCCAGGACGCGGTGCTCAACGCCAACTACCTGAAGGCCGGGCTCCGCTCCGTCTTCGACGTGGCCTCGGGCGAGCCGAGCCTGCACGAGTTCGTGCTGACGACGAAGAAGGCCAAGGAACTGGGAGTGAAGAACATCGATATCGCCAAGCGGCTGCTGGACTACGGGTTCTATGCCCCCACGGTCAGCTTCCCGCTCACCGTGCCGGAGTCGCTGATGGTGGAGCCCACCGAAACCGAGTCCCGGGAGACGCTGGACGCCTTCGTCGCGGCCATGCAGCAGATTTGGGAGGAGGTCCAGCGCGACCCCGAATTCGTCAAGCATGCCCCTCATGAGACCCCGGTGGGGCGATTGGACGAGGTCCGGGCGGCCAGGCAGCCCAAGTTGACCTGGCGGACTGAATAGTCCGCGCGGCCCATACGGGTAACAGGCTGTCAACGATGGGTTATGAGGGGTACGACAAGGTAATCTGAGAAGGGTGTTGATACCCCAGGTGTCAGCAACTGGTTTGCGCACCTACCCAGCGGAGGATCCCGGAGCATGAGAAGGAGGCTGACGGCCGTCCCAGTTCTCTTGGGCCTGCTCGCCGGTCTGCTCAGCACCGCGGCCGTCACGGCCCCGGCAGCTCTCGCCTACCAGGGGTGCAACACCTCGGCTTCGGCCAGCGCCAGCCCGACCGCGGCGAACGCCGGGCAGCCAGTGGATTTCACGGCGACGTTTCGCGACTGCAACGGCCAGGCGGTGAACACCGTCGTCACGTTCAGCCAGCAGTCCGGACCCGCGGGGTGCACAGCCACCTTCACGCCGACCAGCGTCAAGACGGACGCCAACGGCGCGGCGCAGACCACCGTCACGCTCCCAGCGGGTTGCCCCTGCGAGTACGTCCTCGCCGCCACCGGGAATGGGGTGACGGTGACTACCACGGTGCGCGAGAACGGGTGCCTCCCCTTCACGGGCGCCGCCCGTCCGCTGCGGGTGCCAGGCGGCCAGGTTCCTCTTGGCGCGCTCGGGTTGGTCCTGGCTGGGCTGCTCGCGGTGGTCGGTTCGGGCGTGTTCCTGGTCAGAAGCCAGGCGCGCTAACCCGCCGTCAGGCGGGTTCGGCCACCGCCAGGATTCGAGGGTCGTTGGCCTGGTAGGACGTGCAGGTCAGCAGCACCAGCTCGTCATGTCCCAGCGGCTTCGTGTATGTGAGGTCGGCCGGTGACCACTTCGGGAAGTAGCGCGTTATCACGTAGTGCAGGGTTGGTTGGCCGGGGCGAGTGATGTCGATGTGCTGGCCGGTTGCGGCGTGGGAGAGCGGCCCGAACATACCAGCTTGGGCATGCGCATAGAGCATGGTGCGATCCCCGGTCCCGGGCATTTTCATGCCGGGGTAGACCGCGGCCTTGTAATAGGGGACCGTCCAGCCGTCGCCGGCGACGATCGGCAGGTCGATGCCGAGGTCGGTTGATTTCACCCGGTAGCCGGCCGGCACCGTGCCGGGGGTGGGCAGAAGCGGCGTGATGATCGGGCTCGGCGCGGTGGCGACCACCTGTTGCGGCCCGCGGCCACGCGTAAGAACCCACAGTCCAGCGGCGAGTAGCAGCAGGCCGAGCAGTCCTGCCGCGGCGCCCCGTCGACGGGTTACCACGACACCTGGACCTGGCGGTCGGCCATGAGGTCGGTCTGCCGGCGGGCGACGCCGCCGGGATAGCTCACGACCAGGGTGGTCGGAAGCGACGCGACGCCGGATTCCTTCTGGAGGTAGAGCCCATAACCGCTGTTCCCGGTGAGGGGCACCTCGTAGACGAGGGTCAGGTCAACCTTCTCGCCCCGCGGTACCCGCACGAACGCGCCGACGCTCTGGCGTTCATGCGCCAGCGAGATCGCGTCCAGCCCTCCCTCTGCGCGCTTTCCAGATCCCGAGACCACGGTCACCCCGGCGACCGCCGCCTCCCGCGGCAGGAAGAAGCGCACATAGTCGCGGAGGCTGCCGTCCCCGGGGTTCAGTGCGCGGTCCACGTCGTCAGTCGCATTCGGCATGTCGTAATGGACCAGTACCTCGTGACGCACCACACCCTGCCCGGGGTGAACCTCGGTCCGGACCTCCATCGACTTGTGCGCGAAGGCATCGCCCTTGGTCGCGCCGACGTTGGCATCGGCCACCATCAGGTAATCACCCGGGTTGGCCACCATGGCGCCATCGAAGTGCACTTTTGCGGTGGCCGCCGCGAGGGCGGGCTCGTGAAAGTACGCCTGGATGTGGCGTTGCTCGGCCTGGTCGCGCATGACCGTGAGCATCTTCGGCCAGTCACCGGCCGGCTGAGTGAGGACCTTGTTGAGCACCGCTCGCGATATAGGCGGAAGTGCGCTCTTGCCCGCACCTGGGCCGGTGCTGGCATTGACGATCGTGTTGAGCTTGGTGAAAAAGTTCCCGCTGTCAAAGGTGCCGTAGGGCGGCACGTCGACGGGACCAGTGACGCTCAGGAGGGCCGCCAGCGCATACGGGTCAATGGATATGGTGCCGTCCACGGGTTTCTTGGTGGCGTCGACGTACATCGTTTCGCTCAGTCGCGCGGTGGTTGGGAAATCCGGGTCCCACCCCGCATCGCCCAGCTCGAGGCCGTTCTTGTAGAACTTGAGGTAGCGCGCCAGGGCGACCGGCACCGGCTGGCGCGCCTTCATGAGCGGGTTGAAGTCCTCCTGGTTCTTTACGTCTATCGTCGTGGGCGCTCCAGCGCTCATCACCGTGGTTGCGATCGAGCCCGAGAAACCGCCGGAGGGTCGAATCTCGGACGGGTTGGGCAACAGGACCAGGTAGTTCTGGGGCGCTGAAGCGCCAAGCGCGGCCGGCGCGAACTTCCCGACGACCGCGCCAACCCGGGCCTCGTCGGCCAGCGGTCGGAGCCCGTCCACCTCCCGCGCCAGCAGGTCGCGCAGCGGTGGCACCAATGGGCGCCCCATGTCGGACTGCACGCCGGCCATAGCCGGGTCCAGCTGGCTCTGCGCGTCGGCCCAGGGCGGCGCGGCGGCGGCCAGCAGGTCGAGCAGTCGCTGGCCGGTCGGCTTGGTCGCGGCACGGCTGGAGTCGACGATACGGGCAACATCGACCAGGTCGCCGAAACCGCGAGCGGCAGCGACGGACAGGCGTGAGGCGCTCAGCAGTGCGTGCACCTGGTCGCCCGCCCACGGAAGGTGCTCGAGCAACTTGAGGCCCGGGTCCCCGACCATGTCCGAATAACCGGTCGTGAGCTCGTCGTGGGCCTCACCCTGCAGGATCTGGGCGTTGGAAATGTGCTGTTGCGTCCACTGGTCGGGTGAGTTGCCCAGCACCGCCGCCGCCTGGGACAGGGCCTGGGTGCCCTTGCGGATGTGTCCTACTGCACGGGTGATCATGGCCGCCTCGGCAATCGTCGCCACCAGGACCACCAACCCGGCGCCCAGCACAACGCCGCGGATTCGCCGGCTCCGGGAGCGCCGCTTCTGACGCGGCGGCCGGCGCGGGCGGCCGGCAGCGGTGTGCCAGAGGCCGCTGGAGCGCACCGACACCACGGCGATGACGAGGATGACCAGGAGCCCGGCCAAGTACGTGAATTGGACGAGCATTGGGGGATTCTATTCAGCGGTACTCCCAATACCCGTCCATTCGGTTGACCCGACGGCGATCCTTTCCGTAGGCTGAGACCACGCTCGGAGGCATCTCTCGGGCTGCTGCCGAACACCGGGAAGGATTTCGCTTGGACTTCAATGGCTACCTGAGAGGGCTCCGGCGATGGCGGTGGATGATCGGCCTGATCACGCTGACCGCGGCCGTGACATCCCTCCTCGTGAGCCTGCAGCTACCGAAGCTCTACACCACCTACGCGATCGGCCTGGTCAGCCCGAAACAGCTGATTCCGCCAAGTGGGGGGGTCAACGTTTCGGACCCCAACCAGATCCCGAGCATCGACCAGTTGGTCGAGACCTACGTTGGGCTCATCAACACCGACCCGGTGCGGCGGCAGCTGGTGAAGGACGGCATTCCTCGGGACCCCGACACGCTGCGTTTCTCGCTGGCGGCGTCGCGCCAGCCAAACACCACCCTGATCGTCATCAGCGTTTACGACGAGGACCCCAACGTGGCCCTCGCCATCGCCCGCGACGTGATCCCGGCCTTCAACTCGGCCCTGGGTGACCTGCAGGCCAAGGTCGGCTCCTCCTCCTCATCCAAACTCGAGTCCCTGGTGCCATGGGAGGTGCCCACCAAGGCACCGCCGACGCCAGTGGCGCCCGATATCCCCAAGAACGTCCTCCTCGCGGCTGTCGGCGCACTGGTGCTGTCGCTGGCCCTCGCATACGCACTGGAGCGCGTCGACAACACGGTCAAACGTGACAGCGATGTGCGCCTCAAGCTGGGCGTTGCGCTCCTGGGTTCGACGATCCTCCACGTTGCCGAAGGCGCTGACGAGGGGGCCGTTGAGCTCGTCGCAGCCAGGCACACCAGCGACCCCCTGGCGGAGGAGTACAGGGCACTCCGAACCAACATCATGTACGCGCGGGCATCCCAGAGCCTGAAGACGATCGTGGTCACTTCAACGCGCCCGGGTGAGGGCAAGACCACGACGTCCAGCAACCTGGCCGTGACCCTGGCGCAGGCCGGCCTGAGGGTTGTGTTGGTTGACGCCGACTTCAGGCGGCCGGACCTGCACCGGGTGTTCAAGCGCCCGGTGAACATCGGGCTTGGCAACCTGATCATGGGCGACAGGCCGGTGGACGACCTGATCGTCGAGTCGGGTCTGCCGAACCTCCATGTCGTGTGCAGCGGGCCCACGCCTCCAAACCCATCCGAGTTGCTGGTCTCCAACGGCATGAAGCGCGTCATCGATCAACTCAAGAAGCGGTTCGACATGGTTATCTTTGACACGCCGCCGGTCGGTGCGGTAACCGACGCGACCGTGCTCGCGGCCCAAGCGGATGGTGCAATCCTGGTTGTCGAGCGAGGCGGCACCTCCGTGCCCGCGATCCTGCGCACCATAGAGACGATCAAGTCGATCAACGTCAACCTGCTCGGCGTGGTCCTGAACAAGGCCAGGGCCGCCGACGCGGCGGACTATTCGTACTACTACGATGCCGAGGCTCGTGGTCTGCTGCCGCGGCAAGCGCAACCGGTCACGCCGGCATCGACCGCGGAACCGGAGTGGCCCAGGGAAGCGGTCGTCGTGAAGAAGCCCAGGCGTGCTGCTGCCCGCCGGGTGCCCTCCGTGAAGCCCTCGAACGGGAGTGTGCCGGAGGCCACCGACGCGCCCACCGAGGCCACTCAGGGAGCGACGGGGGCCTCACCACTCGCAACCACGATCCGACCGGGGGACACGGAGGAGTAGTCCCGGCCGGGCCGGGGATCTCCCGGGGGCGCAAATTCGAGGTGGAACCTGGTCGGGGCAGACATCTTCCTGCCCGCCTCGAACGCGGGTATCCACGAATACTGGAAGTTGGTCTCCCAACCAGCGTCCACGCTGGCGGGGTCGACCTGGGTGTAGAGCTGGCGCGCGACCGCGTCCCGTGCGGCCTGCCACGCCTCGTAATCCTGTTGCCCGACCACGTAGAGGAGCAGGCCCCCCACGATCACCGGCGCGGCTGCGGCGCTCCAGCCGGGGCTCGACCATGCTGATGCCCTCTGTGCGGCCAGGGGCAATAGCGGGGCGAGCGCGCTGAGGTAGTACCGGTCGTAATGACTCACCAACGCCAGCAGGGGTACCTGGACCAGGGCCGTGAGGAACAGGAACACCACCACGGGGTCCATCAGGCTGCGGGTCCAGGCCCGCCTCCCGGCCGCGCAATACAGGGCCACACAGGACGTGGCAACCCCGGCGACGGAGACCGCGAGGAGCAGCGCCGGCGAGAAGACGACCGGTTTGGGTAGCTGGATGACAGGGTGCCCCAGGCGCAGGCTCCCATAACCGAATCGAGAAACGGCCTGGGGGCCGAGGCCGTAGAGGTTGAGGTGGCCGCTGGGCACCAATCCACCCGCGCCCACCAGCGCCACAGCAGCAACGGCTATCGCGGTGAGCACCCCCGCCACCTTCACCCACGCCGCGCCGGCCGTTCGCTGGTCGATTGCCCGCCGCACCAGCACGGGCAGGAACGGCAGGAACACCAGCCCACACATCCCGGGGGCGAACACCAGCCAGTCGGCCAGCTGACGGGCCTCCACGGCCGACGAGGTGAAAAGGCCGGCACCGACCGAGGCCGTAGGCTGGGCACCGAGGCGCCACGACAGCGCCGAAAGCACCGCGGTCCCGGTCCAGAGTGCCATCAGCCAGGCCTGGTCCGCCCGGGTCAGTCTTCCGCCGCGCCGGGCGCGCAACCACAGCGCCACCGTGATGCCAACAGCCGCGGACACGCCGATCTGTCTTTCGCCCACGGCGAGCAGCGTGGCCGCCACCATCAGTCCCTGCTGCCGGCTCGCCGTGATCCAGGACAGGCCGAATAGGCACGCGACCGCCAGGAGCCCCATGAAGACGACGTCGGTCATGAAGCTGGTGGCGAGCGACAGCGTGATCGGGTTTGCCGCCAGCGCCAGGGCTGCCACCGCAGACCAGCCCGGGGCCGCGCCCAGTCGCCTCGCCAACCGGTAGGTGGCCCAACCCGCGAATAACAGGAAGGGGAAGACCGTCAACCGGAGCAGCCTGAGGTCGGGGTGTCCGAGCGTTCCGACCAGGCCGAGCACCCGGTGGGTGAGAGCCAGGGGGACGAAGTCCGGGTAGGAGACCAGGCCACGCCCGGCGGCGAGGGAGCGCACATACCAGGCGTATACGGCGTCGTCGACAAACGGCACGGGCGGCCCCAGGTCGAAGTACAGAACCGCGACCCCGGTGAATGCGGCGATCGCCGCCCACAAGAGACGGAGCCGTCGCAGCCCTCCCGCCCCGGTCAGGTTCAGGCTCAAGGCCCGGAAATAATAGACATCGGCCCGGGGCGGGTCGCAAGGCTACTTATGCTGGTGTCTGCATGACGCTGGCTGCATCGCGCAATGACGTGCGGCTTGGCCGTGGGCGGGCGATGGCACTGGTTGCCGGGACGCTTCTGGCCGGGGGACTCCTGGGGATCGCCGCCGCCGCCGGCAGCACCATCCTCGTGGTGACCGTCGGCGCGGTGATGGTGGCGCTGGTGATCGACGCGACCTGGCGTAGGCCGAGTGAGGCGTTGATCCTGCTGGTTGTGCTGTTGCCCCTGTACCCGGTGCTATTCGGCCTGTCGCAGAAGTTCCATGTGCCCTCGAGTGCGCTTGGCTACTTGCGGTACTGGAAAGAGGTGGTTTTGGTAGCCCTGCTTACGCGGACCGTGGCGAGGACCCGAATCAAAGACCTGGCGCCGGTGGACTGGTCCGTCATCGCATTCCTGGCGCTCGGCGGCCTCTATGTCCTGCTGCCGATCGGCCCCTCGTTCTACGCGCGCGCACTGGGGGCGCGCGACCTCTGTGCCGCGCTCACCCTTTTCCTGGTCGTCCGCCATGTCGGGGTCCGACCGGGATTGGGTCGCCGCCTGGAGACGGCGGTGCTGCTCACCGGGTCTCTGGTGGCGGCCGTGGCCCTCTGGAACTACTTCAGCCCGGACGGGTACGCAGTGTGGATCGTGGGCCTCGCGCAGTGGCAGGCCGACGTGCTTGGGCTGGTGGGTCATGCCGACACGCCGATCTACCACACGCTCGTGGCGGGGCGATCGGTGGTACGCGCGGGCTCGATATTCGTCAACCCGCTATCCGCGGCCTTCTACATGCTCATCCCGGTCGGTCTTTTTATCGGGCGGGTTGCCGCGGGCGAGGCGCGCCACCCGCTGGAGCGTATGTTGGGCGCGCTCTGCGTGGCGGGATTGCTGGTGACCGTTACGCGGAGCGCCATCGCGACCCTGCCGCTGATGCTGGCCATTGCCATCCTCGCCGGCCGGAAGCCGGGCCGCACCGTCGCGCTCATCCTGGTCGGCGGCATCGTCGCCTACCCGCTCATCAGTTCGATAGGGCTGGGGGCGCAGTTCTCTGGGGCGCTCGACCCCAACCAGGTCAGCACCGCGGGTCACCTCGCGGCGCTGGGAAGGGATGTCGTTGTCATCACCCATGTTCCATTGGGCCTGGGTCTTGCCCAGGGCGGGGCCGAAGGCCAGAGGTTCGTTCTCGCGGGAGCACTCACCGCCGAGAGTTGGTACCTGCAGGTGGCGGTGGAACTGGGGGTCCTTGGCCTGGTTCTGTTCGTCATCGCGCTCGGTCGGACCCTCCGGCTCCTATGGGGGGTTGCCCGCGCGGGCCAGGCCCGCGGCGCCGCGGCCCTCTGTGCGTTGGCGGGAATTGCTGCAGGCGGGGTCTTCCTCCACTCCTTTTCTGACCTCCATATCTCGTACACGGTTTGGGCGCTGGCAGGCCTGGCGACGCTTGCTCAGCCCCAGGCCACCACTGCTGCGCAGCACTAGTTGGTGCGCCTGGCCGTCGGGCTTGACGTAACCGCCTGTACCGTCGGTTCGACAGGGGTCGGGCGCTACGGCCGGGAGCTCTGGGCGCGCCTCGTACAGCGACCCGACCTCGACGTCAAGGCCTTCGCCTTGGGCCGTGGTCCCGCGGCTCCGCTCCCGGCGCGACGCCTGGCCGTGCCCCTCAGGCTGCTGCACCCGCTATGGCGCGTTGCGGGCTGGCCCACCGCCGAGACGATCGTTGGCCAGATCGACGTGATGCATACCCTGGACCTGCTCCCGGCCCCCACCCAGGCGCCGGTGGCGCTCCACGTCCATGACGATTTCGCGGTCAGCGTCCCGAGCCTCACCTCGCCCCGCTCACGCCGGATCCAGGCCGCACAGCTGAAGGCGGCTCGGGACTGTCGCATCCTCTTCACCATCTCGCAGTCCACTGCCGACACCATATCGGCGGTCACCGGGGTGCCGCGCGACCGCGTGGTCGCGACTGGGATGGCCCCCCTGTATGTCGCGGCGGCGGCCTCGTCCCGGGAGCCAGGCGAGTACATCCTGGCCGTCGGCGCCATAACTCCGCGCAAGGGGTTCGACATCCTGGCGGCGGCAGTCAACCAGGTACCCGGCTGCCCACCGCTGCGGATCGCGGGGCCGGATGGCTGGGCGGCGGACGAAGTGCGCGCCCGGGTCCGTGACTGCGACCCGGGTGGCAAGGTCAGCTTCCTGGGACCCGTGACGGACCAGGAGCTCGGACGCCTGTATCTCGCCGCGGTCGCTTATGTCCAGGCCAGCCTCGCCGAAGGCTTTGGCATGGCCACTCTCGACGCCATGGCGTCCCATTGCCCGGTCGTTGCGACCGACCTGCCGACAACCCGGGAGGTCGCGGGCGACGCCGCACTGCTCGTACCCGCTGGCAACCCTGAGGCCCTGGCCGCGGCCATCAGGGCCGTGCTTGACGACCCGGCGGCTGCCGCTTCCCGGGTCACTGCCGGCCTGGAGCGCTGCCGCTCCTTCACGTGGGAGGCAGCCACGGACCGCATTGTCGAGGCTTACCGGGTGGCCCTCGGCTGAGACGGCCCCGCTATCAGCCCGCCAGCTCGGCGTAGATAGCGCAATAGGCGTCAGCCGCGGCACGCCAGCTACGCGGCCCGACCCGGAGCCGGCCCAGGCGCACGAGGTTGTCGGCGAACCCACGATCGCTGACCACCCTGTCGATGCCAGTGGCCCAGGCCTCGCTGTCGTCCGGGGCCAGCAGGAGCCCGCCGTCGCCCACCGTCTCTACCAGGCAGCCTCCGTCGCTGCTGACCAGGGGGGTCTCGCACGCCATGGCCTCCAGCGCGACAAAGCCGACGGACTCATGCAATGAAGGTAGAACGACGGCCTCCGCGCCGCTGTACAGGGCCACCAGGTCCGCGGTGGGCACACGGCCGAGGGCAGTTACGTGGGGCTGGCTGGCCAGGCCGGGCGCGGCCGCACCCAGCTCCTCGGCCGTGGGGCCGGCCAGCACCAGCGGCGGCAGGCGACCGTTCCACGCGCGCCCCAACAGCGGCAGATTCTTGTGTCTTTTTGCGGTCCCGGAATAGAGAACATAAGGACGCCGCAGGTGCCACCGGTCCAGCGTCGCCGCGATCTCCTGGGCGGAGGCGGGTCTCCACCTCGTGCGGTCGATGCCGTGGTCTACGACGCGCAGTTTCGACTCGGGCACCGGCAGCAACTCCTGGATCTCGCGCGCGGTGTAAGCGGACACAGCCACGACCACCTCGGCCCGTCGCATCGCCAGCGGGAACGCCGCGCGGTAGTACGCCCACGCCGCCTTCGAACGCGCATGCCATGGCCAGTGCACAGGGAAGAGGTCGTGCACCGTAAGGACCACGGGACGTCGCGACAGGTAGGGCACCGTCAGGTGCGTCGAATGGTGGACGTCAACGCCCAGCCGCCCCAGCAGCCGGGGCATGGTGACCTGCTCCGCGGGAAGAAATGGGCGGCTCCCGGTCTGCGCAACCGGTCCCGGGGCTTGGTCTCGTTCCTGCCGCCACCCGCCGCGGCCCTTTGGCGGCACTATCGCGACAACGTCCGTGCCGGTTTCAACCAGCCCGCCCCAGAGCCCTTCGATGAACCGGCCGATGCCGGCATGCCCCGCAAGGCGCGCGTCGAGGCTGACTCTCACGCTCCGACCCGACCCCGGTTGGCCCGGTCGTAGAAGGGCCGTCCGGCCACGGTGCCCGCCAGCTTGGCCGCCGCGCGGGCCGCGATCGCGGCGGCGACCAGCGGTCGGACCACGGGGTGGGTGCGCGGACCGAAATAGCGGTAGATCCCGCGGTGGGACTCCAGGATCCAGCGCAGCTGTGCCTGCTTGATGCTGGCGCCCCCGAGGTGAACCACCTCGGCACCAGGACAGAACCAAACATCCCAGCCCGCATGCGCGGCCCGCGCGGCCCACTCGATCCCTTCCCAGTCCAGGCGGAAGGATTCGTCCTGCAGCCCGAACGCCTCCGCCGCAGACCGTCGCACCATGTAGCACGACTCCGCTCCGTGCCCCACCGCAAGTTCCTCGTCGTGCGCCCAACCGTCCCACCAGAAGCCGCGCGTGCCGCGCTGTCCCTGCTGGCTCGCTCCCCTTCCTCTCAGGGCCTCCCAGAGCGTGGGCAGGGAACCGGCGCTGGTCTGCAGCGAGCCGTCGGGATGGAGCAGGCGGGGAACGGCGAAGGCGGCCCGGGGGCGCCGGTCCAGGAGCTCGACCAGCGCGTCGATGGCGCCCGGTGCATAGAGCACATCGGGGTTGCTGATGAGGATGTACTCGCCGTGGGTCGCGCGCATCGCCTGGTTGTTCGCGGCGGGCAGGCCGACGTTCTGGGGATTTGTCAGCAGCCGCACCCATGGCGCGCTCGCCCGCACCGCCTCCGCGCTTCCATCCGACGAGGCGTTGTCGACGACCACGCATTCCCACGCTATGGCCGGCGGGTTGGACTGAAGCGAATCCAGGCACCGCAGGAGGATTTCGCGGGCGTTCCAGTTGACGATGCACACCGAGACCAGCCGCTCCACGTTACCGATGATCATCGCTGTCGAGGCCATGCGTCAGAATCCCGTGGCGATGAAGTTCCTGGAGACGCATGCCCGCCTCGCGTGGACCGTGGGGCTGGGAATCTGCGCCATCGCCGCCGGCTACGTCTTCATTTTTCGTCCGGACGGCGGCGACCTCTACCCCAACTGGCGTGCCGCTCGGGCGGTGCTCGACGGGATGCCCGCATATGCGCAGTACGACTGGCCGTTCCCCTACCTGTACCCCCCGGGGTTCCTGCTACCGATGCTGCCGCTCGGACGCCTGGACTTTCACGTCGCCGTCCGCTTGTTTTTCGTGGTCAACGTTGCCGGCATCGTCATCGGCACGTTGTGCTGCCTCCGCCTCTGCCGCATCTCCCTGCGTTCCCCGGTCACCCCCCTGGTCCTCGCCGCCCTGAGCCTCACGGCACCACTGCTCATCACCCTCATCCAGGGAAACGTCAACGGCCTGCTAGTCGCCGGGGAGGGCGCGTTCTTGTTGCTCGCGAGTCGCAACCGCTGGCCGGCGGCCGGCGCCGCGCTCGGGGTGACCCTGCTGGTGAAACCCTTGCTGCTGCCCCTGCTGATCATCCCGGTCCTCTGGCGCCGGCTTGACGCCCTGTTGTTGGCGATCGCCGTACCGGTGGTCGTGTCGTTGGTCGCGTTTCCATTCCTCTCCGACGGCACTGCTTTTTTCACACGGGCGGTGCCTTACCTGCTCGGCGGAGAACGCGGAAATGAACTGGGCAACACGACCATCGCGGGCGTTTTTGCGCTGGTCCACGCGCCGGCCTGGCTCAGTTTGATCGCGCGGTTGGCGGTGGTCGCGGCGGCCGCCATCGCGGTCCTGCGAACGCCGCGGAGTGGGGAGCTGGGGCTGGTCGGTGTCGGGTCAATTGCGCTGGTCGCGGCGTTCATGGCGTTCTCGTTTTCGTCCCAGTACTTCGCTCTCCTCCTACTCCCCCTTGCGGTGTCGGCAGCGCTGCCTGGGACCTGGATGGCGGGCGTGCTGGCATGGACCGGGATGTACCTGGTGAACTCGCCCGACCTCTTTCTCTTCTATCGGCTGGGCCGCGCGTTCGGGGTCGGCCCGGCCCTCGGCACCGCGCGGACCCTGGTGGGATATGCCGTGATTCTTTCGGCCCTGCTGCTGCGCGCCATGCGAGAGCAACGTTCAAAATAACGGCATGATGGGGCTTGGCAGGAACACGGGATTGCTGGGATGGCTCCGCAGCCAGCGCGGCATATTCCTGCTGCGTGAGCGCCTCCGCGGTGTGTGGTTCGCCCTCAGGCCGGACAACGTCAGGTTCGCCCGGCGGGGCGAGGACGGACTGCCGGTTCCGCCCGCCCATCTGATCATGAAGATCAGCGGTGACGTCCGAAAGGCCGACTTTGTGCGCAGCGGCCAGGACTGCGCCAGGGCAATTTCCGATGCTCTCAGAGCCCAGGGGGTGGAGATGGCGCGACTGGGCGCGATCATGGACTTTGGTTGCGGGTGCGGGAGGATTATTCGGAGCTGGCATACACTCGACGGCGTTCGGGTGGTCGGTATGGACTACAACCCCCAGCTGGTCGAATGGTGCTCTGACAACCTGCCGTTCGCGGAATTCGTGGTTGGAACTTTGCGCCCGCCGCTGAAGTTCGGTGACGACGAGTTTGACGTGATCTACGCCTACTCGGTGTTCACCCATCTTGCCGAGGCCGACCAGATGCCCTGGCGGAAAGAGTTGGCGCGTGTCCTGAAGCCGGGGGGCCACCTGGTTGTCACAACACACGGCGTCAAGGCGCTGAATGCTGACTGGCCCGGTGGACGCCCGACCCGGCTCGAACCGTCGGAGCGGGAACAGTTCGACGCCGGCGGCCTCGTGGTGTTGCGGGAGAACCTCTCTGGCCTGAACGCTTGCACGGCCTTCCACCCGGTGGAATATCTCCGCGGTGACTTCGCGGGAGAAATGGAGTTGGTCGCCTTTCTGCCGGGAGAGGCTCCGTGGTCAGGCCAGGATATCTCGGTCCTGAGAAGGCGCTCCTAGATCCCGAACCCTTGTGGCGAATGCATCGCCGATCGCTCGCCACGAATAGCGCTGCTCGACAAGGGTCCTGGCCCGATCAGCCATTGCCGCGGCCATGCCGTCATCCTTCAGGAGCGACCCGACCGCCTCGGCCATCCCGGCAGCCTGGTCGGTGATGCGGGCGTCGACGCCGTCGGCCAGGCCGAGGCCCTCCAGCCCGACGCTGGTCCCCACCACGGGCCGGCCCGCCGCCATGGCTTCGAGCGCCTTCAGCCTCGTGCCAGAGCCGATTCGCAGCGGCACCACCGCGACCCGAGCCGCACCGAAGTACGGCGCCATGTCGGGGACATCTGCAACGACCCGGACGCCGTCGAGGGCCCCAAGCGCGAGGATCCTGGGCACCGGCGCCCGGCCCACGATCTCCAGGGTGGCGGCGGGGTGTTCGGCACGGACCAAGGGCCAGACTTCGCGGCAGAACCACTCTGCGCCGTCCACGTTGGGCAGGTAGTTCAACGATGCCGCCAGCAGGACAGTCGGGGCGCGGGGCAGCGGCGAGAACGACGTGCGCCCGAGGTCAACGCCGTTGGGCACAACCGCGATGTCACCGCTGCCCAGCGCGGCGCCGTCCTCGGCCGAGCACACCGAGACGAGGTCGAAATCGGCAACCGCCTGGCGCTCCGCGTTGGCCGCCTTCCGTTCATCGCTGGAGAGGATCCAGCGGTCGCGAGCACGATTCATGACCACCGCGGTCTGGCCGGCGGCCCGGGACGGGAGGTGGGGCAGGTCAAGGCACCATCGAGGGGCGATGTCTCGGTCCAGCAGTGGCGCGAGGCCCAGGTGAACAACGCACACCACGTCGTATCGCGGGGACCCGGCGAGGTTCGCCCGAAGCCCGGGTAGAGCGGGCGCCATGACGGCCATCTCGACCGGGAGTCGAGACGTGACAACATGGTCCACTGTCTGAAGCCGGCGCCGCCAGCGCGACACGGTCGGGGCGACCGCGGGAGCCGGCAGCTCCACCACCCGGGCGGCGGCGCGACGGGTATCTTCGTCTGCCAGCCGCCCGCACAGGAACAGGTCGACGTCGGCCACCCCGGAGAGGGCTTCGAAGAGGTACGCCTGGCGGCGATTGCCTCCGCCCAGGTTGCGGTCTGGCGACTCGGCCGTCACCCACGCAGCGCGCATCAGTTTCACCTGAAGGAGGGTAGTGCCCTGGAGCGCCAGCGGCTGATGGTAAGGTCAGGCGCATTTTGAGCAGCGCTCCGATCAGGGTCCTCGTGGACGGCCGAGCCCTCAGCGATGGCAACAGGTACCGCGGTATCGGGGTCTACCTCCGCTCGCTGCTACCCGAGCTCGGGAAGCTCCCCGGCCTCGACGTAAATGTGCTTGTCACCTCCCCGGCTGACCTTCCGCCCGGCACCACGCCCGTCCGCATCCGCCGGCGCATTGGCGGCCGCTTCGCCCGCGCCGAGCACGACTTCCTGCTCCCCCGCGAGATCGCCAGGTTCCGCCCGCAGGTCTTCCACAGCCCCGGTCTGCACCCCCCGGCGAAATGCGCCGCACCGTGGGTGCAGACGCTCCACGACGTCATCCCGCTGACGTTCGATGCGCCCGAGTTCAAGCGCGACCGCCAGGCCTGGCTGCGATGGAGGGAGCGCATCCGGGAGGCCGATGGGATCGTCGCGGTCTCCCAACATGTCGCCGCCGAGGGCGCCCGGGTCCTGGACCTGCCGGGGTCGCGGTTCACCGTTGCCCTCCATGGGGTGAGTCCAGCGTTCAGGCCCTCGGAGACCCGCGAGGTCGGACCCGATCCCTATCTCCTCTTCGTGGCGGAGTTCGACCCGCGCAAGGGTTACGCGGAGGCGTTCGCGGCGATCTCCGAGCTTGCCTCGCGGGGTTATCCCCACCGGCTGAAGGTGGCGGGCCGGGTCGCCCCGTGGATCGCGGCCGAGATCCAAGCCCTCCTCGCGGCAGTCACCGCGAGTGACCGCGTCGACCTCCTGGGATTCGTCCCACATTCGGAACTCCCCGGTCTCTACCGCGGCGCCAGCGCGGCCCTCATGACCAATCGCGACGAGGGCTTCGGGCTGCCCGCACTGGAGGCGATGGCCTGCGGGACGCCCCTGGTCGCCTTCGCCAACACGTCGCTTACGGAGGTGATCGCCGGCGGCGGCCTGCTGGTGCCCGATGGCGATGTGCCGGGTGTCGTCGACGGGCTGGCGCGGGTGATCGACGACCGGGCATTCGCGCTGGAGCTGTCGCAGCGAGGGCTGAGGCGGGCCCAGGACTTCACCTGGGCCAGGTCCGCGGCGGTCCATGCCGCCATGTTCAGCCAGGTCGCCGCCTAGGTTGGCGGCACGCCCCAGGGTCGCGGTGGACGCCCGCACCATGCAGCAGGCCGTGCTGGGAGGGGTGGGTCGAGGGCTCGCGAACATCCTCCCGCACCTCCGCGACGAGGTGGACCTGACCCTGCTGGTCGACCGCCGGCGCCCCCGCCTCGACACGGACCTGCCCCAGGTCCAGCTCGAGGTCCCGTTCACATCGCGGATGGCTCCATGGCTCCAACTCGCGGCGCCCAGCTGGCTCCGGGGCTTTGACGGCGTCTTCCACTGCCCGTTCGACGGCCTGCCCTACTGGCAGCCCGTCCCGATGGTCGTCACGATCCACGACATCTCTTTCGAGACTCACCCCGAGTGGTTCGACTGGCGCCGCCGCCTCGCCTTCCGCGCCCAGGCTCGTCACGCCGCCCGGACCGCCCGGCGGATCCTCACCGTCTCTGAGTGGGAGCGGGCCCAGGTCGCTGAGAGGTACGGCGTTGACCCGGGCCTGGTCCTGGTTGCCCCCAACGGCGTTGACCCATGCTTTCGGACCAGCTCCCGGGACGATCGGGCCGCGCTGCTGAGACGGCTCGGCCTTGAGGACGGCGGATACATCGTCGCGCTGGGCGGCGCCGCACGACGGGGCGTCGACACGGCTGTGGCAACACTGCGCATCCTCAGGGCGAGAGGCTTTCGCGGCGACCTCGCGGTGGTGGGGGGTGGGCCGCTGCCCCACGAGGGCGGAGTCAAGTCGGTGCCGTTTCTCTCCGCGGTCGACCTCAGCCTGCTGTTTGGCGGAGCCATCGCGTTCCTCTATGCCACCACGTACGAGTCCTACGGCCTACCCGGGATCGAGGCCATGGCGGCCGGGCTGCCGGTAGTCTGTGCCCGGGTGGGGGCACTGCCCGAGGTGCTGGGGCCGGCGGCGGAGTGGGCCGCTGAGGGCACCGCGGAGGCATTCGCCGCGGCGCTCGAGCGACTCATGTCCGATGCCGCCCGCGCGGACGAATTGCGCGCCAGGGGGCTGGCCCGGGCCGCCACCGCGAGCTGGGAGGTTGCCGTCGCCGCGCACCTGGCGGCGTACCGCGCGGCCCTGCAAGGGTGACCCTCCCGGTGGTTCTCCATGTCCTCGAGGCCCTGGGCGGGGGCACGTCCAAACACCTCATCGACGTCGTCACGCACACGCCCGGCTTTCGCCACGACGTCGCGGTACCGCGGCGCCGCGTGGGCTGGCTCAGCGATGACGCCGCGGTCGAACGTCTCCGGGATGCCGGGGCGGGTGTGCACATAGTCGAGATGCGGCGCGAACCGCTTCATCCGCGCAATGCGAGGGCGCTGCTCCAGCTGCGCGCCCTGGTCGGGTCGATCGGCGCCGACATCGTCCATGGCCACAGTTCGATCGGCGGCGCGCTGGCCCGGGTCGCCGCAGCCGGCCGCCCCGTGCGCCGTCTCTATACCGCCAACGGGGTCGCCCCGGGTCGGGTCAGCCGCGGCATCGAGCGCGCGCTTTTGCACCTCACCGACCACACGATCGCGGTGTCCGAGAGCGAGGGACAGCTGATGATCGCCGCCGGCGTGGCCCGCGCCGGTGCCCTGACTTTGATCCCCAACGGCATCGACCTCGCCATGCCCGCCTCCCGTTCCCTGCACCTCAGGGAGACGCTGGGCGTCCCTGGCGGGGTCCCACTGGTCGGCGGCCTTGCGCGCCTGGTCGCCCAGAAGGGACCGGTCATGTTCGTGCGGGCCTGCGGCCAGGTCGCGGCGCGTCATGCCACCGCCCATTTCGTGCTGATCGGCTCAGGGGTCCTGGAGCCCGAGGTGCGCCGCGAGGTGGCCGCCAGCGGCATGGAGCAGCGCTTTCACCTGCACCCGGAGTTTTCCTCGCCCGCATCGGTGCTGGACGAGCTCGATGTCTTCATGTCGACGTCCCGGTTCGAGGGCGGGCCGTACGCACCGCTCGAGGCAATGCGGGCGGGCGTGCCCGTGGTGCTGAGCGATGTCGTGGGTAACCGCGACGTGGTGGAGGACGGCGTCTCCGGGCTGATTGTCGCGGTGGACTCGCCGGCTGGCTTCGCCGCCGCCGTCGATCGCCTGCTGCAGGACGGTGCGCGTGCAGCCACGATGGTGGAGGCTGCCCGGCGGCGGCTCGAGGAGAGGTTCGACGTGCGTGAGATGGGGCGGGCGACGGCCGCCCTTTACGCCAGCGTGCTGGCTACGCCAGGTGGTTCATCAGCCAGGAGTTGAGCGACGCGGACCGCCAGGTCGCCGCGTCCAGTTCTGAGCCCAACCGCCGGTAGAAGGCGAACTCCCACTCCGCCTCAGCCGGACTGAGCTCCGCGCGACGGTTGTTGCGCAGGCGCCGCAGCGTCGCGCGCGCCGACCACTGCAGCGAACCCAGCACCGCCGCGGGCCAGCCGTGCCGCCGTCCGATCGCGCGTTCGTACCGCGTCTGGCCAAAGCCGTTGTGGAGCGCGGCGCGGCGAATCGAGGCGCGGGTCATGCGCGCCCGGGCCACTCGGTGGCGGACCACCGCGGCGGGCGTGTAGGCGACCTGGTGGGACCGGCTCAGCCGGTCGATGAGCGCCACCTCGTCGTACCCCGCAACCTCGCCATCGCGGTTTCCGGTCGACGTGTCGAACGGGTCGTCCCCCAGCAGCCGGCGTCGAATCGCCATGTTCGCACCGATCGGCATCTCGCCCCCGCTCAGTTCCCTGGGCGCGTCTCCGAGGTCCTTGATCGCCAGCAACTCCGCCGCCAGCCCCGTGAGCCATACCGGCGGTTCCGACGGCCATTGCGGGAGAATTCGTCCACCCACCACTCCCACCGCCGGGTCGGTGAAGGGCGCGACCAACGCGTCCGTCCAGCCCTTCTCCACGAGGGTGTCGTCATCGGTGAACAGGACCAGCTCGCCACTGGATTCGCGAATCCCGGTATTCCGCGCCAGGCTGTGTCCCGCCACCGGCTCGTGCACATAGCGCACCGGGAATGGCGCGGTTCGGGCCAGCTCACTGACCACCGCAGCGGTGTTATCGGTCGACCCGTTGTCCACGACCACGAGCTCACGACCAGATGCAGCCTGGTCCGCAATGATTGAGAACAATCCCTCTTCCAGGATCGCGGCTCGGTTCCGGGTGCAGACCAGCACCGTCACCGGGATCAATGGTTGCCCCCGCGACGCGACCATGGCGCCCGCCGCGTCCCGGCCCACCAGGTGCCGCCGTCGGTGGCCAGGTCGGCCAGGTCCCGCAGACCGAGGGAGCCGAGCTCGGCATTCATAGCGGTGCGCGCCTCATCAACGTCGTAGTCGCGCCCGACCGGGCCGAGGTGCTCGACGGACGTCGCGTCCACGATGCCGAGGCGCAGGCCGTCCCTGGCCAGGGCGGACCAGTCGATCTCCAGCCCCCAGCCCATTGGGCGCCGTTCGTCGAACGGAATCACCCGGTCGCGGGCCCTCGGCCCGACGACGAACAACGGGCCGATCTCGACAAAGCCGCTGAGCCGGGCCAGCGAGCCCTCCTGGCGGACACAGATGGCGTGGCTGAAATGGCTGTGCAGGTCATGGCTGGGCTGGGAGATGTCGAGCCCGGCCGCGCCCGTGACGGCCAGCAGCCGGGCGAGGTCGCCGGCATGGAACCGGACATCGTCGTCGCAGATGATGACGTGGGCGTCCAGCCCGGGGGGGCCCTGGGCCAGGAGGCGGTTGCACAGCGCGAACTTGCTTCCCGTCCCGGTGCCCGCCGTCCATTGGGTCAGGCTGGGCGCCGCCTCGTCCAGGGCCCACAACAGGACCGGCCACCCCAGCGCCCTGGCCTGGGCCACCAGCGGCGCGACCACCTTGGCGTTCTTGCGGCGATAGACGCAGTAGAACGACGCCGTCGCGTGGTGGCCCGCAAGGCGGCTGGCATGCGCCCACACAACCGCGCGCCGCGCGCCACGGAGCGCAGCGCGCGACGGCTCGAGCAGGGGTCGCGGCAGGCGGCGCTTCAGCATCGCCTGCCAGGTTTCCCTCCCGGGATCGGTCACCAACACCCCAGAACATTACGGAACCGCCGGGGCCCCGTTTGGGCCACCTTTCCTGTGCCCATCCGTTGGTAGGGTCGTTCCTTGCAAATGCGTACCGGCAATCAACCGTCCGATCGCCTCACCGCCGAGGACGGGCTGGCGCGTTCGAGGCGGGCGCGTGGCCGGGCAGGGGCCGGGGCTGCCGGCAGTCCCACCGTGCTGGGCGCGGCCGGCCGCCTTGTGCGCCGGGCGGTGCACCGCATGTCGCGCGCCCAGGTCGAGCCCCTGGTAGAGAGCCTCGCGGCGCTCGAGGACAGCATCACCGCGCTGCTGCCACCGGCTCCTGCCGGCGTCGACTCGGCGGTGGCCCTCGCGGCCCAGCTGGGCTTCCTCCGGTTCTCGGCATCCGCGGGTGGAGACGCGGACCTCACGCGCAATCTCTCGACCTTCCTGGCTGCCGCCGTCCCGTACTCGGTCCTACCGAGCGTGGTCGATGTCCAGACCGACGTGGGCTCGCTGTACATCGCCGCGCATGACGAGGCCATCCTCGATTACCTCCGGCGCGAGGGCACCTGGGAACCCCTGGAGGCGGCGGCGATCCGGGTCCAGGTCACACCCGGGATGACCGTCCTCGACCTCGGCGCCCACGTCGGCTACCGCACCATCCTCCTTTCGCAGCTGGTCGGTCCCGAGGGACGGGTTATCGCGGTCGAGGCATCGCCGGTCAACTTCGCGATCCTCAATGCCAACCTGCAGCGCCGCGGGCTGGCCAACGTGATCACGCTGCCCATCGCGGCGGGTGAGCGCACCGGCGAGGTCGAACTGGCGGTGAGCGCCACCAATACCGGTGACAACCGGTTGTTCGCGCGGGACGGTGAGGCGACGGTGCGAGTGCCCATGCACCCCATCGGGACGCTGCTGCCCGATGACGCCCGGCTGGACTTCATAAAATGCGACCTGCAGGGTTATGACCAGCGTGCCCTTCGTGGCATGGAGGACTTGCTGAAGCTCCGGCATCCGCGCATCGTGGTCGAGTTCTGTCCACGCGATATCAGGGATGTCGGCGATGACCCGGTGGAGACCCTCACTTACTACCGCGGGTTGGGATACGACGTCGCAGTCATCGACAGGGAGGTGGTCACAGCCACT
The DNA here is from genome assembly GCA_034666405.1 of Chloroflexota bacterium. Taxonomy (GTDB): domain Bacteria; phylum Chloroflexota; class Dormibacteria; order DASZGP01; family DASZGP01; genus JAXDLW01. Next base: position 52,330 of record JAXDLW010000055.1, on the reverse strand, counting down.
GATGCCGAGGTCATGGCGCAGGCCGCTGCCGCGGAGCACAAGTACGTCAACCTCCTGCTGACCGCATGACAGTGGACCCGGACCTCGAGGTCGCAGCCCTGCGCGAGCGGCTGGTCCGGCAGGGTGAGGATTACCTTGGGCTGGAGGCTGCGGTTCGCGACCTCCGTGACCGCGTGGAGGTCGAGTCGGAGCAGAACCGCGCCGCCGCCGAACACTGGAAGGCCGAATACGAGGCGATGGCCCACCAGTACGCGTTCGTGACCACGTCACGCAGCTGGCGGTGGGTTCTCCGCGCCCGCCGGCTACGTGACAGGCTGCGCGGTCCGCGTTGAACCTGCTCGCCGATCCCGAGGTCGAGGTTGTGGTCCCGGAAGGGACAACCCCTGAGGCCGGCTGTCTCGTGGAACTCGTCCGGGCCATCCGCAACCACGGCGACGTGGACATGTCGGTCGCCCGCCTGGTCACCGACGCAGGCATCGTCATCGAGGCCGGGGTACACCTGTGGAGGGACCTGGACCTGAGGGGCTACGGCGCGGGCGGGAACCGCGACGACCCTCGGTGGGCACCTGGGCGAGATGTTGACGGCGCGGTCCTGGCCCCTTACGCGGTCCGGCGGCGCCTGGAGCTGCCTGTGACGCAGGACCCGATGGAGCTCGCGCTCCAGGTACAGGCGTTGGGCCGGCGGGTGGTCTGCCCGGCCGCCGCGTGGGCACGCCGCACCGGGGCGGACGCACCGCCCCTGGGGCGCCTTGCCGCGGCGACGGCGGAGAGGTTTCCCGAGGTGGTCGCGAGCCGCGAACCCGCGGGCACCGCCGCCGGCTGGCTCGGCCCCCGGCCGGCGGGCGCCCGGGTGCTGGTCTGCGACCGGTGGCTGCCGCGCCCCGACCATTACGCCGGGGAGAAGCGCGCCGCCGACCTGCTGGCGGCGCTCCGGGCCCTGGGTTGCGCGGTGACGCTGGTTTCGATGTCGGGGCTGCGCCGCCAGCCGTACACCGAGGATTACGAGGCGATGGGGGTCGAGGTCTTCGCCCCCGGCCTGGAGCGGGTCGGACCGGGCGAGATGCTCGATCGCCTGGCCAGGGATCGTTCGAACCTGTACGACCTGGTCATCGTGCCCTGGCCCGAGCTCTTCGCCGCGTGCCATGACGCGGTCCGCCGCTGCTTTCCCAGGGCGACCCTGGCCTATGACGTACATGACCTGCACCACCTCCGGCTGGCCCAGCAGGGTGCGCTGACCGGGGACGTCTCCGATGAGGAGGTGGAGCGATACCGACGCCTGGAGCTGGATGCGGCGCGCAGGTGCGACGTCGCGTTCGTTGTGAACGCGGACGAGGGCCGGGCGCTCTCTGAAATGGCGCCCGGTTGCCGGGTGGAGCTCGTGCCCGTGGTCCACGAGGTCGCCGAAGATCGAGGACTCGCCGGGCGCAGCGGGCTGTTGTTTGTTGGTGGGTTTGGGCATCCGCCAAATGCGGATGCGGTCCTGTGGTTTGCTGACGAGGTGCTACCGCTGATACAGGTCGAGGTGCCCGCGGTGTTGACCGTGGTCGGTCCGGACGCACCGGCCCGGGTCACCGCCCTCCACGGCGATGCCATCGACGTCACCGGGCATTTGGTCGACCTCGAGCGGGCCTATGACAGCGCCAGGGTTTTCGTGGCCCCGCTGCGTTTTGGGGCGGGGGTGAAGGGCAAGAACGTGCATGCACTGGCCCGCGGCCTGCCGCTGGTGACAACGACCACGGGCGCGGCGGGAATTCGCCTGACCTCGGGGGTCGATGCCTTTGTGGAGAACGAACCAGCGACCTTTGCGCATGCGGTTGTCCGGCTCCTGACTGACGACGTGCTCTGGTCGGTGATGGCAAGCGCCGGCCGTGAGGTGGCCCGTCGGGACCATTCCATGGCCGCCCTGACCATGGCCCTTGGCAAGGTCCTGGGTGAGGCCCAGCGGAGCCGATGACCAATCCTCGTCCGCGGGTCCTGTTTGTCAGCCACGAGGCCACCCTGACGGGAGCACCGATGATGCTCCTGCACCTGGTGCGCTGGCTCTCGGCAAATTCCGACCTCGACATCGAGGTGATGCTGTTGGAAGACGGTCCCCTGGCCGGCGCCTTTGCCTCGGTGGCCCGGCGGGTCATGGTCAGGCCACCCCATCCACAAACGATCACCGGTCGCCTGCTGAACAGGTTGGCTCTACCGCCCGACCTCGACGACGGGGTTTCGCGGAGCGGCCTGGAGACCAGGTTCAGGACCAGCCTCGGTGTCCGAGTGCGGAAGCGTCGTCAGCCCCCTCAACACTGGGACCTCGCTTACGTCAACACCATCGTCGGCACGTACGCCCTGCCAATGATCGACCTGTCCACACCTGTGCTGGTGCACGTCCACGAGCTGCTGGACCAGCCCAGCATCGCCGAGTGGCTGGATCGAAATGCTCGATTCATCGCCGACCTCGAGCGTCGACAGCCTCAATTCCTAGCGGTCGGCGAGCGCGTCAAAGACGGCCTGGTTCGGCGGCTCGGGGTCGCGCCGTCTGCCGTGGAAGTCTGCTACGAGTTCATCCCGACCGATGCCATCCATGTCGAACCCGCCGCGGCCGCCGCGGCGCGCGCCGAGCTCGATCTTCCGGACGGTGCGTTCATTGTTGGCGGTTCGGGAACGATGGACTGGCGGAAAGGCATCGACCTCTTTGTTCAGGTGGCATCGCGAATGCGCGCGCGTGGTATCGATGACGACGCAGTGCGGTTTGTCTGGGTGGGCGGGGACGACAACGCCCACAGTCAGATTCGCTATGACATTGCCCGCATGGGCCTTGGCGCGATGGTGCAGGTCGTGCCCACCACCTCCGATCCCCGGCCATATTTCGCCAATTTCGACGTGTTCGCGCTGACCAGCCGCATCGACCCGTTCCCGCTGGTGTGCCTGGAGGCGGCCGCGCTGGCGAAGCCGATCGTCTGCTTCGATTCCGGGGGCATGCCGGAATTCGTCGAAGCCGATTGCGGGTACGTCGTGCCCTACGGGGACGTCGAAGGCATGACCGAACGCCTCGACCAGCTCCGCAGAGACCTGGCAATGAGGGAGCTCATGGGGACCAACGCGGCGGCCAAGGTGCGCGCGCGCCACGACCTCGACGTCGCGGCCCCCGGCATCCTCGACAGCATCCGCAGGGCTATGAGCTAGCCGAACTCCTGCGCCGGCGCAGCCACCAGGCCAGCCGCCGGCGGTACGTGAAGGTGTGAGCCAGCGCCCAGCCTACCGGCGAGCCGGAGCGGCCTCGGAGGACATCGCGCGCCTGCTGCGCATCGGCCAGGATGCGCTGGGCCGCATCTCGCTGGTGCTCCGGCGCCACCGGCGGTCGCTCCGGACGCGGATTCATGGTCATGTGGCGGCGTTCCCGAAAACGCCGGGCGAACGGCCCGCCAGCAACATCATGGCCTCCGACCGGTCGATATCTGCCAGCGCCACCATCGAATGCGGGGTCCGCCGGTACCAGCCCAGCAGCTCTGGCACAGAGACGCCGCGCAGGCCGCGCTCGGCGACCCGGCACCACAGGTCGTAATCCTCCAGACCCATGAGGCGCGGGTCCTCCGCGAAACCACCGAGGTCCTGGACTATTGCCCGCCGCACCATCGCCATCGTGTCCACCGGGTTCTGCCCGGTGCGGAAGATCTCCGGCCTCCAGGCCATGTGGCTCATCAGCGACAGCGGGCCCTCGGGGGTGTGCAGCGCGACGATGGGGTATGCCAGGGCCGCCTCGGGGTCCTGGTCCAGCGCCTCGACCAGCCGTCCCAGGGTGGGCGGGTAGATTGCGTTGTCGCTGTCGAGGAGAAAGAGAAATTCTCCGCGCGCCCGCTCGATCGCCCGGTTGCGGGCCCAGCTTGGACCATGGTTGAGGAGCGCCGCGTAGACGCCCCCGCGAATGGCCGGGCGGCTGTCCAGCCACTGGGTGGCTGCCGCCACCGACCCATCGTCGGAGCCATCATCCACGATCACCACCTCGAAGTCGCGGAACTCGGATTCCTCCGTCGACCGCAGGGCATCGAGCACCTCGCGCTCGTGGTTGAAGAGCGGCATGATCACAGACACCCGCGGCGCCGCAGCGTCGCTGCGATGGCGCACCTCCCTGACGCCGTCCGGCTCCGTCTCGCCATCCAGTCGCAGCTCCAGGCGGCGCTGGCGGCGCTGGACCTCCCGAAGGCCGATGGCGACGCTTTTGAGCATTGCCCGGTCGTGCCCGTTGGTCGCGGCATCGTCTGCGGGGCGCGCTCTCCCGCCCGAAGCATCCAGCAGGGTGTCGTGCGAAACCGGCGGCAAGAACGCCCTGGCGGGGGGCCACCGCCGGCTCACAAGTGCGGTCGCCCGGTCGACCAGGGCACGCGCCGCGTGGGCCATGGGCATCTCGTGGCGGACGAATTGGTACGCCGACCGTCGGACACGATCCAGCTCGTCAGGGTCATCAAGGATGGCGTTCGCCAGGTCCGCGACATCGGCGGCCGACGCCGACAGGTAGTGCTCTCCCGGCACCAGTGGGGTGGCGTCCGAGCAGTGCTCGCTGACCACCACGCAACCATTGCTCATGGCCTCGATGACCCGGGGCCATTCGGTGTCGAAGACCCCGCCGCGGTGGAGGTTGATGAGGACCTGTGAAGAGGCCAGGTGGCGCCACTTGGCGTCGCCCACGAGAAAGTCCGGGTGCTCCACATTGCCGCGGCCCATGGGCGGGATCAGCAGCGCGCATCGCCGCCGCCACAGGGTGGGGCTGAACCCGGCGAGGACCTGGTTGCGACGGCCCTCGGCCACCCCCAGGTAGGTGATTTCGGTGGGCCGCTCGACGGGACCGCCGCCCCATCGATCCCAGTTGGGCGTGTAGCCCAGCTGCAGGTGGTCGGTTCGCAGCCCCCGCGCGCGACACTCGGCCACCGCCGCCTGGTTCAGGGCAAAACCGGCCCCGAGGTCGGCGACGGCGAGGGTGGCCACCTCGAACCAACTGGTGCCGGGGTGCTCGGTGACCAGGCCGATGGTGCGCTGGCGTTGACGTCGTGAGGGCCAGGTCCCCACCTCGCGCCCCAGGTACAGCTCATGCGGCACGACAACGTCCACGACGTCGTCCCGCCAGCCCGCGTCGCTCTCGCAGACCTCCGCGGCGACCCCCTCGGCTTCGGTGGCAGCCGCCAGGGCGCCCATCAGCTCGGTCATGAAAGCGTTCCCGTAGGGGCCCAGGATGAAGCGCAACTCCACCCGGCAACTCTATGAGAGCCAAATAGAATCGCGGGCATGGCGGAGATGGGTCAGCTCGCGGAGGCTCCGCGCGCGCAGACACCCGCCACGGTTCCCCTCTCACCAGAGCCGCTGACCCGCTACCGCCACCGGGTTCGCTTCCGCGAGTCGATGCCCGAGTTGTGGCGCGCGCGCACCCTGGTCGGCCGCCTGGCCGTGCGGCAGCTCAAGTCTCGTTATCGACGCGCCATCCTGGGCTTTGGCTGGGCCATCGTCACGCCGGTCGCCCTGACCCTCACCTTCACCTTCATCCTGAGCCGGGTCATCAAGGTGCCGACGGCCGGCGTGCCGTACCCCATCTTTTTCTACGTCGGCCTGCTGGCCTGGACCTTCTTTGCCAACGCCATTGGTACCGGGTCCGGCAGCCTGCTGGAAAACATGGGGTTGCTGAAGCGGGCCTATGTCACCCGCGAGGTGTTCCCGCTGGCGACCATCGTGGTGGCGGTGGTGGATTTCGCGACTGCCGCGGCGGTTCTCCTGGTCATGCTTCCGCTGTTCCACTTCATGCCGCGCATCACGGCCTTCTGGGTGCCGCTCTACCTCTTCGTCCAGGTCGCATTCACAACCGGCGTCGTCCTGTTCACAGCGACCGCGGTCGTCTACGTTCGCGACGTCAGGCACATCATCCCGCTGGGCATCCAGGTGGGCATCTTCGCCACCCCCGTGGTCTACGGGCTGAGCCAGGTGCCGGAGCGATTCCGGTTGCTGATGGTCGCCGTGAACCCGCTCGCGGAGGTGATCGACGGCTACCGGCGCTCCCTGCTCTACGGGCAGGGCCCCGACTGGACCTACTTCTCGGTCAGCCTCGCGACAGCTGTCGTCGTGCTTGTGGCCGGTTACTGGGCCTTCAAGCGGATGGAAGACGGCGTTGCTGACATCTCCTAGAGGGTCGATCCAGGTCAACCGAGTCTGGAAGCGCTTTCGTGCGGACCAGACGGCCCCGACCCTGGCGGCAGAGGCATCGCGGCTGCGCGACCGGCTCGCCGGCAGGCCCGATGACAACCACTGGCGCTGGGTCCTGCGCGACATCTCGTGCAGCATCGCGCCCGGTGAAGCCGTCGGGCTGGTGGGAACCAACGGGTCAGGCAAGTCCACCCTCCTGCGCCTGCTCTCCCGCGTCATGTACCCGTACGCCGGGGACATCCGCATGAACGGCCGGGTCGGCGCGCTGATCGAGATCGACGCGGGCTTCCACCCCGAGCTGACCGGTCGGGAGAACATCTACCTCTACGGCTCACTGGCCGGCCTGTCAGACCGCGAGACGCGCGCCCGTTTCGACTCGATCGTCGAGTTCGCGGGACTCGAATCCGCCATCGATCGACAGGTCAAGTACTACTCGACCGGGATGCGAATGCGGCTCGGCTTCACGGTCGCGGTGTCCACCGAACCAGAGGTGCTGCTGGTGGACGAGGTGCTGGCCGTGGGTGACTCGTCGTTCCAGGCCAGGTGCATGGCCCGGATCACCAGCGCCATCAAGGACGGCACCACCGTCGTTTTGGTCTCGCACGATCTCCTGTCGGTCCAGGCGGTGTGCAGCCGCGTGCTCTGGATCGACGACGGCGTTGTCAAGGCAGACGGCCCCACGGACCGCAGCCTCACCGCCTACCGCAACGCCGTCGAGCTGCAGGCCAAGGACGACGCCGAGGTGGGGCCGGTGGAGTTCGTGGGGGGCAGTGTCGAGCGCCCGGGGGGAGGCAGTCCGACGACCCAGGGCGCGGCACAGTTCCACCTGGAGCTGAAGGCCCGCTCGCAGGTCAACGCGCGGGTATACCTGGGCGTCAGCCAGGGCACCGCCATCCCGATCTTCACGATGCGCCATGAACTGAACATGGCTCCCGGGGTGGTGCGCCTGGAGGGGAGAATCGAACGCATCCCCCTGGCGCGGGGCGAGTACCACGTGTGGATGGACGTGCTGCAGGACGACGGGACGCTGCTGATGGACTGGCAACCCGTTATGCAGTTCAACGTCGAGGGCCCATCGCTGCACGGGGCGCCAACAGGTGTCGTCCGCCTGGCGCCAATCCACGTCGACAGCGACTGGGAGGTCTGAGCAGCATCGCCCTGGACTGGGTGCGCCGCCACCGCCTGGAGGTCGCGGCGATAGTCGCGGGCCTGGCGACGCGGCTGGTGTTCTGGGCGTACACCGGCCGGGTCTGGGAGGACGCGCTCATTGCCCTCACCCACGTGCGCAACGCGGTGAACGGTATCGGCCTCACCTCGCATCCCGGAGATGGTCGCGTTGAGGGCTTCAGCTCGCCCATCGGGGTCCTGGTGCCGCTGGCCTCGGAGGTCGTGGTGCGCGGGTCAGGCCTGGTGGCGCTGCGGGTCGCGGCGCTGGTCGCCTTCACCGTCGCGGTGCTGGCTGCCGCCGCGATCTGCCGCCGGCTCGGCATCGGGACGTGGCCCACCGGTTTCGTCATGAGCTACCTGGCGTTCGATTTCCTGCAGGTTTTCTACGGGATGTCGGGCATGGAGACCGAGGTTGCCGTGGCGATCGTCCTCTGCGGCACGCTGGCGGGCCTGCGGGGCCGGGACAGGCTCACAGGCGTCGCCATGGGGCTCGCGGTCCTGGCGCGACCCGAGCTCGCCGTGTGGGCCCTGGCGAGCTTCGTCGCGACCCTGCGCCGGGGCGGCCGTCGCGCGCTGGGGGCGGCAGCCGTCGCCCTGCTGGTGGCTCTGCCCTGGTTCATATTCGCGTTGCTGTACTACCGCAACCCGATCCCGCTGTCGGTGCGCGCCAAGTCCACGTCCTACACCGACTTCTCGGGCCTGACGCCGGGCCACTTCGACCCCCTGCACTGGCTGGGCGCGCACCTCGCCTACCACCTGCCGATGTGGCGCCTCATCACTCCCTTCCGGGACGACACGCTCATCCAGCACGCGCCGGTTCCAGATCCCCTGCTGGTAGCGCTGGCGATCCTCCTGTTCGGGCTGGCGCTGCTGGGGGCGTGGCGCACCCGCGGCGTGCGCGGATGGGGCCCGTCGCTGTTCCTGTGCGCGGCGTTTGCCGTCTACCGCATCGCCCTGCTGCCAGAGGATTACTTCGACTGGTACTGGCCGCCGGTCCTGGCGCTGTTCATGACGCTGGTGGCCGCCGGCCTTGACACCGCCGACGGCTGGATCCGGGGCGCCGACGCCGCCGGCCGGGGGCGCGCCCGCCTCGCGGTGCCGGTTGTTGTCGCCGGGCTGGCGGTCGCCTTCGCGCTGCCGATGATTTACCGGCTGCCGATGGAACGGCGCATCCAGGCCGGCATCGAGGATGGCCTGCGCCGGCCCATCGGCCTGTACCTCGGGGCGGCGGTCAGGAGTGACGAGAGCGTGGGGACCGAGGCCGCCGGCTACTTTGGCTACTACTCCAACGTCCGCCTGATGGACTACCCCGGCCTCACCTCGCCGGTGGCGGTCGCCATCCTCCGGCAGGCGCCTCCCGAGCAGCGCGACCTGCCCTACCTCATGAACCGCGCGCGCCCCGCCTGGCTGGCCGTCCGGCCGCTCGACATCGAGGCGATCCGGCGTGAGTATCCCGACCTGCTGTCTGAGTATCGAGTGGAGCGGGAGTTCCACGTCGATGTCAGCACGGACCAGTGGGGGCTCGACCTCGCCAACATAGATCGCGATTTCGTGGTGATGCGGCGTGTCGCGTCTCCCTGACGCTCCGCCGCTCAGTCGCACCGGCCTACGGGTCCTGGCCGGCATCCTGCTGGCCGCGGTGGCGCTGCAGGTTGCGGTGCGGCTGGCCGCCGGGATAAGCCTCGACACCGCGTCCTACACCTCGGTTTACCACGCGCTGACCACCCAGCTACTGCATGTGTACTCGCTGGTCAACGGCCCGCTGCCCGGCTCCCCGGGCCTCTATCAATTCCAGTGGCCGTACCTGCCGGGGTACTTCGGCTGGGTGCTGCTCGCGGGCTTGGTGGTGGGCCCCGACGGTCCGCTGTTCGACTGGGTGCTGAAGGTCCCGCCGGTGCTCGCCGTCCTGCTCACCGCACTGGTCGTGCAGGACTTCCTGGGAAGGCTGGGCAGCAGCCAGCAGCGGCGGCTCGTGGCGGCGGCGCTGGTGGCGCTCGGGCCGATGGCGGTGTTGGTTGGGTATGACGGCCAGATCGACGGCCTGGCGATACTGCCCGCGCTCGCCGGGGTGCTGCACTGGACCTCGACCGACTCGCGGCGCCGCGCGGTGGTTGCGGGCCTGCTGATCGGGGTCGGCGTGCTGGTCAAGACCGTCCCGGTGCTGGCCGTCCTCGCCCTCCTGCCCAGTGCCCGCGATACCCGCGAGCGCCTGGCCCTGCTGGGATGGACCGCCGGCCCGGCGATCGCCGGCCTGCTGCCCTTCCTGCTCGCCGACCCGGGCGGGGTTCTCGCCCTGCGCCACTACGCAGGCGTGCCGGGGTTTGGTGGTCCCAGCCTGGTCATCCAGCCCACCCTGATGCGGTTCTGGCTGGCCGGCACCGCGGTCGCTCCATCCCAGCCGACTGTGTGGTTGGCACTCCATGGTTCCCAGGTCACCGCCGGGGCATTGCTGGTGCTGACCGGCGTGATGTGGCGCCGCCGCACCGACCCGGCGACGGCGGCCCTGATGGTCTGGCTCACCATGTTCGCGTTCGGTCCCAGCACGGCGCCGCTGTACCTCTGTTGGGGGCTGCCCTTCCTGCTCACAGCCGGGCACCTGCGCTGGGCGGCCGCCGCCCAGCTGCTGGTGGCGTTACCCGGCGCCCTGCTCTACACGCACCTGAGAATTCCGCACGCGACCGCGGTCTATGTCGCCCTCATGGGGGTGTTCTGGCTGACCAGCGCAGGCGCGCTTGCCTACCTCTGGTGGCGGCTCGTGTCGGGAGGTCGCGGCGGCTATCATCCTCAGCGAATTGGGCGCCCGGGAGTTGACACCGGCTGAGGACAGCCCGGGCTCGGCGCTTGACGCGCCGGCCCGCAGGCCCTCCATCCCGCCGCTCTTCTGGGTAGTCGTCGCGCTGGGCGTGGCCGTCCGGCTGGTCATCGCCCTGCAGCCGTCCTTCAACATCTTCGACATGGGCAGCTACGCCCGGGTTGCGGACGGGCTGATCCAGTACCGCTTCCACGTGTACACGCCGGTCAATGCCCTGACGGCGCCCGTCCCCAGCTGGCCCTACCCGCCGGGCTTCATGCCATGGACCCTGGTGGCGCGCGCGCTGGACCACCGACTCAGCGGCACTTTTGGATTCTGGATCAAGCTGCCGTTGGTCATCGCCGATGCCGCGACCGCGCTGGTGGTGCAGGAGTACCTGCGGCGGCAGGGAATGTCGGTGCCGCGGCGACTGGCAGCGCTGGTCCTGGTCGCCCTCGGCCCGCCGTTCATCGTCATCAGCGCGTACCACGGGCACCTCGACGGCCTGGCCACCCTGCCCGCCCTGGTCGCGGTGTTCTCCTGGGATCGGCGCCCGGGTGAACGCCCCGTCGTGCACGGCCTCCTCATCGGGTTGGGGGCCGCATTCAAGACCGTCCCGGGGTTCATGGTGCTGGCGCTTCTGCCCACCGCCAGGGGGTGGCGCCAGCGCCTTTTGATCGCCGGGTCCGCCGTGGCCGTGCCGCTGGCGATGTTCGTGCCCTTCCTGGTCAAGGACGCCGCCGGCGTCCGGGCGGTCGCGAGCTACCAGTCGTTTCCCGGCCTGGGCGGGGCGAGCCTGCTGCTGCAGCCAAACCTGGTCTATGACTACTTCCAGCTGGGCGTCAACGTGCAGGCCTCGGCCGTCAACATCTGGATCTCACAGCACGCCGGCCAGGTGGTCCTCGCCGCCCTCCTCCTGGTCGGGTCGCTGCTGTTGCGAAAGCGAACCCCCGCGCTGGACAGCGCGGTGCTCCTCTGGTTGACGGTCTACGTGTTCCTGGGCGGGTTCTTCTTCCAGTACGTCCTGTGGGGGATGCCGTTCTTCATCGCGGCCAGCCGGCGCTGGTCGGCGCTGCTCACCGCGTACCTCTGTCTGCCGATCGCGATCCTCTACCTGCACTTCGACAACTACCCTGCCGTGCACGTCTACCAGGCCGCCATGATCGGCCTGTTCGCGGCCAGTGTTGCCGTTTTCGCGCTGCTCCTTCGCCGGGCGATCGTCGCCCCCGTGGGCGCCCGGGTCCTCTGAGCCTGGCGGCGCCGGCAGCAGCACCCCGGGGCTTCATCGCCGGCGACCCGCTCCGGGCCATCGCCGCTACATCGGTGCTGGTCTTCCACGTCGCCGAGGGCATCGCGCTGGGCCACCAGCTGAACTACCCGTTGGTGTTCGGGCCCCTGGCCGGCGCGGTGCTCTCTCACCTCGACCTCGGCCTGTACCTGTTCTTCGTACTGTCGGGCTACCTCATCACGCGGTCGTTCGCCGCCGCCTACGTGGACGGCCGCGACATGCCCGGGCTCGGGCGCTACGTCCGCAACCGGCTGCTCCGGATCGTGCCCGCCTACTGGGCGATATTCGGCCTGCTGTTTGCACGCCACCTGCTGCTCCCGGACCGGTTTCCGCGGGGATATTTCACCTCACAGCCATTCGAGATCCTGCCGGTCCTCGGGTTCGCCCAGAACTTCAACCCCTTCAACCGCGCGGCCGAGCTGGTGTGGCCGGCGTGGACCCTGGATGTCGAGATCGGGTTCTACCTGCTGGTCCCGGTGCTGCTGTTTGGGCTGGCCGCGGCGCCCCGACCCGGGCGTCGAGTCGGACGGGCCGGCCTATTGGCCGCCGTGGTCCTGGGTCTCGCCATCGGGAGCCTGTACTTCCGCAGCAGCGCCCCCATAGACGACGTATGGCTGAGGAGCCTGCCCGCCATGCTGGTGGCGTTCACGCCCGGGGTCCTGCTGGCGGTCCTGGAGCCGGTGGTCGCGCCGTTGCTGCGCGCGCGGCCCGCCATGCGTCATGCGGCCTTTCTCCTGCTCCTCCTGGCGGCCGGGTTCTTCTGCCTCAACCACCTGGCCGGGCCGTACCTCCCCGCTTACATACACACCGCGCATACCTGGCGGACCCTCCTGGCGGCGGTGGCGAGCGGGTGCGTGGTGGCGGCGCCGCTCTGGTGGCAGTGGTGCGGCCACGGTGCGTGGCGTCTCCTGGACAACGGTCCGCTCCGCTGGGTGGGCCGCCGTTCCTACAGCCTGTACCTCGTCCACTGGGGCATCGCCCTGGACCTCGGGCTGGTCCGTGGCGGCAGCCCCGCGTGGGCACCAGCAGGCCCCTACCGGCTGCTGGCCATCGGCGTCACGGTGCTGCTGGCCTGTTCACTGGCCGCCGCCGCTGCCAGTTACCGGTTGTTCGAGCGTCCGTTCCTCGACCTGCGGATGAGGCGCCGGACCTAGGACTCCAGGGTGGCGATCACGGCCAGCCGGTCGCCGAAGTTGGGGGCCACCATGCGGTTGCTCATTCCGACGGCATTGACCAGGCCGACCACCCCCCGCGCCAGCTGCGGGCTGTAGCCGCCGAGGCGCTCGGCGTAGTACCGGGCCGTGAAGGCCTTGGCGTGCGAGCGCGATGACCGCACCGAGAAGCCCGAGCTCTCCAGCGCCATCCGCAGCGACGCCGGGGTGAAGTACTGCAGGTGCATCGGCAGCACCGACCACCACCGCCGCCCCAGCGCCCGGGCCAGGGGGCTGCCGGCGTTGGGAATCGTGAGGTACAGGGCGCCGCCCGGCTTCAGGAGGCCGGCGATCACCCCCAGCCCTGCCCGCGGGTCGGCCAGGTGCTCCAGCACGTCACACAGCACGACCAGGCTGAAGCTCTTCTCCGGCAGGCCGTGCGCGAACAGGTCCGCCTTGCGGGCATCGAGCCCGCGCTCCACCGCCCGGGCGCGGGCCCAGTCCGACGGCTCGATCCCGACGGCATCCCAGCCGCGGTTGCGGGCCGCCACCATGAACGACCCGGTCCAGCACCCCAGGTCGACCATCGGGCCCGGCGTGGCGAAGCGCTCGATGTCCGCCAGCGCCCGCTCGGCGGTGGCAACCTGGCCCGGCTCTTCGCGCAGTGAGACCGGGTCGGCGGCGTCCTCGTAAGCCTCCATCACCATCGTGTCGGCGGGCATTGTCGCCAGCGAGCCGTGGCCGCACGCCGTGCAGCGCAGCACCTCCGAGGCGGTCGACCCGAAGTGTTCGGCGCTCGGCTTGAAGTTGTCGGCCGTCGGGCGCAGTCCTCCGGTGTTGCGCCGGAAGGCGGGGGCGGCCTCCGTGCCGCCGCAAACCGGGCACTGCCAGTCGCCGAAATTCACCGCCTGGGAATTCACGGTTGTCGAGTCTACGGGTGGCCCCATCAGGTACCTTTTCGCGTGCCAAGCGCATCCTCGACTCCCGGCCGTCGGGTCGCGGTGGTGGGAGCCGGCGTTGGTGGGCTGGCCGCCGCCATCCGCCTGGCTGAGGCCGGCCGCGATGTCGTCGTCCTCGACCCCAGCCCGCATGCCGGGGGGCTGGCATCGGGATTCTCGGTCGAGGGCACCTCGGTCGAGCGCTTCTATCACCACCTGTTCCGCAGTGACTCGATCGCCCACGCCTGGATCCGCGAGCTGGGGCTTGGAGACCGTCTCGAATTTCTCCCGGCAGACATGGGCTTCTACACCGGCGGCCGGCTGCACAAGTTCGGGACGCCGATGTCGCTGCTCCGGTTCCCGGCGCTGCCGCTGCGCGACCGGGTCCGCCTCGGCCTCCGAATCCGGGGCCTGAGCACCACCGCCAACCCCGACGCCTTCGAGAATGTGACCGCGCTGGCCTGGCTCCAGGCACATGCCTCAGCGACCGAACTCGAGGTCTTCTGGAAGCCGCTGCTGGAGGCCAAGTTCGGCACCGACCTGGGCCTCGTGTCGATGGCCTGGCTGTGGGCGCGGTTCCGCGCACGGGTGGGAGGCGCCGTCGGCCGGGGCGAGCGCCTGGGCTACCTGCGCGGCGGGTTCCAGCAGCTCGGTGACGCCCTGGCGCGGCGCGCCGCAGACCGCGACGTCGACGTCCGGCTGGGCACCCGGGCGACCGCGCTGGGCGTGAGCGGTGGCCAGGTCACGCACATCGAGACCGAGGACGGGCGACTTGACGTTGATGGCGTTATCTGGACGCCGGCTCTGGGAGTCCTGGCCAAGGTGGTCCCCGAGCTGCCGGCCGAGTACCGGGCCAGGTGCGAGCGGATCCACTATCACCACGCGGTGGTCATGGTGGTCGAGCTGGCCGCCTCGGCGCTGCCGTACTACTGGGTGACGGTGGGCGACTCGGACCTGCCATTCACGGTCGCGGTGGAGCACACGAGGCTCGTGGGCACCGCCGATTACGGCGGCCGCACCATCGTCTACCTGGGCCGCTACGTGCCGCCGTCCGACCCGCTGCTGGAGCAGACGGACGAAGAGATCCGGGCACATTTCCTCCAGGCGGCATCCCGAGCCTTCTCGCCGCAGTTCGACAGCCCGCTGGCCGTCCATGTCTTCCGCGCGCCGGCGGCGCAGCCAGTTGTGCCGCCGGGTTGGGGACTGGGCCGCCCACCACTGCAATCCGGCGTGCGTGGCCTCGTGGTGGCCAATATGGCGCAGATCTACCCCTGGGACCGGGGCATCAACTTTTCGATCGAGCTGGGCGAGCAGGCCGCGGAGGCGATGCTGCACTGATGCAGACATCGCGCCGGGCGCCGTCGCCCACGTGGGCCAACCTGGCGCACATCGCCTCCCTCGCGGCGGGCTTTGCGCTGGTCCTGGTGGTCAATCGCCACGGCTGGTTCCGGGGCGACGAGTGGGACTTCCTGGTCCACTACGACCTGTCGCAGCGACCACAGGACATCTTCCTGCCGCACAACGAGCACCTGTCGGTCATCCCGCTGCTGGTCTACAAGGTGCTCCTGGCGCTGTTCGGGATGCGCCAGTACCTGCCGTTCGTCGCCGTCCTGGCGGCGGCGCACGTCGCCACCGCGCACGTCCTCTGGCGCCTGGCGCGGCGCGCCGGCGCGGACCCCTGGATCTGCACCGCGCTGGTGGCCGTGTTCCTGGCGGTCGGCGGCGGCTTCGACAACGTCACGTCGCCGTTCCAGATGAGCTTCATCGGCTCGACGGCGTTCGGCCTGGCGGCAGTACTGGCGCTGGACAAGCCCCGGCCGCTCAGTTCCAGGACGCTTTCCCTGGCGTGGGGGCTGTGCCTCGCATCGATGTTCTGCTCCGGCCTGGGTGTCGCCTTCACGCTGGTCGCCGGGGTCTTTGCCGCGCTTCGTCATGGCCGCCGGGCCGGTCTGCTGGTGCTCAGCGCGCCGTTCACGTTCTACCTGGTGTGGTTCGTCTGGGTGGGCCGCAGCCACGTCGTCGCCCTCGGCCTCATCTCCAGGAGCCAGTACCTGCAGTTGCCGGACTTCGTCTGGCGTGGCCTGACCGGGGCGATGGAGGGGATCTCCGGGCTGGTCGGAGCCGGGGCCGTGTTGGTGCTGGCCCTGGGTTACGGGCTCTTCCGGGCCCGACCGTGGCAGCAGGTCTCCGGGCAGCCGGCCACCGCGCTGGCGATTGGCTCGGTGCTGTTCTTCCTGGCCATCGGCCCCGGCCGCCTGGTCTTCGGGCCCCAGTACGCCACGCAGTCACGCTACGTCTACGAGGCGTCGGCCATCCTGCTGGTGCCTGCGGCCGTTGTCCTGACGCGGCTGGCCAGCGACCGCCTGGGGCTGGTCCTGGTGCTTCTGATCCTGGGCGCGATTGGCCTGCGCAACGTGTACCAGCTGAACGTTTCGGGCCACGCTGTGGCGACGGTGCTCGCGTCAGAGCGCGCCCGGATCCTGGCGGCGGCGCGCCTGCTGTCGGACGGTTCCCCGATCCTGGCGCCCGAACGCACCCTGATCCAGCCCGAGGTGCTCGACATCGCGGGGATGCGCAAGCTCCTTGGCGATGGCCTGGTGCAGGTGGCCGACGCGCCGCCGGACAGGGACTCAGCGACCCTCGAGGCGAGGCTGCAGTTGGAGGTGACGATCCGCGCCGCATCGGGGCCCGCGCCCTCAACCACGACCAGCGCCCAGCGGGCGGTGGGGATGGCGCGAACCCCAGGGCCCGGCACCTGCACGACGGTGGACTCGGTCGGGGATGCCTCGATGGCCTGGTTCGGCCCGGGGCCGCTCAGGTTCACGGTCACCTCGACCCGGGGCGGCAAGATGCACCTGTCGCTTGCCGGCGCTGACGACCCGGCCATCCAGACCAAACCCGCGGAGTTCAGCCTGGACGCGGGGCACCGAACGATGGTCACGGTCGACGCACCGGGTGCTGCGCTGGGCCTTTCCCTTCCGGCCGGCACGTCGATTCTCTGTGGTGCCACAGTGCCCGAAACTCATTGACGTACGGCGTACCAAGCCGGTAGCGTATGAGGCCCCTGTTGAGGGGCATTGTCGCGCGGTGGGAATTTGGCGTCGAAATCGAGCATGCCCGTGGTTCTGAAGCTCCCGTGAGCGCCTACGACGCCGACCTCGTCAGCCGCCGCCGGGCAGCACCATCAGCCTCGAGTGCGCTCAGCACGCCATTCAGCCTCCGCAGGTGGGCCCTGGTCACCGGGGCCATCGACGTGCTGTGCGCCCTGGTGGCCGGGCTGGTTGCCTTCAAGTTCCGCTTCGGTGACGACGCCCGCGGCGCGTCATACCAGCTCCTGACTGTCGCACTGCCGGTGGCCTGGGTGGGAGCCCTCGCCGCCGTGGGCAGCTACGACCGGCGGTGGATAACCACCGGCGCCGAGCCGTTCCGAAGGGTGTTCAACGCCGGGCTCATTTTGCTTGCGATGGCCGCGATCGCATCCTTTTTGCTCAAGGCCCAGTTGTCCCGCGAATGGGTCGGGGTGACCGCCCTGGTGCTCACTCCCCTGACCCTGGTGGGCCGGTATGGCGGTCGCAAGTGGCTGCACCACATGATCGGGCAGGGCCGCGCCATCCACCGGGTGCTCGTGGCGGGCTCGACGCGGGAGGTCGCCAACGTTGTCCGGCATATGCGGCGCGCACCCTATGCCGGCTTCAGCGTCCTCGCCGTATGTCACCTCGACACGGGCCACCACCCGGCCGGGGTCGGGCCCGGGGTGCCGGTATTCGACAGCGACCTGGACGACCTGTTGCCCACGGCCCTGGCGGTTGGCGCCGACACCATCGCGATCGCCGGGTCCAGCACCCTTGGCGAGGGCGGCCTGCGGCGGTTGGCCTGGCGGCTCGAAGGGTCGCAGGTGGAGCTCGTGGTGGCCCCCGCGGTATCCGATTTCGCCGGTCCCCGGATCGCCGTCCGCCCGGTGGACGGGCTGCCCCTGCTCACCATCGACCAGCCGGACTTCGCGGGCGCCCGGCGCATCGCCAAGGACGTGATCGACTGGACCATCGCCGCGGTGCTGCTGTTGGTCCTGACCCCAGTGATGATCGCGATCGTCATCGCCATCAAGCTTGGCGATGGCGGGCCCGCGTTCTTCAAGCAGGCGCGCGTCGGCCGCGACCGCAGGGTCTTCAGGATCTGGAAATTCCGCACCATGACCATCGATGCCGAGCATCGCCGCGCAGAGCTCGAGGAGCACAACGAGCATGACGGCGTCCTGTTCAAGATCCGCCAGGATCCCAGGGTGACGCCGGTCGGTGCCTTCCTGCGCCGGCACTCGCTGGATGAGGTTCCCCAGCTCATCAATGTCCTGCGGGGGGAGATGTCGCTGGTGGGGCCGCGGCCGCCCCTTCCCAGCGAGGTCGAGCGCTACGGCGACGAGCTGCACCGCCGGCTCCTGGTCAAACCGGGGATGACGGGCCTCTGGCAGATCAACGGGCGCACGGACCTGCCCTGGGAGGAGGCGGTGCGGCTGGACCTGCACTACGTCGAGAACTGGTCGGTGGCGCTTGACCTGATGGTGCTGTGGAAGACCTTCGCCGTGGTGCGCCACGGCCGCGGAGGCTACTAGGCCCCAACCCTCCGGACAGTGCCCAGCTCCAGCATCCGGGCCAGGGAGGCGTCGAGGTTGTCTGCGGCGTCCGGCTCGCTCCGGGCCCACTCGGCGTACCTCGCGACGATCTCCGGCACCCGCAGGGTCTGCTCCCACCCCAGCTCCTTCAGCGCCGCCGACGAGGACACCACGTGCCGGGTGTCGCCAAAGCGGTAGAGCCCCGGGGTCTCGGGCTGGAGCTCCTCACGCCCCAGCACCCGCGCCACCTCGGCGCCGTACTCGAGCACCGTGTGGCGCTCCGGGCCGCCCACGTTGTAAGAGCGGTAGTCGGAGCGACGGTCGCCCAGGACCAGGTGGTTGGCGGCCGCGACGTCGCCCACCCAGACGTAGTCCCGCAGCTGCCCCCCGTCCTCGAACGCCACGGGCACGCGGCCGTTCAGGACCCGCATCGTGAAGATCCGGCAGATCCCGGAGTATGCGTTGCGGAAGCTCTGCCACGGCCCCTGGACGATGGAGTAGCGCATGCACGTCGTGGGGATGTCGTACCGGCGCCCCAGGTTGAACGCCACCAACTCCTGGGTGTACTTGCTCACGGCGTACTGGTTGTGGGGGTTCACGGCACTCTCGTCCGTTTCCAGGACGGCAAGCGGCTGGCCGCACTCGGGACATCCCACCTCCCACTGACCCCGCTTCAGGTCGTCCTCAGTGCGAAGCGGAGGCATGACACGTCCGTGGTCCGGGCAGGTGTAGGCAGCCTCACCGTAGGTCGCCTGCGACGACGCGACGACGATCTTGCGGAGCGGCAGGCGCTCGGCGACGGCGACCTCGTAGAGCATCGCGGTGCCGACGGTGTTGACGTGGAAGAAGGTCGAGAAGTCGGGGAGGTAGTCCTGGTAGGCGGCCAGGTGGATGACGGCGTCCACGCCTCGAAGGGCCCTGCTCACGTCATCCTTCGAACGGACGTCGCCCACCATCAGTTCGATCTCGGCGGGCATCCATCGGGGCGCCTGGCCATCGGCATGGACGGGCGGCAGCAGGGCGTCGAGAGCCCTGACCTCGTAGCCGGATTCCAGCAGCAGGCGCCCGGTGTTGGCGCCGATGAAACCGGCCCCCCCGGTGATCAGGACCTTTCCCTTGCCCACGGGAAGCCAGCATAAGCGCGCGGCGGGGGGGCCGGAAAACCCCAAAGACCCGGTGACCACGTGTTACAGTCCTGATCTGATAGCTCGATCACCAATGAGGGTTTTGCAGATGCGAAGGCTAGTTACCAGTCTCGGAGCCACCGCCGCCGTGGTCGGTGCCCTGTCCCTGGCCACCCCTGCCTTCGCGGATTACGTCCTGCCGGGTAGCGGCCAGAACGGAACCGGCAACAACCTCCCAGCCAGCACCGCGGATGCCCCTTCCCCCGAGTCGCCCGCCGTCGGGCTGGCCACGCTGGGTGGTGGTGTGATCCTCGTCGCCGTCGGCGGGATCGCCCTGGTCGACCGTCGCCGGAAGGTTCCCTCGGTCTAACCCCGTCCGGCCCCAGGCCGGTCAGGCTGCCCCGGAACCCCCCAACACCGCGCCGAACGTGCGCGCCATGATCCACAGGTCGAGCCGCAGCGACCTGCGCTCGATGTAGTCGCAGTCGATCTCGACCATGCGGCTGAAGGGGACGGCGCTGCGCGCGGTGACCTGGTAGAGACCGGTGATCCCGGGCTTGACCGCGAGGCGCCTCCGCGCCTGCTCGTCGTAGTGCTCGAACTCGGCGAGGATTGGGGGGCGCGGTCCCACCACGCTCATCTCCCCGCGCAGCACGTTGATCAGCTGGGGCACCTCGTCGAGCGAGAGCCGCCGCAGCAGCCGGCCAACAGGGGTGACCCTGGGGTCGGCGACGACCTTGAAGGCCGGCCGCCCGGGCTCCGTCGAGTAGGGCGCGTCGTTGCGCACGAATTCCTTCAGCCACTCGCGGTGGTGGCTGTCATCCCCCTGGCGCATGGTCCGGAATTTGAAGTAGGTGAACGCCTGTCCCTGCCGGCCGGCCACCTGGCGCCGGAAGAGCGCCGGGCCGCTGCTGGAGAGGCGAATCGCTGCGGCGAGGATGATCCAAACCGGCGACCCGAGGGCCAGGCCCAGGGTCGCGATGGTGACGTCCAGGGCCCGCTTGGTGGCCTCGTAATGCGGCGCCGCGGGAGGGGGCCATTGCCCCGCCTGGCTCACGCCGGCTCGGCCACGATGATGATCCGGGGGTCGTTGGGGTTGTAGGTCGTACAGGTCTCGAGCAGCAGCTGTTCGTGGTTGACCTGCTCCAGCCAGGACAGCTGGTTGGCCGGGACCTTGAGCAGCACCTGGGAAATTGCGTACTTGAGAACCCGGCCGTCGGCGGTGGTCACCTCGACGTGCTGTCCCACCCTGGCGTTGCGCAGCGGGCCGAACATCCCGCTGCGGGCGTGGGCATAGAGCATCGACCGCCCGCCCTGGCCCGGCTTCTTCATGCCCGGCTCCTCTGCGGCCACGAACAGGGGCGGGACCTTGCCATCGCCCAGCACCACGGGCAGGTCGATCTTCAGCTCGTCGACCTTGACCCGGTACCCGGCCGGGGTGGGGCTGGCCGCCGGGTGGGGGCTGATGATGCCGATCGGCGCGGGCAGGTCATTCGTGGACTGGGCCCCGCTCGGCCCCTGCCCTCGTTGGGCGAGCCGCAGGCCGCCGTACCCCGCCAGGAGCAGGCCCAGGACGATCGCGAGGATCGGCCACCGGCGCCTCACCATGCCACCCTCCAGCCGGCGTCGCGGTCAAGGCGGGCATTCGCCCGGAGCTGGTTGCCCGGGTAGCTGACGTGCAGGTCGAGCGGCCGCTCGGGTATCCCCGCCTGCTTCTGGACGAACAGCGAGTAGCTGCGGCCCGCGCCGAGGGGGACGAGGTACTCGAGGCTCACCTTCACCTCGTGGCCACGCGGCAGCTTGAAGTACGCCCCCACGAACATCTTGCCGTGGTCGTAGCCGACCTGGTCCACCTTCGCCCCGGTGTCCTTGCCGTCCTGGAGGATGGCGAAGTGCGTCAGCTGGGTGCTGTCCGGCAGGTACACGCGGAAATAGTCGCCGTAGCTCCCCCCGTAGGGGTTCAGGGCGGTGTCGGTGGCATCGACGGCGGGGGGCAGGTTGTATGTCAGGTCGAGCTGGTGGAGGGCCTGGCCCGTTGGCTTCACCTCAACCTTCAGCGCCTGCGACTTGTGGACGTAGAAGTCGCCCTTGGTCGCGCCAACGTTGCCGTCGGCCACCATCACGTAGTCGGAATTGGTCGGCACCAGGGCGCCGTCATAGTGGGCCGCGGCCGCCCCGGCCTCCAGGGTGGTGTCCACGAACCAGGTCTGGATGTGCCGGCTCGCGGCCTGCGCCTGGTAGGCGGCGAGGAGCTTGGGCCACGTGGTGATCGGCTGGCCGAGGACCTTCTGCAGCACCGCCTGGGAGATCGGACCGAGGGCCTGCTTGCCGGTGCCAGGATCCTTCGAGACATTGACGATGAAGTCGAGCTTGCTGAAGAAGTTGGCCGAGTTGAACTCCCCGTACGGGGCAACCGTGATCGGGCCCGTCACCCCCAGCACAGCCGCGATCGCGTAGGGGTCGATGCAGATCGTCCCATCCACCGTCCTGTGCGTTGAGGCCTCGAAGATCTGCTGGCTGAACCTCGCCGAGCTGGGGAAATCGGGATCCCAGTTGGCCTCGTTCAGGCCGGCCGACTGCTGCGTGAAGACCAGGTAGCGGGTGAGGGGATAGGGGATCTCGAACGGCGGGGTGGGGTTGGTGTTGTAGACGCCGTCGGGGTGGATCTCGAGCGCGGTCGCGGTGCCCCGGTCGAACGTCACGAAGCCCGCCGAGCTGACGAGCCCGCCCGCGGGGCGCAGCTCGGCCGGGTTGGCCATCAGCAGCAGGTAGGTCACCGGGTGCTGGCCGCCCAGGGCCGCCGGCGCGTACCGCCCGGCCACGGCGCCCGCGGCGGCCTGGTCGTCGACCGGGCCCAGGGTGGTCACCGCCTGCTCCACCCGCCGCCGCAAGGGCCCTAGCAGCGAACGGCCCATGTCCGCCCGCAGGTCGGCCAGCGGGGGGGCGAGGCGGGCATGGGCCTGCGCCAGCGGTGTGGCCGACGCAGACAGGAGGTCGAGGAGGTGTCCTCCGGGCGGCCCTGCCGCCGTGCGAGCATCGGCATAGTGGGCGGCCACCTGGAGAACGTCACCAAAGGCCTGGGCGCCGGCAACTCCGCCATCGGCGATGTGCTGCGCGGCGCGGGCCTGGTCGCCGGCCCACGGCAGGGCGCGAGCGACCTTGAGCAGGGCGTCGTCACGCAATGCCGCCTGGCCCGACTTCAGTTGCTCCTCGGCCTCCGCCCGCAGCGGCTCGGCCTTGGCCACCCGCGTCTTGTCCCAGGTCTCGGGCGTGCGGCCGAGTACCGACGACGCGTCAGCCAGCGCCAGCGCCCCGTGGTTCAGGTCGCTGTAGGCCCGGGTCAGGTGGATCGTCTCCAGGCCGCCGACCACCACGACCACGATGGCCAGGGCCCACGGCCACCAGCGCGGCAGGCGGCGCCGGCGGCGGCGCCGGCGCAGGATTGCTGCGGGAGAGTCGTCCGGCGACGGCGAGGCTAGGGGCCCCCCGTCCACGCGCCGCTGACCCTGAGGGCGACCAATGCGGTCGTGACCAGGGCGAGGACCCCGCCGATCACCGTCAGCAGGACGGTTGTGGGCGAGGTCTCCCGGGTGGCGTTGGGGGCGAAGGAGCGATACGGGCTGGGATCGGGGAGGGGACTATCGCTCGGGATCTCCACCGGTGAAGGCGACGCCGAAGGTGAGGGGGACGGGCTTGGGCTCGGACTGGGGCTGGGGCTCGGGGCCTTGGTGGGCGTGGGGCGGGCCGTCGGGGCCTTGGTCGGCGCGGGCGGCGGCGGTGCGGGCGGCGTGGGTGGATTGGTGGGGGTTGGTGACGGGTCCGGGGTGGGCGTCGGCGTATCCGTGGGTGCCACCGTCGGGTCGCTGGTCGCATCCACGGCTGCGGCCGCAATCGGCCCCGGCCCGGCAGCCGGTGGTCCCAGGGCGGTCAGGGCGAGGCCCGCGACCACCACGAATCCGAGGCCGGCCAGGCGTGCGCCCACGCCGCGTCGGACTTGACGGCGGGCGCTCCAGCGCTTAGCTTTGGTCGCCTGTGCTGAACTATGGATAGGTTTGCTCACTCCCGCACAAGTGTGCCCGGTTTTGCGCAGGCGCAAAGGGTGGACGATGCGATGAGCCGCAGTTTACAACCCGGACCCGGTCCGACCGCGTGAGCACCGAGGCGGCGAGCCCCGTCGGGCTCCTGACGGTGCGCCAGGCGGCACAGCTGCTCAATGTCCACGTCAGCACCCTGCGGCGGTGGGAGAGGGTGGGCCTGGTCGACCCGGCGCGGGTCGGACCGCGGGGCGACCGGCGCTACACTCGAAGCGAAATCGAGGCTCTGCTCGTGCGCACAGGGGGGCAGGCATCGCTTGTGAGTGGCCCCGTGGAGGAAGCCTGAGTGGAACTGGTTCAGTACTGGCGCACCGTAAGGCGCTTCGCATGGGTGATCGTGCTGTTCACCCTGATCGCGGGGATCACGGCCGCGGTCGTCACCGAGGAGCTGCCACGAAGCTACGAGGCCAACACGGTGGCGCTGGTCAACCCCACCCAGATCGTCCTGCCGACGAACGGCCAGAACGTTCTCCCGGCGGACCAACTGGTGGAGACGTACGTGCAGCTCATCAACACCGCGCCGGTGCGGGCCCGGCTCGTCGCCGCGGGCGTTCCCCGGGACAAGAACCTGCTGGGCGGGGAGATCACCGCCAAGAGCGGCGGCAACACGACCCTGATAAGCATCACCGTCAGGGACCGGGACCCCAACGTGGCCCTGCAGGTGGCCCAGGCGATCATCCCGGCCTTCAACCAGTCGCTGGACGAGCTGCAGACCCGGGTCAACCCCAGCAAGACCAGCCCGCGGCTGGAAGCGCTGGTGCCGTGGGAGGTCCCGGACACCCCGCCATCCACCCCCGTGAGCCCCAAGCCCCTCCTCAACATCACCTTCGCGGTCGCCGCGGGCCTGATCGCGGGGCTCGGGCTGGCGTTCCTGCTCGAGTACCTCGACAACACCGTGAAGCGCGATTACGACGTGCGCCTCCGCCTCAACATGCCGCTGCTGGGCCTCGTGGTCTTCCGCGGTGGGGCGCGCAGGCATGGCTCCGCCGACCCTGTGGCGCTGGTGAGCCTGCGGCACTCCAAGGACCCCATGGCCGAGGCCTACCGGGCCATCCGCACCAACGTCAACTTCGCCGTCCAGGACAAGCAGATGCGCAACCTGCTGGTCACCTCGAGCGTCCCCGGCGAGGGCAAGACGAGCACCGCGACCAACCTCGCCGTGGTCATGGCCCAGGCCGGCCGGCGCGTGATCCTGGTCGACGCCGACTTCCGGCGCCCCAACGTCCACAAGTTCTTCAGCAAGACCCGCAACGTGGGCCTGGGCAACCTGATCATGGGCGAGGAGCCCAACGACGAGCTGGTGCAGGAGACCGCGGTCCCCAACCTGAGGATCGTCTGCAGCGGCCCCAATCCCCCCAACCCATCGGAGCTGCTGGGCTCGCCCGCCATGACCTCGGTGATGGCCAAGCTGAACGAGCTGTGCGACGTTGTCGTCTACGACACCCCGCCGATCGGCGCCGTGACCGACGCGACCGTGCTGGCCGGGCGGTGTGACGGGGTCATCCTGGTCGTCGAGCGCGGCAAGACCTCGGTGCCGGCGATCCTGCGGTCGAAGGAGACGCTGGACGCGGTGCGCGCGCCGATCCTGGGTGTCGTCCTGAACAAGGTGCGCGGCGGCGAGGCCCGGACCTACTACTACTACTACTACCAGTACCAGGGCACGCAGGTGAGCGCGAAGGCGGCGGCCAAGGCCGACAAGAACGGTAAGAACGGCAAGAACGGCCAGAACGGGAGCAACGGCAAATCCCGCGGCCTCGATCGCCAGACCGTACCCGTCACCCCGGTCGGCGGGACCACCCTGCCGGAGACCTCGGCCGGGCCGGGGGGCGGGAGCCCGATGTTCCCCCCCGTGCCGGCAGCAGTCGCCGACGAATCCCGGATCGCCACGCTCATCCAGCCGGCGACCTCCGAGCCGCCGGCGCCTCCGCTGGTGACCCCCGAGCCGGCCACGCCCGAGCCGGCCACTTCGGAGCCGGCCAGGTTGGAGCCGGCCAGCTTGGAGCCGGCCAGGTTGGAGCCGGTCACCTCCGAGCCGGTTGCGTCCGAGCCGGTCGCGTCCGATGCGTTGACCCGCGACACCGTGGTCCCAGCGCCGCCGCCCCTCCCTGAACCCACGCCGATCCCGCCGGACGGCCTCGCGCCCGAGGTCAGCCTGGAGGCGCCGCCCCCGCCGCCGCGCCCTCTCTACACCCGGTTCTCCCAGCGGGCCCCAAGACAGAACCCCGACGCGAGTGACCCCAGGGAGGGCGAATGACGGAGCTCGAGCGCCCGGCGCAGCGTTACCTCCGAACCCAGGCTGACCTGCTCGAGCGCATCGACCCGGGCTCGATCGAGAATCTCGCCGCGATCCTCGAGACCGCATGGGCCGGCGACCACGCCGTCCTGGTCTGTGGCAACGGCGGCAGCGCGAGCATCGCGACCCACATCGCCTGCGACCTCTCCAAGCAGACCCTGGTGGCCGGGCGGCCGGCCCTCCGGGTCATCTCCCTCGCGGACAACATGGCGATCGTCTCGGCCTGGGCCAACGACGCGGGGTTCTCGAGGGTCTTCGCGGAGCAGGTGGCGGTTCACGGTCGCTCCGGCGACGTCCTCCTGTGCCTGTCGTGTTCCGGCCACTCCGAGAACGTCCTCGAGGCCATCCGCATGGCCCGTGAGCAGGGCATGACGGTCGTCGCGATGGTGGGCTTTGACGGGGGCGCGGCCGCGGCTGCCGCGGACCTCGCGGTTCACGTTCCGTCGGACGACTACGGCGCGGTGGAGTCCATGTTCCTGGTGGTCGAGCACTGCGTAGCGCGGCTCCTGGCCGACTCGGCCGCCGCCGTTTCCCCCAGCAACACTCGCCGGGCCGTGTTCGTCGACCGCGACGGGGTCATCAACCGCAACCTCCCGGGCGGCGTGGTCAGCTGGGACGAGTTCGAGTTCCTGCCGGGTGCGCTGGATGGCCTGGCGCGGTTGACCCAGGCCGGCTATCGCATCGTCGTGGTCTCCAACCAGGCCAACGTCGGCCGCGGCCTGATCACCCGTGCCCAGCTTGACGACCTGCACCGGCGGATGCGCCAGGAGGTCATGCGTGCGGGCGGGGCGATCGCCGCCCTGTACTACTGCGAGCACCTCCCCGAGGATGGCTGCGATTGCCGCAAGCCCGCACCCGGCCTGCTGCTCCGGGCCGCCGCCGACCTCGACATCGACCTCGCCGCGACTTACTTCGTCGGCGACCATGACAGCGACGTCCAGGCCGCCGTGGCTGCGGGTGCCCGCCCGCTGGTCGTGCGCAGCGGTCGCGGTCACGGCTCCGCCTCCGCGCCGGTCGTGGACGACCTGTCGGCGGCGGCCCTGCTCATCCTGGACGGAGCACCCCGGGAGGGTGCCCTTGCGGACGTCTCCAGCGCCACTCAATAGGCGATCGTGCTGATCGCCCGGGCGCCCATGCGGCTTTCGTTTGCCGGGGGCGGGACGGACCTCCCCGCCTTCTACGAGGAGCACGGGGGGATGGTGGTCTCGATGGCGATCGACAAATACGTCTACGTGTTCATCTCTGCCAACGGCCACGACAGCCTGCACATCTCCTCGTCGGACTTCTCCACGTTCTTCCGCCACAGCGGTGACGGGGACGTGGCGGAGGAGGGCAAGCTGCGCTATGCCCGGGCGTTCGTGCGCGAGTTCAACATTCGCTCTGGATACTCGGTGTTCATGGCCAGCGAGATGCCTCCCGGCACCGGGCTCGGTTCGAGCTCGGCTCTGGCGGTGGCGCTGGCCAAGGGCCTCGCCGCTCTTCGCGGTCAGGTTCCCGGGAAGGCCGCCATAGCCGAGCTCGCCGCAACGGTGGAGCTGGATCGCCTCAAGATGCCGATAGGCCTCCAGGACCACTACGCGGCGGCCTTCGGGGGGCTCAACGCGATCCATTTCGACCACGCCGGCGTCAGGGTCGAACCGCTCGAGGTCAGCGTGAAGACCCGGGACTGGCTCGACACCAGCGTGCTGATCTTCTTCACGGAGCAGGCGCACGATTCGCGCGAGATCCTCGAGGAGCAGGGCAAGCGCAGCCGTGAGCACAACCCCGAGACCATCGGCGCCCTGGAGGCGATGCGGGGCCACGCCCACGAGGCGCGCGAGGCGCTCCTGGAAGACCGCCCGGCGGACCTCGGCCCGATCCTCCACCGCACCTGGCTGGAGAAGAAGAAGATCGCCCCCGGCATCACCAACCTCGGCATCGACAACGCCTACCAGGCGGGGCTGGAAGCGGGCGCGACCGGGGGCAAGATCGCGGGCGCCGGCGGGGGTGGGTTCCTGCTGCTCGTGTGCCCCGAGGGAACCCAGGTCCCGGTGACGCGGGCGATGGAGACCATGGGGCTCTCCCGAGCCGATTTCCATATCGACTACGCTGGAGCCCGCGTGCTGGTGAACAACGGTGCCGCGTAGGCTGCTGAGATGGCCGGTGGTGGTCGCCGGCCTGGTTGTCACCGACTCCATCGCGCTGGTGGCGGGCCTGGGCTTCGCCTACCTGGCGCGGATCATCGTCACCCCCGAGGGCGACCTGCTGCGCGCCGTACCCGTGCTGCGCTACGGGGTGCTCCTGCTCATCGCGCTGCTGTGGCTGGCCCTGCTGTGGAGCCAGGGCCTGTACCGCCGCGCCAACCTGTTCAGCGGGATCGACGAGTACCGGCGGATCCTCTTCGCCAGCGGCGCCTCGGTGCTCCTGGTCGTGGCCGCCTCCTACTTCTGGCGCGGGCCGGTCATCTCGCGCGGTTTCACCGCGTTGTCGCTGCTGGCCATCGCCATGTTCCTGTGCACCGGGCGTTTCATGGTTCGCCGGCTGATCTACAGGCTGTCGGCGCGCGGCCACAAGGTCATGCGCGCCATCATCGTGGGCGCCAACCGCGACGCAGTCGCGATCGCCCGCCAGCTGGGTGAGAGCCGTTCGGCGACGACCGAGGTCGCCGGCTTCCTCTCCGAGTACGCGCCCGTCGGCTCGGAGCCGCTGCCCGGTGTCCGGGTGCTGGCCGACCCCCTGCAGCTGGTCGAGGTCAGTGCCCGGGTGGACGCCGGGATCGCGGTCGTGGTGGAGTCGGCGCTTTCGTGGGAGAGCCTCCACTACGTTGTCCGGATGATGCACATGCGGGGAGGGCCGGAGGTGGTCCTGGTACCCAGCCTCTACGACCTCCACGCCACGGCCATGAGCCCCCAACAGCTGGGCCCGATCCTGGCCCTGGCCCCGCGCCCGGCACGGATCACCGGGTTCGACGCCTTCCTCAAGCGCAGCCTGGACATCGTCGTGGGGGGCACGGCCCTGCTGCTCAGCCTTCCCCTCATCCTGGTCCAGACCATCCACTCGGCGTTTGGCGCGCAGCGCATGGGCCTGGTGCGCGAGCCATTCGTGGATGGGCGCGGGACCTACTACCTGTGGCGTTTCTCATACCCGGCGTGGGCCGCCCGCGCCCACGTCTCGCGGTTGCCCAGCCTGGTCCAGGTCGTGCGCGGCCGGACCAGTCTGCTCGGTCCGCGCCCAATCCGGCTTGGCCGCGAGGCCGAATATGCCGAGGCGAAGCCGCTGCTCGAGTCGGCCAAGCCAGGGTTCATCGGCCCCTGGTGGCTCGTGGGTCGCGGGCGCCCGGCCAGCCTGGAGGAGGAGCTCACCTACGACCTCCACTACCTGCGCAACTACACCATCTGGTTCGACCTCCAGATCCTTGTCCACGCGCTTCGCGGCCTGCGGACGGCGATGACCAGGGAGGTCTACCCCGGCGGACCCGGGGCCCGAGACAAGGAACCCTCGGCCCGGTCGGTCGAGGGGGCGGCGACCTCGGACTCCCTTTGAGGGTGCTGCAGGTGGTGCCTCGGAGCCGCGAGCAGGTCGACGGCGTCGGCCAGCACGCCGCGCGCCTGGCCGAGGCGCTCGAGGCCGGCGGCGACGAGAGCCGGCTGACCACGCCGGAGGAGCTGCCCGAGGCCGGCTCCTGGGACGTCGCGCACCTGCACTACGTCCCGTTCAGCTTTCCGGCGTATGGGCTTGGAGCCGCCCGGGTGGCCCTGCGACTGCGGCGCCTGGCACCCCTGGTCATCACCATCCACGAGCCCCGCATCGGCTATGAGCTCAGCCCTCGGGGCACGCTCCTGGCGGCGGCGCAGGACGGGGTCCTGCAGCTCCTTTCACGCCTGGCTGCCGGGGTCATCGTCACCACCGGTCGGTGGAAGCGCTTCCTGCGGGGCGTGCCTGCACAGGTTGTGCCGTCGGGATCGGTGCTGGCAATGCACGAGCAGCCTCGTCCCCGCGGGCCCGAGCCGATGCCGACGATCGGCATCATCGCGTCGTCCCACCCGGGCCGGATGCAACACCTGTCGGAGGACGTCGCCCGGCGCGTGACGGCCGGCGGCAGTGCGCGGGCGATCGCGATAGGCGGCGGCCATGTCAGCGGCGTTGTGTCGACCGGGTACCTCGAACCGCCCGAGATGGCAGCGGCCCTGGCAGCGTGCGACCTGCTGCTGCTCCCGTACCTGGACGGCGTGACCGGCCGGCGCACCAGCTTCATCTCGGCGCTCCAGCTGGGGCTGCCAACCCTGACGACACTGGCGCACCCGATGGACGATTTCCCCGTGCAGGGCGGCTTCGAGTACACGTCGCCGCTGGACGAGAGCGCGTTCGTCCGCCGCGCCGAGGCCCTGGCCGGCGACCCCGCGCGGCGGGCCGAGGTCGGACGGCAGGCCCGCGAGCTGTTCGAGAGCGAGCTGGCGTGGCCGCTCCTGGCCGCGAGGGTGCAGGCGGTGTACGCGCGGGCCGTCGCCTGATGGGCGCCGCGGACCTGGCACGCAACGGCCGCCCCTACCTGGCCGCCGTGCGCAATGTCCTGGGTGGCGCCAATGCCCGCAGCCTGGGGCTCCTCCGCTCACCGCGAAGCTTCGTCGACTACGCCACCGAGAGCCTCTTCCTGTACAAGGCCTTCACCAGCGGCCGGGGGCTCCCGGAGCGCAACCCCTTCAGCGTGCTGCCCTCACCCAACCAGCTGGACATCACGCTGGGCAACCTCAACAACCCCGCACTGCGGTCGACGTGGTTCCACCAGATCGGGTCCCGCGCGGTCGACATCGTCAACCTCACGGTCATCTGCCGGCTGGTCCAGCCGAAGGTCGTCTTCGAGATCGGAACGCTCTTCGGGTACACCACCCAGCACCTGGCCCTGAACGCACCCGGTGCGACGATCTACACGCTGGACCTCCCGACCGAGGTCGCCCCCGCGCCGGCCCTCGCGAGCACCTCGATGGACCGGAGGTTCCAGGGCGAGCACCAGCAGGTGCAGCGCTTCTGCTTCGATGGCACGCCGGAGGCCGAGCGCATCGTCTGCCTCCACGGCGACAGCGCCACCTTCGATTTCGCGCCGTACCGTGGCACCGTCGACCTGTTCTTCATCGACGGCGCGCATTCCTACGAGTACGTTCGCTCGGACACCGAGCGGGCGCTGGAATGCTGTCACCCCGGCAGCGTCATCGCCTGGCATGACTTCGGCAGGTCCGGCGTCAACGGCGTCACCCGCTGGCTGAGGGAGTTCAATCGCCGCCAACCGGTCTACGTGGTGCCGGCCGGCTCGCTGGCCTTCAGCGTGGTCCCATGATCGCCGTACGGCCCGGCCACCAGGTGCGAGGGGGCGAGCAGCGCTCGTCCGGGGCGATCTTCCTGCTCGCGCTCATAGCGCTGGCCGGCACCACCTTCCTGTTCGTCATCGGCGCCTACTCGGCCCTGGTCTATGTCGTCATCGCGGCCTCATCCCTGGTGGCCTTCGCCGCGCCCGCCCGCTGGGGCATCGCGACCATGGTGGCGTTCGGCGGCGTTGCGGGGATGCTGAAGGACATCGCTGCCTACGAGACCCTGGCGCACCTGGGCAACGACTTCGTCCTGGTCAGCCTGCTCCTGGGGCACGCGGCCCGGTCGCTGATGCGCCGGGAGCCCCTCGTACCCGATTTCCCATTCAAGAAGACGATCGGGTTCCTGATCGTCTCCGCGACGTTCCTGACGTTCCTCCCGCTGACCCGCCCCCTGGTCGCGCTGGGTGGCTGGAAGGGGTACGTCGTCCCCGCGCTGGTGGTCCCGGTGGTGTACCTGGGGCTGCGCGAGCCCAACAGCTCGCGCCCGGTCGTCGGCGCGCTTGTGATAACCGGCATCGGCAACGCCATCGCCTCCCTCGTGGAGCAGGGCGTGGGTCCCAACGCCGTGGCCTCCTGGGGCCCGGGGTTTGTGCACAACATCGCCTCGTACACGTTCGCCTTCGACACGGCCGGCCACCTCGTCTGGCGCCCGTTCGGGCTGACCCAGGGCGCGGGTGACGCCGCCATCGTCGAGGTGCTCGCGGCGACGGTACTGATGTACATGGGCTTTGGCCGCCGGCCCCTTGTCCAATGGATGGTCGGCTTCGCCGCGATCCTGTGCGCCATCGCCGTGCTGGAGAGCAGCGTGCGGACAGCCATCCTGATGTTGATCGCCGGCGTCATGGGGGTCATCGTTGTTCGCGGCTTCCACCGCCGGCAGTCGCTGGCGGTCGGGTTGTTGGTGGTCATGCTCGTCGGCGGCAGCCTGGCCTTCGTGTTCCAGGGCGCACCCGGCGCGGTGCAGGGCCGGGTGGTCGGGCTGCTGGACACCAACACGTACCTCAACGGGCGCGGCGCGGTCATCGGCCTGGTCGGCAACGCCGCCTTCACACTGCCGTTGGGCCTCGGGATGGGCCGCGCGACACCCGGGAGCGAGGTCCTGGCCAGCCTGGCCGGCGTGCAGAACGAGGCCCTGTCCACGGAGAACGCGTTGCTGGTCATGATCTTTGAGCTGGGCTGGGCGGGCATCATCTTCATCGGCCTGCTGGCATGGCAGCTGGGTGGCGTGGTCAAGCAGTACCTGCTGAACGTCGCCAGGGACCGCGAGGGGGGCCTGGCGGCGGTGATCGTCCTCGTCCTGATGCTCGCCGGCCTGTCCGGTCCCATCCTCGTCGCGCAGCCCGAGAACCTCTACGTGTGGATCTTCGGGACACTTGCCTACATGCGCCTGTCCGCCGGCGCCCCGGAACTGGACGAGACTCCCGAGCCCGCGCTCGCCTGAGAGCCGGGGTGCGCGGCGGGTCGATTCGGGTCGCGCTGGTTCATGACTACCTGGTCGCCACGGGGGGTGCCGAGCGCGTGCTCCTCTCCCTGCACCGGCTCTTCCCGGATGCGCCCATCTACACGTCCATGTATCGACCGAAGACCACCTTCCCGGAGTTCCGCGACCTGGACGTCCGGACGCTGTGGCCGGACCGCCTGCCGCTCGACGCGCGCAACTACCGCCCGATGGTGGCGGCCTACGCGATGGCCTTCGAGGGGCTGGACCTGGCCGGGTACGACCTGGTCCTCTCCGACGCCTCGGGCTTTGCCAAGAGCGCAGGGTCGGCCGCTCACCGGCGCTTCTGCTACTGCTACACGCCGCCGCGGTTCATCTGGCCGTGCGGGGCGACCTCCGACCAGGTGGGCGCCGTGGAGCGAGTTGGTCGCACCCTGATGCGGCCCTGGCTGCGGCGGCTGGACCGCCGCGCCGCCGCCCGGGTGGACCGGTTCGCGGTGACCTCCCGGCTGGTCCAGGGCCGGGTGCGCGAGTACTACGGTCGCGACGCGGTGGTGGTCAACCCGCCGGTCGAGACCCATCGCTTCCGAGCCGACCTGGAGCGGTCCGACCACCTCCTCGTGGTGGGCCGGCTGGCACCCTACCGCCGGTTCGACGAGGCGGTTCGGGCCGCCACGGCGCTGGGGCGGCGGATGGTGGTCGCCGGCAGCGGTCCCGACGAGGCCCGGCTGCGGGCGCTGGCCGGCCCGACTGTTTCGTTTCGTGGCAGGGTGAGTGACGCCGAGCTCGTCGACCTCTACGGGCGGGCCAGGGCGCTGGTGGTCCCCGGCGAGGAGGACTGGGGCCTGGCCGCCCTCGAGGCCAACGCCAGCGGCACCCCGGTGATCGCGGCGGCCGTGGGGGGTAGTCTCGAGACGGTGGTCGACGGGCACACGGGGGTCCTGTATCCTCCCGGGACCCCGGGGGCCCTCGAAGCCGCGATCACCCGTTTCGAATCCCTGGAGTTCGAGCCCGGTCGCCTGCGCGACCACGCGCTCGGGTTCTCCGAACTCGAGTTTCACAGGAAGTTGATGTCATTGGTCGAGGAGACGGTGGAGGCCGCATGAAGATCGCCCTGGTGCACACCACGCTGCCCAACCCGGTGCGGCGCAAGGACAACGGCGTCACCCACTGGGTCCACCGCCTGGGCAACCACCTCGTGGAGGCCGGCCACGAGGTCACCGCCTTCAGCGCCGACCCGCGGCCACCGGATGCGCTCTACGCGGTCAGGCCGCTGCCAGCGCCGGCGTGGGCCACCCGAGGCGTACTCGGGCGCGCCCTGGCGCTGCCGTGGTTCCTCAACCGGATCCCCAGCCGCGACTTCGACGTCGTCTCCACGCACGGTGACGACCCCTTCTTCTTCGCGCGCAACCGGGTTCGCAGCTTCTACGGTTCGGCGCTTGGCGAGATGCTCTCGGCAGTCCGCTGGCGGCGGCGGGCCTCGACCGCCCTCAACTACCCGCTGGAGTTGCTGTCTGCCGCGCTGGCGCCCGCGGCCGTCGCCATGTCGAACACCACCCAGCGGCACTTCCCGTTCGTCAAACGGCGGGTCGAGTTCGCGGTGGACGGCCGCGTCTATCACCCCGGCGCCAAGGCCAAGGAGCCGACCATCCTCTTCGTCGGCACGGTCAAGGGGCGCAAGCGCGGCGACTTCCTGCTGGATGTCTTCCAGACCGTGGTGCGACCCGCGGTGCCCAATGCCCGGCTCTTGATGGTCTGCGACGAGCCCGTCTCCGGGGAAGGGGTGGTGGACATGGGCCGGGTCGCGACGGAGGCCGACATGGGCGAGCTCTACCGATCCGCGTGGGTGTACTGCCTGCCCAGCACCTATGAGGGCCTGAGTTTGACCTACCTGGAGTCGCTGGCCTCGGGCACGGCGGCCATCTTCACGCCGGCGCGGGCCGCCCGGGAAGCGCTTGGTGAGCCTCCAGCGGGGCTGCTGCCGTCGGACGAGGATTACGGCCAGGCGATCGTGAGGGTCCTCTCGGATGAGGTGTTCCGCCAGGACCTCGAACAGCGTGGTGTGCGCCGGGCGGAGTTCTACACCTGGCAGCGCACCGTGGCCGGGCTGGTGGCGATCTTCGAGGAGGTCCGCGACCGGTCGCGCAAGGCCCGACCCGCACTCGCCCGCCACAAAACTGACAGCGTCGACTGAACCCGCCGCCACCGCGATCGAGCGGGGGCAGCGCCTGGGCTTGCTGGACAGCGTCCGCGGCGCCGCCGCCCTGGCCGTTTTCATCTTTCACTACGGCGGGCACGCGGCGATCAACACCCTGTCCAACCTGGGTGCGGGGGTCGAGGTGTTCTTCGTCCTCTCCGGCTTCCTGCTCTACCTGCCGGTGGCCGCCTGGTGCCTGGGGCGGGGCACGCGACCGCTGGCCACACGCTTCGTCCGCAACCGGCTGCTGCGCATCTTCCCCGCCTACTGGGTCATCACCGGGGTGGTCCTGCTGGCCGGTGCAGGGGTCGCATCGTCACTGCCGCGGCTGGTGGCCGTGATGACCATGACGCACTCGCTCTTCGGGGTCGTCCCCCCGGTCCAGCCGGCCTGGTCGCTGACCCCGGAGCTGGCCTTCTACGCGTACCTCGCCGTGGTGATGCTGGTGCTGCCGGCGAGGCCGCTGGCCGTGTGGGTGCCCGTCGCCCTGAGTTTCCTGGTCGGCGTGCTGGCGTTTGCCAGCCTGGGCCAGGGCCAGACCCCGTTCGCCGCGGTGCTCTACACCCCGGTCAGCATCCTCCACTCGGGTCTGATGTTCGCCATCGGGATGGCGGTGGCGGTGCTCGCGGTCAGCCTCACGGAGCGCGGCCTCGGCACTGGCGTTCAGACCGCACTGCTGGCAGTCGCGGCGGTGTTGCTGATTCTGTCGTTCCCGCTGCGCTCCCGGGCCTACCTGCTGGCCGATGCTGCCGTGGGCCTTGGCAGCGGGGCGTTACTGGCGGCGCTGACGGTGCCGGTGCGCCGCATGTCGGCGCTGGCTCGACCCCTGGTGACCCTGCTCGAACTGGCGCCCGCGCGCTGGCTGGGCAAGATCAGCTACAGCTTCTACCTGGTGCACCAACCGCTGCTCTTCTTCACGGTGGCTCACCTCGGCGGGCGCCTGCCCGTGGCGGTGGCCCATGTTGTCGCCGGCATCGGGTCGTTCGTCCTGGCCTGGCTCAGCTATCGCTTCGTCGAACGGCCGGCGCTGGCGCTCAAGGAGCGCTGGCACTGACCTTCAGACCGTCTCCACCCTCGCGGCGACGGTGTCCCAGAGGGGCGAGCCGGGGCGGCACGCCAGCAGGTTGAGGGCGACCCAGTCCTCGCGGAACCGCATCGGGTCATCGCCGGCCATGACCTCCTGCAGTGACCAGCTCCCCGGCCGCCGGCAGCTCATGCCGAACAGCCGGTACCCGGCGTCTCGCAGGTAGGCCGAAGACGATGCCGCGGCGGCGCCCTCGTGCTCTTCGGCGTTGACCTCGAACATCACCACGGGCGCCTGTTCCTCGATGGTGCGGGCGGCACCGCGAAATGCTTCGAGCTCGTGCCCCTCGACGTCCACCTTGAGGGCGTCGACGCGCACCCCCGCCTCGGCGAAGACCGAGTCCAGCGGACAGAGTTGGACGGCCAGTGCGTCACCGCCGGCCTCGTGGCGGGAGAGGGATCCCCACGCGAGCTCGCCGGCCGGAACATGCAGCACGGCCTCGCCGCCGCGGTCGCTCACCGCCACCCGGTGGATCACGACGTGGTCGAAACCGTTGAGCTCCACGTTGCGCTGCAGCCGGGCGGCGTTGACGGGGTGCGGCTCGAATGAATGGACAGTGCCGCGGTCACCGACGCGTGCTGCGGCCATCAGTGTGAAAGCCCCGATGTTGGCGCCGACATCCCCGGCGGTCCCGCCCGGGCGCAACAACGACGTCCACACGATGGAGGACACGTATTCGTACCAGCCGTAGACATACAGGGCGCGCTCGATGTCGTTGTCGAGACGGACCTCCGCGAGCACGCCCCCGTCGAAGCGGGTGATCAATTCGCGGTGCAGACGCGACGGACTGACGGCCCGGTCAAGCGACATCCCGAGGCGGCGAAACGTGCTCAGGATGGGCCTCTGGCGCACATCCGGGCGGCGCATGAAGGAAACCAGGCTCAACGCTTGCGCTCCCCCTCCCAGCGCTCCCGCAGGCGGGCCCACAGGACGAACTGGTAAACCGACATCATGCCCGCGTCCAGCAGGCCCACCCAGCCGTCGCGGTAACCGCGGCGCCGGATGTAGTGCATATAGAAAGGACGCGCGACGTCGACAAACGCCTGGCGCACCGACGGCGCGGAGGCCGGGAGGTCGGCCCTGGCGACGTCGCGTGACGTGTAGTAGTCGGTCTTGCGCAGGTAGTCGCCGACCGTCGCGTAATTCTCGTGGATATAGCCGTGTTGGGACTCCACCCATGGCCCTTCGGCCTGCAGGTCCTCGTGCTCACTCCTGACGGCATAACGAGCACTGCCTCGACGGAACAGCAGCTTGCGGTGGTGCCTTCTGCCGCGCCCCCACTGCAGCTCTCTTCCGAGCACCACCAGGCGTTCCCACGCGGCCATTCCCGTGACCCCGGGCGGGGGCTGCCGCAGGAAATCCTCCATCTCCCGGCGCAGGCCCGGCGTGATGCGCTCATCACTGTCGAGCCTCATCACCCAGTCGGAGCGCGCCAGCTCGAAGCCAAAATTCATGTTGCCGAAGATGTAGTCCTCGCGCGTGCGGACGGTGCAGTTGGGGTACTTCGCACAAACCGCGTCGGTGCCGTCGGTGCTGTGCATGTCGATGACCAGGATCTCGTCGGCCCAGGCGACGCTGTCGAGGCAGTCCCCGAGGAGATGGGCGGCGTCCTTGGTCGGGATGACCACCGTCACGGATTGCCGCACCGGGCCGATCATATTGACGGTGGGTCGCCCACGACCTCGGCAAAGGCGGCCGCCACCAGGCGCGCTGACGCGGCGGCACCGAAATCCCGGGACCGTCTCGGCCCCTCACTCAGCGCGCCACGCCGCAGCTTCGGCTCACGCGCAAAACGCAGGATGGCCGTCGTCACCGCGTCGACATCCCGAGGCGTGACCAGCTCGCCGGTCGTGGCGGTCACCGTCTCCAGCGGTCCGCCCTCGGCGGTCGCGATGACCCAGCGGCCGGCGGCCATCGCCTCGATCACCGACAGCCCAAATCCCTCGGGCAGACGCGGCGTGAGCACGAGGCAGTCGATGCCGCACAGGGCCGGGCGAGGATCCGGCTGAAAGGCAATGAAGCGCAGCCCGGCCTCATCCAGTCCGAGGCTCGCGGCAGCATGCCTCAGCTCGCCCTCGTAGGCCTCGTCCATGCCCTGCAGGGCCGACCCCACCACCACTCCGCGGACCCGCGGTTCAGACTGGCGCGCCGCTGCCAGGGCCGCAATGAATGTCTCCACGCCCTTCTGCCGCTGGAGGCGGCCGACGTAACCGAAGACGGTCTCCTCCGGGCCGGCCCCCAGCTCTGCCCGGAACCCGGACCGGGCGGTTTCGTCCAGTCCGAACCGCTCGACCTCGGTGGGCGGGTACACGACTCCCGGGGTTCGCCCGAGGAGTGGCCGGTACGCTGCGGCCGTGCCCTCGGAGTTGGCGTAGATGCGGCCAGGGACCCGGGTCGCCGGCCGCACCCAACCCGAACCGCCCGGGTAGTCGTGGGCGAACCAGACCGCCGGGGTCCGGGTCAGCGCTGCCGCGACCCCGCCGTAGAGGTGGGCCTTGGCGCCGCTGCTGTACACCAGCCGCGGGCGGGTTCTGCGGATCAGGCTTGTCAGGGTGACGATGTCGCGCCCGTAGGCGACCGGGTTGCGAAAGCGGCCCCCGCTACCCGTGACGACGGCTGCGCCGCGGGCGCGGAGCCCGGCCGCCAACCGCCCCTCCTTCTGGACGAAGACCGCGCCCGTGTCCCAGCCGAGTTCGGGCAGGCGGGACATCCAGGACATCAGGGCGGATTCCGAACCCCCGAGGTCCGAGGACGCCAGCACGTAGAGCACGCTCACGAAGCGCGCAGGATCGAGTCGTAGAGGTCGTTCACCTCGCGGGCTATGACCTCGGGGGCGAACCGCCTGGCCGCCGCCCGGGCGCCCGTGCCCAGCCGTGCCCGCAGCTCGGGCTGGTCCGCGAGCAGGCGCATTACGCGGGCCAGGTCCTCCGGGTCGCCGGTCCTGAAGAGGACCCCGCTGACGCCGTCCTCGATGATCTCCGACGGGCCGCCGACGTCGGTGGCCACCACCGCCAAACCGGCCGCCATGCCCTCGGCGACGACCAGGCCGAATGGCTCGATGCCGACGGATGCATGCACCAGGATGTCCGTCCGGTCGAGCACAGCATCGACGTCGTCGACATGCCCAAGGAACTCCACGCGCGCGGCGATTCCCAGCGCCGAGGCCAGCCGCAACATGTCCGCCTCGTACTCCTGCTCTCCGAATTGCGCCCCCCCGACCACCAGCGCCCGGGCACCACCCGCCGGGAACGCGGCGGCGAACGCCTCGATGAACAGGTGCTGCCCCTTCCAGGGCGCGAGCCGCCCGAGCATCGTCACCGTGAGGCCCTCGCTCGCGCTGCCCCCGGACCGGCGCGCGACCTGGCGGACGGGGTCGTAGGTCACGGGGCTCGGGATCTCGGTCGCCGCCACGTCGACCCGGAGCGCTTCGCGGGTGGCGTGGGAATTGGTGATCACCGCCCGGGCGAACCGTTTGAGGATCCCGCGCACGAGCATCGAGGCCTGTGCCGGCAGGTAGTCGTCGCTGAGCCGGTCGCGCACGTGGCAGACGACGGGTACCCCGGCGAGGCGACCGGCGACGCCGCCGTAGACCAGCGACTTCAGGGAGTTGGTGTGGACGAGGTCGGGCCGCAGCCGGCGCAGGCGCCGCGTGAGCCGCAGGATGTATAGCGCGGTCTGGAGGGTTGTCAGCACCGGCAGGTCGGGAGCCGTGACGCTGCTGCGCGAGAGATTGCGTGCCCGGCTGCCCAGCGGCAAAACCTCGGTCGACACATGCCTCGACAGGAGCCGCCCGACCAGCGGCCCCTCCTCGCCGAGGATCACGTGGCAGTCGACCTGCTCCATCGCCGGCAGCAAACGCAGCATGGCCAGCTCCCCGCCCGAGATCCGGGCGCAGTGGTCCAGGTACACCACGCGCTTGCGCCGGTCGCGCGCGGGGTCCACGGCCGCGGCATAGACATCCTGGTTGCGCCTCGCGACCGCCGGCCACGAGAAGGCTTCGGCGAAACGCCGGCAATCGTCGCGCGCAGGCAGCGGCCGGCTGCCATCCGCGGCCGCGTTGATCCGCGCGGCCAGGGCCCCGGCATCGCCCGCCGGGACGACCAGTGAAGGGTCCAACCCGATGACCGCCTCCGGCAGGCCGCCGGCGTCGGACACGACCACGGGTGTTCCACTGGCCAGCGACTCGAGCACGACCAGGCCGTAGCCTTCGAGCTCGCGAGAGGGGACAACGACAACGTCTGCCGCGCGGTAACAGGACTTCAGCTCCTGTTCCCCGACCGCGCCGAGGAACCTGACCGAGCCGGCGGGAGCGGACCGGGCGGCCTGTGCCTCGAGTGTCGTGCGCTCAGGGCCCTCGCCCACGACCAGGAGGCAGGCCCCGGGCGAATCCCGTGCAACCGTCACCCATGCCTCGAGCAGGACGTCGATCCCCATGCGCGGCACCAGCCGTCTGGCCACGACCGCCGTGAAGGTCCCGGGCTCGAGGCCGAGCGCCCTCCGCGCGACGTCGTGTGAGCCCGGTTCGAACTCCTCGAGGTCCACACCCGGAGGGATAACCGTGACCCGCCAGGGCGACACCCCGTACGACTCGACCAGCACCCTCTTGAATGCCGACGACAGGACGACGAGGGCATTCGCCCGGCGGTAAACGGCGGTCTCGACCCGGGCCTTCAGCCACGCGCGGGGCCACCGCCTGTCACCGGCGGACACGGACTCCTGGGCCCACGGACCCTGGAAGTGCACGACCATCGGCTTGCCCCGCCAGGCCCGCGACAGCAGGGGCCACAGGCCGTAGAGCGCGAAATGCACATCCGCGACATCGATGTCCTCCGAGAGCTGCCGGGCTGCCCGGGCAAAGCCGCGCATCCGGGCCGGCAGGGGTGCGTCACCGTCAGCCGCGAGGTGGACACCGTCGGGAAGTCCGGCAGCGGGACCGAGGACCACGGCGCGGGCGGCGACGCCCTGGCGCACCAGTTCGCGATGGAGCCCGGCGAGGTACCTGTTCAGCCCTCCCTTCTGGTCGGGGAACCAGCCCATGCCCAGCATCAGCGGGCGGATGGCCCGGTTCGCGGGGCGGCTCAAACCCGGTCGGCGAAGCCCCGTTCGAGACGCTTGAAGAGGGCATACCCGGCCACCAGCAGGACGGTTGCCCAGGCCAGTGCCGCGAGGGACACGGCGAAGTTCGGCCACGTGTGGTGGATGACAATCCGGCGCATCCCGTCGATCGCGGCGGCGACCGGGTTGGCGACCGCGTAAATGGTGCGCCAGCCACTGGGGACCAGGCTCAGGGGGTAGACGACGGGGCTGGCAAACAGGCCGATCTGCAATATGAACGGCAGGGTGTAGCGAACGTCACGGTAGTAGACGTTCAGGGAGCAGAGCCCGACGCCCAGTCCCGCCGCCGTCACCAGGACCAGCAGGACGGGTATTGGCAGAGCCAGCCATGTCAGGTTCGGGCCGAGACCGCTGAAGAGGGCGGCAACCATCAGGACCCCGAGCCCCGGCAGGAAGTCCACCAGCGCGGCGGCGACGGCCGCGAGCGGCAGGATCTCGCGGGGAAAGAACACCTTGCGCACTAGTTGCTGGTCACTGATCAGGCTCTCCATGGCGGTCGTCGTTGCGCTTGCGAAGAAGGTCCACAGGACCATGCCGCCGAGGGCGAAGAGCAGGTAGGGAGCACCTTCACTGGGGACCTTCGCCAGCCGTCCCAGGAACACCGTGAACAGGAGGGCCGACGCGCCAGGCTGGATGATGGCCCAGCCCACCCCGATGGCCGCCTGCTTGTACTTCACCTTGACGTGGCGGACGACGAAAGCCCAGAGGACCTCGCGGAAGTCGTACAGCTCGCGGAACCCGCCGATGGTTATCGAGCCAGGCCCACCCTCGATGTCCACGACGCGGGCGTGCTGCTCTCCCTCGCGCTCCGCCTCCCGCCGGCGTTGCCGGGTCAGCTCGCGCGGGTCCAGCGCGTCCAGGGGGTGGGGAGTGGGCGCGGGACTGTCGATCACGCGGGTATCGCTCGGGTCAGGCAACCCGGCCTCCTAACATCGATTTCAAGCGTACTTGATGCTAAGGAGCGGGCCCGGAGGCTCCGTCTGGGATAGGCTCGGCGCGAATGACTACCGCTGTCTCATTTCACGACGTACACAAGACCTACCGGGGTACTCGAACCTACCGGGCGCTGCGCGACGAGCTGATGTCTGGCGCGCGGCGCCTGGCCGGCATCAAGCCACCACCGCCCGAGACCATCGTCGCGCTCGACGGGGTCTCCTTCGAGGTCGAGGCAGGCGAGTCATTCGCGCTGATCGGCCTGAACGGCGCCGGCAAGAGCACGGCCCTCAAGATCGCCACGCGCGTCTCCTATCCGACGCGCGGCCGCGTCAGCGTCCGCGGGCGAGTGGGAGCGCTGATCGAGGTGGGCACCGGCATGCACCCTGAGCTGACCGGGCGCGAGAACATCCGCCTTTACGGTCGAATCCTTGGGCTCTCGGGCCAGCAGGTGGCGCGGCGGTTCGACGAGATCGTCGACTTCGCCGGGATTGCCCCCGCGATCGATCGGCCGGTGAAGCAGTACTCATCGGGGATGCAGCTGCGTCTCGGGTTCAGCGTCGCCGCCCACCTCGAGCCCGACGTGCTGCTGGTGGACGAGGCGATCTCGGTCGGGGATGCCGGCTTCCAGTACCGCTGCGTCGAGCGCATGGCCGCCCTCGTACGCGAGGGACGAACGCTGATCTTCGTGTCGCACGATCTCAACTCGGTCGAGCGGCTGTGCAAGCGCGCCATCCTGCTCGCCGACGGGCGGGTCGCGTTCGACGGCCCGGCTCGGGAGGCGGTCCGGCAGCACCTGCTCAACGTCCACGCTGAGCGCGTTGCCAAGGACCTGGGTGGGCGGGTCGACGGCCGAGGGCTGTCGGTCACCCGGGTGGCCCTGATCGACGAGGCGGGCAACGAGTCCAGTGAGTTCAGGTCGGGACGGCCGATGACCGCGCGCGTCTATTACGAAGCCCTCCGCCCGATCGAGCGACCCATCTTCACGTTCGGCATCCTGGATGGGCGCCTCGGCGCGCTCTCGGTGGCCACCACCAGCAAGGAAGGCAACACGCCCTCCGTGCTCACCGGGCAGGGGTATGCCGATTGCACCTTTGGCGAGCTGCCCCTGCTGCCGCGGGCTTACGAGCTCTGGGGCGCCGTGCGTGGCGCGGACTCGGGCTATGGCAACCTCGTGGACTGGCAGCGCCTCCGCCTTTTCCGGGTCGTCGACCAGGTCGACTCCCCGACGCGGGGCACGATGGCATTCCTGCTCGAGGGAGCCCCGGTCCTGATTCCCCACAGCTGGACCTTCGGTTCGGGCGCGGACGGGCCGGCCGCCGAGAACTAAGTCTGGTGGGCCTGACGCCGACGACCTCGATCGTCGCCACCAGGGCGCAGGTCTCCGCAGACCTGGGTGACGAGGTGGCCATCCTGGGTGTCGCCAGCGGCCAGTACTACACGGTCCGCGACGTGGCGGCCAGGATCTGGGCGCTGGTCCAGGAGCCGGTGACGGTCGCCGCGGTGGTCGCCACCCTGGAGGCGGAGTACGAGGTTGCCGGCGATCGCCTGGGCGCCGATGTCGAGCGGTACGTCGAGAAGCTCCTTGAGGCGGGGCTGGTCACGGTTTCGACTTGATCCGCAGGATCACGCGGCTGGGCCGCCGGCCCGCGGCGGAGCAG
Source organism: Chloroflexota bacterium (assembly GCA_034666405.1). Classification (GTDB taxonomy): domain Bacteria; phylum Chloroflexota; class Dormibacteria; order DASZGP01; family DASZGP01; genus JAXDLW01. The sequence goes on along the minus strand of JAXDLW010000055.1, from coordinate 8,937 downwards.
GCCATGCTGGCGCGAGCCGTCGTCCTTCTGTTGCTCACCCGCGTCAGCCTGTGGGTCCGGCCCTTCGCCGCGGTGCGGACGGCACTGGACCGCTACGGACGGCGCCAGGGCCGCGTCGGGCAGGTCCCCGTTCATGCGGTGGTCTGGGCGGTGAACGCGGGCTCGGCGGTCGTCCCCGGCTCGACCTGCCTCACCCGCGCCCTCGTCGCCCAGGCGCTGCTCCGCAACGTCGGCCACGACTCGCAGTTGCGACTGGGCGTCGCCTCGGATGTGAGCCGCGGCTTCGAGGCGCATGCCTGGCTGGAGGATGGCGCCGGCATCCTGATCGGAGCCGAATCCGCGGCCGGCTTCACCGTGCTTCCCGACATCGATGGACGATGACCCCGGCCGCCACCGCACCGGGCAGGGCTGAGCCCGGCGCCGGGCCGTCACCGGCGTTCGACCTTGTCCGGGCCGGTGCCGCTGCCGCCGGAACCGGCTGGAACCCGCAACTCGAAGACATCGCCCGCGGCGCGGATCCAATCGACTGGGAGCGCGCAGGCTTCCTGGCCGCCCGCCTGAGGGTCGTCCCGCTGTGGTGGGCGGCGGTCCGAGCCGCGCCCCCGGGCCTGGTCCCCGAGACCGTCCGGACCAGCGTTCGCCTGGATTTCGAGGCCGGGGCCGTCCGCAGCCTGCAGGTGACGGGCGCACTCCTGGAAGTGTTGGAGTTCTTCGAGTCGCGGGGCATCGAGGCGATCGCCTACAAGGGGGCGGTCCTGGCCCACCGGCTCTACGGCAACGTCACCATGCGCCAGTTCAAGGACAACGACCTCTTCGTCAGGCCGGCTGACCTGGATGCGGCACGAATGGCGCTGACCGACCTGGGGTACGGCGACCTGCACCGGGCGTCACCCGCGGGGCGAATGGTCATGCGGCGGGCGGGGCACGAGCTGACCATGACCCGGCAGGACGACGTCGTCGAGCTGCACTGGGGGGTGGCGCCCCGGCAGTTCGCGTTCGCCACCGATGTCGCCGGCCTTTTCTCCCGAGCGCGCCGCGCCGACCTCGATGGGCGGCCGGTGCGGTACCCGGCGCCCGAGGACGAGCTGCTCCTGATGTGCGTGCACGGCGCGAAGGACGGGTGGAAGTGGCTGGACAACGTGGCCGCCGTCGGCCGTCTGGTCAACATCAGCCCGGACCTCGACTGGGCGGCGGTGGTCGCGTCGGCCGAGTCGCGAGGGGCAACGCGCATGCTGTTCCTGGGCCTCGCGCTGGCCACCGACCTCCTCGCCGTCACCCTGCCGGGCCCGCTGACCGACCGCATGCGCCGGGACAGCCGCCTGACCAAATTGCGGGCCTCGACAGCCGCGGTCATGGCGGAGGGTGCCCCGGTGGACCTGTCGCCCGGCGGTCTGCGCCAGGCGCGCTTCCACCTGGCGGTGCGGGAGCGGGCCCGCGACCGCCTGGAGTACTGCTGGCGCGGCGCCCTGACACCCAACGTCAGGGACTGCCAGGTGGTCGCCCTGCCCCGCCCCCTGGGCGCCCTGTACTACCCATTGCACGTGGGCCGCCTGATCGCGCGCTACTCTCCGCGGCCTTGGGCGGGATAGCCGGGGTCGCCCGCTTCGACACGGGCGGCGACGCCAGCGTCGAACGCCTCGTCGAGCGCCAGCTCGCCGTCAGCGAGCACCGTGGTGGCCAGGCCTTTCGGGATTTCGACGGCCGGGCGGCGCTCGCGGCGCGGCGGCACGAGGTCGACCTCGCGGGAGGTGCCGGCGATGGCGACCTCATCGTGGTTGCGGACGCCCGCCTTGACGATCGGACCGCACTGCTCGACGCCTTGGGGATGGACGATCCCGCCCGGTCCGCGGATGACGGGGGCGACGCGAGGCTGATCCTGGAGGCCTACCGGCGTTGGGGGGAGGCGTGCGCGGCGCACCTGTCTGGGGATTTCGCCTTCGCTGTGTGGGATCGGCGCCAGGGCACTCTCTACGCCGCGAGGGACCGCGTGGGAGTCAAGCAGCTCCATTACCACCGGGCCGGGCACACGCTTGTCTTCGCCACGGAGATCCGGGCGGTGCTGACAGCGCTGGCCGAGCGACCGGCGCTGAACAGGGCAGTCGTCGCCTACCACCTCCTGGACGTCATGGAGGACGAGGAGGCGACCCTCTTCGAGGGGGTTCGGCGGCTTGCCCCCGGGCATTTCATGCTGGTGGATGAGGGCGGGGTCGCCACGCGGCGGTATTGGGCCCTCGACCCCTCCCGCGAGACCCGGCTCGCCAACGACGGGGAATATGCCGACGCGTATCGAGCGCTCTTCCACCAGGCCGTCGCCGATCGCCTCCGGGGGCCGGGGCGCACGGGAGCGATGGTCAGCGGCGGGCTGGATTCGTCCTCGATCGCCGCGATGGCCGGCCAGGTCGGCGGCCCCGGCGGCAGGGACCTTGCCGTGTTCCACGCGGTCTTCCCCCAACTGGGAGAGAGCGCCGACAGCGCCTACGTCCAGCAGCTCCTCGCGGGGGGTTCCTTTGAGGCCCATGAGGTGCCGATAACCGACATCGGCCCGCTTTCGGCCGGGTCCGCCTCGGGGGATGATGAGCCGCTGCGAACCCCCGGCCTGCGCCTTCACCTGGGGCTGTACGCGGCCGCTCGCGCCGCCGGGTGCGCGGCGATCCTCGATGGCGATGGGGGGGACGACGTGGTGTCGCATGGCAATGGGCGTCTCGCCGAGCTGGTGCGGAGTGGCCGTTTCGCCGCGCTCGTACGCGAGTCCCGGCTGTTGCGCATGCGCACGGGGGTGCCGGTCCGGCGCACCCTGGCCACGTGGGGTCTGCGGCCCCTCCTGCCGGAGACGCTGCTGCGGCGTCGCCGGGTCATGCTCGGCCGGGACCCGTGGGGTTGCGCCGTACCCACCCCCCTCAACCCGGAATTCGCCCGCGCGATCGACCTGCCCGCCCGGCTCCGCAACCTGTGCGCCGCCACCAGCGGGACGCCGCATTCGGCGCGCGAGGAGCACATGTGGATGCTCACCTCCGGCCTGACCGCCCACTCCCTGGGCGTCCTCGACCGGGTCGCGGCAGCAGAGGCGATCGAGCCGCGCTTCCCGTTCCTGGACCACCGGCTGATGGAATTCTGCCTCTCGCTCCCCGGGGATCAGAAGCTTGCGGACGGCTGGACCCGGGTGGTCGCCCGGCGGGGCATGGCGGGGGTTCTCCCCGACGACATCCGCTGGCGTGGTGACAAGGCAACGATGACCGGCGGGCTGGTGGGCGGCCTGTTACATGCCGACCGAGAGGTCCTCCGCGACATCATCGACGGCGACGGCGCGATCTGGGATTTCGCCGACCGCGACCGGGTGCGAGCCCTGTCCGCCAGGTTCCTGGCGCTGCCGACGCCGGGAGATGCGCTGATGCTCTGGTTGGTCGCGAGCACCGCGCGGTGGCTCCAGCAGGTGCCAGCTGTCCCCCGGGTCGCCGCTTGAGCCGCCCGTCAATAGGGCTTGCAACTCAGGGACCCCATGCTACAGTACGTTCTTGCGCAGCCCGGATTGTTCTGGCGCAGCCCCGATGTCCGAATTCAAAGTGGGAGACAGGAAGAGATGAAGCCCCCGACCAGGGCCGTAGACAGGCCCCGCGGAGACTCCCCCAGCGGCGACGCCCGCTCACTGCCGCCTGTCAAGAAGGCATACACCGTCCCCACGCTCACGGCCAGGGGCCGGGTTGCCGATCTCACCAGGAAGGCCCATTCGGGCCCCGATGGGACCAAGTCGATCAGCGACCGCGCAATGAAGACGGCCTTCTCCCCGGTTGATGTCGGCGACGTCCTCGAGAAGCTGGCGGCGCTGCCCGTCGAGTCCTGGAGCTACCAGGGCGCCGACGCCGACGTCCGTCACATCGGCCCCATGGCCCAGGACTTCGCCCGGGCCTTCGGCGTGGGTGACGACGACCGCCACATCAGCGGTGTCGACGCCGGCGGCGTGGCCATCGCGGCGATCCAGGCCCTCTACAACCTGGTGGGCGAGCGAGATCGCGAGGTTCGTACGTTGCAGATGCAGGTCGAGAGCCTTGCGAGCCGGCTCGAGGCCCTCGAAGGTTCCCGTGCGGAGGCCCTGACGGGTCGCTAGCGCTCCCCGGGCCTGGACATACCAGGCCTACGGGCTCCGTCTCCGGTCCGACCTCGAGCTTCCTGAACTGCTGCCCGCGCGCGGCGGTCGGGTGGACGTGACGATCTCGCTCGCTCCTGTCCGGCTGCCCCGGCCGCGCCGCCTCTGGGTGGGCTACCGAGTGCGGTCGTCAGCGAGGTCCGTGCACCTTGTGGACGATGAGGTGGGCGCCTTCCTGGTTCGCCCGGGGGAGGTCGTCGTCAACCCGATCGAGGGCCACAGGCCATCAATCCTGCGGCTTGTGCTGCTCGGCCCGGTGATGGCGATCCTGCTGCAGCTGCGGGGAGCGCTGGTGCTGCATGGCAGTGCGGTGGCGGTGGATGGGGCTGCCGCGGTGTTCGTGGGCGACACCGGTGCGGGCAAGTCGACAACCGCGGGGGCCCTGGTCCGGGCGGGGTCGCGGCTCCTGGCGGATGACCTGGTCGTGGTGGCGGGCGGCGGCGATCGACCCCACGTCGAGGCGGGTGCGCCCTACCTTCGTCTCATGCCCGAGAGCCTGCTGGCGTTGGGGGAAGAGCCGGCTAACCTGCCGCGCCTGCGGATGGACCACGAGAAGCGCCTGCAGGGCAGGGTGGCGGAGTTTGCCCGGACACCGATGCCGCTGGCGGCGATCTACGTCCTGGGGGTTGGCCCGGCGGTGGGCATCGAGGCGATCTCCGCGGCGGATGGGCTCGCCGAGGTGCTGCGCCAGGCGTACTGCGCCGACCTGCTTCCCCCATCTGGGCTCCCCGCGATGTTCGCGCTTTGCGCGGCGGTGGCGGGGGCGGTGCCGGTGCGGCGCCTGGGCCGTCCCCAGGCCCTCGGCAGGCTGGCCGATGTTGCCGCAGAGGTGCGTTCGGACCTCCGCCCGGCGCCGTAGCCGCGTCCATATACTCGCCGTCGATGCCCCCCTCCGCCGAGGCGCCAGACGATCTCGAAATCGGCATCGTCAACACCAACAACGGGGTGCTGCTGGCGGGTTGCCTGCGGTCCTTGAACGCGGCCTGCGAGGGCCTGCGGTGGCGGGTGACGGTCCTCGACAACGCCTCGTCCGACGGCAGCGCGGCCATGATCGAGCGGGAGTTCCCCTGGGTTCACCTGGTGCGCAACGAACACAAGGTGGGCTACGCGACGACCCTCAACGAGCTCATCCGGCCGGCCATGGATCGCGGCTGCCGGTACCTGGCCCTGCTCCACGAGGACGTCGTCCTGGACCCGGGCGCGCTGGCCGCCATCGTGCGTTTCTGCGACGCCAACCCCAGGGTGGGCCTGGCCGGGCCGCGGGTACGGGACCCCGGCGGGCAGCAGCAGGATTCCTTCCTGGGCTTCCCGGGGCTCTGGAGCGAGGTTGCGCTGAGCTTCATCCTCAGCGCGCGGCGACCGATGGCCACGGACTCGGGCTGGTTGGACGGCCCATGCCTTGTCATTCGCCCCGAGGCGCTCCGTGGCGTGGGGCTGTTCGATGAGCGTTTCTTCATCTTTTTCGAGGACGTCGACATGTCGTTCCGGATGCACCGGTCGGGCTGGCGGGTCACCCAGGTTGATGAGGCGTGGCTGACCCACAACCGCCATTCCACGACCGCCCGGACCGGGGTTGCGGGGCGGATGGAACTGCAATTCCTGCGCAGCCGTTTCCTCTATTTCCAGAAACACCAGGGGCGGGTTGCGGCGCAACTCCTGGTGGCGGCAATCCGGTTCTCATTCCTGCTGCGAGCCCTGAAGGCAGCCGGCGCGGCCGCGTGGCGACACGATGCGTCCGAGCGCCTGCTCAGCCGCCAGCTGGCCCAGATGGCGGCTTTCCGTCCGGACCGCCCCCTGCCCCACGAAGCGGCCGCTCTGCGCGGGTCTTGAGCTTCACGGGACTCTCGTCTATAGTTCGTGGCTACTTGGCGCTAGCCCGCGCCCAATTGATCCTGCCGCCAGGGATTGAGCTTGGAGAGTCGTAAGAAGATGAAGAAGCTACTCGCAATAGTCGCCAGCACCGCTGCGGCTCTCATCGGCGTCAACGCCACGGCTGCTGCCGTCACGTTCGTCCCCTCGGACTACACCAAGGTGAGCTCTCCGAGCACCCCCAACGGCGGTCCATGGCTCTTCGGCGCCTCCTGGCCGCGGCAGGCCGCACCCTACGGCTACTGCCACATTGCCGGGGACCTCGTCAACCCGGACGGGAGCGTGGCTACCGGCGTCATCTACCACGACTCCGCCGACGCGGGGGGCTGTGGCACCCAGGCCTGGGCCCAGGACACCCTGACCCCCGCCCAGGCGGCCAACGGCATCGTGTCGATCTCCTGCCCCGGCACCGGCCTGTGCGTTGCGGTCGGTGGCAAGGAGACGATCCTGCGCAACTCCCACGCCACCGGGGGCACGAACTGGATCACTGAGAGGTCGGGCGGCACCCAGAACCTCTACGGGGTCAGCTGCGCCGACTCCCGTCACTGCGTCGCGGTCGGCAGCAACGGCATCGCCCTTTACTCCCTCGACGGCGGGATCACCTGGGCCTCCGGGGCGACAACCACCACGTCGAACCTGTTCAGCGTCTTCTGCTCTGCCGCGACCGAGTGCGTGGCGACCGGGGCCTCGGGGACGGCTCTTCGCTCGATTGACAGCGGCGCCTCATGGACCCCCGCGGCGACGCTGACGACGAAGTCGATCAACGCGAGCTCGTGCTACAGCATCTCCTGCTACCAGGCCGGGGACGCGACCCCGACCGGGACCCCCGCCTGGCTGGCGTGGTCCAACAACGGCGGAACGTCATGGCACCCCGCGACGACCAACCCGTCGAGCCAGACCCTCCTCGGCCTTGACTGCCGCAACCAGACCGCCTGCACCGCGGCCGGCCAGCAGGGCCAGTTGGTCTCGACCGTCAACGGAGGCCCGGCCTGGTTCCTGAACACCAAGAGCCCGGCCACGACCAACGAGTTCGACGCGGTTGCCTGCAGCCTTTCCGCGGTGAAGTGCATCGCGGTGGGCCAGGGCGGCCAGGTCTACCGAGGCTAGAAAAGCCGGGCGCTCAGCCCAGCGCCGCGATCCCGTAGGCCCTACAGGGGTCTGCGGGATCGTCTCTCCTCGTACAGAGCTGATCCCTGGTCACGTACCAGACGTCGCCCAGGATCGGGTGGTGGGTATAGCGCCCCGCCACCACCCTCAGCTTCGCCTGTGGGTCCCGCTGCGAAAGCGGGCCCCAGACGGGAATCGTGTGCCCGTCGCTGTAGAGGAAGAGATCCTTGAACCCCAGTTGCTCCTGGAGGACGAAGGCGTACTCGGACGAGCCCGGCGCGGCGGCTGCCAGGTGGACGAGGTTGTAGGCCGCCACCCGGGTGTTGTCGTCGAAGCAGTGGAAATATGCGCCGTCGGCCCGGAGCTGGGCATACCCCGGGGGTAGGCCCGCGTACGCCTTTGGGCCATCGGCCACCGGGTTCAGCGCCGAGCTGTAGAAATCGGTCTCCAGGTTGGCCTCGGTCCACTTGATGATGTCCAGGCTGCGGGCCAGCGCGCCACCCCACAGGTCGGCGTCCCTGTCGGACACCGCGCCCTTCGTCAGGTTCTTGATCGTCGGGTTGGCGCCGGTGCTGGCCACGAGCTCGTGCGGTGGGGGTGCCTTGACCCCCCAGATCCCCCAGGTGTCCTTCCAGCCCGGGTCATTGGCGCCTGCGGTCGAAACCTTCGCGCACGTCTTGGGGTCCGGCGGGGCGACCTGGGGGAACGGGCTGGGTGCCGGGATCGCGTCGCCCACCACGGGCGGCGCCGGGCTCGGTGCGGCGCCGCTGCCTCCCGAGCACGCGGACAATGCCGCCGCCAGGAGCAGCGTCGCCCCCGCCGCCGTGCCCTTTGCCTTCCTCAAGCCGTGCATCCGATAACTTCTAAGTATCGCGACAGCCACCCAACAGGAAGGATCTGCAGGCTTGACCAACGCCGCCCACGCACTGTCGCGACGGCTCTCCTCACCCGCCAGGGTGGGACTCCTCGTCCTCGCGTTCCATGCCGTGTGGATCGCCGCCTTCCTGGCCTCCGGGCACGAGGCCCGGGACTTCGTGCGGATCGGGTACCGGTTCGTCCAGCAGTCGTCGGTGAGCCCCGCCATCAAGTTCGACCCCAGCTACCACTACCCACCGAACCCGGGAGCCGCGGATGGCAACGGTTACGACGGCGAGTTCGGGTACTACATGGCGCTGGACCCGGTGAACGCCCGCTACTACATGGACGAGCCGGCCTACCGCTACACGAGGGTGGTCTACCCGCTGCTGGCGGCAGTCCTGGCCCTCGGCCGGCCGGACCTTGTCCCCTACACGCTCCTGCTGGTCAACTGGCTGGCCATCGGCCTGGGGACGGTCGCCGTCGCGGCGTGGCTTCGCCGGCGCGGCAGCCACCCCGCGTTTGCGCTGCTCTTCGGTCTCTACCCGGGGTTGCTCGTCGGTTTGCAGCGCGACCTGACCGAGCCCCTGGCCTATGCCATCACCGCGTTCGGCGTATATCTCCGCGATGCTCGCAGGTCCCCGTGGCCCGCGGCAGTGGCTTTTGGAGTCGCCGGTCTTGCCCGCCAGACCACGATCGTCTTCCCCGCGGCGTACGCGGTCGCGATGTTGCTGGCGGGCGAGGGCCCCCTGGTCCAGCGGGCCCGGCGCAACCTCCCGCGCGCCACCGCGTTCATGCTCGTCGCCGCCGGCCCGATCGTCGCCTGGACGCTGTTCCTGCGGGTCTGGCTCGGGGCGTTCGGGCGGGGCTCGGGCCTCGACGCGGTCCCTCTGCTCGGCCTCGCGAGGTTCCTGCTGGGCCGCTGGCACCTGGCCCAGCATGTGCCGCTGGTGGTGGCGGTCCTG
>JAXDLW010000054.1:0-34853 GCA_034666405.1 Chloroflexota bacterium | reverse complement strand
CAAGTACAAGGTCCCGCGCATCGCGTTCATCAACAAGATGGACCGCATGGGCGCGGACTTCTACGGCTCGCTCGCATCGATCCAGTCCAAGCTCGGCGCCAACGCGGTCGCGATCCAGCTGCCGATCGGCAGCGAGGCCGAGTTCAACGGGGTCATCGACCTCGTGAACGAGGAGGCGATCGTGTACACCGACGACCTCGGCACGACGCTGGAGTCGGCGGCGATCCCCGAGAACATGAAGGAGAAGGTGCACGAGTACCGCCAGATCCTGATCGAGAAGGCGGCCGACTACGACGACGAGATCATGCACGCCTTCCTCGAGGAGCAGCCGGTCGACCGCGACAGGCTGATGAGCGCCATCCGCAAGGGCACTGTCTCCACCCAGATGGTCCCGGTCATCGCCGGTGCCGCGCTGCGCAACCGGGGTGTGCAGCCGATGCTCGACGCGGTCGTCGACTACCTGCCCAGCCCGCTCGACATGCCCGCCGTCGAGGGTCTGAACCCCAAGTCGGAGCACATCGAGGTCCGCGGGATAACCGACGAGCAGCCCTTTGCCGCCCTGGCCTTCAAGGTCGCCACCGACCCCTACGTCGGCAAGCTGACCTTCTTCCGGGTCTACTCGGGAACGCTCAAGGCGGGCAGCTACGTCTACAACGCGACCAAGGGCCACAAGGAGCGCATCGGCCGCCTGCTGCAGATGCACGCCAACCACCGCGAGGAGCTCGAGGACGTGTACGCCGGCGACATCGCCGCGGCCATCGGCCTCAAGAACACCACCACCGGTGACTCCCTGACCGCCGAGAACCACCCGCTCATCCTCGAGAACATCACCTTCCCGGAGCCGGTCATCGCGGTCGCCGTCGAGCCCAAGACCAAGGCCGACCAGGAGAAGATGGGCATCGCCCTGCAGCGCCTCGCCGAGGAGGACCCGACCTTCCGTGTCCACACCGAGGAGGAGACCGGCCAGACCATCATCGAGGGCATGGGCGAGCTCCACCTCGAGGTCATCGTCGACCGCATGCTCCGCGAGTTCAGCGTCGACGCCAACGTCGGCAAGCCCCAGGTCAGCTACCGGGAGACCATCCGCCGCGAGGCCAAGGGCACCGGGCGCTTCGTCCGCCAGTCGGGCGGCCGCGGCCAGTACGGCCATGCCGAGATCACGATCGAGCCCAACGAGGCCGGCAAGGGATTCGAGTTCATCGACAAGATCGTCGGCGGCAAGATCCCCCGCGAGTACATCGCACCGGTCGGCAAGGGCATCGAGGAGGCGCTGGAGAACGGCATCCTCGCCGGGTTCCCGATGGTCGACGTCAAGGCCACGCTCTACGACGGCAGCTACCACGACGTGGACTCCAACGAGATGGCGTTCCACATTGCGGGCTCGATGGCCGTCAAGGACGCCGTGCACAAGGCCAACCCGGTGCTGCTGGAGCCGATCATGAAGGTCGAGGTCAGCATGCCCGAGGAGTTCATGGGCGACGTCATGGGCGACCTCAGCGCGCGCCGGGGACATATCCTCGGTATGGAGGGCCGCGGCACCAGCCAGTCCGTAAAGGCAAATGTGCCGCTGGCCAACATGTTCGGCTACGTCAACGAGCTGCGCTCCATGACCCAGGGCCGGGCGAGCTACGCGATGGAGTTCGACCACTACGAAGAGGTGCCCAAGTCCGTCGCCGAAGAAATCATCGCGAAGTCGCGGTCCTGATCCGAATCAGCAGATAGAGAAGAGAAACAGGAGGCCTACAGGAGGACCCCATGGGTAAAGCAAAGTTCGATCGTTCGAAGCCGCACATGAATATCGGCACCATCGGTCACATCGACCACGGCAAGACCACGCTCACCGCGGCCATCACCAAGGTGCTGGCGGCAAAGGGTGGCGCTGAGTTCGTGCCCTTCGACAAGATCGACAATGCGCCCGAGGAGAAGGCCCGCGGGATAACAATCTCCACCGCCCACGTCGAGTACTCGACCGAGAAGCGCCACTACGCGCATGTCGACTGCCCCGGCCACGCGGACTACATCAAGAACATGATCACCGGCGCCGCCCAGATGGACGGCGCAATCCTGGTCGTGGCGGCCACCGACGGCCCCATGCCGCAGACCCGCGAGCATGTCCTCCTGGCCCGCCAGGTCAACGTGCCTTCATTGGTGGTCGCCCTCAACAAGGTCGATGCGGTCGATGACGAGGAGCTCCTCGAGTTGGTCGAGCTCGAGGTCCGCGAGCTGCTCAACAAGTACGACTTCCCCGGCGACGATGTGCCGATCATCCGCGTCAGCGCCCTCAAGGCGCTCGAGGGCGACGCCGACGCCGCCGCGGGCATCATGAAGCTGATGGACGCGGTCGACGAGTACATCCCGGTGCCCGAGCGCGCAATCGACAAGCCGTTCCTGATGCCGATCGAGGACGTGTTCTCGATCGAGGGTCGTGGGACGGTCGTCACCGGGCGCATCGAGCGTGGCCAGGTCAAGGTCAACGAGGAAGTCGAGATCGTCGGCGTGAAGGACACCCGCAAGGTGATCGTCACGGGCGTCGAGATGTTCCACAAGTTGCTGGATTCCGGCGAGGCCGGGGACAACGTCGGCACCCTCCTCCGCGGTATCAAGCGCGAGGAGGTCGAGCGCGGCCAGGTCCTCTGCAAGCCCGGCTCGATCAAGCCCCACACCAAGTTCGAGGCGGAGGTCTACGTCCTCACCAAGGACGAGGGCGGACGCCACACGCCGTTCTTCAAGGGCTACCGCCCGCAGTTCTACATCCGCACGACCGACGTGACGGGTGAGGTCATCCTGCAGGAGGGCGTCGAGATGGTCATGCCCGGTGACAACACCAAGATGACCATCGAACTGATCACCCCGATCGCCGTCGAGGACACGATGCGCTTCGCCATCCGTGAGGGTGGGCGCACCGTGGGTTCGGGCGTCGTCACCAACATACTTCAGTAGTCGAGTAAGGAACTCTTAGGGCAGCGAGATGGCACAGAAGATTCGAATCCGGCTGAAGGCGTACGACCACAAGGTCCTGGACTCGGCCGCGGACAAGATCGTCGACACGGCGAGGCGCACCAGCGCCACCATCGCCGGGCCCATCCCGCTGCCCACCGAGATCAACAAATACACCGTGATCCGGTCGCCCTTCATCGACAAGGACAGCCGCGAGCAGTTCGAGATGCGCACCCACAAGCGGATCATCGACATCCTCGACCCCAACCCCAAGGTGGTCGACGCGTTGATGCGTTTGAGCCTGCCCTCGGGCGTCAACATCGAGATCAAACTCTGAGATGAAAGGGTTGATCGCCCGCAAGCTCGGCATGACGCAGGTGTTCGACGACACCGGCATCATCGTGCCGGTCACCGTCCTGGAGGCCGGCCCCTGCTTTGTCGTGGGCCTGCGCACCCAGGAGAAGGACGGCTACGTCGCCACGCGGCTGGGCTTTGAGGTCGTTGCCGAGAAGAAGAGCACCAAGCCGCGCCTTGGCGAGTTCAAGAAGGCGGGCGTGAAGCCTGTGCGCAAGATCGTCGAGTTCCGCGGTGATCCCTCCGAGGGGGTCGAGGTGGGCGCCGAACTGAAGGCCGACGTCTTCACCGCCGGCGACAAGGTTGCCGTCACCGGCACCTCCAAGGGCAAGGGCTTCGCGGGCGTCGTGAAGCGGCACCGGTTCGGTCGCGGTCCCGTGACCCACGGGTCGCACAACATCCGCCAGCCCGGCTCGGTGGGCTCGGTCGATGCCGCGCGCACCTGGAAGGGCGTGAAGATGGCCGGCCAGATGGGCAACATCAAGACCACCACCCGCGGCCTGACCGTTTTCCGGGTCGACGCCGAACGCAACCTCGTGCTGGTCAAGGGCCCCGTGCCCGGGCCGCGCAACGGCTTCGTCGTGATCAAGGAGCTGCCGTGATGGCTGAAGCGACGGCGTCGAAGGGGGCCGAGATCGAGGTCCGCGGTCGTGACGGTAAGCCGTCCGGCAAGATCCGCCTTGACAGCCACCTCTTCGAGGCGGAGGTCAACGGGCCCGTCCTGCACCAGGCTTTCGTGCGCCAGTTGGCCAACCTGCGCCAGGGCACCTCGAGCACCAAGACCCGCACCGAGGTCCGCGGTGGTGGGCGCAAGCCATACCGCCAGAAGGGCACCGGCCGCGCCCGCCAGGGCTCGATCCGCGCTCCTCAGTACGCCGCTGGTGGAATCGTGTTCGGCCCCAAGCCCCGCAAGTACACCCAGGACATGCCGCGCAAGCAGCGCCGCCTGGCGATGCGCTCCGCCCTCTCCGTGAAGAACGGCGAGGGCCGCCTGGTGGTGGTGGAGAACCTGGACTTCGAGGCTCCCAAGACCCGCGAGTTCGTCAACCTGCTGGCCGATGCCGGGGTTGAGGGCTCGGTGCTCGTGGTCCTCGAGAACCACAACGTGAACGCCGAGAAGTCGGCCCGCAACCTCTACGGGGTCCGGGTCATCCTCAGCCGCAACCTCAACGTGCGCGACCTGCTCAACCATGACTGGCTGCTGATGACCAGGGCCGCGGTGGAACAGGTTGGCGAGGTGCTCAAGTGAGGTCCCCGGCCGAGATCATCCTCAAGCCGCTGATCTCCGAGAAGAGCTACTCCGCCATGCAGCAGGGCAAGTACACCTTCGACGTGCACCCCTCGGCCAACAAGGTCGAGATCGCCCGGGCCGTCGAGGAGGCCTTCGAGGTCAAGGTCATCGCGGTCAACACGATGGCCCGCAACCCCAAGGAGCGGAAGCGCGGCAAGTTCGGCTCGATCAAGGGCTTCGATCCCAAGCGCAAGAAGGCGATCGTGACCCTCGCGCCAGGCCAGCACATCACCCGCCTGTTCGACACGAGCGCCGGATAAGAGATGCCTACCAAGAAATACAAGCCAACCAGCCCCGGCCGCCGCTTCATGAGCGTGTCGACCTTCGAGGAGATCACCAAGGGCAAGAAGCCCGAGAAGAGCCTCATGGTCGCCCTGCCCACCAACGCGGGCCGCAACAACCAGGGCAAGATCACCGTTCGCCACCAGGGTGGCGGCCACAAGAAGCAGTACCGCCTGGTGGACTTCAAGCGCAACAAGCTGGGCATCCCGGGGAAGATCGCGGCGATCGAGTACGACCCCAACCGCACCTCGCGCATCGCGCTGGTGAACTATGCGGACGGCGAGAAGCGCTACATCCTGGCGCCGCTGGCGCTCCGTGTCGGGGACACCGTCATGAACGGGCCCGAGGCGGAGATCAAGCCGGGCAACGCCCTCCCGATCCGCAACATCCCCGTCGGCACAACCATCCACAACATCGAGATCAAGGTCGGCCGCGGGGGCCAGCTGGTGCGCTCCGCCGGGGTCGCGGCCCAGCTGCTGGCGAAGGAAGGCGACTATGGCCAGGTCCGCATGCCGTCGGGCGAGGTCCGCCTGGTGCCTGTGGTGTGCTTCGCGACGATCGGCCAGCTGGGCAACGTCGACCACTCCAATGAGAACGTCGGCAAGGCCGGCAAGAGCCGCTGGCGCGGCAAGCGCCCGTCGGTGCGCGGTATGACCATGAACCCATTCGACCACCCGCATGGTGGCGGTGAGGGCCGTTCCGGCGCCGGCGGAAACCCGCAGACGCCGTGGGGCAAGCCGGCCCTGGGCTTCCGCACCAGGCGGAACAAGTCCACCAACAAGATGATCGTTCGACGTCGTGGAGGTAAGCGCGGGTGAGCCGTTCAACCAAGAAGGGGCCCTACTGCGACCAGCGGCTCCTCGACAAGGTGCTGAAGCTGAACGAGACCAAGGAGAAGCGGATCATCCGCACCTGGTCGCGGCGCTCCACCATCTTCCCGGAGTTCCTGGGCCACACCCTGGCGGTGCATGACGGCCGCAAGCACGTCCCGGTCTTCGTGACCGAGGCGATGGTCGGCCACAAGCTGGGCGAGTTCGCGCCGACGCGCCGCTTCCGCGGCCACGGCCACCACACCGAGCGCAGCTCGAGCCTGAAGTAAGAGAGACATGGAAGTAGAAGCAATCGCCCGCTACATGCGCATCCCCCCGCGCAAGGCCCGGCTGGTGGCTGCCACCGTGGTCGGCCTGCCGGTGCGGGAGGCCCTGACGGTCCTCGATTTCACTCCCCGTGCCGCCGCCAAGGAGGTGGCCAAGGTGGTGAAGTCCGCGGCTGCCAACGCGACTAACAATTTCAACCAGGACGAGGACACCCTGTTCGTGAAGAGCATCATCGTGAACGAGGGGCCGACTCTCAAGCGTGGCCGCGCCCGGGCCCGTGGAATGTACTTCAGCATCTTCAAGCGCACCTCCCACATCACCGCGGTGGTCGACACCCGGGAGGTGGCCGCCTCAACCCGCCGGCGCCGTGCCGCGGCTGCCGGCGCAGCCGGGGCCCAGCCCGCGAGCCGTGCCAAGGCGACCGCGGCGAAGGCTGAGAAGGGGGCCGCCAGGGCCGAGAAGGCGACCGCCGAGAAGCTGGACAAGAAGAGCGCTGCCGCCGTGGCGGAGGAGCTCGAGGCCGCCCCGGAGGTGATCGAGGCGATCGAGGCGGAGGCCGTGGCGATCGCCGAGGTCGAGGAGGCGCAGGCCGAGGTCGCCGCCGCCGTCGCCGAGGAGGCCCGGGCTGAGGAAGCCGAGGAGGAGGCCGCCGAGACCACCGTTGTGCCGACCGCTGAGAAGGAGGCCTCCGAGCAGGCCGATCCCGAGAAGGAGAACGCCTAATGGGCCAGAAAGTTCATCCCAACGCGTTCCGCCTCGGCGTCTACAAGCCCTGGCAGGCGCGCTGGTACGGCGACAAGGACTACACCGAGAACCTGCTCGAGGACATGAAGATGCGCCGCCTGATCCTTGCCCGCCTGCGCAACGCAGGCATCAGCAAGGTGGAGACCGAGCGTTCCGCCAACCAGGCCACCGTGATCATCTGGACCGCCAAGCCCGGCATCGTCATCGGCAAGGGCGGCACGAGCGTCGACCAGCTGCGCGATGACCTGGAGAAGCTGTCCGGTAAGAAGGTCCGGGTCACGATCCAGGAGATCAAGCACCCCGAGCTGGACGCCATGCTGGTGGCGCAGAACGTCGCCGCCCAGTTGGAGCGCCGCATCGCGTTCCGCCGCGCGGTGAAGCAGTCGGTCCTGCGCACCATGCGAGCCGGCGCCAAGGGCGTCAAGATCGCCGTGTCCGGCCGCCTTGGCGGTGCGGAGATGTCCCGCCGCGAGTGGGACCGCGATGGACGGGTCCCCCTGCACACCCTGAAGGCCAACATCGACTTCGGCCAGACGGAGGCCCGGACGACGTTCGGTCGGATCGGCGTCAGCGTCTGGGTTTACCTCGGCGACTTCGACCTCGGCAAGACCGACGAGGCCCAGTTCGAGGAGATCCCCGCCCGGAACATCGGCGACGACGGTGGCCGCCAGGGTGGCCCCCGACCGGCGCCGCCCTCAGCGCCTCCCGCTGCCGTTGAGGCACCTGCTGCCGATCCGGTCCCAGCTCCTGCCGGCGCGGCCACAGGTGCTGCCGCCACCGAGGCGCCGGTTGCACCCGCTGCCGAGGCGGCCAAGCCCGCACGCCCCGCGCGCCCGCGGGCTCGCAAGGCCCCCGAGGCCGAGTCGGCCGCGCCGGTCGCGGTCGCCGCTGACGCGGCCGCTGCCGCCGAGGTCGTCGAGGCCCCCAAGAAGAAGACCGCGGCCCGTCCCCGCAAGGCCGAGGCTGCCGCTCCTGGAGCCACGGCGCCACCGGCTGCGGTCGATGCCCCGGCTCCTGAGGCTCCCGCCGCCGAGGTCGCTGCCGCCGAGGCTCCCGCCGCCGAGGCCGCCGCCGTCGAAGCTCCCGCTGCCGAGGCTCCCGCCGCCGAGGCGCCTGCCGTCGAGGCCGCGCCCGAGCCCGTCGTGGATGCGCCGGCCGGCGATGCCGCGCCGGACGCCAAGGGGGACGCGGATGCTTAGCCCCAAGCGCGTGAAGCACCGCAAGGTGCACAAGGGCCGTCGCACCGGCATGGCCATCCGGGGATCGGAGATCGCCTTCGGGCAGTACGCCCTGCAGGCCACCGAGGAATGCTGGATGACCAACCGGCAGATCGAGGCCGCGCGGCGCGCCATGACCCGCTACGTCCGCCGCGGCGGCAAGATCTGGATCCGCATATTCCCGAGCAAGCCCTACACCAAGAAGCCCGCCGAGACCCGGATGGGCAGCGGTAAGGGCAACCCCGAGGGCTGGGTGGCCGTGGTCAAGCCCGGGCGCATCCTGTTCGAGATGGGCGGTGTGGACCAGCAGGTGGCCAAGGAGGCCATGCGCCTCGCCGCGTTCAAGCTGCCGATCAAGACCCGCTTCCTGACGCTCACCGAGTCGACCGGCCATGGGGAGGCGGCATGAAGACTGCGCTGCACCTATCGGAGCTCCGCACCCTGGAGATCCACGACCTCAATGACAAGCTCAAGGAGGCCAGGACCGAGCTCTTCAACCTGCGCTTCCAGGCGGCCACCGGCCAGCTCGAGAACCACCGGCAGATCCGCGCCGTCCGGCGCAAGATCGCGCAGGTGCTGACCGTGCTGCAGGGCCGGTCGATGGGATTCGAGGAGTTGGTGGTCCAGTCCTCGGGCCCGGCGACGCCCGCACGCGAGCGCAAGGCCCGCAGACGCAAGACTGAGGAGATCCCCGTCGAGACCCCGGCGGCTGAAGCCGAGAGCGGCGAGGAGACCAAGTGAGCGAGGAGACCACAGTGACCGCGACGGCGGAGAAGACCGAGACGGCCGGCACCGGCGCGGTCGAGCGCGGCCTGCGCAAGGTCCGCGTCGGCCAGGTGGTGGGTGACGCGATGGACAAGACCGTGGTGGTCAGCGTCGTCGACCTCAAGCAGCACCCCGTCTACAAGAAGGTCGTGCGCCGCAACAAGAAGCTCAAGGCCCACGACGAGAAAAACGAGTGCCACGTCGGCGACCGCGTGCGGATCATGGAGGTCCGGCCGATCTCCAAGCAGAAGCGCTGGCGCGTCGTCGAGGTTGTGGAGAAGGCCCGATGATCCAGAAAGAATCCAGGCTCAAGGTCGCCGACAACAGCGGCGCCCGCGAGATCCTCACCATCCGGGTTGCCGGCGGCAGCCATCGTAAGTACGCGTCCGTTGGTGACGTCATCAGCGCGACCGTCAAGGTGGCGCAGCCGGGCGGCCAGGTGAAGAAGGGCGAGGTGGTCAAGGCCGTCGTCGTCCGCGTGGCCAAGGAGTACCGCCGCCGCGATGGCTCGACCATCCGCTTCGACGAGAACGCGGCCGTGATCATCAATCCCCAGGGCAACCCCCGGGGAACGCGCATCTTCGGGCCGGTGGCCCGTGAACTGCGCGAGAAGAACTACATGAAGATCGTCTCGCTCGCCCCGGAGGTGCTGTGATGGCCACTCCCCGGTTCCTCGACATCCGGGCCGGCGACACCGTCGTGGTGGTCACCGGCAAGGACCGTGGCAAGCGCGGCGTGGTCGAACGCACCCTGCCCAGCGGCGCGAAGATCGTCGTGCGCGGGGTCAACCTGCACAAGCGCCACACGCGCGCCGGTGCCCAGCGCACCCGCAGCGGCTCGACCACCAACGTCATGCAGGGCGGCATTGTCGACTTCGAGGCACCGCTGGCCTACTCCAACGTCATGCTGGTCTGCCCGTCATGCGATCGGCCCACCCGCATCCGCCACAGCGACCTTCCCGACGGCAACCGCGGTCGGGTCTGCGTGCACTGTGGTGAGGTCAATGAGCAGGTGACCTCCAGGTGAGCGCCACGGCCACCCGCGAGATGACGCGTCTGCGTCAGCGCTACACCACCGAGATCGCGCCGGCGATGCTGGAGGAGTTCGACTATGACAACGCGATGCAGGTTCCCCGCATCGAGAAGGTCATCGTGAACATCGGCATCGGCGAGGCGATCACCGACGGCAAGGCCATCGACCACGCGTCCGGCGACCTCCGCCTGATCACCGGCCAGCAGCCGATCGTGATCAAGGCCAAGAAGTCCGTGGCCGCCTTCCGCCTTCGTGCCGGTATGGCCATCGGCCTCAAGGTCACGCTGCGTGGGGAGCGCATGTGGATGTTCCTGGACAAGCTGGTCAGCGTCGCGCTGCCCCGGATCCGTGACTTCCGCGGTGTTCCCGAGAACGCCTTCGACGGCCACGGGAACTACACCCTCGGCCTGAAGGAGCAGCTCATCTTCCCCGAGATCGACTACGACAAGATCGACAAGACGCGAGGCATGGAGATCACCATCGTGACCTCGGCCCGCACGGACGACGAGGCGCGCAGCCTGCTGACAAGGCTGGGCATGCCGTTCCGAAGGAGAGATTCCTAGTTGGCCAAGAAGTCACTCGTAGCAAAGTCCCTGCGCCCGGCCCGGTTCCCGGTCCAGGCCCACAACCGCTGTGGCCTGTGCGGGCGGCCGCGCGCCTACATGCGCAAGTTCGGCATCTGCCGCATCTGCTTCCGTCAGCTCGCCCAGCAGGGCCAGGTGCCGGGCGTCAAGAAGTCGAGCTGGTAGGGGAGGGGAAGAATGGTTTCTGATCCTGTAGCCGACATGCTCACGCGGATCCGCAACGCCACCAAGGCCGGTCACACGACGGTCGCGGTACCCGGCGCCAAGATGCAGCGGGAGGTCGCCCGCGTCCTCAAGGAAGAGGGGTACATCCTCGACTTCCGCGTGCAGGAGGACGGCCCCGGCTTTCGCCTGGAGATCGACCTCAAGCCGAAGACCACCAACGGCCGCGCCATCAACGGGCTCAAGCGGATCAGCAAGCCGGGGCTCAGGGTGTTCGCGCGCAAGACCGACATCCCGCGCGTGCTGGGTGGGCTGGGAACTGTTGTCATGTCCACGTCGCACGGGCTGATGAGCGGCCGCGATGCGCAGAAAGAAGGGCTGGGCGGCGAAGTCGTCTGCTACATCTGGTAACCGGCAATGAGTCGCATCGGTAAGCTGCCAATCGCCGTTCCCGAGGGGGTCGAGGTCGACCTCAAGGGCACGCACATGGTGGTCAAGGGAGGGCGCGGCCAGCTGGAGCTGGACGTCCACCCCGAGATGAAGATCGTGATCGAGGACGGCCAGGTTCGCGTCGCCCGGCCGACGGACCAGACACGCCACCGGGCGCTCCACGGCCTGACCAGGTCGCTCATCGCCAACATGGTCGAGGGCGTCAGCAAGGGCTTCACCCGCGAGATGGAGCTGGTCGGCGTTGGTTACCGTGCGGCCAAGCAGGGCAACGACCTGCAGCTCAACCTGGGGTTCTCGCACCCCGTCAAGTTCCTCCAGCCCGAGGGCATCACGTTCGAGGTCCCCGACCCGGCGCGCATCACCGTAAATGGACCCGACAAGGAGCTCGTCGGCCGGACGGCATCGCAGATCCGCAAGCTGCGGCCACCCGAGCCGTACAAGGGCAAGGGCATCCTGTTCAAGGGCGAAAAGATCAAGCGGAAGGCCGGCAAGTCCGGTAAGGCGGCGAAATGAGCGACATCGCGAAGACCCGGCGCGCCGGGCGGAAGAAGCGCCACCTGCGGGTCCGGTCCCGTGTCACCGGCCTGGCCGAGCGGCCCCGGCTGGCGGTGCACCGTTCCCTGCACCACATCTCGGCCCAGGTCATCGACGACCTGGCCGGCCACACCCTGGCGGCGGCCACCTCGACCGAGCTCAAGAAGGGCGATGCCAAGTCCGGCCTGGCCGCAGCCGAGGCCGTGGGCAAGGCCGTGGCCGAGCGCGCGGTGAAGGCCGGGATCAAGAACGTCGTCTTCGACCGGGGCGGCTACCTTTACCACGGCCGAGTCAAGGCCCTGGCCGATGCCGCGCGAGCCGCGGGACTGGAGTTCTGATCATGGCTGAAGACGAGAAGCAGGAAGAGACAAAGCCCGCCGAGGCCACCCCGGCCGCCGAGGCAGGGGCCGGCGATACCGCCGCGCCCTCGGAGCCGGCTGCCGCGGTGACCGAGCCGGTGGCGGAGGCCCCGGCCCCAGCGCCGTCTGCGGCCCCCAACGATCCCGTCGGGCCCATCGCCGCGTCGGTGGCCGAGGCCATCCGCGCGCGCGTCACCGCCCAGCCGCGCCCCACTCCCAGCTCCCCGCCCCCCGGGCGCGGCGGTGGTGGTGGTGGCTTTGGGGGCGGTCCGCGAGGGCCCCGCTTCCAGTGGGGTAGCCAGCAGAACGACGGCCCGCCGCCGGAGTTCATCGAGAAGGTCGTTCACCTCAACCGCGTGGCCAAGGTGGTCAAGGGTGGTCGCCGCTTCTCGTTCAGCGCCCTGGTGGTCGTGGGCGACCAGAAGGGTCGCGTCGGCGCCGGCCTGGGCAAGGCCGGCGAGGTGCCGGATGCCATCCGCAAGGGCGTCGAGGACGCCAAGAAGAACATGATCCGGGTGCCCATGGTCGGCACGACCATCCCCCACGAGCTGCGGTTCAAGCTCGGTGCCGCCAAGGTCATGCTCAAGCCCGCGTCCCCCGGGACCGGGGTGATCGCCGGCGGTGCCATGCGCGCTGTCGTCGAGCTCAGCGGGATCAAGGACATCCTGACCAAGTCGCTGGGCACCAACAACCCGATCAACACGACCCGGGCGACGATCGCCGCGTTGAGCCAGCTCCGCATGCCGGACCAGGTGGCGGCGGCTCGTGGACGGGCCGTCGAGGAGCTCGGGATGCGCCGCGCCCCGAAGACCGAGGAGAAGCCGGCCACCCGCGCAGACCTGGCGGCCGACGCTGCCCAGGACGAGGCCGGCGAAGAGGTCGCCGCGCTGGCGGCCGGCGCCGCTCAGTCGGAGCCCACCGGTGCCTGAGCAGGGGACCAAGGTCCGCGTGACCTACACCAAGAGCGCGATCGGCTACGCCAAGGACCAGAAGGCCACCGTGGTCGCGCTCGGCCTCAAGAGGCTGAACCAGACCGTCGAGCACAATGACACGCCCCAGATACGGGGCATGGTGCGCAAGGTGCGGCACCTCGTCACGCTCGAAGAGGCGGCGGCAGCCGTGGAGGAGAAGCAGGCATGAGGATCCACGAACTCACCCCCGCCCCCGGCTCGCGGCAGCCGCGCAAGCGCGTCGGCCGTGGCATCTCGTCCGGCCAGGGCAAGACCTCCGGTCGCGGCCAGAAGGGCCAGGGATCGCGCAGCAGCGTGAACATCCCGCGGTCCTTCGAAGGCGGCCAGATGCCCCTGGCGCAGCGCCTGCCGAAGCTCCGCGGTTTCACCAATATCAACCGCAAGGAGTACGCGGTGGTCAACCTCGGCAAACTCAACCGCTTCGAGGCCGGCACCGAGGTGAACCCCCAGCTGCTGCAGGAGACCGGGCTCGTGCGCAAGCCACTGGACGGCGTCAAGATCCTGGCCGCGGGCGAGCTCAAGGTTGCCCTGAAGGTGTCGGCTCACCGCGTTTCTGGGGGTGCCCGCAAGGCGATCGAGGCTGCCGGCGGCTCCGTGGAGTTGCTCGGACCTCAGCCCGAGGACAAGCCGGCGAAGCATGTCTCAAAGTCGCGCCTGGCCAAGGCCGCGGCAAAGGCCCGGAGCGGCGGTGGCGACACCCCCGCGGCGCCCAAGGGCGAGAAGGGTGCGAAGAGCAAGGGCAAGGCGGACGCTGCCGCCCCTGCCGCCGAGTCGGAGGCTGCCGTACCGACCGAGTCCCAGGCTCCCGCCGAGACCCAGTCTCCTGCCGAGACCCAGTCTCCTGCCGAGTCCGAGGCTCCTGCGGAAGTCGCTGCGCCTGCCGAGGTCGCTCCGCCTGCCGAGGTCGCTACGCCTGCCGAGGCCGAGCCCCCCGCGAGCGCCGCCGGCGAAGCGGCTGCCGGCGACGAGGCGACGCCGGCCGGGACGGACAGCGCCGCGAGCGACGCCCCAGAGGGCGAGTAACCGGCTGCCTTGATCCGGGCAGTCAGCAACTCGTTTCGCGTCCCGGAGCTTCGTCGGAAGCTCCTCTTCACGGTAGCCATGATCCTGGTCTTCCGGATGCTGGCGCACATCGCGGTGCCGGGGGCCAACAAGGCGGCGCTCGACCGGCTCTTCAGCAGCAACGGCCTGCTGCCGCTGCTGGACCTGTTCTCAGGCGGCGGCCTGAGCCGCTTCTCGATCACCGCCATGGGCGTCAACCCCTACATCAACGCCAGCATCATCATGCAGCTCATGACAGTCGTCTCCGAACGCCTGAAGGAGATGCAGAAGGAGGGGGAGTACGGCCGCAAACGGATCACCCAGTACACCCGACGCCTCACCGTGGTCCTGGGCCTGGTGCAGGCCTTCGGGTTCATCTCCCTGTTCTCCAACCCCTCGGTCGGGGTGCTCCAGAGCCCGACGCTGGGGGACTACATCGTGGTCATGCTGACCCTGACCGCCGGCACCGTCCTGCTGATGTGGATCGGTGAGCTCATCACCGAGTACGGCATCGGCAACGGCATCTCACTGGTGATCTTCGCGGGCATCGTCGGCCGATTCGGTCCCGGCCTGCTCTCGATCGTGGGATCGGGCGGCTCGAGCCAGCTGGGCGGCCTGATCATCTTCGGGATCCTGGCCCTGTTGGTGACCATGTTCATCATTTACGTGCAGCAGGCGGAGCGCCGCATCCGGATCCAGTCGGCCCAGCGCGTGGTGGGCCGCCGCGTCTACCAGGGGCGCAGCTCGCACCTCCCGCTGAAGGTGAACCAGGCAGGCGTCATCCCGATCATCTTCGCGCTGTCGATCATGTTCTTCCCGACTATCATCGGGAACTTCTTCGCCAACAGCACCGGGCCGATGCACAGCTTCAGCCTGGGGGTGCAGCGGTACTGGCAACCCACGGGCCCCAACATCGGCTGGGACCTGGCGTACAACGGCATCTACTTCCTGCTCATCGTGGGCTTCACGTTCTTCTACACGGCGATCGTGTTCGACCCCGCCGAGACGGCCGACAACCTGAAGAAGCAGGCGATCTTCATCCCGGGCATCCGACCCGGCCGGAACACCGCCGAGTACCTCGACAAGGTCATGACCCGGATCACCTACGTCGGCGCCCTGTTCCTGGCGCTGATCACCGTCATCATCCCGCTGGTCGCGGGCCAGATCGCTTTCGGTAACGCGGCCAGCCGCAACAACGGCGTCCTCTACCTCGGTGGTACCGCCGTCCTGATCGTGGTCGGTGTCGCCCTCGACACCATGAAGCAGCTCGAAACCCAGTTGCTCATGCGCCAGTACAAAGGTTTCATCAAATGACGATGCGCCTGGTCCTGTTCGGCGCGCCCGGTTCGGGCAAGGGCACCCAGGGGCCGTTCCTGGCGGAGCGCTTCGGCATCCCCCAGGTCAGCACCGGCGAGATCC
This sequence comes from Chloroflexota bacterium, assembly GCA_034666405.1. Classification (GTDB taxonomy): domain Bacteria; phylum Chloroflexota; class Dormibacteria; order DASZGP01; family DASZGP01; genus JAXDLW01. The sequence continues at coordinate 19,614 of JAXDLW010000054.1, read as the reverse complement.
TGCGCGAGAACGTACGTGAGGGTACCGACCTGGGTGTTGTCGCCGAGGGCTACATGTCGGCCGGCGAGCTGGTCCCTGACGACGTGATCATGAACATGGTCACCAAGCGGGTCTCCCAGCCGGATGCCGCCCACGGCTTCATCCTCGACGGGTTCCCCCGCACCGTCGCCCAGGCCAAGGCGTTCGACGAGATCCTGGGCAGGCGGGAGACCCCGCTCGACCGTGTGATCTACCTGAAGGTCACCCCGGCGGTCCTGGAGAAGCGCCTCGGCGGACGCTGGACGTGCCCTCGCGACGGCCGCGTCTACAACGAGGCCGACCTCGGCGACAGCCGGGTTTGCGAGGATGATGGCGAGCCGCTGGAGCAGCGCGACGACGACCAACCCGAGACCATCCGCAGCCGGATCCAGGTCTACAACGAGCAGACTTTCCCCGTGCTTGACTACTACCGCCCCCAGGGCAGGGTGCTGGAGATCGACGGCGAACAGACCGTTGACGAGATCCGCGAGCAGATCGCCACCGAGCTGAACGGGGCCCCGGCAGGATGATCACGGTCAAGTCCAAGACCGAGCTGCAGCTGATGCGGGACGCCGGCAAGCTGCTGGCCGAGGTCCTCGACGAGCTGGAGGGCGCCTGCACGGCCGGGGTCACGACGAACGACATCGACCGGATCGCCGACGGCCTCATCCGCAAGAGCGGCGCGGTGCCCGGGTTCCTCGGGTACAACGGGTTCCCCAAGAGCCTCTGCATCTCGGTCAACGAGGAGGTGGTGCACGGCATCCCCGGCTCCCGGGTGATCGGCGACGGCGACCTGGTGTCGCTGGACTGCGGCCTGGTCTACAACGGGCTCTGGGCCGACTCGGGGAGAACCGTGATGGTCGGCGACGTCACCCAGCAGGCGCGCAAACTCGTCGATGTCACCCGCAATGCGCTCGATGCCGGCATCCAGCAGGCCCGGCCGGGCAACCGGGTCGGGGACATCTCGGCCGCCGTCCAGAAGGTGGTCGAGGCGGGCGGGTTCTCGGTCGTGCGCAACTTCGTCGGCCACGGCATCGGCCGGAACATGCACGAGGAGCCCCAGGTGCCCAACTTCGGGGTCCCGGGCACCGGGCCGCTGCTGAAGACCGGGTACGCCCTGGCGATCGAGCCCATGGTCAACGAGGGGACCCACGAGGTCGAGATGCTGGACGACCGCTGGACCATCATCACCGCCGATCGGAAGCTGTCCGCCTACTTCGAGCACACCGTCCTGATCACGGACGACGGCCCGGAGATCTCGACGGCGGCATGATCGAGGGGCTGCGCTTTGAGTTCGCGGTGAACTCGGGCTATACTTGGAGTTCGCTCTCGTCCGACAATGGCGCGCGCCATGTCTGAGGAGAAGGCGGTGGTCCTCGGCACGATCGTGGAACCTCTGCCGAACGCCCTTTTCCGGGTCACCCTGGAGAACGGGCACAAGATCCTGGCCCACGGGTCGGGGGGTGTGCGCAGTCACAATCTGCGACTCCTCGCCGGGGACCGGGTGAAGATCGAGGTGGCCCCGGAGAACCCGGGACGAGGCCGAATAGTCGAACGTCTGAAGTAGAGAAGAGAAGTTTTGAAGGTAAGGGCGTCAGTCAAGAAGATGTGCAAGGACTGCAAGATCATCCGCCGCCACGGCGTGGTGCGCGTGATCTGTAGCAAGGACCCCAAGCACAAGCAGGTGCAGGGCTAATGGCGCGCATCGCCGGGGTGGACATCCCCCGGGAGAAGCGCTTGGTCATCGCCCTGACCTATATCTATGGCATCGGCCCGACCACGGCCAAGAAGGTCGTCGCCAGCGCCAACCTCGACCCCGACCTCAAGGTCAAGGCCCTCTCGGACGAGCAGGTTGGCCGTCTTCGCGAGGTCGTCGACAAGCAACTCAAGGTCGAGGGTGAGCTCCGCCGCGAGGTGGCGCTGAACATCAAGCGCCTCATGGAGATCGGCACCTACCGGGGCCTGCGGCACCGCCGCGGCCTGCCGGTGCGGGGCCAGCGTACCCGTACCAACGCCCGCAGCCGTCGCGGACCCAAGCGCACCGTCGGCGTGCGGCGCAAGAAAGGAAAGTAAGAGCTAAGTGACCAAGAAGAAGAAGGCTGTACGCACCCGGCGCCGCGAGCGCAAGAACATCGCGGTGGGCCAGGCGCACATCCAGTCGACGTTCAACAACACGATCATTTCGATCACCGACAACGACGGGAACGTGATCTCGTGGGGCAGCGCCGGTGGCCACGGTTTCAAGGGCTCACGCAAGAGCACGCCGTTCGCCGCGCAGGTCACCGCGGAGGCCACCGCCCGCAAGGCAATGGAGCACGGCATGAAGACCATCGAGATCTTTGTCAAGGGCCCCGGGTCCGGCCGCGAGGCCGCGATCCGATCCCTGCAGGCCGCGGGCCTGGACGTCACGTCGATCAGCGACGTCACCCCGATCCCGCACAACGGGTGCCGCCCGCCCAAGCGGAGGCGCGTCTAAATGCCGGGCAAGGTCGACGCCGTCTGCCGGATCTGCCGCCGCGAGGGGGACAAGCTCTTCCTCAAGGGTGAGAAGTGCTACACCAAGTGCGTCTTCGAGCGCCGTCCCTACCCGCCCGGCCAGCACGGCCAGGCGCGCCGCCGCAAGGTCTCGGACTACGGCATCCAGCTGCGCGCCAAGCAGCGGGCCCGCAAGATCTACGGCGTCCAGGAGACCCAGTTCCGCAACTACTACCAGGAGGCGGCCAACCGCAAGGGCGAGACCGGCCTGGAGTTGCTGCGGCGGCTGGAGCTGCGCCTCGACAACGTGATCTACCGCGCCGGCTTCGGGAGCTCCCGCTCGGAGGCCCGCCAGCTGGCCACCCACCGGCATTTCGCGGTCAACGGCCGCACTGCCAACGTCCCCAGCATGCGGCTGCGCGTCGGTGACGAGGTCACCGTCCGTATCCGCAGCAAGGACATCGAGCCCATCCAGCGTTCGCAGGAGATGCTCAACAACCGCCCCCGGCCCGCGTGGCTGGGTGACGGCAGGGAAGGGCTCTCAGTTCGCGTGGTCCAGGATCCCGCGCGAGACGAGATGGAAACGCTCATCGAGGAGCACCTGATCGTCGAGTACTACTCACGATGACGCTGACTTTGAACCCCGAGGAGGTCACCACCATGTCAATGACCATCACAGAGATGCCACCGCCCGCACCCGCACCCCGTCCTGTGGCGCCCCAGGTCAAGGTCGTGGAGACCACCGACGAGTACGGCAAGTTCGAGATCGAGCCGCTGGAGCCGGGCTTCGGCACCACGCTGGGTAACTCCCTGCGTCGGGTGCTGCTGTCCAGCCTCTCCGGCGCCGCGGTCACGTCCGTCTCGATCGACGGCGTCGCCCATGAGTTCAGTTCGATCCCGCACGTCCGCGAGGACGTCACCGAGATCCTGCTCAACCTCAAGGGCCTCAACCTGGTGTCCCACACCGAGGAGCCGGTTCGCCTCTACCTCGACGTCAAGGGCCCCAAGGAGGTCACCGCGGCCGACATCAAGACCCCGAGCGATGTGGAGATCGTCAACCCCGACCTCTACATCTGCAGCATCGACGACAAGTCGACCACCCTCCGGGCGGAGCTGGTGGTGGAGCGTGGCCGCGGCTACGTCCCCGCCGACCGCAACAAGAAGGAGGACCAGCCGATCGGGGTGATCCCGATCGACGCCATCTTCTCCCCTGTCGTGAAGGCCAACTTCCTGGTCGAGAAGACCCGCGTCGGCCAGGAGACGGACTGGGACAAGCTGGTCCTGGAGCTCTGGACGGACCGCACGATCAAGCCCGAGGATGCCGTCAGCGACGCCGCGCGGATCTTCACCCGCCACCTCGACCTGTTTGCCCGCTTCGGCGAGAGCATCAGCGCGCCGCCGGTCGACAAGTCCACCGGCGCCGGCCCCCTGGCCGACGTCCCGGTCGAGGAGCTCGAGCTCTCCGTGCGCGCCCTGAACTGCCTCAAGGCGAATGACATCACCCGCATCGGCCAGCTGCTGGGCAAGCGTGAGGACGAGCTCCTCAGCCTGCGCAACTTCGGCAAGAAGTCGCTGGACGAGATCAAGGAGAAGCTGGTGGAGCGGGGCTTCGTGCCCGCCGACCAGATCGACTCCGCGTTCGCATAGGACCACTTCGTGAGGCATAACAAGTCCGGCCGTAAGTTCGGCCGCACCGCGTCCCACCGCCAGGCGATGACCCGCAACATGGTCACTTCGCTGCTGCGTGCGGGGCGGATCGAGACCACCGAGGCCAAGGCCAAGGAGCTGAGGCGGTGGGTCGACAAGGTGATCACCACGGCCAAGGCCGAGGACCTGGCGGCGCACCGCGCGATCGCCAACGAGGTCACGGACCCGCTGGTGGCCCAGCGCTTGTTCGGGACCCTCGTGCCTCGCTTCAAGGACCGCCCCGGTGGTTACACCCGGATCATCGCCAAGGGCCCCCGCCAGGGGGACGGAGCGCCAATGGTCCTCATCGAGCTTGTGGAATGACGACTCGGTACAAGCTGGTGCTCGAGTACGACGGCACCAATTACCACGGTTGGCAGCAGCAGCCGGGACAGCCCACCATCGAGGCGGCCGTGAAGGACGCCCTGGCTCGGATCACCGGGGAGCGCCCGCACCTGCAGGCTGCCGGTCGCACCGACGCCGGCGCCCATTCGCTGGGCCAGGCCATCAGCTTTAGCCTCGAGCGCGAGATGGACAGTGCCCGCCTGCGCTCCGGCATGAACGCGGTGCTGCCCCGCGACGTCGCCGTGCGCGACGCCGAGGTTGTCGACGCCGGGTTCCATGCTCGCTTCTCCGCCCGCCTGCGCACCTATCGCTACCTCGTCGAGAACCGGGCTGAGCGCGGCGCGCTTCTTCGGGACCGCGCCTGGCATGTCCGGCAGCCCCTCGACCTGTTGGCGATGCGGTCGGCCGCGACGCCCCTCCTCGGCGAGCACGACCTTGCCGCGTTTGGCACGGACCCGGCGGGCCGCAACACCGTTCGCGAGCTCCACGGGTTGCGGGTTCGCGCGCTCCGGGGTGCCGTGAGCCCGCTCTTGGCCTTCGACCTGACCGCGAACGCCTTCCTCTACGGGATGGTGCGCCGGATGGTCGGCTTCCTGGTCGAGGTCGGCCTGGGCAGGCGCCCGGCGAGCGAAGCCTCAACCCTGCTGCGCCCGGGCGCGACGGCCGGCTCACGCGTGGCACCAGCCCACGGCCTCTACCAGATGGTGATCCAGTACTGATGCTGCAGAAGACATACAGTCCCCACGCTGCCGACCTCGAGCCCAAGTGGTACGTCGTCGACGCCCAGGACGAGGTCCTCGGACGCCTTGCCAGCAACATCGCCAAGATCCTGCGTGGCAAGCACAAGCCCGGTTACGCGCCGCACATGAACACCGGCGATTTCGTCGTCGTGATCAATGCCGGCAAGATCCGGGTGACCGGTAACAAGCACGAGGGCAAGGTCTACAAGCGCTACACCGGCTACCCCGGTGGCCTGCGCGAGCGCACTTTCGACGAGCAGATGGCCCGCCGGCCCGAGAAGCCGCTGACCGACGCCGTCAAGGGAATGCTGCAGCACAACACGCTCGGTGCCCAGATGCTCAAGCGCCTGAAGGTCTACGCCGATGGCACGCACGAGCAGCAGGCCCAGCAGCCGCAGCGCATCCGATTCAACGACAAGGGAGAAATGGAAACCATTGGCGACTGATCCCCTCAAAGCTGTTGGCCGGCGCAAGGAAGCGGTGGCGCGTGTCCGTCTGAGTCCCGGCGAGGGCCGGATCACGATCAACGAGCGCGAGTTCCGCGAGTACTTCCCGCGCCGCCTCTTGCAGCAGGTCGTCGTGGCTCCGCTCAAGGCTGTCGACGCGCTCAAGCGCTTCGATGTCGCGGCCAGGGTCGAGGGTGGCGGCATCAGCGGCCAGGCCGGCGCGGTGGTCCAGGGCATTGCCCGGGCGCTGGTGTCGAACGACCCCGAGACCCGCGGCACGCTCAAGAGCGGCGGGTTCCTGACGCGCGATGCGCGCGCCAAGGAAAGGAAGAAGCCGGGTCTCAAGCGGGCCCGCAAGGCTCCTCAGTACACAAAGCGGTAGGCCAACCCGGCTGAACGGCCGGGGCGGGCGTCGGGCCCGCTGCTACGCAGCTCCTCCGTTCCGACCCGCACGCGGGTACCCCCGCGTACCACTTGTACGCTCGCTCCGGTACTCGGTCCCTCCTTCGCCGCGACCGTTGATCCGGGCTGGCCCGCTCTCCCGAGCCCCAGGGCGCCTTGTCAAGCGGTCGCGACTCTAGAATCGAGATATGTACTCCGGCCTTGCCGGCAGGGACGTGCTCTCGATTGCCGACCTGACGCGCGAAGATATCGAGGCGGTGCTCGCGTGCGCTGCCGAGCAGAAGCTGAGCGGCACGTCTCCGCGCCCGCTGGAGGGCAAGAGCGTCGGCATGATCTTCCAGCGCCCGAGCAACCGCACCAGGGTCTCCTTCGAGGTGGCGATCCACCAGTTGGGCGGCCACCCCATCCCGCTTTTCAGCCAGGAGATCCAGCTCGGCGAGCGGGAGTCGGTCGCGGACATCGGGCGGATCCTCGACCGCTATCTCGACGGGATCGTGGCGCGGGTCTACAACCAGTCCGACCTGGAGGGCATGGCGGCCAGTGCCGGGGCGCCGGTGATCAACGCCATGACCGACGACGAGCATCCCTGCCAGGTGCTGGCCGACCTGCTCACAATCCGGGAGCATGCCGGCGACGAGGCGGTGGTGACCTACCTGGGGGACGGCAACAACGTCTGCAATTCGTGGATCCTGGCCGCGGCGATCATGGGCTTCGAGTTGCGGCTGGTCATCCCGGAGGGCTATGAGCCCCGGCACGCGGTGCTGAAGCGGGCCGAGGCGCTGGGCGCGACGGAGACCCGCATGTGGCCGGTGAACACCGCCCTCGCCGACACCGACATCATCTACACCGACGTGTGGACGAGCATGGGCCAGGAGCAGGAGCGCGAGCGGCGCCGGCGCGACTTCGCCGAACTGCAGGTGAACGAGGAGCTTCTGAAGCTGGCACCGGGCTCAGCGCGGGTCATGCACTGCCTGCCCGCGCATCGCGGCGAGGAGATCACGGACGAGGTCATCGACGGTGCCCAATCGATCGTGTTCGACCAGGCCGAGAACCGCCTGCACGTGCAGAAGGCGCTCCTCACCCTGATCTACGCGCCGCTGGTGGGCTGACGGATGAGCCAGACCGTCTTCCGCAACTTCCTGGTCTTCATCCAGTCCCGGAGCTGGCGCGATGTCCTCGACATCGTGGTGGTCAGCTTCCTCTTCTACCGGCTGCTGCTGCTGATCCGCGGTACCCGCGCGGTGCAGCTGACGTTCGGGCTCGCGGTCCTGGTGCTGGTGGGGCTGGCGGCGCGCCTGCTGAACCTGCAGCTCACGTACTACATCTTCAGCAACCTCGCTCCCGCGCTCCTCATTGGTGTCGTCATCCTCTTCCAGCCCGAGCTCCGGCGGGCGCTGGACCGCATGGGCAGGGTGGGTTTCCTCGGCCGGCCGCTGGCTCACTACAGCCTGCAGATGATGAGCCGGGTGGTCGACGAGGTGGTGGCCGGCACCCGGGGGCTGTCCGAGACCCGGACCGGGGCGCTGATCGTCTTCGAACGGACCGTGGGGCTCGAGAACTACGCCTTGACCGGGGTTCGCCTGAGCGCGGACATGACGGCCGAGCTGCTCCAGACCATCTTCTTCCCGCGCTCCCCGTTGCACGACGGCGCGGTGATCATCCGCGGCAACAAGGTGATCGCCGCCGGGTGCCTGCTGCCGGTCTCGGATGAATTCAACGTGTCCGGCCGCATCGGCACCCGCCACCGCGCCGCCCTGGCCCTCAGCATGGAGTCCGACGCGCTGATCGTGGTCGTGTCCGAGGAGAGCGGGCGCATCTCGATCGTGCAGGAGGGCCAGCTGCACCGCGGCATCGACGCCGAGGCGCTGCGGCAGGTCCTCTACAACGTGCTGGTGCCCAAGCAGGACATGACGATGTCGTGGATCCGGCCGCGCCGGCGTCCGAAACCGGAGGCCGCGATCAGCGACGGGCCGCAGGACGGTGTCGAGACCCCGGTAGCGCCGGTTGACCCGGCCGCCGCAGGGCCCGTGCCAGAGGCGGACGCCCCCAACGGGGCCCCCAAGGCCGCCTGGCGCGCCGCCGAGGGCGCGCGGGCAGGCCACAAGTCGGCCCGATGAACGTCCTCGCCCGCAACTGGCGGTTGAAGGTCGTCGCCGCGTTCTTTGCGCTGATCACGTGGAGCGTGGTGGCGTACGCCGGGAACCCGGTGAAGACGCAGGAGGTCGCCGGCGTCCCCATCACGGCCGCACCGCCGCCCAACAGCTGGGTGATGGTCAGCCAGCTGCCGCCCGTCACAGTTACGGTCTCCGGGCTGCAGACCAACCTGGCCGCGTTCAAGGCCTCGAGCCTGCACACCTCGATCGACACCGCTTCCGCCCACCTGGGTGAGAACCTGCTCCGGGTTCGGGTCGACAACACCGACACCCACGTCTCGATCACCCAGGTCCAGCCGGCGAGCGTGGACGTGGTCCTGGACGAACGGGACACCGTGACCAAGAAGGTGGACATCCGCGCCAAGAACTCCCCCAACAACTGCTGCGTGGCGCAGGGGTCGAAGGCCACTTCGAACCCGGATGTCGTCCGCCTGTCCGGTCCCAAGAGCATCATCGCCAAGGCCCAGCCCTTCGTTGTGGTCGACGTGGCCGAGGCTCGCACCGATGTCCAGAACTTCACCGCCGACGTCCAGCTCGACGGGCTCGACAAGAAGAGCGCGCCGCTCCTCACCATCGAGCCCAAACAGGTGCAGGCGACCGTACCGGTGACCCAGGTGAAGAAGCGGGCACCGACCGTGGTTCACCCTGTCGACAACGGTTCGCCGGCCAGCGGGTACCGCCTGACCGACGTGACCGTGAGCCCCGACACCGTGATCGTGGAAGGGGACCCCGGCATCGTCGCGGCGATCAACCAGATCGACACCGACCCGATCAATATCGGCAATGCCACCGGGGACATCGTCCAGACCGTCAACCTGAGGCCCCCGGCCGGGATCACCATCATCGGCACGAGCCGGGTGACGGTTCACTACTTCATCAGCAAGAACCCATCTGTCCAGCCGTCGCCCAGCCCCACGGTGTCCCCCTCACCCTCCGCCTGAGGCCCGGGCCGCGAAGGCCTGTCACGCTACACTCGACCCATGTGCGGCATCATCGGCTACCTCGGGGAGAAGGACGCCGCGCCCATCATCATGGACACCCTCAAACGTCTCGAATACCGCGGTTATGACTCGGCGGGAGTCGCGGTGCTGGAGACGGGCGCCGCCCGCCCGGCCGTCATCAAGACGGCAGGCAAGGTCTCGGAACTGGAGCAGGCGCTGGCGAAGCGCAAGCCCATCCACGGCAGCCTGGGGATCGGCCACACCCGCTGGGCCACCCACGGCAAGCCCACCCCGACCAACGCCCACCCGCACTGGGACTGCCAGAAACGGATCATGGTCATCCACAACGGCATCATCGAGAACTACGCCGAGTTGCGCCGGGAGCTGAAGGAGAAGGGCCACAAGTTCCGCACCGACACGGACACCGAGGTGGTGCCCCACCTGATCGAGTCCTACTTCAAGGGGGACCTCGTGGAGGCAGCCCGCCAGGCCATCTCCCGCCTCCAGGGGGCGTATTCACTGGTGATCTTCTCGCGTGACGACCCGGGTCTGCTGATCGGCGCGCGGCTCAACGCGCCGCTCATGGTGGGACTGGGCAAGAACGAGTGGTTCATCTGCTCCGACCTCACGGGCATCATCCCGTACACCAAGAAGGCCCTGGTGCTGGGGGAGGGCCAGATGGTCGCCATCACCAAGCTCGGACCGGTCGTCACGGACCTCGAGGGCACCGCCGTTCAGCCACGGATCGTACGGGTCACCTGGGACGTGGCGGCCGCCCAGAAGGGGGGATACCCCCACTACATGCTCAAGGAGATCCATGAGGACGGCGAGGCGGTGCGCAACGCCGTCCGCGGTCACCTCGACCGCGAGGGAACGGTCACCTTCCCCGAGTTCAACCTCACCGACCGCCAGCTGCTGAAATTCAACCGCGTGGTGATTGTTGGAGCCGGCAGCTCGCTCACCTCGGGGACGATCGGCAAGTACGCGATCGAGGACCTGGCGCGCCTCCCGGTCGAGGTGGAGGCCGCGTCCGAGTTCCGCTACCGCCACCCGCTGGTCGACGAGCGGATGCTCCTGGTTGCGCTCTCCCAGTCGGGCGAGACCGCCGACACCCTCGCCGCCATGCGCGAGGCCAAGGCCCGGGGCGCGACGGTGGTGACTGTCTGCAACGTTGTCGGAAGCACCATGACCATGGAGTCCGACGGTGTCATCTACATCCAGTCCGGCCCGGAGATCAGCGTCTGCTCCTCGAAGACCTTTGTCGGCACGGTCACGATCCTGATGCTGCTCGCCCTGCGGCTGGCCGCGGTGCGCCACCGGCTGCCCCCCGAACGGTTGGCCGCGCTGACCAGGGGCTTGCACGACCTCCCGGACTCGGTCGACGCGGTCTTGAAGCGGGGTCGCTCGATCCAGCGGGTGGCGAAGAAGTACGCCGGGTCCCAGAACTTCATGTACATCGGCCGGGGCATCAACCACCCCATGGCGTTCGAGGGCGCGCTGAAGATCAAGGAGATCTCCTACGTGCACGCGGAGGGGTACGCCGCCGGCGAGCTGAAGCACGGCCCGATCGCCCTGCTCGACGCGGACTTCCCGGTGTTCGCGATCGCCTCGTCGGCGCCAACGTTCGACAAGATGGTCAGCAACATCCAGGAGGTGGCCGCCCGCGGCGCACCGGTCGTGGCGCTGGTCAACCAGCAGGACAAACGGCTCAAGGGCATCGTCAACGACTTCATCGAGGTTCCCGAGGTCGAGGAGATCTTCTCGCCCATCGTCAATGCCGCAGCCCTGCAGCTGTTCGCCTACTACGTCGCGGTGGAGCGTGGCGCCGACGTTGACCAGCCGCGCAACCTGGCCAAGTCGGTGACCGTGGAGTAGCCGACCGTGCAGCTCGGCATCGACATCGTCCCGGTGGCGCGCATCGCCGCGGCGATCGAGAAATACGGCGACCGCTTCCTGCAGCGCATCTACACGCCCGCCGAGCTCAAGTACGCCCGGGGTAACCCGGAGAAACTGGCCGGGAGGTGGGCGGCCAAGGAGGCCGTGCTGAAGGCCCTGGGCGGTCGCGGGCGTTTCCCGCGCATGAACCTGGTGGAGGTCCTGCCGGGGAAGCGCGGTGCCCCGGAGGTGACGCTCACACGGGAGCCGACGCCGCAGATCGCGGTGAGCATCACCCACGACGGGGGCCTGGCGATGGCGGTCGCGTCGGTCATCGAGGACACGGCACGCAAGCCGCGCCCGCGGATCCCCCCCGAGCTGCGCCTGCCGGAGCGTCCGGAGGATGCCAACAAGGGCACCTTCGGCCAGGTTGTCGTGGTGGCCGGTTCGCTGGGCTACACCGGCGCCCCCTACCTCACGGCAACAGCCGCCGCGAGGGCCGGGGCCGGGTACGTCCGGCTGCTGGCAGCCGAGACGATCTACCCGATCCTGGCCGTCAAGTGCACCGAGGTGGTGGTGACCCAGGTGCCCGAGGTGGGACCCGGGATCCTGGGGCATGCCGGTCTTGAGACCCTGCTGCGCTTCTGCGCGGCGGCGGACGCCTGCGTGATCGGCCCGGGACTGGGCCGAGAGTTCTCGACGCGGCGGCTGGTGCTCGACCTGCTGGCCCAGCTGAAGGGGCCGGCGGTGATCGACGCGGACGCCCTGAATGCCCTGTCCGAGCAGCGCAAGCTCCTGCCGCGACTGAAGGCCAGCCTCGTCCTCACCCCCCACCCGGCGGAGATGGCCCGCCTCACAGGGCTCACGGTCGATGCCATCCAGGCCGACCGCGAGGCCACCGCGGCGCGCTTTGCCGCCGAATGGGGACACGTGGTTGTCCTGAAGGGATCGAAGACCGTCATCGCCGAGCCCGGAGGCACGGTCCGGGTCAACCCCCATGGCAACCCCGCGTTGGCATCGGCCGGTACCGGCGACGTGCTGGCCGGGATCATCGGAGGGCTCCTGGCGCAGGGGCTGGAAGCGTTCGAGGCGGCCGTCACCGGGGTCTTCCTGCACGGGGCAACCGGGGATGAGGCGTCAGCGCGCATGGGTGATGCCGGCGTGCTCGCCTCCGACCTGCTGCCGCTCATACCGGTCACGATCCGCGACCTGAAACCACTGCTGCGACGGGCACGGGCTTGAGCGCCGCCCGGCTGCGCTGGGCCGAAATCGACCTGGGCGCCCTGGCCCACAATGTCGTCCAGCTGCGGGCCACGCTGCGGCCGGGCACGGGCATGATCGCGGTCGTGAAGGCCAATGCCTACGGGCACGGTGCGGTGGATATCGGGCGGGCGGCAACCGCGGCGGGGGCCGACTGGCTGGCGGTGGCCACCTTCGATGAGGCTGCCGAGCTCCGCACAGCCGGGATCGAGGCGCCCGTCCTGGTCATGGGCCCGGTGGCACCCGGCGGTGAGCCGGAGGCGGTCGCCCTGGACCTGCGCCTCTGCGTGTACGAGCGTGAGTCGCTGGACCGCCTCGCCGCAGCCGCTGCCGCGAGCGGACGGCATGTGCGCCTCCACCTCAAAGTGGACACCGGCATGGCCCGCCTTGGCTGTTCCCCCGACGAGGCCCTGCTGCTGGCGCGCCGCATCGAGGAGGACCCGCTGCTGGAGCTCGAAGGCCTCTGGACCCATTTCGCCGAAGCGGACGACGCGGGCTCGAGTCGCACCCAGCAACAGCTGCAGGCCTACCTGGCAGTGCTGTCAGAGCTGGCCTCGGCCGGGATCAGCCCGCCGATCCTCCACTGTGCCAACTCGGCGGCGGCACTGCTGTTCCCGAGCACCCACATGATCCTGGTCCGGGTCGGTCTGCCGCTCTACGGCTACCGCTCATCGCCGGGTATCGATCCCGGCCTGGACCTCCGCCCGGTGCTGGCCTGGAAGGGGAGGGTGGTGGCGCTTCGTGACCTGGCGCCGGGCGACCGGGTCGGCTACGGCGGCACCTTCACGGCGTCGCGGCCGACCCGGTTGGCAACGATCAGCATGGGTTACGCGGATGGCTTCAGCCGCGCCCTCGGGGGCCGTGCCACGGTGCTGGTGGCCGGCAGCCGGGCGCCCGTGGTGGGCCGAGTGAGCATGGACTACGTGACCGTCGACGTCACCGGGATCGCCGAGGTGGACCTGGGACGGGAGGTGGTCTTCATCGGGGATGACGGCGGTGAGGCCGTCGACGCCGACGACCTCGCGCGGCTGCTGGGGACGATCAGCTGGGAGATCCTCACGATGATCGGTCCACGCGTGGAACGGGTCGTCGTGGGCGAGGGGAGTGCGCCCGTGAGCCCGTCGGTGTCGGAGAAGCAGCTTGCCGTCTGACCCCACCGGCGGTCGCGAGCGCCGGTTCGTCAACCCCTGGCAACCGCGCTTCCCCGAGCGCCGCCAGGCGCCCACGGCCGACCAGCACCTCCTCGAGAGCACCCGCGCCGACTTCATTCACACAGACACCTGGCGGGCGCTGCGGATCCAGTCCGAGTTCGTCAAGGGTTTCGACGCGCTGGCCGAGATCGGGCCCGCGGTCAGCGTCTTCGGCTCGGCGCGGGTGGGCTCGCGCCACCGCGATTACCGCGACGCCCGCAGGTTGGGGCGCGCCCTGGCAGAGAGTGGACTGGCGGTGATCACGGGGGGTGGCCCGGGGATCATGGAGGCCGCCAACCGCGGCGCGCGCGAGGCCGGGGGGATCTCGGTGGGGTGCAACATCGAACTGCCGTACGAGCAGCGGGTCAACCCCCACGTGAACCTCGCGATCGAGTTCCGGTATTTCTTCGTCCGTAAGACCATGTTCGTGAAGTACGCCGAGGCGTTCGTCATCTTTCCCGGCGGGTTCGGCACCCTGGACGAGCTTTTCGAAGCCGTCACCCTGGTCCAGACCGGCAAGATCAAACGATTCCCCGTCGTGCTCTATCGCTCCGCCTACTGGGCGGGGATGATCGACTGGGTCCGGCGCGAGCTGGTGTCCGGGGGGATGGTGACGGAGGAGGAGATGGAGCTCCTCATCGTCACCGACGACGTGGACCACATCGTGGACGTGATCCACGAACACCTGCCGAACGAGGTCGCCGCCGCATCACCCCGGCGGGGCCCCGCGGCCATCCGCCGGACAGATGCGGAGTAGCGAGGAGGCCCCTCCCGAAGTCGTCGAGCTCGCGGCCCGCCGGCAGTTGGCCCGCGAGTCCCGGGACTTTGCCGAGGCCGACCGCCTGCGCGGCATGGTGGCGGGCGCCGGCTGGGTCGTCACCGACTCGCCGGGTGGGTTCCAGCTCTCGCGGTTGGGCATGACCACCGAAATATTCGCGGACCCCGGGTCGGTGCCTTCGCTCCTGGGCCAGCCCCCGGCAACGGTCCATTCCCTCTGCGTGCCGTACTACGGGTGGCCCGAAGACGTTGGGTTGCTGCTGGGAGGGCTGCTCGCCGCCACAGACGCGGTGACCGGCAGCCTCGAGGTCGTGGTGGCCCTCGCGGGGGCCGCCGCGCCGCCGCCGGATGGCATTCTCCCGACAGCCCACCCGGCCCTGTACCGGGCGCCGTTGCTGGTCAGGGTCAGCAGCGGGTTTGGCCATGCTGAGGCCTTCAATGCTGCTGCCCGGCGGGCACACGGAGAGTTCGTCCATTTTGTCGAGCCCAGCCTGCGACTCACCTGGAATGTACTGGCGGCGGCGGCCGGGGCGCTGGCCGACCCCGGCGTCGGGGCAACCGGCCCCTTCGGCCTGGCAACCGAGGACTGGCGCGACTTTCATCCCGCCTCCGGCACCGATGTGATGGCCCTCGAGTACCTCGTCAGCGTGCGCCGGGCCGACATCGCCGTCATCGGCGAGATGGACCCCGGGTTCCGTTTCTACCGCAACCTCGACATCGACTACAGCCGCCAGGTGGTCGCCGCGGGCTTCGCGCTTCGGCGTTATGAGGTTGAGGTCGAGCGCGGACCGCACCGGCTCTGGGAGGCCACCCCGGTCGAGGAGCGCGACCGCCTCAGCCGGCGCAATTTCAACCGTCTCCTGGATCGCTGGGTTCGCCCGCGCGTCCCAGGGTCCTGACCGCGGCCTCGACCCGGAAAGCGTCGCCCGGCACGGACAGGTCGCAGCCCAGGAGTTCCTCGGCACGGCGCAGCCGGTAGACCGCGGTTTGGCGATGGCGGTGGATCCGCTTTGCGGCCTGCCCCACCGAGCGCCCTGACAGGAAGTAGTAGCGCAGGGTGTCGAGGATCTCGGGATGGTCGCGCAGGCGACCGAGGGTGGCGGCCTGGAAGCGGTTCAAAGCCGCCTGGTCCGAGCGCAGGGCCGCCAAGGGGTAGATCGTCGAATAACTGAACACCTCACCCGGGGCGCCGCTCTCGAGGCCGATCGTGGCCGCCACGGTCGCCTCCTCGACGGCGCGGCTCAGTGAGACCTGGTCGCTGGCCGACGACGTCCCGAAGACCACCGCCGCCCCGGCCGCGCAGTCGGCCAGGGCGCTGGGTGGCGCATCCCGGGGAAGGAGCCAAACGGGCAGTCCGTGGCGCTGGCCCAACGCCCCGTGGTCCAGCCGCGCGCGCAACCGCCCAACGACCGAGGACACCGTTGCCGCCTCCTCCCGGGACGCGACCGCCAGCGCCACGCGTGGGGGTTCCATGGTCATCGCCGCCAGGCCTTCGGTCAGGGGCTGACCCGCGACCAGCGCCTCAAAGAGACGTGACTCGGACATCGCCTGGCGGCGCGCCGACTCCTCCACCTCCTGCAGGTACGCCTCGGCCATCGATGAGCTGAGCTGGTCGATGTACTCGAAGACCCGCCCGGCCATCGGCAGCATGATGTCCGCGCTGAGCGCGGGGGCCAGCCGGCTCTCGCGCAGGGTCTCCTCCCAACCCACCCGTGCGCCGATTCGCAGCGCATGGAGAAGGGGCTCGAGCGGCTCGCCACTCATGGCCACCGCCCGGCCCACGCGGCGCACGACGCGGATGTCCCGCGCCCCGGGCGGCTCGCCCGTCTCGACGATGCGGACGAAGATGCGCACGGCCAGCCGGCAGCTCTGCAGCACGGCGTCGCCGTAGAGGCCCGGCGAGGCGGCGTACCGGGGGACCTCACGAAGGATGGCATCGACCATCAGGCCGCTGATCCTGGAGGTCTGCGGGCCCAGGCGCTGGGCGATGCCAACGGGCACGGCGCTCACGCCTTGACTATACAGATGTATGAAGAAGCAGGCCGGAAAACGTTGGCAACGCCACCCGAATTGGCCAAAGCGTCGAACTACACTGGATTCATGTCTGATGAGATGCTCTATGAGCGGCACTTCGAGCGCATGGAGCGCAACCGCTGGATGCTCACGCGGGACGTCCCCTGGGAGCAGCTTCAGCCGGAGCTCCTCCCCGACGGCCTGCTCTACGACCTGCGCTACATCTGCCTGACCGAGCTGTCCGCGCTTTACGCGACCGAGATGTTCATCCGCGACTTCTACGAGGACATCGACTTCGCCGCCTTCGTCTCAATCTGGTTCTACGAGGAGATGAAGCACTTCCTGACGATGAAGAAGTACATCAACAAGTGCGGCCTGCACCTCCCGGACCTCGACACTGAGCTGCCCAAGCTTCGGCTCAGCTTCGATCCCGGTCCCGCGGTCCAGACCATGACGATGCACTTCATCGGCGAGCACCGCCTGGCCCTCTGGTACAACAACTTTGCCGACAGCTTCCAGGAGCCGGTACTGAAGAAGATCTTCCGTATCCTGGCGACCGACGAGCTGCGCCACGGCGCGGTGTACATGACCTACCTGGACAAGGCCGCGGGCAAGGACGAGAACGTTCTCCGCGAGGTCCTGATGATGTCGCTGTGGATGCTGCGGAGCTCGACGGACAAGCCGAAGCACCCCACCACCATCACCAAGCCCTCGGTCCTCGACATGCTTGAGGATCCCGACTACCTGGTCCGGATGATCCACACGTACACACCCAAGTACGACGAGACCGAGATGAAGGACACCGTGTTCGCCAACCTGTCCCGGTTTGCCGGCCGCAGCATCAAGTCGGAACGCGAGATCCTGCACGTGCTCCGCGACCTCAAGGAGCCGGACCAGGAGATGGTGGGCAGCCGCCCGCTCTAAAGGGCTACTTGTGGCCCTCCTCGGGCGGGGGCGCCATCGGCGGAAACTCGAACGGCGGTGGCTCTCCGCCCTCCGGGAGGGGGGCCCCGGCGTCGCCCGCCCGCGGCTCGCTCTCGGTCGCCGCGACAGTATCGGCAGGTGCCGGTTCCGCAGCGCCGGCGGGTGCGGCCTCGGGGGCGGTGGAGTAGAGCTCGGCCGACTTGAGCGCCCGCTCGCTCATCTGCCCGGGGTTGGGGCTGTAGACCTCACGCTCCGCCGTCGGTGGCTCGGCCGCCGGAGGGGCGAAATGCTCGAGGGCGGGGGCTAGATCGACCATCGGCGGCGGCGAGTACAGGTTGTCGTCCGATTCCGATCCCCCGCCGGGCCCTGCGGGGGGAGGTCCAGGTAGCGGGGCGGGCTCGTAGAGCGGCGCGGGCGCGTACACGGGTTCAGGTGCGGCCGCCATCGGGGCAGCCGGGAACTCCGTTCCCGAGGGTGCCGGGACGTAGTCCGTGCTGGACACCGGCGTGGCCGGCCGCGCCGAGCCGAAGTCGGCGCCCGTTGAGACCGCGATCGGTTCGGCGATTTCCGGAGCCGGCACGGGGGCCGGTGCCGGTGCCGCGACCGGCACGGCGGCAGCGGGCTTGCCGCCGAACGCCGGGGGCAGGCCGGAGTCCGTGCCTTCGAACTCGTCGGCGTCGACGATCTGGATCACATAGGTGCCGGCCAGGATGTCATGCAGCGCCCGCCGGTGCTTACCCGCGATCATCGTGATCACGCTGAGGACCCCGAAGATGCTGAACCAGAACCAGCGCAGAGCGGCCCGGAAGAAGCCGATGCCGCCGGCCTTGGCATCGGTGACCCTGAGCCCCATGAGCAACTGGCCCGGGGTGGCCCCGAGCATCGTCCAGGAGCCGGCGAAGTAGAACAGCTGGATCAGGAAGAGCGCCAGGTAGAGCGACGAGCGCCGCTGCAGGGTCTCCATCGCCAGGTTGGTGTCCGCCTTGATCTCGACCGGGGCGAGCTGCGCCGCCCACAGGGCGTTGATCGGGAGGATGACCGCCGCGAGGATCATCGCGTCGATGATCAGGGCGATCAGGCGGGGGAGGAATCCTCCGGGCCTGGCCATCTTGCTCGACTTCACCTGCTCGGGCTTCTGCGAGAGGCTCTGTCCGGCCACCATCATGCCGGGGCGGAAGCCCAGGGGCTGGCCACACTTGGCGCACTTGGTCAGCGCACCGCTGTTGGCCCAACCGCAGCGAGGACAGGGGATCTGCCAGGACTGAGTGCTCATAGCGTGCCCATTCTGCCCTACACGACGGGCCAGGGGAAAGACCAGGCACTGCCGGGCGCCGGGTAGATGCCCGGTTGGGACAGCGCGCTTGCCCGCTCCCGAAGGGCCCTGAGCTCTTCCCCGGAGATCAACTCGGAGAGCCGCGCCCGGATGTCTGACGCCTCATCGAGCGCCCCGGCAAGGCGATGGGCCGCCCGTCGTTCGGCTGCCGGGAGGCGGCTCCCGGCGTAGTCCCAGAGCACCGTGCGCAGCTTGGGCTCCACGTGGAAGGTGAGCCCGTGGTCGATCGCCCACACCCGCCCGGAGCCATCGAGCAGGCAGTGCCCGCCCTTGCGGTCGGCGTTGTTGGCCAGCATGTCGAAGAAGGCGAGGCGCATGAAGAACGGGCGGTGGGCGTCCTGGAGCGTGAAGTAGTGCTCGTCCGGGTCGTGGTCGACGAACGCCTGCACGGAGCCCGCCCCGAGCGGGCCGTCCGGCCGCTCGACCGTCGTCGGCACCAGGTCCCAGCCCAGCCAGCGGCTCAGCTCGAACGCGGCCACCTCCCGCCGGTGAAGCGAATCGGCGGGGAAGTCCCAGAGGGGGCGCTCCCCGGCGGCGGGCTTGTAGACCGCCAGCATCCCGGAGCCCTCCGCCTCACCCGGGGCCTGGCAGCGGACCAGGAACGTGCCGTTGCTGGAGTTCGCCAGGCGCCCGATCACCTCGAGCTCGGCGGCACCGAGCAGGTCCGCCGTCGCGGGGGTCAGAAGACGGGACTCTTCCCGTTCTTCCGAGGGCACAGGTGGCCGGCCGGGTCCATGGGCAGCCCGCACATCGCACACAGGGGCCGACCGGCGGTGACGAGCTCCATGCCGCGCCGGCTGAACGCCGCCAGTTGGGGCAGCCGCAGCCAGAGCCGCGCGGTCGCCAGGGTGTCCGGGTCGACCTCCTCGTCCTCGACGTCCGGGGCCTCCTGGGCCACCAGGAGGGCCAGGCCTCGCTCGGGGTCGAGGCCGAGGCCGAGCTGGCCGGCCCGCCAGTCGGGCTGCACGGGCTCGACCAGCTCCCCGGGCTGCTCCTCGGGGCCCGCCTCCTGGTCTTCGAGCAGGCTGATCGCGCG
>JAXDLW010000053.1:0-29227 GCA_034666405.1 Chloroflexota bacterium | reverse complement strand
TAGGCCCGCGACGACGCGGCCGCCAGCGCCGGCGACGTCGGGCCCGTACCGGCCCCGGTCTGCTCGAGCGCCGCGGCGATCTCGTCCAGGTCCCCCGCTGCCAGCTCGAGGTTGCCGGCGGCGATCCAGCCGTCCACCTGCTCGGGTGAGCGCGCCCCGACGATGGCGCCGGTAACTCCCGGCCAGCTGAGAGTCCAGGCGATCGCCACCGATGCCTGGCTGACGCCATGACGCGCGGCGACCGGCGCAAGCGCATCCCGGAGGGCGAGGTTGCGACTGAGCTTCGGCTCCTGGAATTCCGGGTTGGCACGCCGCCAGTCCTTCTCACCCATCCGCTCCAGCCGCTCACGGCTGAACCCGTCGGTCAGGATGCCCGACTGCATCGGGCTATATACGATGACGCCGGTGTCGTGCGCCGCGCTCCACGGGATGACCTCGGCAGCGGCCTCGCGGCGCACCAGCGAGAACGGGGGCTGCAGTGAGTCGACGTGGCGCACCGCCTCGGCCCGGTCCAGGAGCTCGACGTTGAAGTTCGACACCCCGCCAGCGCGGACCTTGCCCTCGTCGATCAGACGTGCCATCTCGCCCCATGACTCCTCGACCGCGGTCCCCACCTCGTCCGGCCAGTGGAACTGGTAGAGGTCGATGCGGTCGACCCCGAGCCGGCGCAGCGAGGCTTCGACCTCCTGGCGGATCGACTCCGGGCGCAGGTTGCGCTCCGGCTCGTCAAACGGGCGCGAACGGTCCGGGATCATGCCGCCCTTCGTGAAGACGAAGGGACGCTCCGCCTCTGGGATCTCGCGGAGCGCGCGGCCGACGACCTCCTCGGAGTGTCCGAGCCCGTAGATCGCCGCCGTATCGACCCAGTTGATGCCGCGGCTGACCGCGTGCTTGATGGCGGCGACCGAGGAGTCGTCGTCCTGGCTGCCCCAGCCGTAGGCCCACTCGCCGCCACCGACAGCCCAGGCGCCGAAGCCCACCCGGGTGATCTCCATGCCGCTGGTTCCCAGCGGTCGAGTCTGCAGTGTCATTACGCGACCTCCTTTATCTGTGCCGCCGGCGCCCGGTCAATCGAATAGGCGTTGGTGATGGCTGTGATGTCGTCGTTTGGTGAGGCGTCGGCGACTCGCATGTACTGGTCGTGGACGAGCACCGTCAGGGGGATGTTGCGGATCGGTGCCCCACCCTCCGTGAACAGCCGCATTGCGAGGTCGAGATCCTTGACGATATCGCTGGTGTTGAACATGGCCGGCTG
The DNA here is from genome assembly GCA_034666405.1 of Chloroflexota bacterium. Lineage (GTDB taxonomy): Bacteria > Chloroflexota > Dormibacteria > DASZGP01 > DASZGP01 > JAXDLW01. Next base: position 27,972 of record JAXDLW010000053.1, on the reverse strand, counting down.
GTGCTGGTGCCGGACGAACCCGGCCTCCCGGACCCTGAGCCCTGGCGCGGTACGCGTCAGGATGTTGAACATCTCGTCCGCCTCAACACCCTGCCGGGCCCCTGCCGCCATGAGTTCGGCGGCGGCCGTGCTCACGATCGCCAGGAAGCTGTTGGCCACGAGCTTGAGCGACGCCGACGTCCCCAGGCGGCCGACGTAACGGACCTCTCCAAGGTGCTCGAGGACCGGCCGTATCGCATCCACCTCGGCCTCATCCTCGGCCGAGGCGAGGATCGCCAACGTCCCGGCAAGCACGGCAGCGACGCTTCCCATCACCGGGGCGTCGACCATGGTCACCCCGCGCTCCGCCGCCGCGTCCGCGAGCATCGCTGTCGCGCCCGGGCCTGCGGTGCTCATCTCGACGATGGTCTTTCCAGCCGCGGCTGCCAGGACCCCTCGATCAAGGTAGATGTCGCGGATGGCCTGCGGGCCGGTGACCATGCTGATGATGACGTCGGCATCGCGGGCCGCCTGGGCCGGCGAGGTCGCCACCGAGCCAACGCCCAAGGCCTCGGCCTTCGCCTGGGTGCGATTCCAGACCGTTACCGGGAACCCCTCGGCGCTGAGCCGGCGGGCCATCGCCCCTCCCATCTTGCCGGTCCCCAGGACGGCGACTCGCGGCAGATCACCGCTACCTTTGTTACCTCTGAGATCCATGACTGATTCTCCTCTGCCGTAGCTAATGTCCTACGATATGAAGAATCTTGATATCAAAGTATTATTCCCGCATGAGAGGTTGCTGGTAGTTGGCTGAGGATGCGATCGACCGGATCGTCGCGGAGTGGAACCGGGAGCGGCCGGACCTGGACGTGTCGCCCACCCTCGTGCTTCAGCGCATCACCCGCCTCTACCTACTGCAGTCCGCCTCGTTCGCGGAGGTGTTCGCGCGCTTCGGCATCACCTTCGGCGAGTACGAGGTGCTGGCCGCGCTGGTGCGGTCCGGGACCCCCCACCGGCTGACGCCCGGCCAGTTGACGGGCGCGATGGTCCTCTCGTCGGGGGCGATGACCAACCGGATCGACAAGCTCGAGCGGATGGGCCTGGTGGAGCGCCTGGCCGACCCGAAGGATCGCCGTGGCACGCTCGTCTCCCTGACCGACAGGGGGCGGCGCGTCGTCGACGAGGCTCTTCACGAGCACCTCGCCAACGAGGAACGCCTACTCAGTGGGCTCTCGGCCGCCGACCGTCGACAGCTGGAGCAGCTCCTCCGCAAGCTCCTGGTCTCGGAACCATTCACGCGGGGCCCGCAGTTCTCCTCCCGGCCCCCGCGCACATGAGAGCTTAAGAGAGCGCCTTTGCGCCCCGACTGCTAGATTCCGCACGCATGGGGCAAACGGGGTCTCATGCCTTGCGACGAGCGCTCCCACTGGTTGCTGCCGCGCTGACGACTCTTCCTCCCGTCGTCGCCCAGGCGTGTCCCTCGCCCAGCTGGGTTGCCGCCTGGGCCGCGCCAATCGTGGCGGGCACCTCGGGTTCCGGGCCCACCAATGCAACCGTCCGCAACCTGGTGCGCGTCCAGCTGGGAGGTGGCCAGGTACGCATACGTCTGTCCAATGCCGCCGACCCGTCGGTGCCGCTGGTGATCGGCGCCGCCTCTGTCGCGGTGGCTTCGGACGGACAGACCCCCGCCCTCGTCTCGGGCAGCAGCACACCCCTCACATTTGGAGGCCACGCCGGGACGACGCTCGCGCCAGGGACGGATTACATGTACAGCGACCCGGTCAACTTCCCGGTGACCTCCCAGGAGGACATCGCAATCAGCCTCTTTCTTCCCGCTGCGAGAGAGCCCACGGCATCAGCCACCAACTACGCCCCCTCGTGGCAGACCGGCAACGGCGCCGGCGACGCTACTGCGGATGCGGCCGGCACGTCCTTCACCTCTTCACAGCAGCTGAACACGTACGCGCTGACAGCCGTCGACGTCGTGGCGACACCGGGCGACGGTGCGATCGTCGCATTTGGGAGCTCGACGTTCGAAGGGTCGCAGGCGATACCCGGCCAGCACGGCCGGGTCGAAGACCTCCTCGGTGCCCGGGGCGTCAGCCTGGCGGCCGGTCACCGGCGGTCGGTGATCTCAGCCGGCATCGGGGGCGACACCCTGCACGAAGGCCTGAAGCGAATCGACCGGGACGCCTTCAGCCAATCGGGCGTGGTCGGGATCATCCTCTACGACATCAACCTGTGCGTTTCGAACAGCCTGCAGTCGATTTCGTGCAACTACGACCCGGCCCAGGTCCTCTCCGTCGACCAGATCCAGGCTGACTACCGCGCCGTGGTGACGGAGGCGCACGGCCGGGGTGTCACCGTCCTCTGCTCGACCTGGGGGCCGGACTCCTCGACGCTACCGAATGAGCCCGAACGCGCGGCGCTCAACCAGTGGATCCTGCAGAGCCACGTCTGCGACGACACCGTCGACTGGGACGCGGTCCTGCGCGCGCCGGGTCCCGCGGGCACGTACACGTTCAACCCGTTGTATTTCGCTGATTCGATCCACCCGAATCCCCTCGGGCACATGGCGATGGCGGCGGCTGTCCCGGACCGATGGTTCGCGGAGAGCGGCAGCACCGAGCCGTGCCCAGCCCTGATTCCCGCCGGCGGCGGCGCGCAACTCCCGAACACGGCGATGGGGTGGCCATTGCCTACGATTGCCGGCATCGCGCTACTGGGCCTGGTGTCGCTCGTTGTCTGTTGGCGACGCGCTTTTCGCTTCGGCTGACCGAACCGCGTCGGTAGCCTAGCGGGTGAGCCGCGAGGGACTGAAGAACAGCGATCTCGCCGAGCTGCTGGCTCTCAAGGCATCCGAGAAGGCGACCATTGGCAGCGCGCGCTGCGCCGCGCATCGCGACCGATAGCGGCTCTGTTCTTCCAACGCTGGATTTTTACCGTTTAGTTATATAACCTTGGAGTAATGTCTTCGTACGACCCGCTGAGCCTGGCCTTCGCCGCCCTCGCCGACCCCACCCGCCGGGCCATCCTTGAGCGTCTCGCGGCCGGCGAGGCCGGGGTCGTCGAGCTCACGTCAATCTCCAATCTGACGCAGCCCGCCATCACCAAGCACCTGAAGGTACTGGAGCGGGCCGGCCTCATCGGCCGGGCTCGCGACCGCCAGCGTCGCCCGGCGCGGCTCCAGGTCGAGGGCCTGCTTCCGGTGGACGACTGGCTCCGCCACGCCCACGCGGAATGGTCCGACCGCCTGGACCGCCTCGAGATCCATCTTGCCGACCCGGCCGAATCAACCATCACGAAGGAGAACCCCAATGCCTGAGACCCGAACTTCCCTCGACGTCCGATCTGCAACGCCGACCAAAGAGCTGCTCATCGAGCGCACTTTCAAGGCCTCGCCGGAGCGGGTCTTCGACGCCTTCACCGACGCGGACCAACTCATGAAGTGGTGGTGGCCGAACGGCTTCAGCTGCCCTGCCGCAGAGGTGGACCTTCGCGTCGGTGGGAAGTATCGGCTCGCGATGGAGCACCCGGGCTCGATCCCTGGCGAGGCTCAGTTCTCGCACCACATGGGTGGGGAGTATTTCGAGATCGATCGTCCGAACCGCCTCGTGATGAGCGGCCGGGCCGTCAATAACGAGCAGGGCGAGATCTTCGCAACGCTCATCGAGGTGACCCTTGAGGCGCGCGACGGGGGTACGGCGCTCACCATGCGACAGTCCTACTTCGAGCCGATGCCGCCCGCCGAGGCGCTGGCAGGTGCCGAGCAGGGCTGGTCCGAGCAGCTCGATAAGCTCGAGCGACTCCTTGGTGGACAGACCGAGGTACCGGCATGAAGACCCACACCCTTGGATCAGCCGGTGCGGACATCCCGCCCAATTCAGGATGCTGCCCGCAAGCTGCGCGAGATCCTGACCGAGCCCAGCGAATAACCGCCTCTGTCGTCACGTGACCGCCCTGCCGGCGGCGGGGTTGCGCCCCTTGAAAACCCGGAAAAGAAGGATCAGCGAGGGCACCAGCAGGAGTGCCCCGACAACGAATGTCCCCAGCAGCAGAGCCATGGATTCAGGCGGGCTTGCCGTCCCGTCGAGGGTCAGGTCCGGAGGCAGGATCACCGGGTACTGCGCCGCCGCCCAGGCCAGCAGGACCAGGGCGACCTGGGCCACCGCCGCGGTCCTCGCGAGCAGGTAGCGACGCCGGAGCATGGCTGCAGCCGCGACCGCCGCGGCCGCAAACGCCAGTGCCGTCAAGGGCAGGGCCTGCGCCAACAATCCGCGAATGAGACCGGGAGCTGCCCCGAGCCCGGTGACCAGGGCAAGCACCGCGAAGACCAGCGCCGCAGCGCCGGCGCCGAGTGCGCGGCGGCGGAAGTCTTCGGCCAGGTCTTGGCTGACCGCCTCCTGCTCGACCGCCAGGTAGGCGGCCGCGAGCCCCGCGCAGATCGCGAGCGCGAGGGCGCCGCATGTCAGCGTGAAGGGCGTGACCCATACCGCAAAGAGGGCGGCAGGACCGGCTTCCGCGGGCACCCTGCTCGAGGCCACCGACCCCGCGCAGGCCCCCAGCAGGAATGGAGTGATCGCGCTGGCGATCCCAAACGCGGTACCCCATGCGGAGGGCTGCCCATCCTCGCCCGCACCGTGGGCCCGAAACGCGAACGCGGCGCCGCGCAGGACGATCCCAAACAGGATCAGGGTGAACGGGAGGTAGAGCCCGACGGCCAGCCGGCTGAAGACCACCGGGAACGCGGTGAACAGGCCGGTGATCATGAAGATCAGCCACACGTGGTTGGCCTCCCACACCGGCCCCATCGCCACCGACACCGCCCGGCGTTGATCGCGGGCGCGCGGGCCGGTCGCGAGCAGGTCCCAGACTCCCCCACCGAAGTCCGCGCCCGCCAGCACCGCGTAGGTGATCATGGCCAGCCACAACACCGCCGCTACGGAGAGGTTGAGCGCGTGAGCGCTCATCGGTCCGCCTTTGCGCCGTCCGCTTCCTGACGCCGCGTGCCCGCGGCGAGCCTCAGCAGCAGCAGGATCAGCGCGATCGCCAGGCCGATGTAGATGGCGATGCTGACCAGGAACGACACGACCAGGCCGGGTGCGGGGGTTATCGCCTCGGATGTCCGGACGACCCCGTAGATGATCCAGGGCTGCCGGCCGAGTTCGGTGACCATCCAACCAGCCTCGACGGCGACGAAACCGGCGAACCCGCTGAGGGTGACCAGGGTCAGCATCAACCTGGATTCGGGAACACGGCGACGGACCCAGAGCCACCCGAAGAACCACGTCACCAGCCCGAGCAGTCCAAATCCGATGGCGACCATGACCTGGAAGCTCACATGCACCATCCGTGGGTCTGGCCGCTGGTCCGCCGGGTAGGAGTTCAGGCCGCGCACCGTCCGGGTCACGTCGCCATAGGCCAGGAACGACAGACCGCCCGGTATCTCCACGGCGAATCGAGTGACGCCGGCCGCGGGGTCCGGTAGTCCTCCGATACGCAGCGGCGCCCCGGTCTCGGTCTGGAACTGCCCCTCCATGGCCGCCAGCTTGATCGGCTGATGGTCCGCAACCCAGCGGGCGTTGATGTCGCCGCTGACGATCTGCAGCGGGGTGCAGATGGCTCCCAGCGCCAGTCCCACGATGAGACCTCGACGATGGAGCCCCCCCGTCCTGCCGCGGAGCATTCCAGCGGCGTACACCGCGGCGACCGCGAAGCCGGTGGCGAGGTACGAGGAGATGGTGGTGTGGATGGTCTCGATCGGGGTGCCGGGGTTGAAGATCGCCTGGAGCGGGTGCACGTCAGTGACTCGGCCGGCGACCAGCCGGAAGCCGGCGGGGCTGTTCATCCAGGCGTTGGCGGTGGTGACGAACCAGGCCGACGCGGCGCCGCTGATCGCCAGCGGGATGGTCGTCAGCCAGTGCGCCATGGGCGAGAGCCGCTCCCAGCCGTAGAGGTAGAGGCCGACGAATATGGCCTCGATGAAGAACGCAAAACCCTCCATCGAGAAGGGCAGCCCGATGATCCCGCCGGCGAAGCGCATGAAGCCGGGCCAGAGCAGGCCGAGCTCGAAGGACAGCACGGTGCCCGAGACCGCGCCGACGGCAAAGAGGATGCCGAAGGCCTTGCTCCAGCGGCGGGCGAGCAGGTGCCAGTTGGGATCCGCACCGGCCCGCAGGGACAGGCCCTCGACGATCAACAGAAGCAGCGGGAGTCCCACCCCGAGCGAGGCGAAGATGATGTGGAATGCGAGCGAACTGCCCATCTGGGCGCGCCCGGCGATGTATTCGCTCAACGGAGCCACCTGGATGTGGGGAGGAAGTGCGTGGCAGAACAGGTCAACACAGTTGACAAGGATCGCTCCCCCGTCCCCAGGGGGGCGCAATCGAGGAGATACAGCTCAGGTGCGCACTTCTCTGTCCCTGGTGCTCACCTTCGATTGTTGGACTCATAGCGTCGGCGGAAACGCTCAGCGCCGCCGGCCGCCTCCTCTATTTACCGCTGATCGGGCTCAGCCTCTTCGGAAACACGTATCGGCTCGGTACGACGGTGGAACTGTTGTCCCGGTGGTCTCCTGGACGAGATCTTTCAGCCGGCGTGCCGGTACCCCGGTCTGCTGATCACTTACCGCGCGAGACATCTCGCCGGTCGCTGCGATCTCGACGGTCTCCTCGGTCTCGGCGGTTCTCCAGTGCCCCCGCGCCGCCGCAGCGGCTACATTCCACAAGGTGGGGCGGGCCGTCCTCCAGGTTCCAGACCTTGCCCGTGCTTCGTGTCGCAGGATCCTGACCGTAACTGCGCGCGGCCCCGGGAACCATGGTGTTCAGGCAGACAGGGCACGGGTAGTGCTGAGCCTCCTGCGACTGCTGCGTCATTCCCACCCGCGTACCAACTCAATCTGCGCCACCGGGTTACCCAGGTCCATGTGCACCACTGCGGGTTTCTAACTGGAGCTCCGGGTCAGCTGCCCGCAGCGTCGCAGCTCTTCTAGCCAAGGTTCGCGGGCGCCAATGCCCCGTCGGCTGGATCGCGCTCACCGGACGCGGCGTTCGGACGGAGGGGTTCGTCGGAACCTGGTGTGGGCCGCTTCTTCACAACCCCTGATCCTGGTTGCAGGTGCGTAACAAAAGCAGCAACGCGGTCAAAGCAGCGGCGGGCTGGGCGCCGGCATTGGCTACACCGTGGTGTTCGGAGGGATCGGGATTCGCTGGTTCGCCGGGTATCTCACTGACCGGCCGCTCGGGGAGCGCCTCCACTCCTGCCTCCGGGTCGACCGCCTCCGCCGAAGCCGCCAGTCGTTGTCCCGGTGAAGCAGCCGGTGGGTCCGGGGGGGACGATGGTGATGGACTGTGCTGAGACCGTCCCCGAGGAGTCCTTCGCTCCCTGGGCGGTCAGGCACTCGTGGAGCGCAAGGTCAGAAGCGGAGACCGACGAGGATCTGCTCACGGCGACGGTTGTGGGGATCGCGAGGGTCTGCGCGGAGCCGGTGCTCGGCTGTACGGCCACCGCGGTACCGCTGACTGACTTGACCATCCCGGCGACGAGGCCAATCGCGGCGTTGGGCGCCGCCGCTCCCGGGCTTGGCGCCGCGCGGGTGCCACCGGGGGCGCCGGCGCCCCCCGGACCCTGGGCGATAGCGCATACGCCGTTCACGGGAACGCTCAGACGCACGCTGGCTACGGTGATGTCGCCGCTCGCGCCTTTGGCGCCAGAGGCCACAATGCATTCGCCCGCGGAGATGTCCTGGAACGTCGCATTGCTCGTCTTCTGGAAGGTGGTCGCCGGCGTGTAGGCCACCGTCACGTCGCCGGTGGACGCACTGAGGATGAGGGTGGTGCCGTTCATCTGCACGAGCTCACCCTGCGCGCCGTTACGCGCGCGTCCGTTCGGGCTGGGCGACGCGCTGGCGGCACCGGACCCGGACGCGGCGGCCGACCCGCATGCGGCAAGGCCGAGCCCGGCGATGAGAACGGTTGCGAGAATTCCTACCCGGTTCATGCTTTTGGTCTCCTTGATTTGGATGCGGTGTGGTGCCATCACTGCGCACGCAGCGCTTCGATCGGTGCCAGGCGGGCTGCGCGGAGCGCAGGGTAGACGCCGAACACCAGGCCCACACCGGCAGCGACGGCGACAGAAATGAGGATGGGCTGGACGGTGATCGTGACCGCGATATTCGCCAGTTTCGGCAGCAGGACACCGACCAGCAGCCCCAGCCCCACCCCCAGCACCCCGCCCAGGAGCGACAGCGTCGCCGCCTCGATCAGGAATTGCCGCAGCAGGTCACCGGGAGTCGCGCCAAGCGCCTGTCGCAGGCCGATCTCGCTGGTGCGCTCGGTGACTGAGACCAGCATGATGTTCATGACGCCGATGCCGCCGACGAGCAACGATATCGCTGCCACGCTGGCAAGCAGGATGGTGAGCGTGTTGGTCACGGCCTGTGCCGTGCTCAGGAACGAGCTCTGGGATGTGATCGTGAAGTCCGCCGCGGCGGGGTCGGTCACATGGTGAGTGGCGTTCAACAGCGCCGTGGCCTCCTGGTAGGCCGACCCGACGTTGCTGGAGTTGTTGGCGCTCAGCAGGATGCGCTGTACGGCGTTGGGGTCGCCGCCGGTGATCTGGTCCTGGGCGGTGGTGATCGGCACCACGGCGACGTCGTCGCCATTTTGGAAAGCGGCCCCGCCGCTCTGGGTCAGTATCCCGATGACCTGGTACTCGGCCGAGCCGATGGCCACCGAGTCACCCACGCCGACCCCGAGGTCCTGGGCGGTGGTGACGCCGAGAACCACGACATCGGCATGGGTCTGCACGTCCGTGGCGTTGAGGAAGCGGCCGCTCGAGATGGTCCGTGCGTTGGTCACCAGCCAGCCGGCCGAGCTGCCGTTCACGGTGGTGCTCCAGTTCGAGCTGCTGCTGACCAGGGTCTTGCGTGCCTGGACCACCGGGGCGACGGCCTGGACGTCGGGCGCGTTCGCGGAACTCGCCAGGCCGGTGACGTCGGCCATCGTGAGGGTGGAGGCGGTACCGGAGCCCCCGAATACCCCGGCAGAGACCGTGGACCCGGGACTGACGGTCAGCAGGTTTGTGCCCAACGCCGTTATACGGTTGGTGACCGAGTCCGACGACGCCTGGCCGATGCCCACCGTGGCGATGACCGCGGCCACGCCGAAGAGGATGCCGAGCGTGGTCAGGACGGAGCGGAGGCGGTGTCCGGCCAGGCCTCGAAGACCAGTCTCAAATGTGCGCAGGATGCTCATACGGCAACCGCCTCGCGCGCACCTTCGCTGAGCTTGCCGTCGCTCATGGTCATGACCCGTCGTGGTATGGCCGCGACATTGGGGTCGTGGGTGATAAGGATCACCGTGCGACCCTCGTCGTTGAGGCGGCGCAGGATCCCGAGCACTTCGCGGCTGGAGTTGGAGTCGAGGTTGCCTGTGGGTTCGTCGGCCAGGATCAGGTCCGGGTCGGTCACCAGCGCGCGCGCGATCGCCACACGCTGCTGCTGACCGCCGGATAGTTCCGTCGGCTTGTGGTTGACGCGGTCTGCAAGTCCCACCTGACGGAGCGCCGACATGGCGGCTGCCTTGCGGTCGTCGGCGGCTCGGTACAGCAGCGGTAGCTCGACGTTGCGCCACGCCGACATCGAGGGGAGCAGGTGGAACTGCTGGAAGACGAACCCGATCCGGCGGTTGCGGACGCCCGCAAGGTCGTACTCGTTCATCTTGCTGACATCGACGCCTCCGAAGAGGTAGTTCCCGGTTGTCGGGCTGTCGAGGCACCCGAGGATGTGCATCAGGGTGGACTTGCCCGAGCCGGAGGGCCCGATCACGGCCGCGAAGTCCCCGTCGGCGATCGAAAAGGAAACGTCGCTGACCGCCGTCACAGTTGCATCGCCGCGGCCGTAGACCTTGCAGATGGACTGCAGCTGAAGCAGGTCAGCCACCGGTGCCACCCGCGGCGCCGCCGGTTCCGCGACGTGTCCCTCCAGCGCCGCCGCCACCTCCGCCGCCAGCCCCGTTTAGGAGGCCGCCGCCTGTGGTGCTACCCGTCGTGGGCACCGCACTGCTGACTGTGGCTATGACCACCTGGTCGCCCGCGCTCAGCCCGGACACCACCTGGGTGCGAAGGGCATCGCTGGCGCCGATGGTCACGGAGCGCGACTGGGGCTTGCCCCCGGACAGCACATTCACACTGCTGCCGGTGGCGGTGTTGTGCACCGCGCTGGTGGGGAGCGTGAGCACCTGGCTGACCTGGTTGACGATGATGCTGACGCCCGCTGATGTGCCGGCATGAAGCGCCGCGTTCGCACCGGTGAGAGTCACCGTGACCGCGAAGGTTGCGACGCCCGAGGTCACCGTCGCCGTCGAGGCGACCTGGGTCACCTTGCCGCTGAGCGACTGTGTGGCGCCCGCGGGCGTGACGAGCGCCGCCTGTCCGGCGATCACCTGGCCCACCTGGGCGTCACTCACCGTACCGATCACCGAGAATGCGCCCGGGCTGTCGACGGTGATGGCGTGCGAGGTTGGGGTGCTGGTCGCGGAACCGCCGGCGGTGGATGCGGCAGATTGCGTCGCCGGCGTCGCACCTCCCGACACGGACTGTCCGACCACGAGGTTGACCGCACCGATGACCCCATCGACAGGGGCCGTGATGGTGGCCTGGGTCAGGGCCCGCTGAGCGGAGTCGACGGCTACCTGGTCGACCTGGATCTGAGCCTGGTCGATCTGGATCTGCTGGCGGGTCGCGCCGACCTGCACTGCGGCCAGCGAAGCCTGCGCATTCTGCAGCTGGACCTTCGCGGTGTTGACTGATGCGGTCGCCTGGTCATTGCCCTGTTGGGCTTTCACCACCGCGGAGCTGAAAGCATCATTCGCCGTGCGCACGGCGCCCTGGTCGGCACTGACGGCGTTCCTATCCTGAGTGCACTGGGTTGTTACCGAACCCGAGCAATCGGTGTCCTGTTGTGCGGTGTCGGCCTGCAACTTGTTGTTTGCGTTGGTCACGACGTTCGCGGCCTGGACCACGGCCTGGGCGTTGACCGCCTGGGTGTCGGTCAGCGCAACCTGGGCATTCTGGAGGTTCACGGTCGCGCTGTTCACGCTGGCCTGCGCCGAGGCGAGGCTGGTCGGGGTGGCGGCCTGGTCCTGGGTCAGTTTGGCCAGGGCGGCGCCGAGCGTTGCCTGGGCCTGGGCAAGGCTTGCCTGCAGGCTGCTGGGGTCAAGCGTTGCCAGGATATCGCCGGCTTTCACCGCCTGACCGGCCTGCACGTTCACCGTCTGCACGCGGCCGTTCGACCCAAAGTCGAGCGCTGTTTCCGAGGCCGGTGTGAGGTTGCCCGAAATTGGCAGCGTCTGGGTGACGGTGCCCATCGTCACGGCCGCGGTTCGGTACTGGAGTGCGGCGGAACCGCGGCCGGAGACGAAGTACACGCCTCCGGCCGCAAGCAATATCGCAACCACGCCAACGGTGATTGCTCGAAGTCGAATTTTCCTGCTCACTGGGATCCTCTCGGGCCTTCATCAGGCTCTTCATCAGCTGCATGTCCTGCAGTTCTGTCTGACCTGAAGCCTGTCCTTCCACACTGTGGGTTGGCGGTGAGGATCCTAGGATTCGCCTAAGAATTTTGGCGGGCGGACTCCATCAGCGGGCCACCGGTACGGCCAACCCGAAACGCTCCCTCAATCGCTCGACCCCCATCTCCCTGCCCTTCCTCTCGGCGATGATCTCGGCCCCGGCGATCTCGTCCCGACCGGGGAACTGGCCCGCCCCGCCGTTGGGTCCTATGGGCACGGCGATGGCGGCCCCTGAGGACGTGTAGTGGGTGAGGTCGGATCGCCCCTGGGCGAGAGCGTTGATGTTGTCTGCCACGATGGTGGCCTGGCGCCCGGCGAAGGCGGCCATCTTGCTGTCGGCGGTGGAGATGTCGCCCACGGCGAAGACCGTTGTCTGCCCGGCCACCTGGAGGGTGGGGCCAACCTCGATGAACCCGTCCGCCCGGCGCGCGCGGATGAGTTCGGCGCCGAGGTAGTCGCTGTTGGGCACGACGCCATAGCAGCGGAACCAGATGTCGGCAATCACGTCGGTACCTGCTTCGGTGGTCACCGTGAAGGTTCCGAGCTCGCCCGGCTGCGTCGGCGGTGCCTGGCGCAACGGGCTGCCCAGAATCAGTTCAACGCCGGCCTCGACCAGCTGGCGTCGGAGTTCGGCTTTCAGCTCGGGCATATACGGGCCGCCGAGAATCTCGTCGGCGACGTCCAGCAGGACGATCGACTTGTCCGGCCAGACGTGGCGGATCTCACCGGCCAGCTCGATACCGACCGGGCCCGCTCCGACCAGCAGGACCCGGTCCGCCTGCGCGAGGGCTCGATGTGCGCCGCGGACCTGCTCCTGGGCGTGGTGGGCGTCGACCAGGTCCGTCTTGGCCGGGAAGGGATACATGGACCCGGTAGCGAGTACGACATAGTCAGCTGAGATCTGCTCGCCCGACGCCGTAAGCACCCGGTGCGGATCGACCGTGACGGCACGGTCACGGACGACTCGGCCCCTGGTGAGCAGGTGCGTGTAGGGGAGAAAGATCCTCTCGAGCCAGGAGGGATCCACCAGCGCGCGCAGCGCGGCGATGTTGTGCATGAAGGCGTCCTTCGGCTCGATCAGCACGACGTCGCTCGTCTCGTCAAGTGCCTTCGCCACAGCGGTGCCGCCATAGCCGCCCCCGACCACCACCACCGTTGGCCTCCCTGAGTGATTGCTCTCGTTCATGTCATCCCTGCCTTTGTGCTGCCTTGCCGATTCCATGGGTCAACTATATGCCGCACAGATCATCGGCGCAACAGAGGATCTGCTCAGCCGCGTAAACCGCCTATAATGGAATGGTGGAAGTGATCCCGGACCAGGGTGAGGAAGTCGAGCAGACCCCCAGCTGCGCCGGCGCGCTGGCAGGGGACCTCGGATGGGGCTTGGGCGTGTTCCTGCGGGCGTACGCCAGGGCCGCTCGCGCCGCGGTGGCCGACCTTCCCGGCGGCCCGCGGGGCTACCAGATCCTCTCCGTCGCCGCTCAGGGCGCTGTCGGCAGCCAGCTCGCCCTGGCCCAGGACCTCGGAGTCGACCGGACGGTCATGACCTACCTGCTCGATGACCTGGAAGCCGCGAAGCTGATCGAGCGCCGCCCCGACCCGGCCGACCGGCGAGCTCGTCGAGTCGTCACCACGCAGCGCGGTACCGAGCTCCTCGCGTCCCTCAATGACCGCCTCAGGGCGGCCGAGGGCGACCTGCTCGCCCCACTCGACCCCGAGGCGCGCGAGACCTTCCGTGCCCAGGTCCGGTTACTCGCCACCCAGGCCACGCTCTCGACGCGCAACCTGTCCGATGATTGACTTCGGTCCGTACCGTCAAGGCGTGACGGCGCTGGTGGACGTCGCGGTTGGCCGGTCCCGCTATGAGCTCGCCTGGCTCACCGTGCGCACCGCAGCCGAGCTGCGTGCACGAATCGAGGAGAGCCGCCGTATGCGTCTGTCGATGCTCCACGACGATTCCCACCGGGGGCAGATCCAATCGATCGTTGCCCAGGCGAGGGCAGCCCGCACGCGCTAGCCATTCCCTGCTCGCCCAATCAACTCAGTAACGCCCGGGACAGTCGGTTCTGCGGCGAACGTTGCGAGCAGGGCAAAACTGGCGTCCTCCTCGCGGGCACGGGCGGCGACGCGGTCGAACAGACGAACGAACCGCCGCGTCTGACGATCTCGCTCCTCGATCGCATGGGGCCCCGCGGCAGGGAACGCGACGAAACAGGGGCAGTTCGGGGATCAAGGCGGCTCAGAGTGCAACCGGTGGAAGACTTGGGCGCGGATGCGCCCAGCTCCCGTGATGGTGCTGACCTTCTCAGGCCCTGGGGCAGTCGTGCGCCGCCTTGGCGACCGCGGCTCCGTGGGTCTTCTTGCCGTGTCCGTTGTCGGCGACGGCGGTGTGGTCCGTGGCAACCTTCGAGACGCAAGCGCCGTGGATCCCGCCGTCACCCGCCTCAGGTGACTCGGCAGCCTCCGGTGACTCAGATGCCTTGGCGCTCGGCTTCGGCTTGGCCGCGGCGGTCTCAGATGGTCTTGGATGCGGGGTCGGGTCGGGCGACGCGGATGGGTGCGGAGTGACCTCGGAGTGACCAGACGGGGAGGGCGAGGTCTGGACCTGGGCGGCCAGGGCGCTCGTGCCCGCGAGCGCCGCCGTGGCCAGGGCCACAATCGAGGCTGAACGAAGCTTGGTCCTGCTGAAGAGTCTCATTTCTCGTCCTCCTGGAAGGAATTCTGACGATTACGACACGGTCTACCGGGTCGGGCCGAGTTGCGGTTGGTCACACTCCGGGCTACGGCTTGGAGGGGTGGTCCCCGGCGTGCGGGTTGGGCACTGCTCCATGGGAGGACGGCGGTGTGGCAGGACCGCCACCCTGCCGTGGTGAGCGGGCTGGGGCGGGCGTGGCATGCCCGGGCGTGGCATGCCCGGGCGTGGGATGCCCTGGCGTGGCGGCTGAGTGGCCGAGCCCATTGCCGTTGAACTTGTCACTGGCGCCCTTTGCCGGGTCCTGCTGTCCCTTGCTCTTCGCGGCCGCGCTGACGCACGCACCTATCGAATGATCACCGGCATCGAGGGCGGCCTTGCAACTGGATACCGCGCTCGAAGCAGCCGCTGTCCAGGCCGCAGGATCCGCGCTCCCGGTGGCCGCGAAGGCACCGACGGCGCCAATGGTCATCACCATGGAGGCGGCGATCAGCGCACCCATGAGCTTGCCGCGCGACCGGCCTGGCCGTCGCCCGCATTGCATCCGCGCCAGGTGATAGCGCGCAGCATTCGGATCTGGCGTTGGCACGGACGCGGCCCCGAGGGTGCCCTGGAGGCTGATCCGTAGCCAGTTGTCGTCGTCCGTCAGCGGTTGGATTTTCATATTTCTACTCACCTGGAGAGACGCCTGGGTCCTCAGAAGTACCCATCCCGTGCCCAAAATCCGCCCCCAGTGCGAGACGGAGGGTCTTCTTGGCTGCCGCCAGCCGAGATGCCACGGTGCGCTCAGGCACGGCGAGGGATGCGGCGATCTCGCGATTGGAATACCCGTGCAGGTGGCGAAGAATGATGGCAGCAGCCTGTTTGGTCGGAAGCGCGCGTAGTTCGCGAACGACATCGGGGCCGACGCCGACCTCGGTGGGATCCTCTTCCGTCGGCCGGCCAAGACGTCGCACGACCTCCCCGACCTCGCGGAGCCGCTCCCGCCGCCGGTGCGAGATTGCGACGTTGACGGCGATGCGGTGTACCCAGGCCTCGGCTGGCGCGTCCTGCTTCCAATCCGCCCAGGAATCAAAGGCCTTGACGAATGCCTCCTGGGCGCAGTCCTCCGCCGCTGCACGATCCCGCAGCAGACCAAGCAGGGTGCGGAACACACGCGGGTAACTGACCCGGTAAAGGGCGTCGAAGTCTGCCTTCAACCCGGGTGTGTAGCTGCCGGTCCTGTCCTCTGCCGATACCTCGTCAAATTTCGAAGGCGGATAGCGCGGGACGTGGATGGGGGAACCTCCAAAAGGCTAGCGAGCTCGCGCAGACGTGCGCGCACGTTCAGCGGCGGCCCGTACAGAGGACGCCGAGCTACATCCGAGTACCCATTTTTCGTCAAATCGGCTTGACGCCGGCCCACCGATCCGACGGAGAGAGTAGTTGGCGCAAGCCGGAGTGTTCCCGCACATCGGCCGTGCGGTGTGGATGGGTACTTCCGGTCGCTGGCGCGTCCAACTATTCACGCGATCAACCATCCCCGCCGATTCCCACCTCCTTGGAGTGAACGAAAGCCATGCGAATCCCGTCCCAACTGTTTCGCGCGAGCCACCGCGGCCAGGAGAGCGGACAGGTCCTCGTGCTGTTTGCGCTGGCGGCCGTCGTCCTCATCGGCTTCGTCGGCCTGGCCGTCGACGGTGGGCGCGCATACGTTGATCGACGGGCCCTCCAGGGGGGAGCGGATACCGCAGCAGAGGCCGCCACACAGCTACTCGCCTATAACTTCCATCAGCCGACGACCCCGAAGACCGATACCGACATCCGTGACGCGGTCGCGCAGCAGGTCAACAACAGCCTCTCCCAGGGCAGCGGCATCAGCGCCTTTCCGGCAGCTGTATCGACCGACTGCGACACGAGTTCAACCTCTGCACCCCAGGACAAACTGGCCACCTGTGCCTGGTACGTTGACGCGGGCGCGAAGCTTCTGATCTGGCCCGCAGGCTCCACCAACGCCGGCAAGGCCGTCCAGGTCGGCGGCGGCACTCTTCCGCCGGTGTGTCCGGCTGAGTCGACCGACCCGGCATTCGGCAACCTCTGTACGGTGGGGGTGTCGGTGGTCCCGCAATACACTCACCCGACGGCGTTCGTTCGGATCCTCGGCGATACGGACGCCACCGAGCGCGCCACCGCCACCGCGATCTTCAGCCCCGTGCTCAACGTCCCGGACATCGCGCATTACGCCACCGCCGCCTGTTTCCACGGCCGGCAGATCAAGCCGGGGGACAGCGTGGTGATCTTCGACAACCAGGGCAGCGGCTGGAGCAGCACCTTCACCGGGTGTGGGCTGCCCAACGGCGTGGGCTCCTCCAACTTCAAGGGCTGGTACCACAGCCCGGTGGTCACCAACCCGTCAACCTCGATTCCCAGCCCGGGCCCGGCCGGTGGCTGCACACAGGCCCTCTGTGGCCTGTATTCGGCCCAGAACCCGGGCAGCAACCCGCCGCCCGCCCTGGCTACCAGCGGCGGCAGCAAGACCTCGTACACCGAGTTCGACTATTTCCAGGGGGCTGGAGGCACTTCGGTCGGAAACCAGAATGCCGACCCCCAGGCAATAGCGCTGATCCACTCGACCTGGGTCAGCTGTCAGCCGGGGGCGCCCGCTCCAGGGTGTCAGCCCATGCTGGTGCCGGTGATCGACTACTACAACGGCAGTGGGTCGAACGTTGACTTTCACATCAAGTACTTCGTCGCGGTCGTTCCCGACCAGGACTGGAATTCGAACGGCACCTGGACCGCGACGGTTGTGAAGAACGGGATCGTGGCGCGCAGGGCCGGCTACCGCGGCTGCATCCCGGCCGCCGGCGTGACCTGCCCGCCGCTCTTCCGGGCCGGGCTCATCTTCATCAGCCTGTTCCACTAAATCGTTCGCGTGAAGTTGAAGGCCGCCCCCTCGAATTCGGGCCGCGCCGGGCAGAGCCTGGTCGAGTTCGCCATCCTCGCGCCAATCCTGCTGATCCTGGTCGCGGTCGGGGCGGACCTCGGACGTGCCTTCTTCGTCGGCACCCAGGTCACGGATACGGCCCGGGAGGCGGCGCTGTATGCCGGTCAGCACGGTAACGACGCCGGCACCACCGAGAGCTCACTCACAACCACGATGTTGCAGGTCATGGGGCAGGCCGGTAGCGGTTATGCCGTCCTGAACTGCCCGTCGTGGTCGAGTCCTCCCACGCAGGGGGCCGCGGCGAACGTGACCGTGGCCTTCACACCTGCGAACAACATCCCCCCGGCAACCAACACGACCACCCAGGTGGTCATCACAACTCATTGCGTCATCCCGGCCCTCGCGGGCTTCGCCCCCTTGCCCGTGCAGTACACCACCCAGTCCACGGTGCGCGAACTGATCGTGGGGCCAGCAGGGTGAGTCGCCGCGCCGGCGGCCGGGTCGGCCAGACCGCAGTGGAGTTTGCGCTGATCGGGACGATCCTCCTGGCCCTCTTCTTTGGGGTTTTCGAGGTTGGCCGTTTCGCGTTTGGGGCGAGCGCGGTGAGCAACGGGGCCCGGGAGGGTGCTCGCTGGAGCGTCGCCTCCGGCAACGTCCCTGCCGCCGGGACCGCGTGCGACGCCACACTGACCGGCCTAAAGGCCGCAGTCTACGCCCAGATACAGGGGATCACTCCTGTGCCGACGATCACCGCCGCAGAGGACGCCGGGCAGACATGGTGCGCGGTGACGGTGACATGGTCGTACCGCCCGTGGGTCGGGGGCCTGAGCTTCTTCAAGCCCTTCTCTCTGTCGAGCACCTCCCGCGAGTACTACAACTGAACGTGTTGCTCAGCGCCGCATGACTGAGGGGGTTGCGGTCAGATGGTCAGCACCGGACCTTAATCAGGTCTCCGGGCCAGGTAGCTGGAACCAGAATGCCGAACCGCCGCCACGTCGGGGCTCTAAACCGAGCTCGCCGCCTTGCAACTCGACCAGGCGGCGGACCAAAGCGAGACCCAGGCCGGCGCCGCCATGGGTACGGGTCATCGACTGGTCGGCCTGGGTGAAGGGCGCGAAGACCAGGTCGCGCACCGCAGGCGAGATGCCCTGGCCAGTGTCTTCAACGGTCACCCGGACGCCCATGTCGCTCTGGTCCGCGCGCACTTCGACCCAGCCGGCGTCGGTGAACTTGACGGCATTGACCAGGAGGTGCCGCAGGATGATGTCCAGGGCGACATCGTCAGCGGCGGCAACCACCGTTCCAGGCAGGCGTAGCCTCAAGCTCAACCCCTTTTGCTCGGCGGTTGGGCGGACCATTTGGGCCACGCGGACGGCTGAGTCCAGGACGTTCACGAGTCTCGGTTCCAGTCGGAGCTCGCCAGCTTCAGCTCGTGCCAGCACGAACATGTCGTCGACCATCTCGAGTAGGTGACGCCCGTTCTTGCGAATGATGTCGAGCTCCGGGTGCTCGTCTGATACCCCGCGCGCGGCAAGGAGGTCGCTGAACCCGAGAATGGCCGTGAGAGGAGTCCGGAGTTCGTGGCTGATTGTCTGAAGAAACTCCTCCTTGAGTCGCTCTCGCAAGGATGGCAGACCGTCCTGGGTGGCCAGGCGTGCCGCCAAAGCCGCGCGCCCCTCCTCGAGGGCGTCCTCTCTCTGTCGCAACTTCCGCCTCGCCGCGAGGTCCTGGCTGACGTCGCGCGAAATGATCACCATGCCGATTCCGTCAATTCCCTCGCCGCCAGTCGGGTTGATCACGGGGCGCACGATCGAGGCGGTCTCGCGCCAGTCGCCGTCCTCGTGGCGGCAGCGCAGACGAAGGGTTCGCCGGCGCTCCCTGGGGCGCGGGGGGGCACCGAGGGTCCTCAGGTCGTCGGGGTGATAGAGATAGGTCGCCGGTTTCCCCATGACCTCCTGAGCCTCCCAGCCGAAGAGGCGTGCCGCGCCAGGGCTCACGTAGGACACAGACCCTGCCGGGTCGATCACCGAAAGGACCTCATTGGACTCCGCCGCAAGCCACTGCACCCACTCGTCCTCGCGGCGCCGCCCACGTCCTCGGCGCAGGCCCTCCCCTGTTGCGGTCACGCCGGCCGGCCCCTGGATTGCGAGATCCACTCCGTCAGCCGCCGTGCCAGCCGTGAGGGCGTGTATTCGCTCTTCGAAAGGCAAGAGATCGCGCCGAGTTTGAAGACCCGCTCCATCGTGTCCGCGCCGTCGTCCGCGGACAGGATGACGACCACTGGCGTCGGGAGCGGCAGGCGCGGGGCGGCGCGCAACTCGTTCAAGACCTGGAACCCGTCCATCGTGGGCAGGTGGAGGTCAAGTAGAAAGATGTCGTACCGCTCGAGCCGCAGCCGTTCGAGTGCCTGATCCCCGTCAGCGACAAGGTCGATTTGGAAGCCCTCGGCTTCAAGGGCAAGCGCGTAGGCCCGGCCGATCGAAGGGTCATCCTCCGCGTACAGCACCCGCGGCGCCCGTGGCGCCGGCAGGCTGACCTCGACCGGTGGGCGGTTGAGGATGAGCCAGTAAAACCCGAGTTGTCCGACCACGTCGCGGAAGTCCTCGGCGTCGACCGGTTTCACGATATAGCTGTTGGCACCAGCGGCCTGGCCGTCAAAGAGGGCAATGTCGTCCGGGGCGCCCGTCAGGACAACCACCGTCAGGGCCACCAACGCCGGGTCGCTGCGGATCTGCTGAACGACCTCGGCACCGGTCATGTCGGGCAGGTTGAGGTCGAGAAGCACGAGGCGCGGCAGCGCAGCGCCCCTTGCCGCCACTTCCATCAGCCACGTCAAGGCCTCTTGTCCCGTCCGGCAGACATGGACGTGGTTGCTGACGCGCATCCTGCGCAGGGCGTGCTGCGTCAGTTCGGCATCGTCCGGGTCGTCTTCGACCAGCAGGATCTCTATAGGCTCGCCTGACGTCGCGGCAGCCCGGCTATCCCGTGCCATGAACTCCCCCTGGCGGGACAACATAGTCGGCTCGTGCGGCCCCCGCCGGTGCCGCCAAGGCTGCAAGTTTACAGAGCTTTACTTGCACAGCACAACTACCTACGGCGTATTCTTAGGTCCGTGCGAAACCGGCGGGCTGAGGACGGGTCAAATTCGATCGCGCGCTCGCGATCGTCTCTCGCGGGCCGAGCGGTCGCCGACACCTGGACCGGCTTGCGCCGCCATGCGGCCCTGAGCCGGTTGTCGGATCGGATGGCGGCCGATGCCGGCTTTGAGGCAGAGCGCTCAGTGCAATTCGTGCTGGTCGAGCTCCTGGCCGGGCCGATGCGGATGTCCGAACTGGCGCGCAGGCAGGGCACGGACATCTCCACCGTCAGCCGCCAGGTTCGGGCCGCCGAAGCACTCGGCCTGGTCCAGCGGGCACCGGACGTTGCGGATGGTCGGGCGTCCATTCTGTCTCTGAGCCCGGCCGGTCACAGGATGGCGGACCGGCTCCGGCGCTCGCACCGCAGGGTCGTCGCAGAGATCCTCGAGGATTGGTCCGCTGATGAGGTCGAGAGCTTCTCGCGTCTCCTGGCTCGGTTTACGGAGCGATTCCTCGCAACTGCGGATGGGGGAGCGCCTGCGGCGCCCCGGCAAGGACGACAAGCCGGCCTCGACCGCACGGGGTCCTGACCAGAAGACTTCCTGGATCCCGCCGGCACACCAGGGTGTCGGCGCCCCTTTCAGGCTCCTGGCCGCCACCGACAAAGTCCGGTGATCACCACCCGCTCAGGCCTTCGCCAAGTGTTCCGGGACGGGCTCGATCCCCAGGTGCGGTGCGCTCCGACCGACACGAGGTTTTGAACCCCGGCCAGGCGCAGGTAGCGGCCGAGCCGCGCAAACGCGGTTGCGACCACCCTCCTTGGCCTCGTAGAGCGCTCCATCAGCCAACTCGATAAGCGTGTTGGGAGTGACACAATGCTCCGGATACGACGCGGCACCAATGCTGACGGTGAGCCGGCAACTTATGCCGTCGCTGAGGTCGATCGGTTGTGCGGAAATGGCCGTGCGAATCTTCTCGGCGACGACCAATGCCTGGACGTGATCGGTGTGGGGCATGACGATGGCAAACTCCTCACCGCCATATCGCGCGGCGACATCGGCCGTGCGAATGGAGTTGGCGATCGTCGTGGCGACCGCCGCCAATGCGCAGTCCCCACCAGGATGGCCATACCGATCGTTGACCGACTTGAAGTGGTCGATATCCAGCATGAGGACCGAAAGCGGTGTGTCATGCCTGGCCGCAGACGCGGCTTCGCGGCGCAAATGCTCGATCAGGAAGCGGAAGTTGAAGAGGCCCGTGTGGGGATCGGTATTGGCCTGGATTTCCATGGTGTGAACGGTATCGGCGATCTTGCCGCGCATCCGATTAACGCTCGCAGCCAAACGCCCGAGCTCATCGGACGACGCAATTGGAATGTTGGCGCTGTAATCTCCGGCGGAGATCCGAGCGACGGCGCGTTCGAGCCGACTCAACGGCCGCCGCACCACGACATTGACGAACCAAATGAGCGCCAGTGTCGTCACCAGGATGGCAAAGACAGCGATCAAGCCGACGCTGATCACGTTCTCATTTTGGCTCCGTGCGTCGCCAGTGAATTGCTGGAGGCGAACTTCGGTTCCGAGGTATGCAGCCGGTGTGGCGCCGACGATTCCCGGAATCGGGACCACGCTGATGGTGCGGTCATCGGGTCTGGCGCCGGACCCCTCGGTGACGCGTGCCACCGCGCCACCGTCGGCGATGGATGCCGCAAGCCCAGCAGGCAGGACGGTGTCCGACACAGTTGTCGCGGTGGCGCGCAGCATGCGCCCCGGTGCCGCTGAGGAAATGTAGACCGCGGGATACCCGGTGGTAGACGCGAATTGCTGGATCAGGCTGCTCACCGGGGTGATGGCAGCGGCAGCGCCAACCGTCTGGCCACCGCGACGAAGCGGCATGGCCACCGCATGGACGGGGATCTTGGCAACGACGTCGACGCCGTTGACCTGGCGGCCGTTGATGGCGGCTCGGATCGACGGCATCTGCCCCCACGATGCCGCGCCGCCGGACCAGGCCGCGGGAATGTGCCCGAACACGAAACTGCCGTTGCCGTCAACGATCACGATTGCGGTGGCCGCCGAGGCCATGGCGGCGTCAGCGTCAAGGGCTGCCCACGCACTCTGGGGTGGGTTGGGACCCATGATTTCGGTGAGCGCAGGATCACCTCCAATGCGCTCCAGCGCATCAGCGGACTGGACGCCGGTGGTTTGGGGGAGGAGCTGGGCGGCGACCGTGGCCCGGTTGTCGGCCATGGCCGACGCCGCCGCCAGGGCATCGCGATCGCGATTGATCAGAAAGGTGGCGGAAACAGTGGTGATCACGACGAGCAGAAGTGCGAGCCCCCCCACCAATACTTTCGCCGCAAGCGAGCGCCGGATTCGCTTCATGAGGGCATATCGGCATCTCGCGGCATGCGATCACGGGTTCGCCGGGCCACCACGCCAATGACGATGAGCAGGGCCAGGTTGACGACTAGAAGCAAGGGCCAAAGCCACGGAAACTGGTGGGTATCCAGAATCGGGGCAGCCAGGTTGGCGGCCGCAATGGGTGGCGCCATCTCGACATTTGCCAGCGACGGTGGGCCGCCCCCGGGCGCCGACGTCAAGGCCGCGAGCCCAGAGGGCGCCCGGATGATCGTTACCGCCACCCCGGGCGATGGCGTTGGCGTCGGGCAGGCGACCCTGCAGAGGGGCGGTCCTGCGCTCGAACTTGATGGAGACGTGGCCGTTGGCGCCGACCGTGCCTGCTGGGGCGAGTCGCAGGCAGGAACTGTGACCTGGTCGTTGACCATCGTGACGGCTCCATTGCGGGCCTGAACCCGTCCGGAGACTGTGACGCTATCGTCCACGGTTACCGACGTGAACGCCATGATCGTCCCGACAAATGTTGTCGCGGTGTCGATGGTGGCGGAACTACCGACCTGCCAGTACACATTGCAAGCGTCAGCGCCGTTGGTGAGGACGACCTTGGTCCCCGGGGCAGTGACCAGGGTGCTACCAATCTGGAAGACATAGACACCACTCCCGCTCAGGGTGACGGTTCCAGAAATGGTCGGGGCGGCGCTCTCGCAGTATGTTCCCGGTGTGAGGGTCTGGCCCCCGAGATTCTGACCGGTCTTGTCGACACTGCACGGTGCCCCGGCGGCCGCGGCGTATGCCGTGTCCAGGTCCCTCTTGGCGGCGACCGCAGCGGGCGCTCCGGCTTCGATCGTGCCGTTGACGACCCTACCGGGAGGAAATCCGGTCACGGCGGTACCGGGTGATACGCCCAGATTTCCGCTGATTAGCGACGGACCAGCGTTCGTGATCGTGGTGCCGGCGAGGACAGCAAAGGTCGATGCCGTGCCCAGACGCACGGGTGAGGGCGGTGTCGATGCCGCGACGGCGGGCGTTGACAACGTGAGAGTGAGCCCGCACCCCACGATCAGGGCAAACTCAACCTGGCGCCGCAGAGTGCGACCGCGCAACGAGTCGAAGCCGACCCTTCCTGTCCCCATCTCCTCAGCATGGCCCTGCAGGACGATCGCGACCGCACTATTTGTTACATATCAGCGCGAAAGCATCACCTGTAGCCACGCAGCGGGCACCCTGGTCATAGCACGCCGGCATGGATCGCGGACCACGGGGCTGCGATCCATGCGGTGGTAGCGAGGGCCGGACCGCCGCCAGACTGATCGTCAGGCGACCAATAGACCCGATAGCAGGCGTTCGAGAATCCGGTGCCGCTGTGCGGGTGTCTTGTCCGTGACCAGGAGTCCCTCGATGGTGGCCAGGATGACGTCCGCAGAATCCCCGATACTCGCGGCGGGGAGGTGCTCCCGCAGGCCACCTTCGAGCATCTGGCGCAGGAGAGCCTGGAAGCCGCGCTCAAACTCTGCGACCACCTCGGAACCCTGGGCACGTTCATGCATCGCAGTGCGCACGGGGCGCATCTCGGCAAGGCGATCGACGAACCATTTTGTCTGCTGGACGAAGCCCGCGTTGTGGGGAGGCTTCTCCTCCACGATTCGCTGTGACATGCGTCGCAGCGCGGCGACGAAGAGGTGGTCCTTGGAGGGGAAGTACCAGTAGATGGTGTTGGCGGCAACGCCCAGTTGCCTGCCGATGCCTATCACTGAAAGCGCCCCATATCCGCCGGAGAGAAGCTGTCGTTCCGCCGCGTCGAGGATCTGGTCCTCCTTCGTCTCCCTGGGACTGGTCTTCCTGTTGGCTGGGGTCATGGCGCTTCTTGACAGCCTCTCAAGAGCAAGGTGTAACCTCCGAACCTTGAACCTCTTGTGAGGGTATCAAGAAACAACGGAGGACAGCATGATGTACGACCTAAAGGGCAGGGGGGTGTTGCTCACCGGCGCGTCAAGCGGGATCGGACGCGCGCTTGCGCTGGAGCTCGCGCGCCGAGGCGTTCGCCTCGCGCTGGTGGCCAGGCGCGAACAGCTCCTGGAAGAGCTCGCCGAGGAGGTCGTGAAGCTCGGGAGCGAGCGCCCGCGCGTCCTGGTCGCCGACCTGAGTGTCCGCGGGGCAGCGGCCGATGTCGCGCGGCGGGCGCTTACGGCCCTTGAGCAGATCGACGTCCTCGTTAATAACGCCGGTGGCGGGGTCGGTGGGTCCCAGTGGACTGTCGGGGACCGCGATGAGGCGAGGGAGGCCTTCGAGGTGAACGTCTGGAGTCCACTCGCCCTGACCGCGGCAATCGTGCCCGGAATGCTCGAGCGCGGCTCGGGCACGGTCGTCAACGTGACGTCGCTCGCGAAGGTCATGACCTGGGCGGGGATGGGCCATTACGCGGCGACCAAGGCGGCGATTTCGGTCGCTACAGAGACGCTTCAACTCGAGTTAGGCGGGAGCGGCGTGCGAGTCCTGGAGGTCCTGCCGGGGCCGGTCGATACCGCGGTGCAGGCGGAGTCACGCTTGGCGCCGGGCTTTGCCGAACTGACGGCGAGGACCCCGATGGGCGACGCGGCGGTTCTCGCGAGAATGATCGCGCGCGCACTCGAGAACGGACGTGCCCGCATCATCTACCCGCGCCTGCTGGCCGCGACCTACCACTTGCCAGGCCTCGCGCGCACGATCACGCGGCGCCATGCCAGGCGCCTGGGCCAGGACGGGAGCCTCCGAGAGAACCCCATGGTGGTGCGGACGGGGTCTCATGGCGACCCGCTATCAATCGAGGCCCGGCGACAATGGGAGCAGGAACAGTCAAAGCGCCAGTCGTGACCGCCGGGTTGTCGGTCGTCGCGACCCGGGACGGTTGCTGACCGCCACAGCGGAGCGGATCTACTGCGGCCTCAGGGCGCGTGGCTGGGTGAAGGGGTCGGGGCCGGGCTCGGCTGCGGCGGCACAGCCACCCGCGGCGCGGGCATCGGCTGACCATCGGGTTGGACCAGGTCCAGCGGGTAGGAGTTGGTGATCGGCTGGCCGGCCGCGTCCGTGGGATAGGACCGGGGCACCACTGAACCCTTGCCCGCCACGCCGACGGGATTGCCATCCTGGTCGTAGAGGAGCACGCCGTGGAGTGGCTTACCGTCGCTCGAGTACGGGAAGATGTTGATCAGGGGGGCGCCGGCGTACACCGGCTGCACTATTTCCGATCCGGGGTCAGAGGGTGGGTAGCTGGGCGGCGACGTGATCGTGAGCAGCAGTGGCAGTGCGAGCAGTCCCAGGCCCGCGTTGCCCGTCAGGATGCCGGCACGGGCGGGACGCCCCTCGACCACCCCGCGCCGACCGAGCCGCACGGATATCACCATCGCCACCATGACCGCGCCAATTTCGATCAAGCCCGCGCGGTGCCAGGGCCTAGGGATGCCGCGGACGGCATCGGCGTGACCGGAGACCACGGCCAGCGCCACCACGAACAGGTAGGCCCGGAGCAGCCACCACGCTGGTCGCAATTCAGCCCTCAGCCGCGCCGCCTCCCGCCAGGAGCGCGAGCGGGTCAGACGGTCCACGCCGGCCGTGACGCTCGCCCACGCTTTTGGGAAAGAGGGAGTCGCGGGGCGGACCTCGGCGACGCCATAGGCAGAGCGAAGTTCCGCCGCATATGCCTCCGGGGTTCCGAGCCGCTCTTCGAGGGAACCACCGGACTCCGCGTCGATTTCCGAAAGATGGTCCTCCAGGTCCTCCAGGAGGACCTCGCGGTGCTCTTCGGGAAGGCCGGCAAGGGCCGCACGAACGGCACTGGCGTAGACAACGATGCTCTCAGGCTGGCTCATTTGGGGCCCCTCCCGTTCAAGAGATGGTTGAGGGCTTTGGTTATCGAGCCCCAGGACTGCGCCGAGCGATCGAGCGCGGCGCGACCGCGGTCGTTGAGTCCGTAGTACTTGCGATGGGGACCCTCGTCGGACGGCACCAGGTAGGACGTGAGCATCCCCGCCTGGTAGAGGCGGCGCAGAGTGCCGTACACCGAGGCGTCGCCCACGTCGCTGAGGCCCTCCTCGCGAAGGCGACGAAGGACGTCGTAGCCGTAGCTGTCCTGCTCGGAGATGACTGCCAGCACCGCGAGGTCGAGAACCCCCTTGAGTAGCTGCGAAGTGTCACCCGGTGCTGCGGCTTCCATTACCACGCTTTGGAGACTACTACGGATAGCGGAGCAGCGCAACGCATCCGCATCAAGGCGCTGAGGAGCGGGCGTCGGGCTCAGTACGAAACTATGGCTCCGGAGCTCGGACTCGAACCGAGAACCTTGCGGTTAACAGCGGCTACGTAAGTCGTCCGTTATCGTTCGCTGAGGGCCGCTGGAATGCGAATCGGAATCCCCAAAGTTCGCCACGTGCCGCCGGGTAACGCCAAAATTCGCCCCGGTTGCTGTACTAATACGGCCCGTGAAGTAGCGATACATACTCCAGATTGCAGCAAGCTTGTGGATCGGATCGACGGCAGCAGAAGAGGTGCCCGAGGTGGCAGAAGTGCGGATCTGGAAGGCCGACTTTGAGGCCGGACGTCTTCCGTGGGTATGCGTGAAGACCGGCGAACCCCCCATAAGACTCGTTCGGTTCACGTTCATCAGCTCCAAGGCGCCAGCGATCCTGGGCATCTTGTTGCCGGCGATCATCTGGCTTCCACTCCTTCTGCTAACCGCAGGCACAGCGCGAGGGGTGCTCCCGATGACGGAACGTGCCAGCCGGCAAGCGTTCGCAGCAAGATGGTTTCCCATCGTGGGACTGCTTGGCTCACTCGCCCTATTCCTCTGGGGTGCATCGGTCACCGGCTTCGGCCTCGGTGCGGCGGAGGGAATTGGACTGCTGGTGGCGTTTGCAGGTTTGGCATTGTTCTGTCTCACGCTGCTTATCAATCCTGTTATTCGTCGCAGCCGAAGCGTCTCCGGACGGGTCGTGTGGGACGTCCGCGATTCATACGTCGTTATCTCCGGCGTCCACCCAACATTCGCTGCCCAGGTCATCGGCATGTACGCTGGCGAGCGAATCCAGCTGAGCAGCGACCTAATGCCTGCCGCTGGAATGCCCCGCTGACAGGGAGCGCACCTCACGTCACGGAAACCGTAATTTTTCGTATGCCAAAAGGTCGCTCCGGAACTCGGACTCGAACCGACAACGTTGCGGTCTACGGGCGGAAGTAGGCCGTCCGTTATCGTTCGCTGCAGTCCGTTTGAGTTCGAATCGCAACCTCAAAGTCCGCTGTGTGCCGCCGTACTACGCCAAAGTCGCCCCGGTTGCTGTACAAAAATGTCCTTTGGGCCGGCGAGGCTGCAAGGGCTTCTGATGACGTCATCCTCGCATGT
>JAXDLW010000052.1:0-26563 GCA_034666405.1 Chloroflexota bacterium | reverse complement strand
GGTCCTGCCGCCACCGCTGAGCCTGGTGCGCCGGCTGGTTACCCGTCTGCGCAACCGCTGAGCGACGCCCGGCTTTGGCGCGGCCGCAGACTGTACCGGTGTCAACGCACGAAATCGACGCCTATATCGCGAAGCTCGATGAGCCGGCACGCAGTACGCTGGAGCAACTCCGACGGACCATCATCGCCATCATCCCGGACGCCGAAGAGTGCATCTCCTACGGGATGCCCGCCTTCAGGTTGAATGGCACCGTGGTTGCCGGCTTCGCGGCATTCAAGAAACACCTGAGCTACCTGCCCCACAGCGGCTCAGTCCTCGAGCAGGTGGCCGAGGACATTGCGGGATATTCGGGTACCAAGGGCTCGCTGCATTTCTCGATCGACCAACCTCTCCCCGCGGCGCTGGTGAAACGGCTTATCGAAGCCCGCATCCGCCAGGACGAAGTGCGCGAACTGGACGCTGACTGATCATGTACCCCATGATGCTGGAATGCCCGTGACGCCAATCGCAGAGCGAGCCTTGGTCCTCGGCGGTGGAGGATCGGCAGGCAATGCCTGGTTGATCGGCGTGATGGCCGGCCTGTTTGAGGCCGGGTTGGATGTGACCGACGCCGATCTGATCATCGGGACGTCGGCCGGGTCGACGGCTGCCGCCCAGGTAACCAGCGCGAGCCCGACCCAGCTGCTTGCCGACATCCTTTCCGCTGCGCCCCAGCAACGGACCGGTCCGGCCGGGTCCGGCGGTGGACGCGGTCCCATTCGGCCGGTGGCCGACTACATGAAGAGGACGGACGAGATCATCGCCGCCTCTGCGGACGTGGCCGATATGCGCCGTAGACAGGGTGCGTCGGCGCTCGAAATGGATGCGGCGACGGACGGCTCCTGGCGAGCGCAGTGGCGCGCTACCGTCGCCACCCGTCTGCCCAGCCGGCACTGGCCGCAACAGATGGTGCGAATGACGGCTGTCGATGCCCACACCGGTGAACCCGTCGTGTTCGACCGCGACAGCGGAGTCGACCTGGTGGACGCCGTCGCCGCCAGTTGTGCCGGCGGCCCTGCCTACGGGATCGGCGCCAGCCGATACATCGACGGCGGCTACCGGCGATCCAGCGAGAATGCGGACCTGGCAGCCGGGTATCGGCGGGTGCTGGTGCTGTCACCACTCGGCGGCAGAACACGGTTGCCGCCGGATTGGGGCATGCATCTGGCAGCACAGGTTGACGAGCTACGCGCCGGCGGCAGCAGTGTCGAAACCATCCTGCCGGACAGCAACTCCCTCGATGCCTTCGGCCCCAACCTGATGGATCTGTCCACGCGTCCGCCCGCCGCTCGAGCCGGTTACGACCAGGGCAGAGCCCGTGCCGAGCAACTCAGCGAATTCTGGCGATCGCCTGTTCTGACATGAACCAGTGATCGAACAGCCAACAGTGGCCCCGCCTGATCCCGATGCGGTCTTCCACTTCTGGCTCGACCGCATGGCAAGACATGTTGGCGCCTCCGACGAGCGTGCCCATGCAGGCGCAACCGCGGCCTTCGCGGCCTGGCAGCGAGGCGCACCGGACGATGCCGCCCTCCGCGAAGGGCGCAAGGCGGCGGGACTGTATCCCAGGCCCGGTCTTGAGTTCTATCGAAACCCGGTCAGAGTGGCGTTGTTGGTGCTGCTGAGCGGGGGCTTCTACCAACTCTGGTGGCTGTGGGAGACATTCGCGTTAGGGGTGCGCGAGCGATTTCCTCATGGCAAGTCTTTGCCCTGGATCCTGATCCCGATCTACAACCTCGTGGTCATCTACCAGAACGCAGCCGACCTTCGCGAAGCAGAGCAGCGTTACGCAGGCTCCTCCGGGTTGCAGCCCTGGCTGCTACTGGTCCTGATGGCGGTTGGGCTCACCACCGCTCGGGTTTTCTTCCCGATCGGGCTGCCTGTGTTGGCGGTCGCTGCGTACCTCAACCAGACGAGCATTAATCGATACATCGCTGCCCGTTACCCTGAATCCCGGCCGACGATCGGCGCCGGTGAGATCGTGTTCGCCGTCCTTGGGATCATCTTCACCCTGCTGGCCATCATCGGCTTCCTCTCTGCCGGGCGCTGACCCGACGAATCGCCGGGCGCCAACCTGACACGAGGCCATGTCTCGTCGTGTCAAATGCGACCACGCCCAGGGCAGCAACCATTAGCAACAGAAAGAAGACGGCGCCGTAAAACGTGAGGCTTGACAACGAAACGAAACCAGCCCCGGCGGGGGCATCTACGACACCGTGTATCCGAGTATCCGAATCCGCTGGGCCGGTAGGCTGCTAAACGCTGCCTGATCCTCGCTGAAGACCTGGCCGCTCCAAGGTCTCGGGAGGAGCCGCCCGGAGATTGTCTTCGCCAGGCCAAACGACACGAACGCCAGGCCAATGACGAGGAGACCGATTCGAGCGATCAGATATCCGTCGAGCATGATGTGCTCCCGTGTCCTGTGGTCTTGCTACCGCTTACGGTTGCCTGGAGCCACTTGGACAATGTAGCTCTCCTGCCTCGGCCATGCGAGTATTCCGGGATGTCATCTCCCTGCCGGCCTAAAACCTTCGAAGGGAGCGGACGTCTGCGGCGACAAGCTCACGATGGCTAGCGATCCATCGACGTCGTCAGATGGGAGCCTCAAGGCCTTCGAATTGGCGGGCGCCATGCTTGTTGTCGATCGCCTCGCAAGTACGGCCATGGTGGACGAGGCGTCGGCCTCTCTGGGTGCTGGCCTCGATGCACCCTCGCTGATGGCGCTGGCCCTGCTCGACCGGCACGACGTGAGGAGGGAAGAAGTTTCCGAGTTGGCCGGGAGAGCGTTCGGTGAGCTCGGCATCGAGTGGCCCACGGTCCGTCAGGCGGTAGAGACCTTGCTGCGAGAGACGGCGACCAAGATCGTCGAAGGTTCGCTAGGTCCGTACGATGGCGCCCGCCACATTTGGGACCTCTCACGCGGGTTGAACGATCCGCTTGTCGGACTGGATACCTTCGTTTACGCAGCTAGCGAGTGGTATGACCGTCCGGAGATGCAGCTGCAATTCGCCCAAGCGGTGGTCGACGCAGCGCGGGTACTGGCGACCGCCGATTGAGGGGGAATCGGACGTGCTAATGGACGAGGCGGGGGTGCCTCAGGCAGACATGACGGGTGGCATTACGCCCAAGGTCCTGTTGGCGAATGGCCGCGTAATACGATGACCGGCATGTCGCGGCGCCAATTCTTCTATCTGAGAGTCGGCCTGGTCGTCCTCGGTCTGGTCCTCATCCTTGTCGGAGTGACCACTACATCAGGCATGACGACCGCTCTGGTCGTGATCGGTATGGGCGTCCTCGGCGCATCGTACCTAGCGAATTGGGTTTTGAAGGTCTCCGGATTTGCAAAGTGGTTATCCAGGTTCGACTAGCTCTATGCGGTCTCGGCGCGTCATCGTCAACCTGAACACGCGAGGGTACGGAATGACATCTGACGGCAGCCCGGCTCAAAAGCAGCCGCGAACCTCCATACCCGACCGGTGACCCGCTCGCGTTCTTGTCAGGCAGTACGACTCAGGATGTTGCGGTCGCCAGGGCCCTCGCCCTCGAAATATGCGAGCTCCCCCGGCACACACGAGACTATCGCCCCGTAACCCGCGCCAATGGTCATCTCGAGCGCCTCTGGGAGCGGCCACGCTCGGGCGTCCCACGAACTGTTTTCGGAGATCACCCAGCAGCTCGGCGGTGCTCCCCGCGCCATAAGGCGTCGCGCAATCGCTGGGGCACTGTGGTCCGCGGGGTTGACGGCGACGAGCCACCGGCTATCGAACTTGCTCGCGTGTGCAAGCGTTGATGTCCATTTTTGACGGTGTCGGCCACGCATCAATTGCTCGGCTCGAGGACGCGCCCAAGGAAGCAAAAATCGTAGGATGCCGTGCTCGTGGGCGATGCCGGAGGCGGTTGATTCAGTCACGGGATCATCCTGACTAGGGGCTCAAACGCAAGAGCGCTCTGCGATGCGAGGGTGCCGTCTCGTACCTTAGGGCGGCCTATTTCTCCGAGCCCTCGTGGTAGTAGTAGACCGTCATCGTCAGATCGCGTTCGTCGGCTGTAGCTTGAGTGGTGAAGGTGATGTCTTCGACCATCACCACCCCCAGCGACTCAATGGTGTCGGCCACTCGACGTAGCAGAGCGGGGACGTCCCCTCGGCCTTCGCCCGTCGGATTCGACTGGGAGAAGTGGTTAATGGTCCATTTGCGTTTCGCAGGCTCAGTCTCCATCGGCGCCATTCTCCTTCACACAGACACGACGGTGCAGTCTAGGGAATCGTCCACCCTTCCATGGGACGCCTTCACGAATGCCACCAGGCGTTGCTGCACATTACGATGGGCCAGTGGATCTGCGCGCGAGGGAGATGCTGGTCTTCTTCGGCCACGGGAGCCAACCCTCGATCTTCGGCTTCTTGATTGCTGGTGGCGGGGTCCTAGCGTTCGGCAGTCGGCTGCGGCGTCGTCGGGCTAGCCGCAACCCGACTTGGTCGGACTTCACAATCTGGTTCGTCTACACCTTCGTTCCTGCCGCTGGGCTCCTGGCCTTCGGAGCGGTCCTTGGCGTCCTAGTAGTGGCCGTGGTGTCCGGCCACTAGCTGATCGATGCAATGGTTTGGGCCGGGCGTACTAGGCAAGGCTCCGTGTCGATGAGAACCTGCGCACGGTGGGTTCGCAGGGCTCCTTGCACATGCGACGGTGATGTCATCGGACGGTCGCGCTGACGGAGTTCGGATACGGACTCAGCCAGGCATTACCCAGGGCGTAGAACCAGCTCAAGGCGGGATCGTCGCTTAGGGCCATCGCGAGTGGCCAAGCGTGACAGCAGTTTCGCTGGAGCCGGCGAGTGGTTGGCCGCGCCCGTCGAGGTGCGGAACCACATTCGTCATCAACTCCGCTGGACGTGTCAGTGTGGTTTCATGCGCGACGCTGGGTTGCCATGATGCGGGTAGCCTCAGTCCTCTGGCTTGCTGTGTCCTTCGCTTTAGGCGCGTGTGCGCTGAGCACGACTCCGGCCCTCCGACCCACGCCCCCAGCGAACGACCTCCCTTCTCTGCTGCTTACTCCGCCGGGCCCGCTCACCGAACTCGGCCCAGATCAAGCTACGGTCGGGCCGCTGAGCAAGGCCAAACTTACCGCTGGACAAGACGCAACTGTCATCGCGATCTACGACAACACTGGTTACCGGACTGGATATGCGCGAGCATGGCGGCTCGGTGATGGCAGCACCGTGCTTGCCGCCGTGAATGAGTTCGGCTCCAGCTCAGGCGCCGTCGCATTCCTGGAGTACCAGCGGACGAAGGCCGGAGGCCAACTGCGGAGCGCATCGACCATTCTCACATCCAACATTCCGCAATCCTTTGGTTTGCTCGGATCGATGGGCAGTACGCAAGTAGGGGTCGAGGCCTTTGCATATCACCGGTGGGTCTTCGACGTTAATGAGTTGACGGCCGCGCGCGGATTGGACATTGCCAGAATTCGCCTCCTCGCCAAGCGACTGTTTGACGGAGCGCGGAGTCGCGAGCCCTGAGCCGCAAATCGCCTGCCTGAGTCGTCCGGATTCATCGGCACCGCAATGATCGGAACCACTGGGGGACCCAACGGATGTAGTCTGAGCCCGTGGCCCGCCAGCATCAAAACCTGACCCTGCGTCGTGCCGCGTTGCGCTCTGACTTGCCTCCGCAAGGGACTGGAATGCACCGATGCTAGGTCGGGCGCGGGAACATCGGCGCAGCTGCGCCATCTGGTTCCTGCTCTTCATCGCGACCTTTATTGTTCTGGCTGTCGCCATCTGGGGGGAACGGTTGCGCAGCTATTCGGTGACCGATATGTCCCGGCCAGGGTCCGTGCTGATTCGGGCGTGCTGAAGGGACGTCCCAGGGCACACCGATGTCAGTCGTCAGCGTCGTCCACCGCAGTATTCCAATTTTCACCGAATCCCCTGGTCGGGTCACGTCTGACCGCGCGGATCTGGATACACATCAGTAACTAACGAGTGGAAGTCCTGCCGTATCTCACTCTTTCTAGACTCCAGGGGCGGGTCACAATGATCGTCGTCCTTGGTCCGGCGGCACCCAGATGCATTACCCGCCTTCAGTAAACGCAGCGGACGTACTACGATGACGGCTGGAGCAAAGGCGGCAGGCTGGATGACGTGAAGACCCGAGTGATGACGGCGATTCGGTCCCTGTCGCGCCCGGTCGAGTTCCTCTTGGCCATGGGTCTGCTTGTCTTGATCGTCGCGACTCTGGCATGGGGTCTCTTCGGGCGGCACGGTAGCTCAACTCCGCCGCCCGTCGGTTTGGCGGGCACCACCTCGTCTCCCACCACATTCGGGACCCCCAGCCCGCTGGTGGCAGGTCCGTACGAAATGACATCGGCTGACAACGGGAAACAGTTCGTGGTTGCACAGGGCTCGAAGTTGGACCTGGTCCTGACGCCGCCACCGGGCACGGGGGCCCAGTACCTCCGACCCGTCTTCTCGAGCGACGACTCGGTCCTTGGGCCTGGATCGTCAACGCTGGAGCAGGGCGACACCCAGGAGCGCGCGACCTTCATTGCGAAGTCCGCAGGAGTGGCCCATCTGTACGCGCCGTATCGTGTTGCGAACTGTGGAAATCCGTGCGGAGCCGCATCAATGGGCTGGTCGATCCAGGTGACCGTCCGCTAGAGGGATTCCGGTTGTGGCAACCCCACCCCGGTCAGCTGCGCGCTGACCTCCCACAGGCGCTGCTGCACGTCCGTGTCGAACGCCTGGTTCGCCGGCCGCACCAGCCTTCGCTTCGCGAAGTACGCCCCGCTGGTCTGCGCGACCTCCGGGGAGCCCGCCAGATAGATGGCGGTGTCCGCGCCCTTAGCGGCGCTCGGGAACAGCGGCTTGAACACCGCGAACCCGATCCTGGCCGGGCCCGATCGCCGCCACAGCCCGGTGGCGATCGCCCCCGGGTGGAAGCAATTCGCCGTCACCGGTGTGCCGTCGATGCGACGCGCCAGCTCAATGGTGAACATGACGTTCGCCAGCTTGGAGTTGCTGTACGCCCCGAAGCCCGAGAACGCACGCTCGCCCTTCAGGTTGGTGAAATCGATCACCCCGCCCTGGTGCACCACCGACGCGGTCGTCACCACGCGCCCCGCCCCCGACCGCGCCAGGCTCTCCAGCAGCAGGTTGGTCAGCAGGAACGGCGCGAGATGGTTCACCGCGAAGGTCATCTCGTTGCCCTCCGGGGTGATCTCCAGGTGGTCCATCAGGACGCCGGCGTTGTTCACCAGGACATCCAGCACGTGGTGCCGTCGCTGGACCTCGTCGGCCATGCCGCGCACCTCCTCCATCGAGGAGAGGTCGGCGAAAACCGCCTCCAGCCCCGCACCCTTGACGCGGTCGCGCACCCAGGTCGCGGCGGCCTCGGCGCGCGCGCGGGTCCGGCCGTGCAGCAGCACGTGAGCACCCTGGCGCGCCAGCCCAAGCGCGGTCTCCAGCCCGATGCCGCCGGTCGAGCCCGTGACCAGGCAGGACTTGCCCGCCAGAGGTCCGCGGCCCAGGTCAGGTGAGGGCGACGCTGCCCTGTGGAACTTCGGTCGAGCTGTCGCCTGCCAGGTCGAGCCACGCGAGCAGCTCGCCGGTGCCGAGAACGCTGCCCATCACCGCTGCCCGCACGAGTCCGTCGCCGGTCACGGCCGCGATGGCCAGGGCAACGACGTCGACGGCATCGACCGCCGCGTTGAGCTGGTAGCAGGCCCGCCGTGATGCCGCGTCCTGTTCCTGCGCCGCGAGTGCCCACCCGCCCAGGATGATGTTGCGGATCCCGAACAGGCGGGCCAGCAACCGGACGGCGGCGTTGTCCTGGCCCTTCGGGATCCCGAAGAGGATCCGCCCGAGCCCGGGCGCCAGCAGCAGCAGGCCGCCGACGCTCATCCGCACCCCGGCCGCGCGCGTCGCGCGCTCCTTCTCGGACGTGGACCCCATGAGGAAAGGCGACCTGGGCATCAGGGCACTATAGGGCTTCGCACCGATGACGGCCGCGCCCCCTAGGCGCTGGGCCTGGGCTCGATTCCCCAACTCCACTTGCGGTCGGGGATCACGAAGATCGCGGCGCGGCCCCCATGGGTCTTGCCGATCTCGCCGCGGCCGTGGACCTTGATGCCGCGTGGACGCCACGGTTCGACCGAGGCCAGGTCGTCGACCACCAGCGAGACGCTCGGGTTGGCCTGCACGTTCTTCCAGCGGAAGGTGGAGGGCAGGTCCATCCCCATGAGGAGGAACCGCTCGCCGTCGAAATGAAGCCCGATCGGCGAGACATCGACCTCGCCCTTCGCGGACACGGTGGCGACGCGGGCCAGGCGCTGTTCAGCGAGGTAGGCCTTCTCGGCTTCGGAGAAGGTTGGCTGCTGTTCGGCAAATGCGTTCATGCAGGTGCGAACGCCGGGCCGGCGACCCGGATTCCCGCGCTAATGCGTAAGGGAGGCGGCGTAGGCCTCGAGGTCCGGGATGTGCGCGAACGCGTGCCCGAAGCCCTGCTTCGGCGCGCCGAGGATCGAGGCGAGGAGGATGCCCAGTGTGCGCCGGCGTTCAGCCTCATACGGGGCCTTCTGTGACCATTCCTCGTCGCTCATCAAAGCGATGGTGCCGGTGATCGCGGCGTGCGCCCGGGCGGCGCGTTCCCTGACCTGCTCCGCGCTCAGGTCGCGGCTGCGCGCGTCGTTCTCGGCATTGATGTCGTCGACGGTCTGGTTGCGGAAGACGGCCTCGATCGCGGGCTCCTTCCCGGCCCGCCAGTCGTCGGCGGCGGCCTGCGCCAGTTCCTCCCAGTGCGCAAGGTGGCACACCAGGTCGCGCGCGGACCAGTCGCCGCCGCCGATCGTGCGAGGGCGCTCGAAATCCTCGTCCGGCATCACCGCGACCAGCGCGTCCACGCGGGCTCGTCCCTCCTCGAGGGTCGCCAGCGCCTCCTCCCGTGACATGGCCACGTCCGGAATGCTAGCCCGTGGCGGCCGGTTAAGCTCAATCGTCCGACGCCGCCCGTGCCATCCAAGGAGAACGTCATGGTCGACCCTGAGGAGACAACCGCCTGGGAGCAGGCTTCCCCGCGCACCGTTGACCCCGGTGATTGGACTCGGTACGAGGCCTACATGGCCGAGATCTTCACCTCGTTCGGCATGGACCTCGGCACCCCCGGCACGCAGCGCACCCCGGAGCGCTACCTCCGGGCGCTCTTCGACTCGACCGCGGGATACGAGGGTGACCCGAAGCTGCTCACCGCGTTCCCCACCGAGTGCAAGGGCGGGCCGGATTGCCGCATCAGCCAGATCATCGAGGGGCCGATCACCTTCCACGCACTGTGCGAGCACCACGCCCTGCCGTTCTTCGGCACCGCGCACGTCGGCTACATCGCCCACGACCAGATCATCGGGATCTCCAAGCTCACCCGGCTGGTGCGGGTCTTCGCGCGGCGGTTCACGGTCCAGGAACGCGTGGGCGCCGAGATCGCCGACCGGCTGGTCGAGATGATGCATCCCCACGGCGTGGCGGTCCACCTCGAGGCGGTCCACCTGTGCACCCAGATGCGCGGCGTGCGCGAGGAGCAGTCGCGCACCACCACGACCTTCTGGCGCGGCCACTTCGAGGACGACCCCGCGCTGCGCAACGAGTTCCTCGGCACCGTGCACCGCAACCTCGGGCAGGCCCACTGACCGACCTGCAGGCGCTCGAGGTCCTGGCGGACACGCCGGTGCCGGGGGCCGAGGCGCTGCCGCTGGACGCCGAGTTGCTGAGGCTCTACGGCGGACCGCTGTCGCTGAAACCCGTCGCGCTGTACGCCAACTTCGTGCAGACCATCGATGGCGTGGTGGCCCTGCCGGGGGTGGTGTCTTCGGGGTCGGTGATCAGCGGCAAGAACCCCGCGGACCGTTTCGTCATGGGGCTGCTGCGGGCCACCGCGAGCGCCGTCATGGTGGGTGCCGGCACGCTGCGCGACACGCCGCTGCACCACTGGACGGCCGACCATGTCTTCCCGGGGCTGGCCAGCCAGTGGGCGAGATTGCGCGAGGCGATGGGGCTCACCGCGCAGCCACGGCTGGTGGTGATCACCGCCGGTGGCGACATCGACGTGGCGCACCCCGCGATCCGCGGCGGCGCCACGATCCTGACGGGCGCCGCCGGGGCCGCCAAGCTCGACGGCATCCTGCCTGACGGCAGCGAGCTGAAGGCCTGGGATACCGAGCGCGTCCCCCTGGGCGAAGCGCTGGCATGGCTTCGCGCCCGGGGACACGCGCGGATCCTTAGTGAGGCAGGGCCCACGGTGATGGGCCAGCTGCTTGAACACGACCTGGTGGACGATGTCTTCGTCACCGTGTCGCCGGTGTTCGCCGGGCGCAGCGGGGCGGGGCGCGCCGGGATGGTCGCCGGCACCGACATTCTGCCCGGGCGCCGCGTCGAGCCGGGCGTGGCAGGCATCCGGCGCAGCGGTGATTACCTGCTGCTGAGGTACTCGCTGGGCTGACCGCCGGCTCGCGCCCCTGACAGCACCGTTAGATTTCGATGCGGATGGGGTCAACTCGGCGGGGGGTCGCACGAGGGCTGGCGATCGTCGCCGGCGCCTGCACGATGTTTGGTGCGCTGGCACCCGTCGCGGCACGCCCGGCCGCCGCTGCCACCTACACCACCTTCCATTTCACCAACGTAAAGGTGCCCATGCGCGACGGCGTCAAGCTCGAGGTGAACATCTGGGCGCCCGACGTGCCCGCGGGGGTGAAGGTCCCCGTGATCCTGACACTGTCGCCGTACAACATCCTCAACTTCGGCCCCGGCCCGACCGACGGCACCACCCTGCCCGACACCCAGGCGACCTGGTTCGTCCCCCGCGGCTACGCCCGGGCATTCGCCGACGTGCGCGGTACGCGCAACTCCGAAGGCTGCTACGACTACGGCGGGTTGGGGGAACAGCACGACGGCTACGACCTCGTCGAATGGCTCGGCACCCAGCCCTGGTCCAATGGCAGCGTCGGCATGGTCGGTACGTCTTACGAGGGCACCACGGCCAATGCCGCCGCCGCGCAGCACCCACCGCACCTCAAGGCGATCGTGCCCATCGCCTCCATCAACAAGTGGTACGACTACGCCTACGAGCTCGGCACGCGCTACTTCCTCAACTCCGAGCACGCCACCGACGAGGGCATCGACACTCCAGCGGGCTTCACCTACGGGTTCGGGATCATCCCGCCGTTCGACCCCGCCGGCAACCCGGTCAACGTGGTGACACGCATCTCGCCCTGCGACCGGGTGGCCCAGGACCAGCATGGCTACAACCCCCAGCCCGACTACGACCAGTACTGGAAGGACCGCGACTACCTCGCGGCCGAGGGCACCAGCGGCATCCCGACGTGGATCGTCCATGGCGTGCTCGACAGCAACGTCCGCACCTGGGAGGGCACTCAGGTCTACGCGGGTACCTCGGCGGTGCGGAAGCTGTGGCTGGGACAGTGGCCCCACGCCGACGGCAGCTCCCGCGCTGGCCCCGAGTGGCAGCGCCAGATGACGGCGTGGTGGGACCGCTGGCTGATGGGGATCCCCAACGGGATCGAGAACGAGCCGGCGGTCGATGTCCAGTTCAACGATGGCACCTGGCACACCGAGCAGTCCTGGCCGCCGGCGGGCACCGGCGAGCTGCGGCTCTTCATGCGGCCGATCGCGGGCGCGGCCGGGAGCCTCGACACCTTCGCGCCCGAGTACACCGGCGAGACGATCTTCGACGACCCGTCGCTCAGTGAGAACCGGATGCTGCAGAACCCTGACATGGCCGACCCGAGCCGCCTCGCCTACCGCACCGGGCCGCTGAAGAAGCCGCTCCGCATCGCCGGGCGCCCGGTGGCGGACCTCTGGGCCAGCACCGACCAGACCAGCACCCATTTCGCCGTCGAGTTGGTCGATGTCGACGCGGCCGGGAAGTGGAAGATCATCGACCGGGGCTTCGGCAATGCCCGGTACCGCAACGGGCTGGAGCTGGGCCAGGACCTCACCCCCAACCAGCCCTACGAGTTCAGGATCCCGATCCTCGACAACGACTACACCTTCCCGGCGGGGCACTCGGTCGGGGTGCTGGTCAGCGCATCCAACGCGGTGTGGGCGCTCCCCGATCCCCAGCGCGCGAACAACACGATCCTGCATGGCCCGCACACGCCCAGCTCGCTGGTCCTGCAGGTGGTGGATGCCGCCCAGTTCGGGCCGCGCCCGACCCCAGCGTCGGCCGGAGCCGGCTCCGGGCTGCCGGGCACCTCGACCGCCTCTATCGGCGCGCCGCACCTGGTCGTGCCGTTGGTCGCGCTGGTCCTCGCGGGGATCCTGCTTTTGGGCGCGACCATCGCGCCCAGGGGGCGGCGCCGGCTCTAGGCCACCTTCGAGACCATGGGCTCGTGGTCGTGCACCCAGTCCAGCACCTCGCGCCGGGTGATCTCCCAGTTGTCCATCCAGCCCACGCTGCTGCGCAGCACCCACTCGAAGGGGATGCTCAGGCGCATCGCCCGCGAGTAGATCCCGGTCATGTTGGTGCCCTTGGTGTTGGCCGCGATGGCGTCGGCCAGGATCGACAGGGAGAGGTCCGCGGTGCGCGGGTGGCGGCCCGAGCCCCACTGGTAGGACAGGCCCGGGTGATGGTGGTTGAGGTGCTGCAGCGCCTCGACGTGCCCCCCGGTGGAGACCACTTCGACGTGGCAACCCCGGCGGTCACGGATGCCGCGGTAGATCGTTTCCTTATGCAATTGCAGGCTTCCCTAAATTCGGTTCGTTTCCCGCGCTAACCCGTTTACGTTTTTAGCACCGTCCGGGCTCCCTGAATAGCACCTTTTGCCGAGATGCCAAACAGGTGGTGCGTGGCTGTTACAAGGTGACAGTCACTGTGTCAGGAAAGGGGCAGGGCGCCGGTCCCGCGGCACCCCGCCCAGGGTCCCTAGGGAAGGGTCGGTGCTGAGGGCAGGGGTGAGACGTTGGTGCTGGGGACGTCCGGGGGATCGACCAGGTTGAGGATCGAGGTGGGCAGGCCCAGCTCGTATTCCGTGTCGTTGACGCCGCGGTCGTCATCGTCGTTGTCCTCGTCCTGGCTCTCGTGGCCTCCACCGCCGCCACCTGGGCTCGCGGACGGCCGGGGCGAGGGCGAGGGGGTTGTCCCGCAGGTGTCACCGCGGGCCGCCGATGCGCCGGGGATGAAGTCATAGGGCTCAACGACGTCGATGAGGTTGAACGGCACCCCACCGATGCCACTGCCGATGTTCGCGTTCTCCGCGACGGTTGGCAGCGCCTGGCTGCTGGTGGTGACGCTGAAGAGAGTGGTGGAGGTCGCACCGGCGACGGTCACATCGGCCACGGGAACGCTGATGGTGATGACCCCCGGCGAGCCGGCCGTGTACGTGCCGGTGATCAGGTGGGTGCCCGGGTAGCTCATGCTGCCGTTGCCGCCGTTGGCCAGGAAGAGCGCGTTCTCACCGTCCCAGAACGTCGGTGCGGCGCCATTGTCGGACTCCATGTAGGCGTGGAAGATCTTGCCGCCGTTGGGATCCGTGGACGACGGCACGTGCCACTGCGTGGACCACACCTGCACCGTTCCCGCGGCGGGGTTGGTGGGCGCCAGCGTGACAAGGTTGTCCACCACCATCCGCACCTGGTAGTGCTGGGCGTCCGGTTGGGTGATGTCCGAGGCGAGGATGTCCAGGTTCGGCTGGTTCGCGCCCACCTGGGTGGCGGCGTCGAGGGTCGCGTCGCCGCGGGGGTCGAACACCCGGTTGGTCTGCGGCGCGACGCCACAGATGTTGGGCTTCTGGGCCTTCACGGTGCTCCCGCCGACCTGCCGGACGAACATCGCCTGCGACTGGGTCAGCCCGCCCACGATGTTGGCCGAGTTGCCGTAGGCGATGTTGGCCTCGCCCTGGAGCCCGATGCGCAGTTCGAGGAAGTCGCCCAGCGACCGGCTGCCGGACTGGGCGCCGATGTTGGTGAAGATCGTGCCGCGGTGGACGAAGGTCTCGCTGGCCTGGATCGGGGGGGTCCAATGGGCGCCGCCGTCCAGCGACTGCTGGAAGTACACGCCCCAGTCGCCGTTGACCGAGTCGGGGCCCTTGCAGGTCGCCGGGTCCGCCGGGACGCAGGCAGCCCCCGTGGCGGTGCCGTAGTACGCCAGGTCCAGGCGCCCGCCGTCACCCGCGGCCATTGAGGCATAGACGCTGTTCTTCAAACCGGTCGTGGGGACCTGGGTGGGGCTCGACCAGGTGTTGCCCTCGTTGGTCGAG
This sequence comes from Chloroflexota bacterium, assembly GCA_034666405.1. Taxonomy (GTDB): domain Bacteria; phylum Chloroflexota; class Dormibacteria; order DASZGP01; family DASZGP01; genus JAXDLW01. Next base: position 12,269 of record JAXDLW010000052.1, on the reverse strand, counting down.
GTGGACATCCAGAGCGAGGTGTCCCCGGTGATCGTGGCGGCGGGCACGTTCTGGGGGCCGTAGGCACAGGGGCTGCAGGGGGCCTTCTCCCAGATCGCGTAGAGCTTGCCGTTGCCGTCGATCGCCATCCACGGGGTGTTGGCGGCGACAACGAACCCGGTGTAGGCCGTGATGAGGTGGTCGCTGCACTGCAGCCCGGTGGGATCGACGGTGAAGTCGACGGCCACGCAGCGGGCCATGCGCACGGCGTCGTACTGGTCGGTGTCATGGATGATGAAGATGTGGTGGCTGGTCGGGCTGACCTCGTTGTTGCCCATGATCCCCTCGTCACAGGGCGCGGTGATGTCCTTGGACGGCGCGAAGACAACCCCGGCGGTGGCACCCGCGGCCGGCAGCGGCGAGCGGGCCATGACGAGGCTGCTGTTGATGTACTGGCCGGCCGGGCACAACGGGCTGTTCTGGGCGGCGCGGTTGTAGGTCAGGTAGAGGTTGCCGCCGTTCGTCGGGTCGCCGTCGACGGCGTACCACTGACGGTCATTCACCACCGTGGTCACCGAGATGCAGTTGGGTGGGGTGAAGTTGGCCCCGTGGTCGGCGGAGCGGGCGGTGCTGAATTGGGCCAGGCTCAGGATGTTGTAGTAGAGGTTGTCACTGGTGTCGGTGGCCAGCTCGGTGTCGCCGCCGCCCTGGCAGGACGCGATCCCGCCGTAGAGGGGCGCAGCATTGGGGACCCACTTGAAGGTCTTGCCGCGGTCCAGCGAGCGCCAGATCCAGCTGGTGCCGGACGGCCCCCCATTGGGAACGCTGGTGTAGACCCGGCCGTGGGTGTCGACCCGGACGCTCTGCTCGTACCCGGTGCCCGCGATGCCGTCGACAACGGGCCGGGCGAAGACGGGCATGTTGGCGGCGAGGGAGGGGACGGGGAGGGGCACGACGGCCTGCAGCCCGAGCGCGGCAGCGCCGCCCATGGCGATGATCGCCGTCTTCCAGAGCCACGAACCGAGGTTGCTGTCCCGAAGGGAGACTCGTTCCATCACCGCACCCGCCGTACTACCGAAACCCGACATCGCGGGCCTCACTTTCGTCGGATTCCAGACTAGTCACGGGGTTGGGCCAGCGGCGTCACAGCAAGCTACAGATTGGTGACACCGGCTGACACAGGGTCAGTGCCGGCCGACGGGGATGGGAACTGGGACTGGGTGGGCCGGGTCGGCCAACCGGATCTCGAGGGTCTGGCCGTCGTCGTACCGCCTCACCCAGTGGTCGCCCAGGAGGTGGTCCTCGGCGTGGAAGCTTGCCTTGCCGACGACAAAGATGCACTGCTCGGTGTCGGTGCCAAGCACATAGACGCAGAGCCCCTGCATCGGCGCCCCCGAGAGCCTTCCGGCAGCCGCCGCGCGCAGCTGTCCGTCAGCCTGCTTGATCGCGACCGCGGTGTCGCCCCCATACGTCCCTGCCGGGCCCGCGCGCAGGACGGTGCTACCGACACGGTAGGCGCCCTGGTCCGCGGAGACCAGTAGGGGACGCGGGTTCAGGCCCAGCCATGCGCCGGCGACGGCCAGCAGCAGCCCGGTTGCCAGCGCGCCGCGCTCCATCGCCGCGCGAAAGCGATATTGGTGCCAGAAGCGAACTCGCGACCCGCGCGGCGAATTGTCCCCGAGGGGCAGGGGCAGGAGCTTCTGGCTCACCGTCGCGCTCGAGTCCCGGTGACGATCTCCACCAGCGTCTGCGTCATGCGGAGGTAGGCCGCCCGGAGCCGGGGACTGGCCTGGTTGATCGGCAGGTCTCGCAGCAACGCCAGGAGGGCGTTCTGGTCGTCCGGTATCTCCGCGATCACCGCTCCTTTCCGGCGCACTTGGTCAATGTCCGCCTGGACGGCGGGATCGGAAGAGATCGACCGGTTGGCCGACACGATGTACGGCGCAAGCACAGGTTTGCCTTCCAGCTCACGGTCGCCACCCAGCATATCCATGTACTCGATGAGCCCCTGGCGCGCCCGAGGGTCCGCGTTGAAGGGCAAAACGATGACGTCGCAGTGGACCAGCCACGCCGCAGCGACGGCACCCGGGCCCCCGCTGGTCAGGGATGGCAGCGCATTTGGCAGGTCCACGGCGATGAAGGAATGCCTCCGCCGCAGGTATTCGGCCACCAGGTCGACCTCTGCCTGGGTGTACAGCTCCTCGCTGTTCCGGCTCTCCGGGTAGATCGCAAGGCGGGGGGTGCTGGCGTACTCCTCCGCGGGCGGGTCGAGGCCCTGGCTGAGACGGCTGACCAGGGTCCTGACGGTGGCTGATCCCGGCGCTGGGTTCAGGGCCCAGGAGTCGGGGTTGGTGATGTTGCCATCGACCAGTGCCGCGGTATCCGGCAGCCCGTCGAGCGCCTCGCCGATGGTCGCGGCGGTGGCGGCGGCAAGGGTTGTCTTGCCGACGCCGCCCTTGCGCGACGCGAACCCCGCAACTATCGGCCGGTTGGCGTTGACCATCTGCCCGAGGGTGGTCGGTGTCTCGCCACCGGGCTTTGACGTGCGACCCACGATGCCCCGCAGCCGGGTTGACCCTGCCTGCACGCGGGCCACGGCACCGAGCAACGCCTGGCCGGTGCCCGTCGCAGCCGGGACATGGGTCGGGACCGGGGCCGACTCGTACACGCCCGGCGGTTCGACCGGCGCGATCTCGTACGAGATCGGCTGCCACGGCCGTGGCGGGACACTGGCCGTGTACTCGACCACGCTGGGCTCGTGGAGCGCGGTGGCGTGCTCACGGGCGCGGGGGATCGAGTGCGGCCAGGGGATGGGATCGTGCCGGTAGGGAAAGCTGGGGTGGAACAGAGGTTCGCGCTCGCCATGACCGCCAACGGCCTGCATCGCCTGCTCGGCGACGACCTCAGGGTCCAGCGTTATCACCGGGAAGACCTGGTCAGAGACCTCGAGGAACCGCCTTCCGGACGCGGGATCGGCCACGCCCACGAACCAGGCGCCGGCCGTCCCCGGGATCCAGTCACTGAGCCCCTCTTCCTCCAGCGCCAGGTAGATGGCGAGGGCGCCGGCCGGGACGGTGTGCTGCCACCATTCGTCGAGCGCCACACCGGGAGCGCCCCTGGTAGACAGGAACTCCGCGCCCCGGCTCGGCGGCAACTCGATGGTGACGTTGCCCTGACCCACAGGGTTGATCGCAAGCCGCAGCATCTGCTGCACCCGCAGGCCGTCGTCTCCCGCGAAGAGGACGATGAAGACGTATCCCGCCCGGGCATCTCGGGTCAACGCAGCAACGCGTCCGCGCGGGCGGAGTCACCGCAGCAGAGCACGCCACCATCCGCCTGGTGTCGGATGGCCCCACCGGCAAAGACGAGCACCCCTGCCAGCAGCGCCGCCCGGGCCCTGGTGCGCCGGCGTCGAGCGCTCACCGCCGCCTGCGCTGAACCCCGGCCGAATTCCACCAGCTGCAGCAGGACCAGCCCGATCAACAGCACCCAGACCACCAGCTCGATTGCCGCCATGGCCCCCAACCGACTGGGACGGCCACTGGTCATGAAATCGACAGCCGACGGCAGGTCCGGGGCGCCCAGCGCGGCGGCTGCCGCCGTCGCTATGCAGAGGGCAACGAGGAGCGGCACGACGCGGGTCAGCAGTCCCCGCGCCCGGGGGGACACGGGCGGCATCACCCGTTCACGGATCCCAGGAATGCAAAGGCGATGCCCCCTCCCACCATGATCAGGAGCGGTATGAGCAACAGCGCAATGGCCGCGGCCGCCCCGGTCTTGGCGCGGGCCGCCCGGAGGCGGTTCTGCGCGAGCCGGGTCTCCGCGCTGATCCGCGACAGCGCCGGGTACTCCTCCCTCGGGCTCAGGCCCTCGCTTTCAATTCCGCGCATGACCGAGCTGAGCTCCTGGAACATGGGGATCCTCAGGGCCTGGCCGATCGACGAGTAGCGCTCGCGAGTGGACCGCAGATACGCGTCCTTCCCAAGGAGGCGCTCGAGGTACTGCTCGTCGAGCACCGCCGCCAGCTCGGCGTTGCGCTGGCACCTGGACAGGAGGCCGAGCGCATCTTCGGGCGGTATCCCCGGAACCAGGATGGCCAGTCCGAGCAGGGCATCTGCCAGCTGCTCACCGACGCGCGCCTGGCGCGTCGCGGCACGTCCGCGCAGCGACACATAGCGCACCGCCGCGATGACCAGCATTGCAATCAGCACCGTCCAGAGCGGCAGCGGCAATTCCCCCGATGTGGCCAGGCCGAAGCCATCCAACCCGGCGATCCCGGCGCCGACACCCAGGCTCAGCGCCGCCGTGCCCACGAGCCAGCTCTCGAGGCTCTGCGTCGAACCGGCAACGGTCAGCAACAGGCCGATATCCACCTCCTCACGGAGGCGGCGCATCAGCGGAACCCGTCCGCCCAACCGGTCGCCAAGGCCCTGGGTTCCCCGCAGGCCTCGCAGCTCCGCGAGGCGCTGCCAGTGGCGCACCTCGGGCGGGTTGTAGACGTCGAGGCGCCAGAGAATCGCCGCGTACGCCAGGCACGCTCCCAACGCCAGCCAGTACGCGGGGATTGGCAGGGGAAGATTCATGCGCCTTACCTCAGACGCTGCCCAGGGAGCGGAGCTCGCGGCGATAACGCTCGAGGTCCCACCGGGTGAACGTCCCCACCCTGTACAGGCTCGAGACCAGCAGGAGGACCAGGGCGAAGATGATCGCCGTCACGACGAGGAGGGCCTGGCCGGGCAGGCTGGCATAACCCTGACGAATGGCCTCAACCCTGATGAGGGCAAGGAACATCCCGAGCATGATCAGGCTCATCGCGACTGCCTGTGAGCGCTTCTGGGTCATGGCCTCCAGCGCGTCCACCTGTTCCTGGAGCTTGGCTTCCATGACCGGTAGAACAACGCTTTCGAGAAGAATCACCAGGTCCTCCTGACGCCTGGTTCGGCTCGCTAAAAGGGCCAGGCAGAGCATCTCGGCTTCGGGGATGCGCGCCCGGTCGGCCATGGCGACCAGCGCCTCGTCCAGGACCAGCGATGGGTCGGACAGCGGCGCGAGGATCCACTCGAGGCCGTACGGCGGGTGCAGGCCGCTGTCGCGCAGGATTACGTCGATCCCCTGGTTCCGGCGCATCCGGCTGACAATCGTGCGGACCCAGTCGACCAGCGCGCGTTCGCGTCGCATCCGGCGCGCAGCCGCGCGCCCGCTGAAGAGGTAGGGGACGACGAACAACATGGCGACGGGGGCGGCGACGAAGAGCAACGGGATCCCGGTCAGTAGCGCCAAACCTGAGGCGGCAATCACTGAGCCGGCCCGCAACCCGAACCAGGCCCGGACGCTCCAACCCAGGCTGGAAGCCAGGTCGCGGTCGCGGTCGCCGATCGGTCGCAGTTGTCGCGCCCATTGCCCCGGGCGCACCAGCAGGTCGGCGCCGCCGACCACCACGGAGAGCGCGAGGGCGAGCGCCAGGAAAGCAAGGTAGAGGCCGAACGTGAGAACCGGGCTGGTGCTCATTCTGTCGGGGGAATCTCATCGCCGAGGATCGGCTGCAGCCGCTCCTGCAGGCGGCCAGGAAGGTTGGCCACGGCGCGCTCGACACGGCGCAATCCACGCCCCGACGTCGCCTCGTAAATCGGTCGGGAATTGCCGCCGGCATCCACGGCGAGAATCCCCGAGATCCTGCGACTGCCGTCGGGGCTTTTCGCGAGGTGCACGACCACGTGTATCGCCTGTTGTAGGACCTCTTCGGCCAGCCTGTCCTGCCCCCGGAAGTCCTGGCTCTGCAGCATGTAGTTGCGGGCCTTGTTGATCGCGAGCGCCGCGCTGTCGGCGTGAATGGTCACCATGCTGCCGTCGTGGCCGGTTGTCATCGCCTGTACGACGTCAACCATCTCGGCGCCTCGCGCCTCGCCGAGAATGATCCGATCGGGCGTCACGCGGAGCGCGTTCTTGACCAGGTCGCGCATCCCGATCCCCGCATGTCCGCTGTCCGTTCCCGACTGTTTGCCGCCGGACTGGGTGATGTCCGGGACGGTCGTGTAGGCGTAGAGCAACTGCACCCACGGCTGTCCGTCGCCCCGATCCTGTTCCAGGTGCAGCTCGGCACCGTCCTCGATGGTCACGACTACCTCATCGCGCGGAATCAACGCGGAGAGCACCCGCAGGAGGGTCGTCTTGCCCGAGCCAGTGCCGCCGGCGATCAGCACATTGCAGCGGCCCCGGACCAGCGCCTCCATGAACCGCGCGACCGACGGGGGCATCATGCCCTGGCGCACGAAATCGTCGAGGTGCCGGAAGCGTGTTGGCTGGGGAAAACGAATGGCCATCTGGACGTCGGACGCCAGCGCGACCGCGGGTTTGATGGTGACCGAGAGGCGCAGCAGGCTTCCGAAGGTCGACTCGGCGATGGGGGTGGCGGTGCTCAGCGCGCGGCTCCCCACGACCCCGGTCAGGCTCAATGACTCCCGCATCAGAGAGATGAGGTCCTCGTCGTTGCGCAGCGGGTTGCCACCCTGGATCCGCACCTTCTGCCCGCCGACGCGCGCCACCCAACTGTCGTAACCGAAGCAGCCCAACTCTTCCACGCCCTTCAGGAGGTACAGCAGCCGCGAGACGGGCCAGAAGAACGACCCGCGGACACGGATGGCGTCAACAGCGGTCTCGTAGTAGGCGCGAGAGGATTGCAGGCGTTCCGCCACCGTCGCATTCAGTCCCAACCGTTCCCGCTCCCGGGGCGAGGTGATGACCCGGTCGAGCATCTGCTGGGCGTCCGCGACCAGGCTCTCTTCCTGGGCGACGGTGCGGATGCCCGGAGGACGTTCCGCCTTGATTGCGTCGGCCAACGGCACGGCGATCTCCTCGAAGTCGGCCAGGTCCGGCCAGGGCAGCGTTGCGAGTTCCTCTGCCTCCGTGACCCGAGGTCGCCATCCCGGTTGTTGCATCAACCGGCCAGCGTGAGCGGCAGACGCAGGGTCTGCGCGATACCCGGTTGCTCCAGCACTCGACCCTCGTAGGTGGCCTGGTGGCCCCGCCGTTCGTCCCACTCGAACTGCCACGTCGGAAACCCAGGTAACTGGTCGGCCAGGACATCGCTCGCGATCCGGCCCATCGGACTGGACCGCCGCCGCATCACCACCAGGTCGGCCTGGGGGACGCGGGCGAATTTCAGGAGCTGGACGGAACCCGGGAGGAACGTGGGGTCGTCGCGCAACACGATGAAGGAACGGCGCGCCGAATGGGCGATCGTTTCGCCCGTGACGCGCGGGGACTCGAGGTCAGGAAAGGCCAGCGGACCTCCCATGTCCACCACCACGAAGTCGCTCGTCAGGCCGGCGATGGCAGTGGCAACCCGCGGTAGGAGGCGTCCCAACGATGGACCGGAGAAACCCCTCAGGCCGGGCACAATTCGGAGGGACGGTCTCGACGGGTGCGTGACGGCCTGGCCGTCAAGGGTCGCGGCATTGATCTCCGCCGCGGTTAGCAGGTTCGCAATACCGCGCCCTTCCGTGCTCAGTTCCAGCGCATCCGCGATCGTGCCACCCATCATGTCGGCGTCGATCAACGTCACCGAACACGATTGACAGAGGTCCCAGGCGAGGCTGATTGCAAAGGTGGTCGATCCCTGCCCGGGACGCGTGGTCAGAACTGCGATCGGGTAGCTCATCAGGGCGCCGGCGAAGCGGCGGCCCCGCGCGCCAGGACCGAAAGCCGGCGGGCGGCATCCGCGCCCGACACCCCGCTCCCATCCGGCACTCCAGTGCCGTTGCTGCGTGCCCCGACCAGTGTCGCGGAGCTGCCATACAGTGCGATCCAGAGGGGCTCGTCACTGGCGGGAACCTGGACCGTGGAGCCGGCCAGGACCGTGATACCGCGTCCGACCAGCGTTGCCTTCCCGCCCTCTATGGCATAGATGTCAATCGTGTCGCCAGGAGCGCCCTGGTACCCACCGAGCTTTATGGGCACGGCAACCTGGGGCGACGTTTCGATGTCGTCAGGGCGCAGGATGTCGCCTGGCGACATGGCGTGGGCGGCAAATTTGCCGACAGGTGACGAGCTCACGAACGAGTAGGAGTCACGCGGTGCGGGAATACGCTCCATGCGCACACTGGCGCTGTCCAGGACTGCCCCGGCCGCCGCGCTCCGCGTCAACACCCATACCGCCCTGGTGTCCTGGGACTTGCCCAGGGTATCGATCGCCAGGAACGCAAGGACCACCAGTAGCGCGCCGGTCAGGACCGCCACCTGCACCCCGCGCCGGCCTCCAATCGTGTTCATCCCGCACCTCCTCCTGTCACGGTGAACTTCCCTGGCTCTCCCCGATAGCGATTGTCCCGGTGTGGTCCCGAGTGATCGTAAGCCCGGGACCGAACGCGGCGAATGCCAGCGGCACCCTGTGACTCACGTGCGCAGTGACGGATCGGTTGTCCGCACTTACGGTGCATGTGATCTCCCTGGCCGCCAACCCCGACGTGATCGATGCTGCCTCGACACAAACCGAGATTGCGGTTGCGGAATCCAGCGCCACCTGGCCCTGGCGCAATAGGCCCGGGTCCACCTGGCTCGCGCCGGCCTGCGCTCCGACGAGCGCACCGTTGTCGTATCTCCCGGCGGCGTCGTACAGGAGGATGACGTCGCCGACGAGCGCGATCAACCCGCTCAGCACCAACGCCAGGACGATGGCGAACATCACCGCGACCTGGCCCTCCTGGCGAGGTCTGATGCGGGTCATCAACGGGTCCTGAAGGCCGAGGAGTATGAGACCGCATCGGCGCTCATCCGGGGGTTGGTCGGCCATGCCACCGCGAGGGGCGTGCGGTCGAACCGCAGCGTCGCGCTCGATGAGCACGTGACGCGGGCACCGGCGTGGCGACACGCGAACGAGTGGACCTCCACGTAACCGTATTGCCGCATGGTGCCGAAGAACGTGTCTGCCTCGGCCGTTCCTGAAGCGGGCGTATCGTCCCGGAAGGTCGCCGCAGTCGCGCTGGCCAACGCGGTTGCCGCGCGGAGGTCGTGCGCCGTCTCGACCCAGAGCAGCAGACCAAGGAAACCAAAGATGATCGCCAGCATCAGCGGCACGACCATCGCCATTTCGACCGCCGCCTGGGCCCGCGTGGATGCGCCCCGTGTCATCGCTTGAACACGGCGGTATGGACTTCGGCATAGGTGTCCAGCGGGAGCGACAGGCCGCCCGCCCTCGACGACAGGAAGCTCGCCGGGTGTCCGACTATTTCGACACGGACTGTGTCGGCGGTGGGCGTGCTGGTGCAGACGAAAACGGTCGCGTCGGGGATCTGCTCCAGCGCCGGGCACCGGCCGCCAATGTCCGCCGGCGTGCTCACCCTGGTTCCCGGCATCGCGCTGCGGAGCAGGCGCACGGCTTCGCCCCTGGCCTGTGCGAGGGCCGGACGGTTGAGGTCCGATTGCTGCGCACCGGCGGCAATCCTGGCCCCCGCTGTCGTGGCATTGACCGCGCTTGCCCGCTCGAGCGCATAGAACCCCGCAGTCACCGCGAAGAACAGCAGGAAGAAGAACAACGGAGCAACCAGCGCGAACTCGACCAGGGCCTGCCCACGGCACGCCTCAGGCGCCATGACGGCGCTGTCCTCGCCCACAACGGCAACGGTAAAACGACCGGGGGCAACAGTGTGAGTTTGGTGGGGTGGGCATCGCCCATAATGCAGCCTCATGAGCAGGGACGCGCGAAGGACATTTCTCTTGGTGACCGACGATGTCGACCTTTTTGCGGCTCTGCGGCCCGAGCTGGATTCGGAGATGCTGAACGTGACCTGGAGCCGTCCGTCGGATGTGGCGACCGCACTCGAAGAGATCCTGCCGTGGCCCTGGGCCGTCGGCGGTACCGGGCCGGACGTGCCCGGCTCCGCGGTGGCCGCACTGGCCGGTCGACCGGTCCTCTGGTTCTGGCTGGGAGCCGCCCCGGATGGCCTGCCCGCGCACACCCGGTCCCATCAGCGCTGGCGAGAAATGGCGACCGACGTCGCCGAGTCCCTGGGTCGGTCCGTTGGTGGAGTGCGGCTGGCGCCGAATCGCGGCTTGCTGGGCCCGAATGCCGACCTCATCCTGTCGGCCGAACTGGAAGGACTGATCGCCATGGCCCCTCGGCCGATGCATCTCTCCAGCAGGGCTCTTGCGCCTGCCCGTCGGGTCGTCGCGCGGCGCGGCCTGCCGCTGGCGCTCGTACGGGATGGAGCCGGTGTGCTGGTGGTCGCGGACAGCTGACATGTACAACCAGGTAGCGGTCCTGATCCTGGAGGACGATGTCGACCAGCTCGCGGCGATCCGCGGCCTCGTCGAGAACAGTGGACTGCGTGCGGTCTGTGCCGAGAACCCGTCCAAGGCACTACGGCTGATGGAGCAACTCCCGCCCGTGCTCGCGGTGATCGACCGCGACATGAGCCAGGCGAATGACCGCGAGCGGACGAGCCTGGACGTACTGGCGGCGCTGGACCGCAGGCATCCCACCTGCACGGTGTTCGTCTACTCCAATGCCATCGGCACCCTCGCCCAACAGGCCCAGGTCTGGGCGGCGCACAAGAGCGCGATCCTGCACGAGAAGCGCTTTGGCGCGGACACTCTGCTGCGCCGGATCCGGCAGTTCGTCACCCCGACCATTGGCGACCTCGAGATGCGTGACGGCACTGTGCGGAACAGGATGACCGGGGCCATCGTCACGCACCGAGTCGCCTGTGCATTGATGATGGCGTACCCGCGCGCCCTGACCCTGGCAAGCGCGGACCAGGTTAAGGCCGCCCAACGATTCCGCGAGTGGCTGGGGGTCAACAGCCGGTGCGTGACGCTGGTGGCGAAGGGCAACCGGTTGTACGAGCTGGTGCTCGACGTCGCCGTATACCGGGCCCTGATGCCCGAGGATGAAGCCGCGCCGGACCTGGACGCGGAGACCCTCGAGGATTTCGAGAACCTGACGAACTGAGTTCGGTGCTGGCGCCTTTCGCCGCGCCAGGCACCCTCCTGCTGGCAGAAATACCACCTAACACCCGGATCGTGCCATACTGAGGGGATGCTGAAGAACATCGCCGTTGCCCTCACCGACCGGGTCTCCGTCTTCGAGCTTGGAGTCGTCTGCGAGGTGTTCGGTATCGATCGCACCGATGTCGGCGTCCCGGCATTCGACTTCGCCGTCTGCGCCACCGGAGGCACGCCGGTGCGGACCGGGTCCGGGTTCACCATCGACACGCCCTACCGGATCGACCGGCTGGCCGAGGCCGACCTCATCTGCGTCCCCGCCTGGAACGACATCGACGAGGTGCCCAGCCCGGAGCTGGTCGACGCCCTGCGCGCCGCGGTCGACCGCGGGGCTCGGGTCATGAGCGTCTGCAGCGGCGCCTTCGTGCTGGCCGCCGCGGGACTGCTCGACGGCCGCTGCGCCACGACCCACTGGAAGTACACCCGGCAACTGTCCGAGCGGTACCCCCTGATCGACGTCGACCCCAACGTCCTCTACGTTGACGCCGGCGCGGTGCTGACCAGCGCGGGCACGGCGGCGGGGATCGACCTGTGCCTGTACATGGTGCGTGAGGAGTTCGGCAGTGCCGTGGCCAACACGATCGCGCGGCGGATGGTCATCCCGCCGCACCGCGAGGGCGGCCAGGCGCAGTACATCGAGACGCCGATCGTCGAACACGACCGCGGCGATGACCTCAGCCGGGTGCTGGCCTGGGCCCAGGCGCACCTGGACCAGCCGCTGCAGGTCGAGGACCTGGCCCGCCGGGCGCACATGTCCAACCGGACCTTTGCCCGCCGCTTCACCGACGTGACCGGGACGACGCCGCATCGCTGGCTTTCGCTGCAGCGTCTGTTGCGGGCGCAGCACCTGCTCGAGGAGTCGGACCACGACGTGGAGGAGGTTGCGCGACAGGCGGGCTTCGGGAGCGCGACGACGCTGCGGCAGCATTTCGGTCGCTGGCGCGGGACCTCGCCGGTGAGCTACCGGCGCAGCTTCAGGGCGGGCACCGCAGCTTAGAGCCATCGCGCGAAGCGCGACCCGGCTGGAGTTCGGCCCGGGGCGGTGGCGATGCCGTACGAACCGAAACCGTAGTCATCCCAAGCGTATGCACCCTTCCAGTCTGTCGTGTTGCGCTTGACATAGCGAACATGTGTTTGGCATAATTGGGACATGTCCTGGGGGGTTGGGGCGGGCGTTGCCAATGGGGCTCCGGTGCTGGAAATCGGCCCGGAATACGATGCTCTGCACGGTGCGGTCGAGGCCTTTGCCACTCGCGGTGAGCAGCTGTTCACGGCGGCGCAGATCGGCGAGC
>JAXDLW010000051.1:0-95146 GCA_034666405.1 Chloroflexota bacterium | reverse complement strand
CCCGCGACGGCGACTGCGCCGGTCGGCAGCACCTTGACCTCGAAGCGCTCACCGTCAACCTCGACCGTGTATGCCGCACCGCCGCCGCCCTCCGCGGGGGCCTGTTGCCGCGCGGCCTTGCGCTTCTCGATTTTCTCCTCGCCCCCCTCGCCGCGGAGGAACCGCAGCGCGGCCACCGGGAAGAGGATGAAGCTGAGGAGGTCCTCGTCGGAGTGCTTGCGGATGCCGGCCTTGGCAAGGTCCTTCCGGGCCTTGTCCAACATCGGGTCGAGGAGGTCGGCGGGGCGCACCGTGATGGGCTCCTGGTCGCGCATGACGTGGCGCCGAACCGCCTGGTCGAGCTTCCCTGGCGGCTGCCCGAACAACCCGGCGAAGTAATCGTGGGTCTCCGGCAGGACGTTGTCATAGCGCTCGCCGGCGAGGACGTTGGCCACCGCCTGCGCCCCCACGACCTGGCTCGCGGGGGTGACCAGCGGCGGGTAGCCCATCTCCGCCCGCACCCGGGGGATCTCCTCGAGCACATCCGGGAGCTTCTTCTCGGCGCCCTGCTGGCGCAGGTCCGCTTCGATTCGCTGCAGCATCCATGCGGGGACCTGGTAGGTGGCGACCCGGGTGTCCGTCTGCTGGGCGCTGCGCTCGAGGTAGGGCTCGTACTTGACAAGGAGCTCCTCGAACTTGACCTTGACCTCGCTCAGGAGCTGGATGTCGAGCCCGGTTTCGCGGCGCGTGCCATCAAGCGCGGCGACCATCGACTCGGTGGGCGGCTGCGAAGCTCCCCAGGCGAAGGGCGAGATCGCCGTGTCGATGGAATCCGCGCCCGCATCGACTGCCGCGAGAGCGGCCATGGGGCCCATCCCCGAGGTGCAGTGCGTGTGGAAAGCGACCGGGAGGTCGGCCGCCTTGCGCACCGCCGTCACCAGCCTGGTGGCGTCGCCCGGGGTGTTCAACCCGGCCATGTCCTTGATGCAGATCGAGTCGCAGCCCAGGTCCACCAGCTCGCGGGCCATGGCCGCGAACGACTTGACGGTGTGCACGGGGCTCGTCGTGTAGCAGATGGCACCCTGCACGTGGCGCGCCGCGACCTTGGCCGCGCGGATCGGCACGACCATGTTGCGGAGGTCGTTGAGGCCGTCGTAGATACGGAAGATGTCGACCCCGGCCACCGCCGCGCGCTCCACGAAAAGGCGGACGACGTCGTCCGGGTAGCTCTTGTATCCCACCAGGTTCTGGCCCCGCAGGAGCATCTGGAGAGGGGTGTCGCGCACCACTCGCTTGAGGTCGCGCAGCCGCTGCCAGGGATCCTCGTTGAGGTAGCGCAGGGAGGCCTCGAAGGTAGCTCCTCCCCACACCTCGAGGGCGTGGTATCCCACCCGGTCGAGATCGGCCGCGACGGCGACCATGTCCTCCGTCCGCATGCGCGACTGGATGAGAGACTGGTTGGCGTCGCGGAAAACCGTTTCGGTTATTCGCGTCCGCGGCACCGGGACATTCTAATGACGCCCTTCAGCGGGTGATCGCGGCTCAGGCGACGCGGCGGCGCAGGCTGGCGGCCGCGGCGGCCACGGCCAGCCCGGCGAACAACAGCAGTACCAGGAGGTCGCGGATGACCTCCCCGCTGCCCAGCCCGGAGCCCCGGATCATCACGTCGCGAAGGCCGCGGATCCCATACGTAAGCGGTAGGACGTTGGAGATGATCCGCAGGACGAGCGGCTCCGAGTCGACCGGGAAGATCAGGCCGGCGAGGAACAGCTGCGGCGCCACCACGATCGGCACGAACTGCACTGCCTGGAATTCGCTCCGTGAGAACACGCTGACGAAGATGCCGAGGTTGGCCGCGCCCAGCCCCATCAGGCCGGTGAAGACCAGCACCAGCAAGACGCTGCCCTCGTTGTGGACGTGGATGACCGCCAGCGAGAAGGCCAGCACGACGACGCTCTGGAGGAAGGTGAGCAACCCCAGCGCCAGCATGTAGCCCAGCACCAGCTCGCCCCGGCGAATCGGGCTGGCCATGAGCCGCTCCAGCGTGCCCTGGGTTCGCTCCCGGAGGAAGACCACCGAGGTCACGATGAACACGAGGAAGAAGACGACCACCCCGATGAAGGCCGCGCCCAGGTAGTCCAGCCCATCGAGCCCCGCCCCGCCGTGCAGGTAGGTCACCTTGGGGGCGTCGACGGGGACCTGGGGCGGCTTCGGTTGGGCGCCGATGAACGCCCTCAGTTCGGCCGCTGCCAGCTGCTGCTGCAGGTAGCCGCGGGTGGCCTGCGAGCCGCCTTCGATCCGCAGCTCCTCGTTGAACTTGTGGGAGATCGTTGCGCTGGCGGTGAAGGTCCGGGGGAAGACGACGTAGCCGTCGAGCTTGCCGGCGCGCATCGCCGACTCCGCCGATGCCCGGCTGGACTGCTTGCTGAACCCGCCCTGCTGCTCGAGGTACCCGGCCACGGTCTGGCCCAGCGTCGCGGTGTCCTCGTTGACGGTCGCCACGTGCGGGGTGGCGGTGGTGCTGCCCCGCATCAGCGCACCCAGGAGCGTGAGGATCACGATCGGCGCCCCGAACACCAGTCCCAGGGTTCGGCGGTCGCGCCGGAACTGCTGCAGCAGGCGGAGGGCAACGGCGATGACGGGGCCGGCCCGCATCAGTGATCGGCCTGGGCCGAGAGCCGCAGGAAAGCATCCTCCAGCCGGTCGGCGCCGCCGCGCTCCTTGAGCTCCGTGGACGTGCCCTCGGCGAGCAGGCGACCCGCCCGGATCATGCCGAGGCGGTCGCACCTCTCGGCCTCGTCCATGATGTGGCTGGAGACGATGATCGTCACCCCGGCGGCGCTCATCTTGCGGAAGCCCGCCCACAGCTGCACCCGCAGCTGGGGGTCGACGCCGACCGTGGGCTCATCCAACAGCAGCAGGCGCGGGCCGTGCACGACCGCGCAGGCCAGCGAGACCCGGGTGCGCATCCCGCCGCTCAGGCTGCCGACAGCGTCGCGACGGCGGCTGCGCAGGTCGACGAAATCCAGCGCGTCGCCCACGTTGTCCTGGGCACCGTAGATGCGCGCGAAGAACCCGACGTTCTCCTCCACGCTGAGGTCCGGGTAGAGCGCCGCCTGCTGGGTCATGTAGCCGACCTGGTCGAGGATCTCGACGTTGGGCATGCGCTTGCCCAGCACCGTGACCGTCCCGGCATCCGGCTCCACCAGCCCCACCAGGGCACGGATCAGGGTGGTCTTGCCCGCCGCATTGGGGCCCAACAGGCCATAGATCTCGCCCGTCCGGACCCGCAGGTTGACCCGGTCGAGGACCTTTTGGCGCCCAAATGACCGAGTCAGGCCGGCAACGACGACTGCTGGTCCGCTGTCGGTCAAGCCTTCAGCTCTTGAGGAACTCCACGATGTGCCCGGCGATCAGTTCCCCGCGGTCCTCCTGCAGGAAATGCGAGGCACCCTCGATGGTGACCAGTGGGCGGGCGCCGGGGATGCGGTCGACGAACCGCTGCCCGGTCTTGAGGTTGAAGATCGGGTCGGAGTCGCTGAAGGCGACCAATGCCGGCTTCTTCCAGCTCATGAGCGCCTCGGCCATGGCCATCATCTCGGTGGCGCCGGGCGAATCCGTCGATGTCGGCACGATCATCGGGAAGGCGGCGACACCCCACTTCGATTCCGGTACGGGGAAGGGTGCCTCGTAACCGGCCATCACGTCGTCCGGCGGCTCGGTCTTGCAGGCCCCCTTGACCAGCATCGCAACCGGGACGTCCGGCTTCACCTTGTCGACGAAATCGTGGAACGCCCACCAGGCCGCGGACATGTTGGTCTGGCCACTCAGGATCCCGGTGTTCAGGATCACGAGCCTGCTGTAGAGTTCGTCCATCTCGGTGGCCACCCGGAGCCCGATCGGGCCGCCCCAGTCCTGGACGACGACGGTGATGTCGCTGAGGTCCAGCTCGTCCACCAGGCGCTTGACCGACTCGACATGGGCGTCGTACGTGTACCAACCCATGTCCTGGGGCTTGTCGGACCTGCCGAACCCGAAGTAGTCCGGGGCGATCACCCGGTAACCGGCCTCCGCCAGCGGAGGGATCATCTTGCGGTACAGGAACGACCAGGTCGGCTCGCCGTGCAACAGCAGGACCGGCTCGCCGCGGGGGTCGCCCTCCTCGAGGTAGTGCATCCGCAGGCTCTTGCCGTGGTCGGCGAGGCCGTACATCTCGAAGTAGTGGGGTTTGAAGTCGTACCCGGGCAGGTTCTCGAAGCGCTCGTCCGGGGTCCGGTAAACCTCCACCCGGCTATTGTGGCCTTTCGCGGCCGCGTGGAGTGGCGCGGACTAGGACTGCTCCCGCGCGGCTGCGACAAAGCCGTCGCGAAGCTGCTGGTACTTCTCCGCCACCTCGGGCCGGCTCAGCCCGATCACCTGGGCCGCCAGGTACGCGGCGTTCTTGGCACCCGCCTCGCCAATGGCCACGGTGCCGACGGGGATGCCCGGGGGCATCTGGACGATCGCCAGCAGGGAATCGACGCCATTGAGATGGCCGGACGCCAGGGGCACCCCGATGACCGGCAGGGTGGTGTGGGCGGCGACGGTGCCGGGAAGCGCGGCGGCCATGCCGGCGCCGGCCACGACGACCTTGAACCCGCGGTCGCGCAGGCCCTTCGCCCACTCGGCCGTGAGCTCGGGGGTGCGATGGGCGGAGAGCACCCTGATCTCAGACTCGATACCCATCTCGGCAAGGGTGTCGGCGCACTTCTGGATCACGGGCAGATCGGACTTGCTGCCAACCACGATGCCGACCTCGACCAACCTCAACCCTCCGTGGCGGCGCCGGCCGCGTGGACTTCCATCGCGGCTATGTCGCGCCGGTAAAACGAGCCGTCGAAGCTTACCCGTTCGAGGTTCTCGTAGACCTTCGCGCGGGCCTCGACGACGTCCGCACCGCGGGCCACCAGCGTGAGCACGCGGCCGCCGCCGGTGTAGAACCCGCCGTGGGCGTACCGGGTGCCGGCGTGGAACGGGATGACCCCGGGGTCGAGGCGCGAGAGGCCCTCGATGCGGCGGTCGGTCGCGTACTTGCCGGGATAACCGCCCGACGCCAGCACGACGCCCACGGTGGCGTCCGGGCTCCACTTCGGCTCCCAGTGGGCGAGGCCGCCACGGGTGCACGCCATCATCAGGTCGACGAGGTCGGTCTCCAGTCGCGGCAGGACGACCTGCGCCTCGGGGTCGCCGAATCGGGCGTTGTACTCGATGACCTGCGGTCCCGCGTCGGTCAGCATCACCTGCACGTAGAGGCAACCGCTGTAGGGGGTGCCCCGCCGCTTCAATTCGTCCAGCAGCGGCTGGGCGCAGGTGCGCACGACCTGGTCGACCATCCCCGGCCCGAAGTCCGACGGCGGGCTGTACACGCCCATGCCGCCGGTGTTGGGGCCGGTGTCGCCGTCGCCCACGCGCTTGTAGTCGCGGGCCGGGACCATCGGCCGAGCCACCTCCCCGTCGCAGAAGCACATGAGGCTGACCTCCGGCCCACTCACGCGCTCCTCCAGGATGACCCGCGCGCCGGCGTCACCGAAGGCCCTCGCCTCCATCACGGTCCCGATGGCGGCCTCCGTCTCCTCGACCGTGTCGCACACCAGGACTCCCTTTCCCAGGGCGAGGCCGTCCGCCTTCACCACCAGGCCGGTCCCGCTGGCGCGGGCGTGTTCCCGCGCCGCCGCCGCGTCGTCGAATACCGCGAAGCCGGGGGTTGGGATCCCGGCGGCGGCCATGACCTCCTTGGCGAAGGCCTTGCTCGATTCCACCCGGCCGGCCTCGGCGGTCGGCCCGAAGACCGCCTTGCCCGCCGCCCCGAGGACGTTGGCGACCCCCGCTGCGACCGCGTCGTCGGGCCCGATCACCGTCAGGTCGATCCCCAGCTTCTCGACCGCCCGCAGCACCGCGGCCGGGTCGGTGGGCCTGAGGTCGACACTGACATTGAGCACAGAGGTCGCGCCGTTCCCGGGGGCGGCGTAGACCGTCTCGACCTGCGGCGACTGCAGGCATTTCCAGAACAGGGCATGCTCCCGGCCGCCCGAGCCCAGTACCAGGACCTTCATGGGTCTACGGGAAGTTGGACCCGCTACTCCCACTCGATGGTCGAGGGCGGCTTGCTGGAGATGTCGTAGACGACACGGTTCACGCCAGGAACCTCGTTGACGATGCGAGAACTGATCGCCCCCAGCACGTCGTAGGGCAGCTTGGCCCAGTCGGCGGTCATGCCGTCGTCACTGGTGACGCAGCGAATGGCCACGACGTTGGCGTAGGTGCGGCCGTCGCCCATGACCCCCACCGACCGCATCGGGGTGAGGATCGCGAAGCTCTGCCAGACCTGCCGGTACAGGCCGGCGCGCTTGATCTCGTCGATGACGATCCAGTCGGCCGCGCGCAGGGTGTCGAGGCGTTCGCGGGTGATGTCGCCGATGACCCGGATGGCCAGGCCGGGGCCGGGGAACGGCTGCCGGAAGACCATGTCCTCGGGCAGCCCCAGCGCCAGGCCGATCTGCCTCACCTCGTCCTTGAAGAGGTAGCGCAGTGGTTCGACCAGCTCGAACTTGAGGTCCTCCGGGAGGCCGCCGACATTGTGGTGGCTCTTGATCTTGTGGGCGTTGTTGGTGTCGTGCGATGTCGACTCGATGACGTCGGGATAGAGGGTGCCCTGGGCCAGGAACCCGGCGTCGTGGAAGCTGCGGGCCTCCTCGGCGAAGACATTGATGAACTCACGCCCGATGGTCTTGCGCTTGTCCTCCGGGTCCTCGATCCCGGCCAGCGCGCCCAGGAAGCGGTCGGTGGCGTCGACGTAGCGGATGTCGATGTTCAGGCCCTTGCCCATGACGTCCATGACCCGGTCGCCCTCCTGCAGCCGCAGCAGGCCGTTGTTGACGAAGACGCAGGTGAGCTGGTCGCCGATGGCCCGGTGCACGAGCGTCGCGGCAACCGCCGAGTCGACTCCACCGGAGAGGGCGCAGATCACCCGGCCGTCGCCCACCTGGTCGCGGATCTTCTGCACCGTCGACTCGATGAAGCTGTGCGGCTCCCAGTTCCCGGTGCAGCCGCAGACGTCGTACAGGAAGTTGTGGATGATCTCCTTGCCCAGGGGGGTGTGCACCACCTCGGGGTGGAACTGGATGCCCACGCGGCCGCGGTCGTCGGTGAACGCGCCGATCGGCGAGTTGCCGGAGTGGGCAATGACGCGGAAGCCCGACGGCGGCTCGGTGATGCGGTCCCCGTGGCTCATCCACACCGGCATCTGGTCGGGCATGCGGCCGAAGACCGACGTCTTCTCGTCGACGATCAGGGTTGCCGGCCCGTACTCCCGGTGCCCGGACGGCTCGACCACCCCACCGAGGGCTTCGGCCATGAGCTGCATGCCGTAGCAAACCCCCAGGATCGGGATGTCCATCTCATACAGCGCGGGGTCGGGGTGCGGTGCGCCCTCCTCGTACACCGATGCCGGGCCGCCGCTGAGGATGATCCCCCGGGGGTTGCGGTCGAGGATGTCCTTGATGGAGGCCTGGCCGGGCATCAGCTCGCAGTAGACGCGGGCTTCCCGAACACGCCGGGCGATGAGTTGCGAGAACTGGCTGCCGAAGTCCAGGACGATGACGGTTTCGGGGGCCGTGGGGGCCTCGTCGAGGTTGGGCGCCTGGGGCTCTACGGTGCCCGGCTCCTCGGTGGTCTCCGACCGCGGAATGGAGAGCGGGGGTGCGGGCTGTTCGACTACCTGCCTGGTCATCTCCCTCTCTTCATTGGCTTGAGCGGCCTAACCGCGGGCGCCCATTCCCACGCTCTGGGCCTTCTGTGCCTGTTTGCCCTCACTCGTGATCGCGGGGGCGATCACCATCTCCACCTGCTGGAACTCGCGGATGTCGCGCGCCCCGCAGACCCCCATGCAGGAGCGGATAGCGCCGCTCAGGTTCTGCGAGCCGTCGTCGACGTGGGCGGGGCCGACCATGACCTGCTCGAGGCTGGCCTTGGTGCCCACCTTGATCCGCGTCCCGCGGGGGAGGTTCGCGTCGGGGGTGGCCATGCCCCAGTGGTAACCGTGGCCGGCGGCCTCCTCGGTGGCGGCGAAGATGCTCCCGATCATCACCGCGTCGGCGCCGCTGGCGAACGCCTTGCAGACGTCACCACCGATGCGCATGCCGCCATCCGTGATGACCGGGACGTAACGGCCGGTGCGCTTGAAATGGTCCTCGCGGGCCGCGGCCACGTCGCTGGTTGCGGTGACCTGGGGAACGCCGACCCCGAGCACCCCGCGGGTGGTGCAGGCGGCGCCCGGGCCGACACCGACGAGGATGCCGGCGATGCCCTCCTCCATCAGCTCCAGCGCCGTGTCGTAATCGACGCAGTTGCCAACCACGATCGGCACCTTGGTGCTCTCGACGAGCTCGCGGAAGGAGAGCTGCTTGTAGGCCTTGCTGATGTGGCGGGCGGTGAGCACGGTGCCCTGGACGAAGATCAGGTCCGCGCCGGCTTCGGCGATGATCGGCGCGCGCTCGGCGGCCTTCTGGGGGATGGTCGAGACGGCGCAGAGCACGCCCCCCGCCTTGATCTCCTTGATCCGCCTGGCGATCAGCTCGTCCTTGATGGGCTCCCGGTAGAGCTCCTGGATCAGGACGTTGATCTGGTCAGGGGCGGCGTCCGCGATCCGCTGAAGCACCTCCGACGGGTCCTCGTATCGGGTCTGGACACCGTCGAGGTTGAGCACCGCCAGGCCGCCGAGCTTGCCCATGGCGATCGCGAACTTGACGTCGACCGAACCATCCATAGCCGATGCCAGGATCGGGATCTCGAGCTTGTGGCCGCCGAGCGTCACCGAGATGTCGATCTCCGCGGGGTTGACGGTGACCCGCCCGGGGACCAGGGCGACCTCGTCGAAGCCGTAGGCGCGGCGAGCCCGCTTGCCGCGGCCGAGGGGCAGGTAATCGCTTGACTGGGTTGGAACCGCTACTCCGACGTCTACTGCCATCACTGTCCCCTATCTACAAAAAGACCCCGCGCACTCTCGTCGCGGGGCACACCTGAGTCTTCCCTGCCGGCCCGGCTCGTTCGCAGTCGGATCGGCTCCTGGTGAGTCAGATTGCTATCGGTGATAACGCCTCCTGAAAACGCGTCAGGTTTCGGGCGATTTTACCACGGGGCACTTCATTTCCCGGCTGTCACGCGCCGTTCCGCAAACCCGGGCAGGGGCCGTATGGAGGGCCCGCCTAGTATTCGTGGATGACCCTCACAGAGGCGGCGCGGGTTGGCACGCCGGACCGTGACCAGGCCCTGGACTACCTGCTGCGGGACCGCGCCTGGTCCGCCTACCCGGTGGGCTACCTCGACCCCGGCAGCGGCACCGATGTCGACCTCCACGGCGCCCTCGGACCCGGCGGCCTCGAGGGGCTGGTGGTCTTCGCCCACCTGCCCAGCCTCCTCAACGTCTTCGCCACCGGCTCCCCCGCGGCCGTCTCGGAGGTGTTCCGGGCCATGCCCCGGCTACCGGTGTCCGGCGTATTCAGCGCCCAGGCGGAGGTCCTCGACTCCATGGAGCGCCACCTCCAGGTCACCACGGCCTACCGGATGCGGCGCATGCGGGTCCTGCCCGGCCAGCTCATTCCACGCACGGTGGGCGAGCCTCGCCGCCTCTCGGTCCAGCACCTCGACCAGGTGCGCCGGCTGTACGGCCTCTGGACTGACAGCCACCAGCTTCCCGGCCAGCTCTCGAACGGCATCTACTACGGGATCTTCGACCGCGACGACCTGATCGCCGCCGCCGGGACCCACGCGCTGTCGGTCCGCCACGGCGTCGGAGCGATCGGGAACGTCCTGACCCACGCCTCGTACCGCGGTCGCGGCTACGCCTCGGCGACCACCACCGCCGTGGCCGAGGAGCTCTTCGACCGGGGCTGCTCCGAGGTCGTGCTCAACGTGCGCCAGGGCAATGACATCGCGCTCGAGACCTACCACAAGCTCGGCTTCACCGACTACTGCACCTTCATCGAGGGCGTCTTCCACCGCCGTTGAGGCGGTGCTTCCTCAGCTCGGGACCAGGTGACCCCGGAAGAGCATCCGGTTGTAGTCCTGCCACGGTGGGTCACAGGTGATCAGGGTCAGGTCGTTGCCCTCGGTCGGACGGAGCAGCGAGACGTCGGTGGGATGGACGGTGCGAACCAGGTCGATCTGGTAGACGTGGACCTTGAGGTCGGTAGTCTGGATCTGCACCTGGTCCCCGGCCGCCAGCTGGTTGATATCCATCCAATGGGTCTCGCGGTGGAACGCGACCAGCACGTTCCCCTTGGCGCCCGGGGCCGGGGAGTCCTTGTAGTGCACCATGCTCGCCGTGGTCAGGCTGCCCCAGTCACCGTCGACCGCGACACCGTCCTTGTTGCTCAGCTTGGGGACGGTGAGCTTGAGGTAGACCGAGCCAGGCAATGCTGCGGCCGCCGCGCTGGGCCCGGGCGAGGGCGCCTGGCCCTGGGCGGCGACAACGAACTGCTGCCAGGCCTTGTCCTGGGCGCTGTCGGTGTTCTGCTGGCGGGTGACCTGGAGCGCCAGGCGTCCGCCGATGACCAACCCCGTGATCAGCATCGCGGCACCCACCGCGGATGCCAGGAAACGTTTCCAGTTCGAAAACACCACGTCTATTCAACGCCACAGGGGTGAGATTTCTTCGCGCCAGCCCTACATCGAGTCTGTAACTTTTGCTGACAGCATGGGGCAACGCCGGGGCGGGGGCCTAGGGGTAGATGCCCCGGACTTCTGTTGCCTGCGCGACCTTGTCCACCGCCAGCACATAGGCGGCGGTGCGCATCGTGATCTTGCGCTCGTCGCTGATCCGCTTCACCTCGCGGAAGGCCCGGCTGATGATGTGGTGCAGCCGCTGGTTGATCTCGGCCTCCTCCCAGAAGAACTCCTGGAGGTCCTGGACCCATTCGAAATAGGAGACCGTGACGCCGCCGGCGTTGGCCAGGATGTCCGGGAGCACCAGGATGCCCTTGTCCGCGAGGATGTCGTCAGCCTCGATTGTGGTGGGCCCGTTCGCCCCCTCGGCCACGATCCTGGCCCTGATCCGTGAGGCATTCTCGGCGTGGATGACCCCCTCGAGAGCGGCCGGGACCAGCACGGTGCAGTCCAGCTCCAGCAGGTCTTCGCTGCTGATCCGGTCGCAGCCGGGGCAGCCCTCGAGCGTCCCGTTGCGCTCCTTCCACTCCGTGACCTCGACGAGGTCGAGGCCATGGCCGTTGTAGATCGCCGAGGTCGAGTCGCTCACGGCCAGCACGCTCATACCGGCCTCGCGCTCCAGCAGGCGCGCCGCCGTGCCGCCCACGTTGCCAAAGCCCTGGACGACGGCGGTGGAGCCGGGGCTGGACATGCCGAGGTGCTCCATCGCGTCGAGGACGCAGAACTGCAGCCCGCGGCCGGTGGCCTCCGGACGCCCCTCCGAACCGCCCACCGACAGGGGCTTGCCGGTCACCGTGGCCGGGACGGAGTAGCCCCGGTGCATTGATATGGTGTCCATGAACCAAGCCATGTGCTGGGGGGTGGTGCCCACGTCGGGCGCGGGGATGTCGGATTCCGGGCCGACCAGGATCGAGATCTCAGTGGCGTAGCGACGCACCAATCGCTGCTGCTCGTTGAGGCTGAGTTTCTTGGGGTCGACCACCACGCCACCCTTGGCCCCGCCGAACGGCAATCCCACCACCGCGCATTTCCAGGTCATCCACATGGCGAGCGCCTTGACCTCGTCGAGCGAGGTGTCCGGGTGGAACCGCAGACCGCCCTTGGCAGGTCCCCGGGTGAGGTTGTGCTGGACGCGGTAACCCGTGTAGACCTCGATCGAGCGATCGTCCAGCAGCACCGGGAAGTGCACCGTCAGCTCGCGCTTGACCTCGCGCAGGACCTTGCGCATGCCGTCGTCCAAGTCCAGCACATCCGCCGCCCGATCGAACTGTGCCTGGGCGATGGCGTAAGCGCTGGTATGTCCACCCGGCATAGGCCATATCATCCCCTACCCATGGCCATTGCGGAACCCAGGCCGGCTAGGGCCCGTGTCATGACGATCGTGCTGGTGACCTTCCTCATGGCCGCGGCGGTGACGGCACAGCTCAAGGCGTCGGCCATCCCGACGTCCAACAAGGTCGCCCGCAACCAGGCGCTGGTCAGCAGCGCCCAGGCGCTTGAGCAGGACAACCAGGCGCTGCGCGGGGACCTGGCCGCGCTGAACCGGGCGGTGCGAGAGCTCAACAGCAAGCTCGGCGACCGCTCGGGCCAGGCGAAGGCGGTGGAAAATGCCCTGCGCGACCAGAAGAACCGCAGCGGCCTGACCGCGGTGAGCGGCCCGGGCATCGCGGTCCAGCTGGCAAACGGCAACGATCCCCACGCCGCCGCCGAGACCAAGCGCGACTGGGAGGTCAAGTACGTCGACATCCAGGACGTGGTGAACCTGCTGTGGTCGGCCGGCGCCGAGGCGGTCAGTGTCAACCACCAGCGCGTGGTGCCGACCAGCAGCTTCTACGTCGCGGGGTCCGACCTGCTGCTGAACGGGGTCCACCTCACGGCGCCGTACGAGGTGGACGGGATCGGCGACGGTTCGCGGTTCAACAGCACCCTGTCCGATGGCGCCAACCTGCCCGACCTGAAGAGCCGGAGCGAGCTGTACCAGCTCAAGCTGACATGGCAGACGCAGCGCACCCTGCAGCTGCCGGCCTACGACGGCGCGGCCGTGGTGAGATACGCGGTTGCAGCTCAATAACCGCCGCTTCCCGCCACTCCAGGTGGCCTCGCTGCTGCTGATCGTCGTCGTGCTGGGGTTCCTTTTCGCCGTCCAGGTGCGGTCCCAGGCAACCGCCGACAAGTACCTCGGCGGCCAGGACAATGTCAGCCTCGGCCTGCTCATCACCGGCCTCTCGCAGTCCCGGCAACAGCTGTCGGATGCGCGGACGGAGGCCCAGCAGCAGGTCCAGCGCCTGACCGCGGAGGCGGCCTCGGGCGCCAACCCGGCGAACGCCCTGCAGCAGCAGCTCGTCCAGCTCGAGGTGATCGACGGGACGGTGCCGGTGCACGGCCCGGGCCTGGTCATCACGGTGGCGTTCTCGCTCCACGACTACGAGGTGCAGGACATGTCCAACGCGCTGCGGCAGTCGGGCGCGGAGGCGATCGAGATCAATGGCCACCGGGTGACCGCGAGGTCGGTCGTGGGCGAGAAGTCAGGGCGCGCCACCCTGGACGGGCAACAGGTCCAGGCACCCTACCGGGTCACCGCGATTGGCGACCCGGTCCGGCTGGCGGCCGGCGCGGAGTCCATCGCGGCATCGCTCAAGACCCGCGGCGATGTCGCCGTCCTCCAGCAGTCGGACGTCAAGGTCGCGGCGACCGTGCCCGACCGCCCGGTGATCTACTCCAGCTTCGGCAGCTGAGGGCGCCCTCAGGCGGAGCGCAGGTCCGAGGCCTGCTGGAAGGCGACCTCCCGGTCCAGCAGCTCGAGCGTGTCCTCGAGCTTGCTCCAGCGGGCATCGTGGGCGCCGACCTCGAGGGGACGCGAGACCCGGGCCTGGAGCACCTGGGAAACAACGCGAGGGTCGTAAGCAGCGCGCTTGACGATGCGCAGGTGGTCCTGCAGCAGGGAGCGGCGGATGGTCAGGCCGTGGCGGGCCAGCAGCTCCCGGTTGCGGCGGAAGTTCTCGTCCAGCTCCACGAGCACCGACTGGTAGCCATGGCGGGCCACCAGCATCCGAGAGCTGAACCGCATCGGGTTGTCAAAGAACATGCGGGCGTCGGTGCGTTTGGGCTCGATGAGGATGATGTCGACCTCGGGGTGGGCCCGGCGGATCTGTTTGAGGTGGTAGTGCAGGCCAGCGTGGAGCGCGGTCCGGGCAACCTGGTTGGTGATCGCCTGGAACCCCTTTTCGCTGACGGTCCGCGCATCCGCGCCCAGTCGGGGGATGCTGCGGGAGCGGTTGTCGAACGCCACCAGGGGGTTGATGCAGATGATCAGCTCGGCGCCCCGCTCGATCGCAATGTCGAGGCTCGCCGTGCCCCGCAGTCCCCCGTCCACCAGTTCCCGGCCGGAGACCTTGACGGGCGCGTAGAGCACCGGCACGGCAGCGGATGCGGCGGCCGCTCGGCTGATCGGAACGCGGTCGATGTTGCCCTTGCCGAAGACCACCCGCTCGCCGTTGTCCAGGTCCGTGGCGATGATCTGGAGATCGCGCTCGATCTTGCGGAAGTCGTCCGTCTTGCCGGTGAACTTGAAGACCCGGCTTAGGTATCGACCGATCGCCTCACCGTCGAAGAACCCCGACGGCAGGGCGTCGGCGAACAGCATCGCGAAGTCGACGAGGTCCATGTCGCGGGCGTGACGGATGTAATGCCAGCACGCCCACGCGGTGATCGCGGGCAGCCCGGCGATGCGTCCGAGGAGCTCCTCGAAGTTCGGGGAGAAGACGTCGGAGCGGTTGAGGTTGGCGGGGCCGGCATCCCCGGAGATCGCCCGGACGAGGTCCTTGGGGCGGATCCCATTGGCGATGCAGGAACCGATGATCGCGCCCGCGCTGGTGCCGACGTAGAGGTCGAAGTCGTTGACCGAGCGGTCGAGGAGGGCGTCGTTGAGGGCCCGGAGCGCCCCGATGTGGTAGACGGCCCCGGTCAGCCCTCCACCGGCCAGGACCAGGGCGGTCTTGCCCACCTAGCTGGTGGAACCGCCCTTTGGCCGGCGGGCGCGGGTGGGCCCTTTCTTGCCGGAACTCGACCCCGTGGCCGGGGTCTTGGCCCGTGCGGCCGGGGTCTTGGCGACAGCGTGGCCCCGGGCCGGCGTGGCCGGCGTGTGCCCGATCGCCACCGCCAGCTCCTCGACCACCCGGGTGAGCTCGCGCAGGCGCCGGTCGAAACTGGCCATCTCGCGCTGGGAGGGGATCTTGAGCCCGCGAAGGGTTCTCAGGAGGGTCTCCTCGAGCGCCGCCTCCGGCGCCCTGACGACCCGCTCCTCGGCCCGCTGCAGGAAGTCCTGGCCCACCGCGATGGACTGCCGCACGGCCTGGGAGACGGCTTCGCCGGGGGCCCGCACCAGCTGCTGCAGGAGCTGCTCGGGGACGGCGCCATGGCGTTTGCGCTCCCGCTCGAGCACGACCTGCGACAGCGTCACGGCTGTGAGGTCCTCGCCACTGGTGCGGTCGATGACCTGCACGTTTTCGCCGTCATGAAGCAGGTGGCCGATCCGGTCGAGGGTGATGTACTGGCGCGACGTGGTGTCGTACAGCTTGCGGTTCGAGTACTTCTTGATCAGCCGGGTGCCCGGCTGAAGGGTCGGGCTGACCTCGGGCGGCCGGCCGGATTTCGCACGGCGTGCGGGCGCGGCGCTCAGTGCCCGTTCCTCTCGTGGCGGTTGAGCAGGACCTCGACCTTGGCCGTCAGCACGTTCACGCTGTTGTTGAGCCGCTCGATGTCGCTCCGGGACGGGATATTGATGCGGTTCAGGACCACCTCGATGCGGCTTTCGATGAAGCGGTCGAGGCCGTCCGCAGCCGACAGGGCCCGCCCCTGGGCACGGCCGCCGGCGCCGCGGACCTCGTTCACCAGGCGCTCGGCTTCACGCTGCCCCAGGTTGCCCGTCTTGACCAGTTCGCCGACGAGGCGCTCGGCCTGCGCCCGGCCCATGCCCACGGGGGCCTGGACCACCGACATGACGAGCTCAAACCAGCCGTTGTTGTTGCGCGGACTCGGGGGCGCGGCTGGGCGGGCCGGCTGGCGTCGGGGTGCCGTTGACCGGCCGCGGACGGGCGCCTTCCCCCGGGGGGCGTCGATTGACGACGCCCGGGGGCGAGACCTCCCGGCGGTCGATCCTGTCTGGGCAGCAGGGCGGCGTGGCTTGGCGGGGGGCGTGCGGGGCTGGGTCTTCGGCGCTCCCGCCGGCTTTCGCCGCGGCTTCCCCCGGCGCGCTGACCCGGTGCCTTCCTCACGCCTGCGCGGCGTTTCAGCCATGCCCCACCGCCGTGACGCAGTGCAGCAACATCAGCGCGATTATACGCAGGCGATCCCCTTCGGAAGGCCCTTGCCGGAGGCGCCCGTGGTTTCGGGCCGGCTGAGCAAATGATTAGAGTCGGCTAACTTCCGGCGGCCAGTTTGACACCCGACATCAACGCTGTAATGATTTATCTCTGGGGTCCGGCGATGTTTTGCATGCGGCCGGCATAGGTGAGTGGAGGAATTCTCTGTGAGCAAACGCAAGAGCTCGAGCCGGAAGAGCCGAGGGCCCCTCGCGGGGACTGCCCTGCAGGGTGTCGTCGACAGCGGTCAGCAGTTGATCAGCGAGGCGCAGGACCGCGCCAGCGGCGCCGCCAAGCAGGTCCAGAAGGCCGCCTCTGACGCGGTCAGCACACTGGAGAAGCGCCGCGACGTCGAGCTCAAGAACCTCCGCGGCCGCCTGAAGGACGTGAACACCGCGGTGGGCGGACTCGAGCGGCGCTATCGCACGCTGGAGAAGCGTCTCACGAAGCAGATCGAGACGATTTCCGGGCGGGCGGTCAAGGCCTCCGACCTGGACAAGCGCATCCGCGCGCTGGAGGCGGAGATCCGTCGCGCGGCCGGCCTGGGCCGCAGTGCCGCCAGCACCGCACGGCGCTCGGCCGCGCAACGAGCTTCCGGCGCCAGCAGCACGGCCAGGAAGTCGACCGCCACGGCCAAACGCAAGACGGCCGCCACCTCCACCGCGGCCAAGCGCAAGACCGCCACCACCTCCACCGCGGCGAAGCGCAAGACCGCAGCGACCTCGACCACGGCCAGGCGCAGGACAGCCGCGGCCTCGACCACGGCCAAGCGCCGCACCACCGGCGCCGCGACCACGGCGCGCAAGACGGCCCGCACCGCGGCCAAGCGCACCGGCACCGCCGCGCGCTCCGCATCCCGGACGGTCACGGCGGCGGCCCAGGCGGCCTCCACCACCGCGGCCACGGCAGCGAAGGCCGTGTCCACCGGCGCCGCGAAGGGCACCACCTCCGCCCGCCGCAGCGCGGCGGGTTCGGCCGGCGGCAGGGCCAAGGCGAAGCGCGCGACCGCGCGCAAGCCCGCGGCCAAGAAACCGGCGAGCGGTACGACCTCCAGCAGCTGACCCAGCGGGTCCGGGGCGGCGGGGCTTGGGCCGCGCCGCCCTTCCTTTTTAACCGCGCGGGCTAGGCCAGCCGGATTGCGCCCCCTGCGCGCCGTCGGGTCAGGGAGTCCGGGGCCACCGCGAGGTAATCCGGCCGCGCCGCGGGGCGCCCGAAGGCATATCCCTGGCCGAGGTCCACACCAAGCTCCTGCATCAGGTCGGCGTCGCGCGGGGTCTCGATGCCCTCGGCTACGACCATCGCATTGCCAGAACGTCCGAACGCCACCAGAGCGCTGATCGCCGAACGGGGGCCCGGGCTCTCGGCCCCCAGCGTCAGGCTGCGGGCGATCTTGATGTACTCGGGGGACGTGGCGGCCAGCACCTCCAGCGTGGAGTGACCCTCGCCCACGTCGTCCATCGCGAAACGGAAGCCGAAGTTGCGGTACTCGGCGAGGACCTCCTCGAACCGCTTCATGTCGCTCACGGCCTCGCGCTCGCTGATCTCCAGCACAATGTCCCAAGGGGACCTGCGCGCCCAGCGCAGGAGCAGCATCATCTGGTCGACATCGTGCAGGGGGTCCAGCAATGCCGGGATGCTGACGTTGATGAACAGCTGCACACCTTCCGGTATGGCGCCGGCTCCGTGCACCGCGGCGCGCCGGCTGAACCAGTCGATGTCCCGGCCCAGGCCCATCCGGACCGCGGTGGCAAACAGTGCCTCGACACTCATGCCAGGGTCGTCGCCGGCAGGGCGGGCAAGGGCCTCCCAGCCCACCAGCGAAAGATCGTCGAGCCGGACGATCGGCTGGTAGACGGCCTCGATGGAACCGGGGGCGAGCAAACCCGGGAGCATCTCGGCCCACCCGGCCTGGCCGGGGAGGGCGGCCTTCGCGGCGGGGCCTTCCGCCGCCGCCTCGACGCGGTCGCGACCGAGGCGCTTGGCGCGCATCAGCGCATCGTCGGCGCGCCCCCAGACCTCGCGGTAGCCCGAGCCGGCGTTCCCGACGGCGAAGCCGATGCTGAGGCGCTTGTGCCCAAACGGTACGTTGAGGCCGCGCAGCGCCTGGCGCATCCGGTCGGCGACCGCGGCCGCGTGCGCCGCGTCGGCGTTGAGGAGCAGCGCCGCGAACTCGTCGCCACCCACGCGGGCGACGACGTCGCGCCCACGCAAGCCGCTGCGCAGCCCGCGCGAGATCGCCTGCAGCACACTGTCACCGGCCTGGTGCCCGTACTCGTCGTTGATCAGTTTCAGGTTGTCTACGTCGATCGCCAGGATGGCAAAGGGCCCTTGCGAAAGCGTGCCGAGGAGCCGCTCGAACTCACGCCGGTTGGGCAGCCCGGTGAGGAAGTCCGTTGCCGCGCTGTCGGCGACCAGGCGATAACTCTCGGCGTTGCTGATGGCCAGGCCGGCGAGGTCTGCCGCACCCTCGAGGATGCGGACCGTGGCGGCGTCCACATCGCGGCGTTCGCGGGTCGCCACGATCATGGCCCCGACGACCCGGCCGCGACTGCGGAGCACCGTGCATGCCCCCGATTGCAGCCCGCTGCGCGCCAGTGGCATGTCCGCGTACTCAGGGTCCCCATCGAGGCGAAAGGCGAAGCTGGCACCGCCGGCCACCAGGCGCGAAAGCAGCGGGTTGGCCGCCAGCGGCTCGGTCACCTCCCCGGGATTGGTCTCACTGGGCCCCTCGTGGGCCATCGGGGTGTACCAGCCCTCTTCGATGCGGTAGAGGGTGGCCTGGGCCTCCCCTGAGTCGGCGCTCCCAAGGAGCTGGACGCTGGTGGTGACAACCTTGTCCAGGACCTCGTCGAGGTCCATGGTCGACACCAGGTCGCGGGCCATGTCCTGGAGAACCGTCAGGTCATGGACGCTGTCGCGCGCGATGTCCCCGCGTCCCCCGGCAAGCCAGCGCCGGACCTTCACCTGGATACCACCGCACAATCTCCTACACCGCTTTAGGGGGATGATGTGCCAGCGGTCATGTTAAGTCGACGCAGGTTACTGTAAAGAAATCGGCGCCGGTGTCGCGGCTTGGACTCAGGCCCCGCGGCGTAGGTCCCCGGGTTACTCCGACCCGCGCGCGGCGTGGGCCCGCTCCACCCGCGGCACCCCCACCCAGACGTACACCCCGGCCAGGCCGGCCATCAGCAGGAGCGCGGCCAGGGGCACGATGCTGAAGCCGGAAGGGTTGTTGGGATCGGTGAAGGCCGCGGCCAGGGTCAGGCCGGAGAAGATGACCAGCGCCAGGACCGGGGTGACGTAGCCGAGAGGCATGCGCACCGCTCGCGGCATGGCCGGCTCGCGCCGCCGCAGGACGATCACGCAGTATGCGGCGACGGCGTAGATCATCGCCTCGAGCGCGGCTCCCACGGCCACCAGCACCAGCCACGACTGGCTGGCGTATACCAATGTGGCCACCGCCAGGGAGGCGACCCCAAGGGTGATGACGGGTACATGGGGCACGGCATTGCGGTTCAGACGGGCGAAGAAAGCCGGCAGCTGTCCCTCGCGGGCGGTGGCGTAAATGAACCGGGAGGCAGTGAGGAAGCCCCCGTTGAAGGTGTTGATTGCCGTGAGCCCGGTGCACGCCAGCATCGCGAAAAGGCCGGCGCTCCCCAGCGCCTTCTGCGCCAGGAGCAGCTGAGGGTACGGCTTGTCGCGCAGGAACCCGTGGTCCGGGAACCAGCTGGTCAGGGCCATGGCGAAGCTCGCCGTCGCCACGTACAGGAGTGCCAGCGCGATCAGCATCGCCCGCGGGATCAGCTTCTGCGAACTGACCTCTTCCGATGTCGTCGTCACCCACTCGAATGCCGAGAAGAGGAAGACCCCCGCCACCACCGCGGCCAGCGGGTTGGCGTGGGGGCCCGAGAACAGGCCTCGCACCGGCGACTCGAGCCGGAAACCGTGGGCGTTCAGCGCCAGCAGCGCCACGATGGTGGTCACGCCCAGGGTCGTGAAGGTCGCCACCTCCTCCACCCGGCCGGCGATCTTGACGCCGCGAAGGTTGGCGAACACCGCGATGCCGATCAACGCCGCGATGATCGGGAACGAAAGCAGGACCTGGTCCGGAAAGAGGACGAACTGCAGCGCTCGGCCCACGATGAAAGCATCGGCGGCGATCACCAGCACGATCGTGAACATGTAGGTGAGGGCGATGGTCAGGGCGACCCGGTCGTTCATCGAGTGCTTCATGTAGACCCGGATTGCGGCGGCGCTGGGATAGAGGCTGTTGAGCTCCCCGAAGGCGACCGCCGCAAGCAGGGTCAGCACGCCGGCAACGAGGATGGCCAGCCAGGCGGCGTCGCCGGCGACGAACAACGCGACGGTCACCGCGCCGAGGTAGTTGAAGGCCGAGAACGCCAGCCCGGAGCTGGTGGCCACCGTGGTGCGCAGGCCCAGGCCGCGCCTGAGAGCCACGGTCAGACGATGAGCCGGCGGACGACCTGCTCGACGAAGCGGTACGCCATGTCGACGGTGTCGGCGTCGATCGCCTCGAAGGTGTCGGTCTTCCAGTGCCAGTTCACCGGGATCCCGTTCCTGGTGGCGATGACAGTCATCGCCTCGAGGCCCCGCAGGAGGGCGGGCTCCGTGTCGTTGCTCATCACCCGGAAGGGCGCGCCCTTGATCTCGATCCCGGGTAGGGTCGCCACCTTTGCCGCGGTCTGGGTCAATTCCCTGCCGGTGCGGTGCGGCAGGAGCATCCCCTCCCTGGTGGTGTAGGTGAGGTCGCCGGCGCCGACGTTGTCGATGTTGATGATCCAGGAGCGGGCCAGCTCCTCGTGGTGCTTGCGCAGGAAGTTCTGCATCCCGACCATGCCGGCCTCCTCGCAGCCCGTCGCCACCACCAGCACCTCGGTGTCGGCGGGCGCGTCCAAGGACATCGCCTCGGCCATGGTCAGCATGACGGCAACCCCACTGGCGTTGTCGTTGGCGCCATCGACATGGCGGTAGAACATCTCGCGGTGCACCAGGAGGAACAGGGCATAGGCGATGTAGAGCGCAAACGGCACCGAGACCGGGAAGAACACCCGGAGGCCGGTCAGCTCCTCCGCCAGCATCAGGGCCGGCAGGGCCAGCAGCGAGAGCACAAGCAGCAGGAACGTGACGCGGAAGCCGCGTACCAGGCGCGGGTGCCACATCAGGCCCGAGCGGGTGGAGTCGAGGTGCGCGACCAGCACCAGCCGGCGGCGGGGCAACTCCCGGGGCGCGAGGCGCGCGACCACGTTCTGGCTCTTGGCCTTGGGGATGACGGCCGAGATCAGCTTCAGCGATGTGGTGTTCTCGCCCACGAACGAAACGAAGGCAATACCGGACAGGAGCAGGGCCATGGCCGGGCTGTTCAGGGCGCTAGCGGCAAACCCCATGAGGGCGAGCACGTAGACCGGGATGTACACCTGGCTGAATGAGTCGGGGGAGCGAAAGGGCTCCTCCTTGACCAGGTAACCGAACTTCTCCAGCTGCTCCCTGGCGTACGCCGCCGCCTTCCGCTCACCCTCCCCGGTTGAGGGCCGGGGCCCGATGCCCTGGGCCAGCTGGCGTATGTGCTCGAGGGGATCCGTCATGGCCCCTCATTATGGCGATGGGCGGCGGGGGCCCTTTCACGGGCCCCCGCGCGGGAGGATCAGCTGGTGACGAGGTGCAGCGGGCCGCCCTTGGTGCTGACGGCGAACGAGAATGTGTCGTTCGCGCCGGCGGTCAGGGTGTACTGCAGCTGCCAGAAGCAGCCGCCGGTGGGTGAGGACGGACAATTGCCGTCGTAGCTCGTCGAGATCGGGATCTCGAACCTGATCCACGACCCGTTGAAGTTGCCCCCGTTACCGCTGGTGGCACGCTCCCCGGCCTGGGTCTGGGTATAGGTGGGGGCGTGGGTGATGCGGTTGTCGGGCGACCCGGGCGCCTGGCCGCTGTTGAACTGCGGACCCCAGTGCTGGATCGGGGTGGCGGAGAAGCGGTCGTGGCCCTGGTTGAAGACGTTCAGGGTGGCGGCCGCCGCCGGGCTGCCGGTGTATTGCTGGCAGGAGTTAGGAGGCGTCGGCGCCGCCAGCGCCAGGGCGGCCGGGAGGTCGACGCTGCCGCTGCCGCAGGTACCGACCGCGTTGGTCTTGGGGTCGATGAGCGCGAGGTCGACGTTGCCGCCGGCATCACCAACGTCGTAGGCGTCGACGATGATCGTCTGGCCCTGGTACTCCTTGGGGAGGTTGAACAGCGGGATCGTGCCGCCGGCGCCCGCGATCGGGCTGTAGACGGTCATGTCCTCCCAGCCGGCGACCTCACACTTGATGCCACCGGTGCCGACACACTCGTTGCCGCTCGACGGCTGGTTCGGCGCCGTCCCCGGCATGACCACGCGGAGCGCGAAAGCCTTCGAAGCATCGCCCTCGGCCGCGGTCGCGCAGCACTGGCCGTTGGAGTTCAGGGAATCGACGCGCAGGCGGTACGTGCCCTCCTTGAGGATCCCGCCGGCGGCCCCGGTCCCGGACACGTAGGTCCCGTAGTTGGCCCCGTTGGTCACCTGGGTGACGATGTTCTGGCCGGCCGAGTCACGGTTGTCGCCGTTGGTGGTCCCGTCCTCGATCAGGATGTTGTCCCATGAGTGGTAGACCTTCATGTTCTTCGGGCAGACCCCGCAGAGCCCGGCGGCGTAGGTCGCGCCGTACTGCTGGGTGATGTCGAGGCCGCGGCCGTCGTTGACATTCACATAGCTGGGGGTGGCGTTGCTGCCGGGGCCGGTGCCGCCGTGGTTGCCATCCCAGTTCTCAGCGTTGATGGGCAGGACGCGGGTCTGGGAGATCGGCTGGTCGTCCGAGCGCAGGAACACGTTGGGCACCGCCAGGACCGTGTACGCCACCGCGTTGTACAGCCGGCGCCGCTCCCGGTTGGTGCCGCCGCCGCCGGCCCCGGAGTTGCAGTCCGTGCTGGTGGGCAGGGTGTTGCCGCAGTTGGCGGCGGTCAGCGGCTCGTTGCCCTTGACCGCGAACGGTGGGCTCGCGTAGGCCGGGTCACTGCCGTTGAACCCGTCGTCGGTCCCCTCCCGGAGGGAGTACGACCCGCAGGTGGTCTGGCCGTTGTTCGTGTTGGGCAGGCCCTTGAGGTTGTCGCACGTGTTGTTCCTCGTGAAATCGGGGGCAAACGCGGCGTTGTACACCTGGATCTCGCCCGTCGCTCCCGGCGGGATCGTCACACGGAAGTTCTGGCCCCCCTTGCACGGCAGCTTCCACCCGGCGCTGCCGGTGGTGCAGTCAAGGGTGCTGTTCTCGGAGCCCTGCGTGTTGCTGATGGTGTGGATGTCGTTGGACGGGGTCCCGGACGCATTGCTGGCGCAGCCGCTGCAGTTGCCGGAAGCGCCCTCGAACCCGGACGTGGTGTAGGGGTCGCCCTCTGAGCGCATCTTGTTCTGGGCCTTGAAGCGAAGTAGGTAGAAGTTGTTCCCGGCACCCAGCTGGGCTCCCGTTGAGCCAAGCTGGTTGCCGGGCTGCCCCAGCGGGATCGGAGGCAGGTACCCGGCGATCGCCTCTCGCGTGATCCGGAACGGCGGCACCCCCAGCGCGGCCATGAAGAAGGTCGGCACGATGGTCGAGACCTTGACGTCCAGCTGGCGCGAGTTCGCGGCTGCCACCGTCACCGTGGTGCTGCCCGCGAGGTCCACCCAGCCATTGCGCTTCGACTCATCCTTGGCCCGCGTGGTCGCGGTGGCCAGGTAGTTGGGCATGTACGGTGCGCCGGCCAGGGCTGCCGCCGAGGCGGCGCGCTCCAGCGACACGCTATAGGCATAGGCCACCGCACCATCGGTTGCAAGCCCGGCGATCCCGATCAGGAAGATGAACATCAGGCCGAAGATGACCAGCGCCTGGCCCTTCTGGCCCTTGCGCCGGCCGCCGTGGCGGCGCGAAACAGCGGAACGGATGTTGGTGTTCATCGGATGATGCAGTTCTCGACGCAAAGCATGAGTTTCTCCACGGCCCAATCGGCGGGCAGGTGTCCGACGGCGGCGCCGTCGTCAAAGACGAATGACGGCCCCGGGATCCCGTTGGCCGGCTTGTAGGTCCACTGCATGCGCACGCCGATCTCCGCCTCGTTTCCGAGTGGGCCCTGGCAGCGCATGGCCATGGTGTAGGTGTTCGAGCTGTGGTGGTTGAAGGTGAAGTTGAGGGTGGTAGCCCCGACCACCGTCGAGTTGGCGGGGTAGGTGTTGCTGGCCACGAAGCTGTTGACCGGGATGTTGGTGGCCCCGGCGGGCACCGCCGCGCTGGTAACCACGTTCTGGCTGTTGGGCCCCACGGTCAGGGTCACCGACGTGCCGGCTGGAATGGCCGAGGACGTCGCGGCCACGCTGAGGAAATTGTTGGTGGACCCGCTGTTAATCGTCGTGGCCAGGGTGGTGGTCTCCGGGGTGTACGACTCGTAGGGGTCGCTCGCCTTGTTGATCTTGCCGCCCGGGTCGGCCGGCCGGTAGATGTCGATCTCGTCTGGGAACCCCGCGCGCGACGTCCCGCCGCCC
Organism: Chloroflexota bacterium; assembly: GCA_034666405.1. Taxonomy (GTDB): domain Bacteria; phylum Chloroflexota; class Dormibacteria; order DASZGP01; family DASZGP01; genus JAXDLW01. The sequence continues at coordinate 70,567 of JAXDLW010000051.1, read as the reverse complement.
AGGTAGGTCATGTTGGTGGTGGAGGCGAGCACCGCGGCGACGATCTGGGCGTCGGCCTGGGCCATGGTCAGGCTCGCCGGGGCAGCGCCACTGCAGGTGTTCGCGGGGGGCGTGGTGCCCACGCCGCCGATCTGGGAAGCGAGCCGGGCGCCATTGCGCACCGCGCTGGTCGCAACCGTCTTGTCCGAGCCCATGACCGAGGTGTCGTAGGCCCCGAGTACCAGGAGGATCGCGACCGGGACGATCAGGGCCACCTCCACGATGGCCTGGCCGCGGTGGGCGGAGCGCATCAGAACTTCTGCGGCTCGATCCGCAGCAGGTAGGTCGCGTTGAGGTCGACCGGCGCGTTGTGCACCGCCTTCAGGATCCCGGTCTTCCAGTCATAGCGATAGCTCAGGGTCAGCTGCAGGTATTCGGGCGCGTTGGCAGACGTGCTGCGGCCCGTGGCCGGGTAGGTGGCGCAGTGCGACATGTCGGTTCCGAGGCAGGCGTCCAGCCCGGTGCGCACGACATAGGTTCCCGACGTGCAACCGGCCGGCAGCGTGTGTGCGGCGTTGGTGCAAGACGGGTTGGGGCAGGCGGCGTTGGGGCACTGGCGCACCTCGATCCAGTTGACGGTTTCGAGGCTCGTGGTCCCGACCGGTGAGCGCCGGATCGACACCGCGGCCCGGCAGTCCGCATCGCAGGTGAAGCTGGCGGCGTGTATGAGGGTGCACCCCGGGATGTTGCTGCAGGTGTCCGTGGAGCTGCCCGTGTAGGCCTCGACCTTGGCCGCCTCGCCGGTGGCAAAGCGGCTGGATGCTACGTCGAACATCAGGATGCCGAACTCGACGATGCCGAATATCAGCAAGAAGAAGGTCGGCGCGATGAGCGCGAACTCGACCATCGACTGGCCGCGGCGCGGGGTCATTGCGCTGCGGCTACCGCGGCGGAACAGACGCTTCATCATGTCAACCCTCGCTCCGAATCACGGTGATCAACCAGGCGACATCCAGCATGACCATGCCGATCACGAATACCTTCAGGGGTCCTGCGGCTGCGGAGATCGCACTCGTCATCAGGTGGTAGCGGCAGAAGGGACCGCTGCCGTCCTGGTCGACGCAGACCACGGAGTGCTGCACCGACCAGTAGAGGTAGGCGGCAGCGGCCAGGTTGAGCGCGGTCCAGGCCCCCAGCAGCCCGACGAAGAGCCTGTGCACCCCGATCCTCCCGACCAGCGAGCCCACGGCAACCCTCAGGTCCACGCGGGTCGGCGGCATCGACAACTCGCTCATGTCCGCTGGAGCATCACACCGCATCATGTACGTTTCGTGAACATGGCGGCTAACGGATGTAACAGCCAGGCGCCTCCCCTGTGTCAATGGGCGCGCTTGGACACGAGCACCAGCACCGCCGGTAGGGCGGCCTAGAACGGATGCGGGTCCTCGTCGTCGAGGACGACCAACGCCTGGCCGACGCCCTGGTCCGGGGGCTTTCAGAATCGGGCTTCGTCGTCATCCATGTGACCTCGGGGGACGACGCCATCGCGACAGCCTGGTCGGGCGGTTTTGACGCGATAGTGCTGGACGTCATGCTCCCGGGCGGCGTCAGCGGTTTCGATGTCGCCTCAGCCCTCCGGGCCCGCAAGGTCGCCACGCCGATCCTGATGCTGACGGGGCGGGACGCGGTGGAGGACCGTATCCGGGGCCTCGAGGCCGGGGCCGACGACTACCTGTTGAAGCCGTTCGCGTTCGGCGAGCTCGTGGCCCGGCTGCGGGCACTGGCCCGGCGCCACCTGCCGGAACGCGGTGCGGTGCTCCGAGCCGGCAGGGTGAGCCTCGATACCTCCGCGAGGACGGTCGCGGTGGGTGACCAACAGGTGCAGATGACCGCCAAGGAGCTCTCGGTCCTGGAGTGCTTCCTGTTGAACCCCGGACATGTGCTGAGCCGGACCCAGATCCTCGAACACGCCTGGCGGGAGGGCGAGGACGCGGGCGACTCGAACATCGTCGACCAATTCGTCGGCCGGGTTCGCCGCAAGCTCATGTCGGCAGGCACGGCTGACCCGATCACCACGGTGCGCGGCCTGGGATACAGGTTCGACTCCCCCAACCCATGAGGGGCTGGCTACGCCAGACGGGGGTCCGGCTGGCACTGGCGTACTCGGGAATGTTCAGTCTCGTCGCCGTTGTCGCGGCCGGGACGGTTTGGCTGGCCATCGCCCGGGTCGAGTACTCCGCCATCGACGACAGCCTCACCACCGATGCGGGGCTGCTGCAGCCGCTGGCGCAATCAGACAGCGGCCACGCCCTCAGCGGCCTGAGCGCCCCTGGCGACACGCCCGGGACGGCCGGAGGCGGGATCGCGGCCTTCCTCTTCGACCAGGATGGAAACCTTGTCGACCGCACCATCCGGGGACCCTCGACAGCAGACGTGACTGCCGTGGCTGCAGCGGCACGAGCGGGGTCGCCGGTGCTGCGGACCGTCACCGTGGACGGCGTCGAACAGCGGGCGCGCGCCAGCCTGCTTGACTCGGCGTCCGGGCCGGCCCGGGTGCTGGTCGTGGTTCGTTCCCTTGCCGAGGCCAACCAGTTGCTGGCCAACACCGGCTCGGTCCTGCTGGTCGGCACCCTGGTGCTGATGGTCGCGGCGACGGTGCTGGGCTACGGCCTGGCGCGCACCGCACTCCGGCCGGTGCGCGAGATAACGGCCGCTGCCCGGGCATTCAGTGAGGAGGACCTCCACCGCCGCATCGAGCTGGACCTCCCCGCGGACGAGCTTGGCGACCTGGCGGACACGTTCAACCAGATGCTGGCCAGGCTGGAGACCGCCTTCGACAGCCTGCGTCGCTTCACCGCGGATGCCGCGCACGAATTGCGAGCCCCCCTCGCACTGATCCGCACCGAAGCGGAGGTGACACTCAAGCACACGCGGTCGGCCCAGCAGTACCAGGCCAGCCTGGGCACGATCCTTTCGGAGACCGAGCGGCTGGGTCGGATGGCCGACCAGCTCCTGATGCTGGCCCGCGCGGAAGCCGGCGCGCTCTCGCCCCAGATGGGCGAGGTCGAGCTGTCACCGCTGGTGACGGACGCCGCGCGCCTCTGGCTGCCGCTGGCCGCCGAGCGCGGTGTGACCGTGGTCTCGGACGTCCCGGGCGGTGGCTCCGTGCGCGGCGACCCGGACCTGCTGCGGCGCCTCCTGGACAACCTCATCGACAACGCGGTGCGCCACTCACCCCCGGGCGGCAACGTGGGCGTGTCCCTGCAACGAACTGGTAGGACGTGGGTCCTGGCCGTCGCCGACGAGGGGCCGGGCGTGCCGGACGAGGCGAAGGCCTCGATATTCGAGCGGTTCTCCCGAGCCGACGAGGCCAGGGCCCGGGAAACCGGTGGCGCCGGGCTGGGCCTGGCCCTCTGCCGGGCCATCGCGCAGCTGCACCACGGTTCGATCGGGCTCGAGGATGAAGCCGGCGGCGGCGCGCGGTTCGTGGTCCGGCTACCGGTGCCGCCCGGGGGCTAGTCGAGCAGGGCTCGCCCTCCGATCGCTATGACGCTTTGGTCGGAGCAGGGCAGGTTGTCGCTGCCGTTGCCCGAGTTGTCGGCGTGCTGCTGTGCGCCTGCATCAGGATCGGAGGGAAAGGAGGTGCGAGCGGCGGGGCCGTGTAGGTGATGTTCACGGTGATGCACTCGGGGTTGGTCAGGTCCGGGAAGGCATCGACAACGATGTTGGCCTTGTTGGGGATATAGGTGGGCTGGACGAGTTCGGTGGTGCTGTTGCCATTCTTCGCACAAAGCTTGCCCTGGTTGACCTGCACGATGTTGGCGGCTTTGGTGACCTCGCTGACGATGGTGTTCGGTGACCCGGATTCGCACAGCCCTGCACCCGAATTAAGGCTGCTCTCAACCGTCGCCCATCTGGACGCCGCGCGCGCCCCATTGGTGAGGCCGGAGGATTGGAAGAACATGAACGAGCCTGCGATCATCCCGACTACCAACAGGATGACCATCGGGAAGACCAGGGTGAACTCGACCGCGGCCTGCCCGTCCGCCGCGCTCGCGGCCGGGCCTCGTCTCATCGAATGTTCATCCCGTCACCGGCGGGTTACCCGAGCCGATGACTCCCGGCAGGGCAAAGGTGTTCTGCCTGCCGTCGATCTTGATGGTGGTTCCGCCGTCGGTGTTGAAGTCGGCAACGACGCACGGCCCGTTCACCGTGACGGTGCCACCTGATGTGTTCGGGTAGCCCACACCACTACCCAAGCCCGCCTGCATCACGCCACCGGGCTTGAACGGGATGCCGTCATCCCAATAGTGGTAGGGATCAGCTGGGAGCGGATTGGTCGAGGAGTTGGTGCACTTGCCTCCCGCCATGGGGTAGCCCAGGCAGGGGTCTGAGGCGTTGTACACCAAGCCGTTGACCACGACGCTGCTGCTGTCGTTCGGCTCGGCATCCATGCCGAAATTGCCCTGCGTGTTGCGATCCTGGAAAATCGCCACACCGCGGAACGGCCCGGATGACGGCGAGTCCAGCTTGATGCTGCCCTTTCCGCCCAGGATCAGCGAGAAGTTGTTGCCGGTACCGTAGACGTTAGCGTCGACTCCAGAGGGGCCGCCCGCACCACCGATGAAGCGCGTTATGACTCCGAAGTACTGCCCGTTCGGGAGCCCGGCCGTCCCGCCGCACGCGTGCGAACCGTCGGTTTCCGGGTTTCCTCCCCATTTGACGATGGCAGGTTTCTCCGGGAAGCAGGGGGCGCCATTGCCGGTCCCACTGGCCTTGAACACTCCGCCAATGATGCTCCCCGGCACGTTGCCCGCGACCGGCACGGGCGCGCTGGTTGCGATCATCACATTGCTGCCTGTGACGGTCTGTCCAGCACCGGGACTCAGGTCGAGGCCGCCGTCAAACCGGAAGGCCCCAGGATAGCCCGAAGCGCCGCAGTCATTGAGGTGAACGTTCTTGCCCACCAAGATCACCGGGGCAGCGTACTCGCCCGGGAACAGTTGATAGACACCATTGATGTCAGGGGCGGCGGGCGCAACGCGCGCCGGGGGACTTCCTTCAGGCGGACAGAGGGCATCGTTGAAGCCGGCGCCGACACCTGACTTCTGGAACGGGTCATTGATGCCTCCCTGGCTGGGCGCGAGAGGGTCGACGATCTGCGACTGGCCGGTCTGGATGAGGTCGTACTGGAGGGTCACCTTGTTGGTGCCACCGCACAGGGCGGTGTTGTACGGATCCGGGTTGGGCGGGCTGGTCGGCGCAACCTTGTTCGGCGGGCCACCGTTGTCGGGGTCGGCCCAATTCATCGTTGTGTCGCCAAAACACCAGTCCAAGGGGAAGTTGCCGCTGACGGTTTGCATGGTGCCGTGGAGGATCAGGCTGCTGCCGTCCTTCGCGTCGACCACGTCAACGTAGTTCTTCTTCGCACATTTTGGATCGGAGCTAAGGGGCTGAGTCGGGTTTGGGGCGTCAGTGCAGACGTATCGGCTGCCATCCCATGGGTGGTAGGGAACGGCCGAGTTGGCAAAGATCGTGCCGAATACGTCGAAGGTGCCGCTGCCTCCGCCCATGACCTGGTGTGGGTTGACCTCGTCGAGCGCCACAATGCCGATGCCGTTTCCGGGGTTGGGGTTGTTGACAGACCGCGCAACCGCCTTCGTGGAGAGGGAGTTACTCCCGACGATGCCCGCGATGTAGGGGCGCCAGTTGGGGCTCAGGTCAACCCGTACACCGCATGCCGTCGGAGGGGGTGCGGTGGCGGCGAGGATCTTGGTGCTGCCGTTGTTCGGGATATCGGCGCCCGTGGCATCGAGGTAGTAGGCAGTCCAGTTGGCGCCAACGTCCGCTGAGTTGAGGTTGATCACCGACTGAATCTCGTTCACGATCGCGCTGCCCAGTGGCGGGTTTCCGCCTCGGCACAGGTTGGCCAGCATCTTGGTGCCGGCCACGGCGCCAAAGTCAGCGGCGTTTTGCGCTCGGCGCTGTTGCACCATGCCATAGCCGCCATCGACGGCGACGGCAGCCATCCCGATGATGATGAACAGGCATAGAGCAAAGATCACCACGACCTGCCCGCGCTGCTCCTCGCCCTTGCGAACGCCCAGAGGAAGTGTCTTGTTCATGCTGATGCTCCCGCTTGGGCGGTTACCGAAAGATTGCTGATGAACTTGAGATAGGACGTCACCGTGTACGACACATGAACGATTTCGATCGGCGTGTTGTTCGGCGACGTGGAGGCCACTGTCCAGACGCAGTTCATCCCCGTGGTACAGCTTGCCTGGTTGGCAACCGCCGTGAAGCAGTTGCACCCCTGCTCTTGATTGACCGCCTTGGTGGCGTTGGCGTTGATAGTGGCGGTGTTCGCATTCGCAAGCGCTGAGTTGGCCGCCACGATCGCCCCAGCCCGCGCCGCTCCATCAAGTCCAACGACCTCATTCATGTATTGCGACCCCGTGAAGATCAGGGCCATGAGCAGCATCAGGAGAGGAAAGAGGATGGACGTCTCAACGAGGGCTTGACCATGTGATCGGCCGCGCTTCCTAACCCCGCGAGGCCGGCGTGCCCGCTCCACATCCATATCGACGGAAGCATGGCACCGACGGATGTACGTTTGATGAAATCCCCCCATGGCCATGTGACGGGTCTGCTTCAGACCGACTGGGATTGCACCCAAGTTTCCATACGGTACGGGGCGCAGCAGGGGCGTATGCTAGGCCACCGTGCCTGAGATCCTGCTCACGTTCCTGGACGGCGAGGTGTTTCCCGCTGAGGCTCCCTTGATCGACTTCACGCAGCCCGTGCTGACCGTGACATCGACCGAACCGGGCGGCAACAACCGCGAACTGGTGGTTCCGCTGAGCAGCGTCAAGTACATCGTCTTCGGCGGTGAGGAGCACGAGGTCGAGCCGGAGGCCGAGAGCGGCAAGGTCGTGATCCATTTCGTCGACCACGAGGTGCTGCGCGCCTACGCCGGCCGCCAGACCCTGGGCGGGCCCTACGGCGTGATCTACAACCTGGTCGACCCACAGCGGATGGTCCGGCGCCGGTTGGGGGTGCCCTACACGGCGGTCAAGGCGATATTCAAGGTGAAGACCTGGGACAGCCGGGGCGCCGAGCCGGGCCACACCTTCTCGCAGGTGGCCCGCATCCTGTCCGATCGCGACGTCGCCAACCGGGTGGAGCGCGCCGGGCGCACGGTGCCCAGGCGCCGGGGGCGACCGCTGCTGGACCGGACCAAGCCGGAATGAAGGTGCTGGTCACCGGCGGCGCGGGGTTCATCGGCTCCAACCTCGCCGACCAGCTGGTCGAGGACGGCCACGACGTGGTCGTCGTGGACGACCTGTCCAGTGGCAAGCGCAGCCAGGTCCCCGCGGGGGCGAACTTCTATCACATGGACGTGGAGTCGCGGTGGCTGGACCGGGTGATCGAAAGGGAGCGCCCCGAGGCGGTCTGCCACCTGGCGGCCCAGATCAGCGTGTCGCGCAGCGTCCGGGAGCCCCTGTTCGACGCCCGCGTCAACATCATCGGGAGCATCGGCCTGCTGGCCGCCTGCCAGGCGCACGGGGTCGGCAGGGTGGTCTTCGCCTCCACCGGGGGGGCGATCTACGGTGACGCCGACACCATCCCCACCCCTGAGACCTACATCGCCGCCCCCGTGTCGCCGTACGGTGCGAGCAAGCTCAGCTTCGAGCACTACCTGCACGTGTATCGCGCAGTGCACGGCCTCAGCAGCGTCGCCCTGCGCTTTGCCAATGTGTACGGCCCGCGCCAGGACCCGCACGGCGAGGCCGGCGTCGTGGCGATCTTCTCCCGCGCGCTGCTCCGAGGGGACAAGGCGGTGATCAACGGCGACGGCAAACAGACCCGTGACTACGTTTTCGTCGGCGACGTCGTGGCGGCACTGACGGCGGCGCTGCGCAGCGATGTGACCGGCAGCTATAACGTGGGGACGGCTTCAGAGACCGACGTCAACGCGCTGTACCGCATGATCGCGGCCGCCGCCGGCACCGACGCCGACGCCGAGCACGCTCCTGCGCGACCGGGCGAACAGCTTCGCAGCTGTGTCGCGGTCGACCGCATCGCCGCCGACCTGGGCTGGCAGCCCAGGGTCGCGCTGGCGGAGGGGATCCCCCTCACCGTCGACTACTTCCGCAAGGAGGCTGTGGCGACGCCAACCTGACCAGGGCGGACGAGCTCCCATGTAACAGGGCCGTGACAAAGCTGACCGGGGGGCAGGCTTTTGGTCGTCACAAGCGTCACACGGCTGATGGCATACGACAGTCCTGCGATTCTCCGGCGCCTGGCACCCGTCCTCGCATCGACCCTGCTGCTCGCCGCCGGCACGATGTCGGTCACGTTCGCGAAGGATCACGACACCAAGAAATCGAACACGTCACAGGGCAGCCCTTCGGCCCGAGGCCACGAAAAGGCGCCAAAGGGATCGACGTCAGGATCGACCTCGCCATCCGGTAGCAAGGCCCCCGCCCCCACCACCTCGGGCGCTTCCGCCGGGCCCGCAGCTGCCACCAGCGGCTCGACCACCGAGGCCCCCCGGTCGATGACTCCCGCGGCGCTGGTCACGGGTTGGACGGCGCTGCAGCCGACGGGCCTGGTAAGCGGCCGGCCGTCGAGTGCCCCACCAGCGTTCACCCAGCCGTCTGAGCAGGTGCTGGCTGCCTCGACGGGTCCCGGCGCCATCATGGCGGTGAGCAAGCCCGCGCTGATGGCCACCGGGTCCCCGGGTGCCGGCGTAGCCCACGCATATCAATCGGTCAGCAGCGGAATCCTCGGCTTCGGCGCCCAATTCGACCGCCTGAAGCTGGCATTCATGGTGGCCTGGCTGGCGCTCAACGGCGCGGTACTGCTGCTTATCCGCAACCGCCGCGGGCAACGCCGCAAGGGGGACTTCATACCGATCAGCCTTGGCGCCTTCACCTACCGTGACGGCACCGCACTCAGAGCGTATGGCTCAGGAGGAGTAGACCCGACATGAAAAGGATCCTGGCCATTGCCAACGGCGTATTCGCCGCTGTATTCCTCCTTGCGCCCGCGGTCATCCTCGCTGCCCCCGCGCCCAGCAACCGTGGCATCGTCGCGGTCGACTCGAATTACGTCGGTAGTGCCGCCGAGGTGGACAGGCCGCTCACATCCGATGCAGCCTACACATTCATCCACGGCTTCAACGTCCTCGACTCCGAGGGCACATGGGCTGTCGAGGACGGCAGCAAGAGCCTCGCCAGCGGCACCTGGACGGCGCACAAGGCGGCCTCCGGCAACGGCTTCGACTTCACCGCCGGGCCGATCGACATCCCTGCCGGCAGCCACACCGTCAAGGTCTTCGACAGCAGTGGCCTGTCGCCTGAGCAGGCGAGCAAGACGTTCACCTCGAGCTCCGACCCGGTGGACAAGGGTCCATTCGCCGACGACAACGCGGGCACCATCAAGCTGCACCCGATCGGCCCCTGCCCGGATGCCAACGCCGAGCAGCTGAACCACGGCGCGCCCCCCTGCGACCCGAGTGGCTACGAGCCCGCCGACGAGGCCTCCCAGAACGCAGAGATCGGGACCCGCGAGAACGTGACCCCGCGCCACGTTCCCCACCTTCCGTGCGAGAACATCGAGGTCCTCGGCCGCGGCCTGGCGGACGAGAGCGGCAATTACGAGATCGACTCCTGGCCGCCCACCGGGCATAAGGAGCCCGTATACGGCAAGGACACCAGCGGCACTTCCGTGCTGACCGCGGGCATGACCCCCGGCGACGTCGGCAATAACGGCCACAGCGTCTACAACAGCGCCGTCGGCGGCCTGCAGGTGATGGACATCATCGATGTCGATGCGCTGGTCCACAACGCGGTCGTGGCCGGCGCCCAACCGCACCCCATCCAGGGTTACCACTTCAAGGTCCAGTTCAACCAGGGCATCGACCAGGCTGGCAACTCCCACAAGGAGCAGAAGCACAAGACCTTCTCGGTGAACTGCCCCGCCCCCGGCCAGCCGGGCCCGACCCCCACGCCCACGCCCACGTCCAGCCCGACCCCCACGCCCGTCCCGACGCCAACGTCCACCCCGACGCCCACCCCGACGCCGGTCCCGAGCCCATCCCCGGGCGACCTCCCCTGTATCGAGAACGTCTTCAGCGGGATGACCCCGGCGGCTGGGAGCTCAGTCGCTCCCGGGGGCACCATCAGCGCGGTCTACACCGATGAGACCGGGCTCAACACCGTCGCCCCGTACCAGGTGGTCTTCACCATCACCGACGCGGCGGGACACATGACCAACCTGACGCCGGCGATCGACTTCACGACTGGAGGCCCCGGCATCAAGGGCAGGACCGTCGCGACGATCTCGGCGGTGGTCCCCACGCTGGCCACGGGCGGGTACACCGTGTTGCTCAAGGCCTACGACACCGACCAGAACAAGGGTGCCGGCGGCCAGGACTGCGGTAGCGCCACCTGGCCGGTGACCGTCACCCCGCCACCACCTCCTCCGCCCGCGTCGGTGCTGTCCATCGTCAAACACGTCGACCACGCCCAGGTCGTGGCGCCCGCTTCGCTGACCTACACGATCGACGTGACCAACAGCGGCAATGCCGCCGCCAACAACGTCGGCATCGTCGACGTGATCAAGCCCGGCACCGTGCACTTCGACGGCCCGGTCTCCTTCTTCCCCACCAGCGGATCGGTGCACAACAGTGACGGCACCTACATCTGGACGATCCCCTCGATCGCCCCGGGTGCCACCGCCCAGCTGGTCTTCACCATCGTCGTCCGCACCGCGGGCACGATCGACAACGCATCGTCCATCGGTGTCCCGACCACCACCTGCACCGCCCCCACGTGCTCCCAGGTCGAGACGGTCGTGACCGTCCCGCCGGCCCTCGCCCGGATCACGGCGGTGATCTACAAGGAGGGGACGCGCCAGGTGGTTCCCGGCGGTACCGTGCAGCTTCAGGGCGTGACCCAGCCAAACAGCAGCTACCCGGCGACCTACGGCAACCTGCCCGCCGGCAACTACTGTGTCCAGGAGACCAACCCCAGCGGTTGGAACCTGGTGGGCACCAACCTGCCGATGACCGGGACCCCCGGCCAGGTCTGCACCCCAGTCCAGAGCGGCCAGACAGTCCACGTCATCTACTACGTCAGCCAGCCGGCGGTTCCGACGGCCTGCGTCGGCGAGGAATACATGCTCGAGGGCACCACCATCGTGGTACCCGGCGGGACCGTCGACCTCACCGGGCAGGCCAACCAGGCCGCCCCGTTCACCTACTGCAACCTGCCTGTCGGCAGCGTCACCGGCACGGCGGTGACCCCGCCCGCCGGTTACACCCTGGTGCCCGGCACCTCGCCGAAGGCCGAGGTCCTGCACGCTGGTAACAACCCGACGATCATCTTCTACGTCAACCTGCCCCAGGGCCAGCCCGGGTGCGGGGAGCTCCTGGGGACGATCGTCCTCGCCGGTACCAACACCATGATCCCGGGCGGGGCCATCACCGAGTCGGGCCAGCCGGCAGTGACCACCTACCCCGCGCTGCTGGGACCATGCCTGCCCGGCGGGCAGGTGCCGGTGACGGCAACGGTTCCACCCGGCTACGTCTTCGTCGGCCCGGGCAGCACCACGGCAACCATCACCCCCGGGCAGGTCACCCCGGTGGTCTTCCAGGTCACCCCGCTGGCCGGCGGCGTCCAGGGAGTCACGACGACCACCCCGACGGTGCAGCACGCGCCGGTGTCCGGGGTCCTCGGGACCTCGGCAGGGATGCCCCTGACCGGTAACGAGGCGGCCCAGCGCATCGCCCTGTCGCTGGCCTGCGTGACCATCGGCATGGTAATGCTCGCCTTCACAATGCGCGGGCGCCGCGCGCAGTAAACGGGAATCCGGAGGGGAGGCGGCGGTCGCCGCCTCCCCTTTTTCTTGGTCCATCGCCTTCGCGGCGGCGTGCCCAGCTCAGGCCGTCGAGCCCACCTCGAGGTCGGCGGGCTGGAGACCCACCAGCTGGAAGCGTGCCTCGGTGCACAGCTGGTCACCTGAGGCCACGAGCGAGTCGAAGGCGCGGCGCAGGCCGTGGTTCTCGAGCAGGTCGGTCGTCTCGGAGATCCGCGCCGCCCATTCGTAGCACTCCATGGCCTCGCGGAGGTTCACGCGCAGTTGCGTGAGCAGGTCCCGCATGGCCTCGTCGAGGCCGTCCGGGAAGCCGAGCCGGTCGAGATTGGAGATGTTGGCGTGGATCCGGGACCGGGCCGAGGCCGACGCGCGACTCAGCGCCTGCGGCTCCGCCTCACGCAGCGCGTCCTGCATCTCCTCCACCGCGGGGACCGCGGAATCGATGACGGCGCGAAAGTCCGCGGTGTAGTCGACCGGCGTCTCGCGGTAGGCGACCTGGTTGCGGCGCGCTGTGAGCAGGACCAGGGCGACGATGACGAACCCGATCACGAAGTAGCCCCAGACCGGCATCCTCAGCGGCCCTTGAACCGCGGCTCGCGGCGCTCGAAGAACGCGGTCAGGCCCTCGCGGACGTCATCCGAGGCGTGGGCCTCGGCGGAAAGGGCGTCAAGCGCCTGCCATTCGGCGCCCCGGTCGCGCAGCCGCTCCGAGTCCTCGGCGAGCAGGCGGTTGAGCATGCGCTTGGAGTTGCGCACCGTCAGCGGGGCACCCCCCAGGATGTCCTCGCAGAGCTGGTCGACCGCGGCGTCGAGCTCTGCCGCCGGCACCACCACGTCGGCGAGCCCCAACCGCATGGCCTCCGCGCCGGAGAACGAGCGTCCGGTGAGCATCAGCAAGCGCGTGACCTGGGGCCCGAGCTGCTGCAGCATGCGCAGGTGGTGGGTGGGCCCCGGCAGGAGTCCGAAGCGGCTGGCCGGCACGCCCAGGCGGGCGGTGTCGGTCGCCACCCGGAGGTCGCAGGCCAGCGCCAGTTGATACCCGGCGCCAAGGCTGTGCCCCTGGATGCGGGCGATCACCGGGACTGCGCACTCTTCGATGGCCGCCTGCGCGCGCTCCATCGCCTCGCCAAAGCCTCCCCCGAGTCCCTCCGCCTGGCGATCACCCAGTTCGCTGAGGTCGGCGCCCGAGGCGAACACCCGGTCGCCCGCGCCGGTCAAGACAACCACCCTGTCGCCGGCACCGACCGCCCGGACCGCGGCCTCGAGGGCCCCGAAGATCGCGGAGGAGAGCGGGTTGCGACGCTCGGGGTCGTTGATCGTGATGCGAACCACGCCGGGCCGGGGCCGCTCGACCAGCGGGTTCGATGTCATGCCAGAGGCTAGCGCGAGACCCCGTTGACCACTACTCGATGATGGCCACCGTCTGGCCCTCCTGGACCACGTCGCCCTCCTTGACCAGGAACTCCTTGATCGTCCCGGCCATCGGCGCGACGATCGGGATCTCCATCTTCATGGACTCCAGGATCATGATCGTGTCGTCCTCTTCCACCTGCTGGCCCACCTCGGTCGTGATCTTCCAGAGGTTGCCCACGAGTTCCGCTTTGACTTCCGCCACGCTGCCTCCTTTGTGGTGTGATCCGCCCGCTTACTGTAGCCGCCTAGCGAGACAGGGACTCGAGGCTGGGCAGTGGCGCGCTCTCGTCGGGATCGGGGACGAAGTCCGCGGGCACCTGGCTGGGTGTCGCCGACAGGCCCAGCAGCTGGCGTGCCTCTGTGATCGAGGCCACCGCGCGGCCCGCATCGGCACACATCCCCGCCGCCTTCTCGACCAGGAAGGATGAGCCCTTCGCCATGGTCCCGTCGGGCAGGTAGAAGTTGTCCTCGAGCCCGACCCGGACGTTGCCCCCGATGGTCAGCGTGGCGGCGAGCAGCGGCCACTGGTCCTGGCTGATGCCCACCAGTTTCCACGTCGACCCTGGCGGCAGCGACTCCGCCTGGAAAAGCAGGGCGCGGGTGGTCGAAGGGATGCCGCCGAGCACGCCCATGACCAACGAGAAGTCCAGCGGCGTCTTGAGGATGCCCTGGTCCAGCAGCGGCCGGGTGTTGCCGATGTGGCCGTTGTCGAACACCTCCAGCTCCGGCTTGACCCCCGCCTCGTTCATCTTCTCGAGCAGGTAGCTGATGTCCTTGAAGGGGTTGGAGAAGACGAAGTCGAAGTAGAACTGCTTCTTCGATTTCGAGTAGATCGCGTAGTTCATCGAGCCCATGTTCAGCGCCCCGATCTCGGGGCGGAGGCGGGCGATGTGGCCCACGCGCTGGTCCATCGGGATGCCGACCGCACCGGTGGAGAAGTTGATGATGATGTCGGTCCGCTTGCGGATCTCGGCCATGATCTCGGCGTACTTCGAGACCTTGAAGCTCGGCAGGCCGTCGTCCTCACGCGCGTGGATATGGACCACGGCGCAACCGGCATCCGCGCACCGCCTGGCCTCCTCGGCAATCTCCGTTGGCGTGAAGGGGATGTACTCGCATTGTTTGCGAGTCGTCAGCGCCCCGGTGAGGGCGGCGGTGATGATGACCTTGTCGCGCTTGATCGCTTCCATGGCTCCTCCCCGGTGGGTGCGGCGCCAAGCCTAAGGGATTCCATCCGGCGCACCCTCATTCCCACCTTCGCTCGGACCGTGACATCAGCGGTCCGGACCTGTACGATCCGCCCCGTATTTTGTCCGCGCATAAACAAGGAGGCCCGACCAGATGAGCGCCGCCGTACTCCAGGAGTTGATCGTCCGCATGGCGTCCGACGCGGCTTTCGCCGATGCCGTGCAGTCCGACCCCGCCATCCTCGACAGCTACGACCTGGCACCGGACGAGCGGTCGCACCTGGTGTCGCTCCAGGGTGACCTGGTCGGAGGGGCGCAGGGCCTCGGTTCGCGCGAGTCGAAGTCCTCGATCTTCAACCTGATGGGCGGGTTCGGTGACGCCGGGCACCACGTCCCGGTCGGGTCGCACAGCGATCTTCCGCCCGTACACCACCCGGTGGGCGATGGCGGAGACCCGCCACCGGTCCATGCCGCCACCCCCGTCCACGAGGCGGCCCCGCTGGCACCGCCCGCCCCGGAGCCCCCCAGCATCCTGGCCGGCCCGGTCAACGCCGTGGCCGGGATTGTCGACGCTGTCGCGCCCATCGCCGCCCAGATTCCCGGAGTTGGGGTGCTGGCGTCGGCGGCACACGCCGCGGTCGACGTGGCCGCCGGGGTTGTCGGTGGCCACGCGGACACGGGCGACAGCCACGTGCACGCCGCCTCAGCGGCGCCCGCGCCGGTGGCCCACATCGCCCACGGCCCCGGCCCGGTCGTTCCCGGGCATGTCCCGCACGCTGTGGGGCACGCCCCGGCGCATGTCCCGCCTCCCCCGGGCGTCACCCATCTCCCCTCGCCCGCAGGCCCCGGCACCCCGCCGTCGGGGACGATCGGGGTCGATACCGCGGCAACCCACCCCCTCCCCGTGCCACAACCCGCGCCGGACGCCGCCGGCCTCACAGGGAGCCTCACCAGTTCCCTGCCCTTCGTCGACGCGGCCCACGGAAACCCGCTCGATTTCTCCCACGCGTCAAATGCCGGCGTGCCACCGGGCGGCGCCGATCCCGGGCACGCGCTGCCACCGGTCGGTAGCGGCGACCATGGGTTCGTCAGCCAGGCCCCGCCCATCCCGGGCCACCTCCCGCCGCCGGTGAGCCTCGGCGACCAGGCCACCAACGCGGCGGCGGCGCACGACGCGGTCAGCCACGCCAACAGCGGATTCAGCAATGTGCCCCCGCCCGGCGCGGTCGCGCATGTCGGCGATGTGCCGCCCACCGCACCGATCGGTGACCACCTCGCACCTGGCGCGGGCACACCACCGTCGGGCACGATCGGGCTGGACACACCGCCGCCGCACCAACTCCCCACACACCTCCCAGCAGCCCCCGCTCCGATCGAGCACCACCACGTCCCCTCGCACCTGCCGGGCGCGCACCCCGACCTCGACGGTGAGCCCCCGGTCGAGGCCTGAGCGGGGTACGCTCCACAGCACCAAGTGCTCTGTCCCGCCTGTCGAGTCCACACCCGCAAGGGCTTCCCGTTCTGTTTGCGGTGCGGGCAGCCGCTGCCCGGCCATGACCTGAGTCAGTCGGCGCCGTCGACCCTCTACCCCCCGGAGGGTGAGGGCCGGCCACTGGTTGCCGAGTGCACAACCATCGGGCGCAGCCGCGACAACGGCGTGGTGGTGAACGACAAATTCGCATCGCGGTACCACGCCCGCATCTGGCGCGAGCCGACCGGCTACCGCCTCGAGGACCTCGATTCGATGAACGGGACCTTCGTGAACGGCGAGCGCCTCGCCGCGGGCGCCTCCCGGGTGCTGAAGGATTACGACGTCATCGGAATCGCGCCGACCACCCAGCTCCGCATCGAGCAACCGCGCTCGGTGGACATTGGCAGCAAGACACTGATCAGCGCCCCGGACTCCACCATGGTCGGGGCGACGGCGGCATCGGCCAGCACCTCCGGGCTGGTCGAAGCCGCCCAGCCGACGGGGATGGACCTGAAGCCGCGGCGCCGCAGCGGCTGGGCGCTGAAGCAGGTCCCAGTGCAGGGCACGGAGCCGCGCTGGGTGCTGCGCAACACCCGGACCTCGGCCTACCTGCAGCTGACCGACCGCGACCGCTTCATCTGGGACCAGCTCGACGGCGAGCACAGCATCCGCGACCTGCTCCTGGCCTACGCCCGGCAGTACGGCCAGCTGGCGCTGCCCCGGATCCAGCAGCTGCTCGACCAGTTGCAGGGGGCAGGGCTCTTGCAGCGGGCGGGGGAGCCGGAGGCTCGCAAGCCGGGTCCCCTCGACAGGGTCGTCGCGGCACTCGTCCGGGCCGAGCTGGCGCTCTCCGGCATCGACACCCGCATGGACAGGGTCTACCGGGTCATCGGCTGGCGCTTCTTCACCCGGATAGGGCTGGGGATCGTGATCCTGCTGGCGATCGGCGGCCTGCTGGCGTTCGCGGTGGCCTCGCGCCATTCCCGCCTCTTCGACGTGGGGGGTGCGGGGGTCGTCGGCGTGGTGATCGCGATCCTGGCCTACGTCGTGGCGCTGATGGTCCACGAGCTGGCCCACGCGCTGGCCACCAAGTCCTTCGGCCGCAAGGTCCCGCGCGGTGGGCTGATGTTGATGATGGGCATGCCATACGCCTTCGTGGACACCACCGACATGTGGCTGGAGGGGCGGGGGCCGCGAATCATGGTGTCGCTCGCCGGGCCCGTGGCCACGGCGGCGCTGACGGCGTTCTTCGCGGCGGGGGCCGCCTTCCTACCGTCCCACGTCGCGGCCGGCGTCTGCTTCCAGGTGGCCTTCGCCCTTTACATCAACACCCTGTTCAACTTCAACCCGCTGATCCCGCTCGACGGCTACTACGCGCTGTCCGACTGGCTGGAGATGCCCCGGCTGCGCGAGGAGGCCAGCGCCTACTTCCGCAAGGGCCTCTGGCACGACCTCTTCACCCGCCAGCCGATGGGCCGGCGCCAGGTGGGCATGGCGCTCTACGGCATGCTGGCCGTGGTTGGAATGTTCGGGTTCCTGCTGCTGGGCGTGTTCAGCTGGACCACGCGCATCGGGGGGCTGGTGCACGACCACGTTCCGGCGCCCTTCGACAAGGTGATCCTGGTGGCCGGGCTGCTGCTGCTGTTCTTCCCGGTCTGGTACTTCCCGACGCTCAAGGTCTGGCGCTCGATCAAGCGCCGGATGCGCCGCGAGCAGGGAACCGTCGAGCTGGAGACCCAGCCCGCCTAACCTCGCAGGATCGCCTCGGCGACGCGGTTCGGGTCCTCGAGCTGCGGATAGTGGCCCACGCCCGCCAGTTCGACGATGTCCGCGCCCGGCCGTCGCTCCCGGATCACCCGCGCCATGTGGGCGCCCGACACCGGGTCGGCCATGCCCCAGACGAACCTGACCGGCGTCGCGGTCTGCTCCAGCGCCTTCTCCCAGCGCGGGGCGTTGGCCCGGCGCTCCGGGATGTACTTGATCAGCCGGTGGGAGTTGCGGCTGCCACCCCGCCGGCTCACCGACTCCCAGTGCTGGTGGAGCTCCGCCGCGGAGGGCTGGTGCGAGGGCCCGAAGACCTCGGCCAGGGCGGGCCCGAAGCGAGCCTCGGACAGCATCCGCGCGATGAGCGCGCCGAGTACCGGGCGCTGCAGCCAGACCTGTATCGGCCGGGGGCGGTGGAACCCCGCGTACACCCCACCGTTCAGCAGCACAAGATCGCTGACGCGGGCCGACAGGCCACCCTGCTCCTGCCGCGCCAGGAGCTCGAGGGCAACGGTGAGCCCGACGTCATGAGCCACGACGCGGGTCTCGGTGACCTCGAAGTGCCGCCACAGGGCCTCGATGATGTCGGCCTGCTCGAACGCGCTCCAGTCGTGCGCGGCGGGCTTGTCTGAGTCGCCGAAGCCGAGGAGGTCGAATGTGAGGAGGCGGTAATGGCCGGCGAGGGCGGGCGCCACCGGCGCCCAGTCCCACGACGACGTCGGGAAGCCGTGGACCATCGTCAACCATGGGCCCTGGCCCAGGACGCGGGTGAATATGGAGTACCGGCGCCCCGCGGGCAGCTCCAGCTCGATGCGCTCACCCGATGCCCACCAGGCGGCGAGGTTCTCGGGCGGCGCCTCCGCCACGGCAACCGGCGCGGGCTCGGGTGCCATCGCCGGCTCGTGCCCCGGCGGAGAAGCCGGCTCCAGTGCCTCCTCGGTTGCCGGGGGGATCGCCTGCCCGGTCGCCTCCGCCTCGGCGAGAACGTCGTCCGCCGGGGCGTCGAGCTTGCCGGTGTCGGCCCGCGCGTGGGCCACGCGCTCAAACCGGTCCACGAGCGCTTCGAGGTCGGGGCGGGGGGTGTCCTCGGTCACCCCTCTAGGCTACGACGGGCCCTTGGTCCTGTAAGCGACCACGTGGACGGCCTCCACCGTGACCATCCGATTCGCCAATGTAGATGCGGAGCGTCTTGCCCTCGCCCTCGAGCCGGGTCACAGCGCCCGGCCGATGAAAATGCCGGCGACCACCGCGATGGCTCCCGCCACCATGCTCCCGGCGGTGTTCGCCAGGGCCCACCCGTAGGCCCCGTCCTCGGCGAGGCGCACCGACTCGAGCATCAGGGTCGAGAAAGTCGAGTACGACGCGACGAACCCCGTGGTCAGCGTCAGGCGCATCGAGGAGCTCCCCACGGCGCGCTCGGTGGTCACCGTGAAGATCAACCCGAGCAACAGGCAGGCGGTCACGTTGACGACAAAGGTCCCCCACGGCAGGTGGCCCTGGGTGAAGTGGCTGACCACGCCGTCCACCCAGTACCGGCTGCCGGCCCCCAGCCCACCCGCGACGAGGATCCCCGCCACCGTCCGCATCTAGGCCCGCCCCGGCCGTTCAGGCCGTCCGCTATACAGGGATGTTGCCGTGCTTGCGCCAGGGCCTCTCGACCTTCTTGCGCGATGCGATCTCGAGCCCGTCGATGATCACCTTGCGGGTCTCGGCGGGGTCGATGACGTCGTCGATCATCCCCCAGCTGGCGGCGATGTACGGGCTGATCGTCTCGCGGATCACGTCCTCGTAGACCTTGCGGGTCGCCGCCGGGTCCTCGGCCGCGTCGATCTGCTTGTTGAATATGATGTTGACCGCGCCCTCCGGCCCCATGACCGAGATCTCGGCCGTGGGCCAGGCGACGATCAGGTCGGGGTAGTAGCCCTTGCCGCACATCACGTAGTACCCGGCCCCGTAGGCCTTGCGCACGATGACCGTGATCTTCGGGACGGTGGCCTCGCTCACCGCATAGAGCATCTTGGCGCCGTGGCGGATGATGCCCTTGCTCTCCACCTCCTTGCCCACGATGAAGCCCGGAACGTCCTGCATGAACAGCAGCGGCACGTTGAAGGCATCGCACATCCTGATGAATCGAGCAGCCTTGTCAGCCGAGTCGTTGTCCAGTGAGCCGGCCTTGACCATCGGCTGGTTGGCCACCACCCCCACCGGCCGCCCGGCCATCCGGATGAACCCGATGATGATGTTCTTCGCCCAGGTCGGCTTGACCTCGAAGAAGTGGTTGTCGTCGGCAATCTTCTTGATCACCCGGCGCATGTCGTAGGCCTGGCGCATGTTGGTCGGGACGATCTTCTCCAGGCCCTCGACCAGGCGGTCCGCCGGGTCGTCGGTCGCCTTCAGTGGCGGTTGCTCGAGGTTGCTCGAGGGCAGGAACCCCAGGAACTCGCGGACGGTGGCGATGCAGGCGGCGTCGTCCTCCACCTCGTTGTCGCCGACGCCCGACTGGTAGCAGTGCACCTGCGAACCGCCCATGTCGTGGTCGGTGACCTCCTCGCCCGTGGCGGCCTTGACCAGGCGGGCCCCCGCAAGGGACATCGAGGATGTCTCCCTGACCATGGGCACGAAGTCCGACAGACCCGGGATGTACGCGGTCCCGGCAGAGCAGGGACCCATCATGGCGGACACCTGGGGCACGACCCCGCTGATGTTGACCTGGTCCCAGAACAGGAAGCCGGTGGAGGCGAAGGTCGACCCGGTGGCGTCCTGGATCCGCGCACCGGCGGAGTCCAGCAGCCACACGATGGGGCAGCGGTTGCGCAGCGCCAGGTCGCGGACCCGGCTGGTCTTCTGCGCCTCCCCGACGAACCCGATGGAGCCGGCCATCACGGTGAAGTCGTAGGCGATGACGTAGACGTCGCGGCCCTCGACCTTGCCGTGGCCGGTGATCACGCCGTCGGCCGCGGTCTTCTCGGGGTCGTAGTCCTCGCCCTTGGTCGACTTGCCCGTGGCGAGGAGCCCGAACTCGACAAACGTCCCCGGGTCGAAAAGCAGGTCGATGCGCTCGCGCACCGACAGCTTGCCCTTCTCGTGCTGCCGTTCGACCTTGTCATCGCCGCCCATGCGGAGGGCCTTCTCACGCCGGCGATGAACCTCCTCCGCAAGCTGGTCCAGTCCAGGGCGCTCGGGCGTGGGAGGGGGGCTTGCGGGGGCGATTGGCGTCGGTTCGGTGGTCTCCGTCATTTGTGGCCAGATCCTACCGTTGACGGCGCGTCCCACGGACGTCAGACTGACCAACTCGTATGCCGCCGCCCGACCTCTTCCGCGAAGTCCTGCTGATGCAGTTGCGGGGCTCTGGCGCGCTTGTGAGGGAGGCTACGCACGACATGGCCGGGGCCAACTGGGCGCGGTCGATCGTCCCAGGCGCAAACCCTGCGGGTTTCATCGCCTGGCACATGGCACGTGCGATCGACTGGGCGGTCCAGTGCGGGATGCGCGGCATCCCCGAGGTTGCGACCCGGGACGAGTTCTCGGCCCTCGAGCCTGGGCTCGGCATCGGCGTGGGGCTGACGCTGGAGGAGGCCACCGCGCTGGCTGCTCGGATTGAGCCGGAAACGGTGGCCACGTACTCCAAAACGGTCGTCGAGGCGAGTTCGGAATGGCTGTCGGCCGCCCCGGTTGAGGTCCTGACTGCGCGCACCGGCCTGGCGGCGAACCAGGCCAAGCTGGCCCACTACCGCACCCAGGCCCACCTCGAGGAGGTCCACAACCTCCTTGACATCCCCAATTGGCAGTTGTTGATGCGCCCGGCGGGAGGCCACATCCGAGCGCACGCCGGTGAGCTCGAGCTCCTCGGTGGGGTGGCTCTGACCTAAACCCAGGCCGGGCGGCTGGCCCTGCTGACGCCGCGGGTCCTCAATATCGGTCGTTTCTGCCATTGTTCCTCCAACAGGGCTCAGGGCACATTCAGTTTGCTCGACAGGGAGGATTCGGATGCCGATACCCAGGTTGATCACGCGAACCATGGCGGCGGGCGCCGTGGCCGCACTGCTTTCCATGTCGGCCATCCTGTCGGCCGGGCCCGTGAGCGCCGTTGCGGCGACGGGCGGTTGGGCCAAGATCAACTCGGGCACGACCCAGAACCTCTACAGCGTGGCCGTCCAGCAGACCTGCGCTACCAGCTGCATCCTGACCGTCCCAACCGAGGTCTGGGCAGTCGGCGCCGGTGGCACCATCGTGCGGTCATCCGACAGCGGCGCACATTTCGCCGCCATCGCCTCGGGCACGACCCAGGACCTCTTCGGAATCGGCTTCGTGGACTCGTGCACCGCCCCCAGCAGCCAGGCCCGAAGCAGTAATCCTCATGCCACCACCGCGGGAACGTGCATCTACGTCGCGGGGGCCAACGGCACCCTGCGAGTCAGCACCAACGACGGCGCCAACTGGTGTGACGTCAACCAGGATGCGGGCGCGGTCCGGCTGGGTGGGCATTTCGTCCCCGATTCGGGGACGACTGAGATCGCAGGCGCCGCCGGGACCGTCCTGTTTGGCGGCGACAGCAGCCAGGTCTGCCCCAACCCGCCGTCCGGCGCGGCCTTCAAGAAGCAGGCCACGGGCGACACGCACAACCTCTTCAGTGACGCGTTCGCGTCGAGCTTCCGCTGGCAGGTTGGGGACGCGGGAACGATCCTGGGCGAGCGAGTCGCGCAGCCCGGCAGCACATGCAATCCCGGACAAACAGGCATGGGCCAGTTCGACAGGCAGAACAGCGGCACCACCGCGGACCTCCGCGGCGTCGATGGCGGGAGGCAGGGGGACGTCTTCGTCGTGGGCAAGGCCGGCACGATCATCCATACCTCGTTCAAGGGAGCCACCGACTACACAGATGGAGTCCAGTGCGCGCCGATCAGCGCCACCTGGGCGGGCCAGCAGTCCGGGACGACGAATGACCTCAACGACATCGCTTCGTTCGGTGCGAGCAATTTGCCCGGCCCGACGAACAACTTCGTCGTCGGGAATGCCGGGACCATCCTGCAAAGCACCGACAACAAGAGCTGGACGAGCCATGTATCCGGGGTCTGCGTGAACCTCAACTCGGTCGCGATGGGCGTCACGAACAGCGATGGGGCGGTGACTCTCACCTCCGCGTACGCGGTCGGCGACGGCGGCACGATCCTCAGGTACGACCCGGCCGCCGCATCCGCGACGGCGACGAGCTGCGCCACGAGCTCGCAGGCCCCCGCGTCGGTGGCGCCGAAGTTGCCGGCCGCGGGACAGCCCTCCGGCCCGGGGTTCGCAGGGGCGTGGGTTATGGCAGCGCTCTGGGCGACCGCCGCTGCCGGGCTCGGGCTGGCGGCACGGCAGGCGCTGCGGCACCGAAGGTCCGTCCAGGCACGAGAGAGGTAGGCGCCAGGTGGCCGCCCGGGGGCGGCCACGGCAGCCTAAGCCGAGGCCGCGGCCTTGCGGCGCTTCGCCAGCAGGTCCAGCAGGCCGGTGTTGTAACTCCCCAACCGGAACTCGTCCGAACGGAGCACCTCGAGATGGGTCGAGATGTTGTTCTTGACGCCCTCGACGCGGAAGCCCTCCAGGGCGCCGATCGCCCTGCCGATCGCGGCATCGCGGGTATCGGCGTGGACCACCAGCTTGGCCAGCAGGGGATCGTAGAAATGGCTGACCGTGTAGCCGGCCGCGACCCCGCTGTCGACCCGGATGCCCTCCCCCGCGGGCGGTTCCCAGGCGGTGATCTGGCCCGGCGAGGGGAAGAAGCGCACGGGGTCCTCGGCGTAGATGCGGAACTCGATCGCGTGACCGCGACGGCTCAGCTCCCCAATCCCTGAGTCCTCGCCGGCAGCGATCCGCAGCTGGGCCACGGCGAGGTCGACGCCCAGGGTCTCCTCGGTGATGGGGTGCTCAACCTGGAGCCGGGTGTTCATCTCGAGGAAGTAGAACGCCGGGGCGGAGTCCCCGCTGCGGCCATAGATGAACTCGACAGTGCCGGCGCTTCTGTAGCCCACGGACTCGGCCGCCCGCGCGCCGGCGGCGCAGAGCTCCTCGCGGGTGGCCGGGTCCAACGCCATCGAGGGGGTCTCCTCGATGACCTTCTGGTGGCGGCGCTGCACCGAGCACTCGCGCTCATAGAGGTGGTAGATCCGGCCGTCGGCCTCGCCCAGGACCTGAACTTCGACATGGCGCGGGTCCTCGACATATCGCTCCAGGAACACCGACGCGTCACCGAAGGCGGCCCCGGCCCGGGCGGTGGCGGTGGCCAGTGCGGCCTCCAGTTCGCCCGCCGACCGGACCACCGTCATGCCGATGCCCCCACCGCCCTTGGCGGCCTTGACCATCAGCGGGTAGCCCACCTTCTCCGCCTCGGCCGTGGCTCCCTCCGCGGTGACCGGGTGGTCGGTGCCGGGAACAACGGGGACCCCCGCGGCCGACACGATGTTGCGCGCCTGGACCTTGTCGGCCATCGCCCGCATCGCGTCCACGGGTGGACCGACCCAGGTGAGGTTGTTGGCCGCGCACGCCAGGGCGAAGTCCGCGCTCTCGGACAGGAAGCCGTAACCGGGGTGAACCGCCTCGGCACCGGTGCTCGCGGCGGCCTCGAGGATGGCTTCGACCTTCAGGTAGCTCTCGGCTGCTGGCGGTGGACCGATGCGCACCGACTGGTCGGCCTCGGCCACGAACGGGGCACCCGCGTCCGCGTCGGAGTAGACGGCCACAGCCTCGGCGCCGGCGTCATGGCAGGCGCGCACCAGGCGCGACGCGATCTCGCCGCGGTTGGCCACCAGCACCCGTCCGAACACGGGGACGAATTAAACAAGAAGGGCGCCCCGCGGGGCGCCCTTCTCAGCCGGGGATCTCCGGTCAGCTGCTCAGCGAGCCACCGAGGCCGGGTGCGTCGCCGGGAGGCGGATCGCCGGCCGCGGTCGATTTGCGCGTCGTGCTCCGCCCCCCGAGGACCTCGTCGACGCGCGCCTTCGAGGCGCCGCCGTTGGCCGCCGGGGCGCCGACCTTCTCATCCGAGCCGGTGTCGGCGGTGCTCTTGCCAGTGATCTCGCCGGCCTTGTCGACAACCGTGCTGGCTACGTCGCTCACCGTGTGGCTGACGGTCACCGCGGTCTGCGCCGCGGTCTGGGCGTAATCCTGGAACGAATCCTTGTTCTCGCCGTAGAAGCCGAGCAACCTGCCGCGGCGCTCGGCGCCCTTCTCCGGGTCCAGCAGGTACATCGCCCCCGCGCCGATGGCAACACCCATGATCAACCGCTTCATCGCAACCTCCTGTGGCCCTTAATGCCAAGAATAAGTGATAGTCATGCTATCACGTCCCCGAGCGCTCGGCGCTCAGCCTGAATAGCGCCGGGAGATGACCGAGACGAGCTCCTCGTCAGTGGGGATGAACGTCAGCCTACGGCGACGCCGCCCGGTGCGACGCTCCTTGAGCATGAACTGCTCCTGGCTGCTGAGAACGATGTCGATCAGGTCCGTGATGGTGGTGTCGTCGCGCACCGGGATGCCCTCGGCCTGCAGCTTCTCGCGCAGCGCCTGCGGCATCCCCCCGGTCTCACGCATGTTGAGGGTTTCCAGCGCCAGCAGGAGGTCGTCGAGGCGGCGCAACCCGGCCCTTCGATTGCTCTCGTCGAGGGGTGAATAGAACTCACGATCCGGCTGGTGCTTCATCGTGTCTCCTCCCGAGGCGCATCTTAACACCGGTTTACGGCGTTGACACGACCTCGCTCGGTCAGGGTACGCGCTTCAGCCAGAGTTCGGGGTTGCGAATTTCCTGCAACGTCGGCAGGTTGGCGGGCTCCGCCCACACGACACTGAGCCGCTTCATGCCACCCTGCTTCATCACCTCGTCGCAGAACCGCTCGCCCTGGACGTACTGCTGCATCTTCATGTCGAGCCCGGTGATCTTGAAGAAGGCCTTCTCGGCGGCGCCGCGGCGGGAGGAACGACGGTTGAACTCCGCATCGACCTGCTCGAAGTTGGGCAGGTGGGCCTGGCCGACGCGCCGCATCATCACGTTGCTGAAGCCCTCCAGCAGGGACATGGTGGCCTGGATCTGGGTCATGGCCTGCCACTGGTCGCGGGCGCCCACGGTGAGGGCTTTCAAGACCTCGAGGGCGCGAGGGCTCTCGGCGCTGAAGAGGCGCTTGGCGATCAACTCCTGGATCAGGCCGTTCATGTGCTCGCGCAGCCAGGGGTGGCCCTCGAACTCCCAGGCGTGGGTGACCTCGTGCAGGACCAGCCACTGGCGCACCTGTTCACTGGGGATCGAGGAGCGCTGCTCCCACTTCTCGATGTTCGGCTCCACGAGGTACAGCGCCGTGGGCTTCCCCGGGGCCGCCATCAGGACCGGGTCGTACTGGCCCAGGACCCGCTGCGAGAGGAATCCCAGCAGCAGGCCCAGGTACTCGCTGATGCCGCGACGGCCGATGTCCGTGGCCGCGCTGGCCGGCAGCAATTCCTGCAGCTTGAGCACCGGCTCGAGCAGGTCCTGGAACATGTCCAGGTTGACCTCGATCCAGCCGCGGCGGTCGAGGACGGTGAACTTCGGGAACGGCTCGCTGGGCAGGTCCTCGCCCAGTGCCTCGGCCATCCATGGGCGGAGCTCGGCCAGGGCGGCGTCGTACTGCTCGCCGAGGGCCTCGGCGCTGAACACCAGGTGCGTCGGCCCGTTTTCACCCGACCGGCTCAGCGCGCGCCGGCGCACCACGTCCCAGTCGAGCAGCCGCGCGGTCTCGTTCGGTCGGGGTTTGGTCAGCTCCCGGGCGAGGACGGCGCCTGCCGTCAGGACCAACCCGCCCAGCAGCTGGGTGCGGGTGCCACGCCCCTTGGTGATCGCCATGCCAGACGTTACCTGAGTGCCTCCCGCAGCGCGCGCGCCGCGTCGTCCATCGCGTGGTTGGGCGCGTCGGCGATGTCGAACATCGAGAAGAAACCGTGCGGCAGGCCGGCATAACGGGTCTGGCGAACCGCGACCCCGGCCGAAGCCAGTCGGGCCGCGTAGGCCTCGCCCTCGTCGCGCAGAGGGTCGAGCTCCCCGGTCAGGACGAAGGCTGCCGGCAGGCCGCCCAGGTCCGTCGTCCGCAGCGGCGACGCCAGGGGGTTGTCGACGTCTTTGTCGTCACGGAGGTAGTTGGCACTGAACCAGCTCATCGACTTCGCCTCCAGGAGCAGGCCCTCGCCATAGTCCCGGTAGGAGGCGGTGGCATCGGCGGGGCGCAGCGCGGTTCCCAGGTCGGTCGCCGGGTACACGAGGAGCTGGAAGCTGATCGCCGGCCCACCTGCGTCGCGAGCTTGGATGCAGACAACTGCGGCCAGGTTGCCTCCGGCGCTGTCGCCACCGACCGCGAGCCGCTGCCCGGCATAGCCCAGCCTGTCGCCATTCGCCGCCAGCCACGCGGTGGCCGCCAGGGCGTCATCGACGGCGGCTGGGAACTTGTGTTCCGGCGCCAGGCGGTAGTCGACCGAGGCGACCGCGCACCCGGAACGGCGGCACAGCGCGCGGCAGACGCGGTCGTAGCTCTCCAGGCCCCCGATCGTCCAGCCACCACCGTGGAAGTACACCAACAGCGGCGGCGGGGCAGCGACCTCGGGGCGGTAAAGGCGCACCGGGATCTCCCCGGCTGGACCGGGCGACGCCAGGTCGACCACCTCGGCCACCGGCTCCCGCGGCAGGTCGCCGAAGTTGTTGATCAGCTCGAACTGGGCCCGGGCGTCCTCCGGGATCTGGTCGTGCGGCCGCGGGAATTGGTTGAGGAGCTCCACGAGGTGAACCAGCCCGGGGTCGAGTGACATGGCGGGATGGTCGCACAATGTCCCAGTGCCAGACGAGATGCAGGTCACGATAAGGCGTGCCCGCGAGGGGGACGCGTTGCTGATGTCGACCTGGCGCAACCTGCCCGAGGTCCGCCGATATCAGCCGATCTGGCCCGTCCCGGCCGCCCAGTTGCGCCGCAACATCCGCCGCCAGAGCGGCTTCTCACTGGAGGAGCAGCGCGGTCGCGGGGTCACCTGGATCATCGAGGCAGACGGCACGCCCGCCGGTTGGGTCTCCCTGCGCAACGTCGACTGGTACGCGAAATCCGCCAGCGTGGGGTTCTCGGTCGCGCCGTGGGCCCAGGGCAAGGGGGTGGCCCGGCGCGGGGTGGCGATGGTCCTGGACCTGGCATTCATGCCCGGCCGGATGCAGCGGGTCGAGGCCGACTGCGACATCGACAACGAGCGCAGCCAGCGGCTACTGGAGCACCTCGGGTTCCAGCGCGAGGGCACGATGCGGGCCTTCGCGAGGATGCCCCAGGGGCGCCGGGACTTCTACCTCTACGGGCTGCTGAAGGAGGAGTGGCCCGGCGTCGGATAATCGCCGTCATGTGTTATGGAGATGAGGCCCAACCCCCCGACCACGGCATCCACGGCGCGGTGACATCGGAGGACGACCTGGTGCTGACCGCTTCCGACGGCAACCGCTTCTCGGCGCGCCTGGCCCGTCCCGCGCAGCCCAACGGCGTCGGCATCGTGATCATGCCCGATGTCCGCGGCCTCTACAGCTTCTACTGCGCGATGGCCCGCAGCTTCGCGGAGGCCGGTGTCGAAGCCATCGCGATCGACTACTTCGGGCGCAGCGCGGGGCTGACCGATGGGCGGCCGAGCGAGTTCGACTGGCAGCCTCACGTCCAGCAACTGGACCCGGACAAGGTGACCCTGGACGCCCGCACCGCGCTGGAGAAGCTGAGGTCGCTGGGCACCGTCGAGCGGGTCTTCACGGTTGGGTTCTGCATGGGCGGCGCGATGTCCTGGCGCCAGTCTGCCGGCCAGGAGAACCTCGCCGGGGCCATCGGCTTCTACGGGGTGCCGAGCCGCACGCGTGACACCATCCCCCGGATGAAGGCGCCGCTGCTGCTGCTGCTGGCGGGTGCCGACAGGACACCGCCGGAGGAGTTCGCGACGTTCCAAGAGGAGCTGACCGCGGCCGGGGTCCAGCACCGCGCGGTCACCTACGACGGCGCGCCGCACTCCTTCTTCGACCGCACCTACGACGAGTGGGCCGACGCCTGCCAGGACTCGTGGCGCCAGATCTTCCAGTTCATGGAGATCCCGTCGGCGGCCTGAGCCACGCCCAGATTGGGTGCCTGACGGCTCCCGCCTACCAGTAGCGCTCCTCCCTCCAGGGGTCGGCCTCGTTGTGGTAGCCGGCCCGCTCCCAGAACCCCAACTGGTCTTTCTCCACGAACTCGATGGCCTCGAGCCACTTGGCGCTCTTCCAGAAATAGCGCTTCGGCACCAGGGCGCGCAGCGGGTAGCCGTGCTCGGGCGCGAGGTCCTTGCCGTCGTGCTGCCAGGTGAGCAGGACGTCGTTGTCCAGCAGCGCCTCCAGCGGCAGGCTGGTGGTGAAGCCGGCGTAGCACTTGAAGATGACGAAATGGGCGTCCGGTTTGGGTTCGACGAGCCTGGTGATCTCCGCAAACGAAGTGCCCACGAAGTCGTTGTCGAAGCGCGACCACGTGGTTACGCAGTGGATGTCGCAGTGCACGGTTCTCGACGGCAGCGCCTTCACCTCGTCGAGGGTCAGCTCCGCCTCGCGCTCCACCTGCCCGTGGATGCGCAGTCGCCACTTGTCGATGTCATAGCGCGGGACGTTGCCGTAGTGGAGCACGGGCCACTTCTCGGTCAGCACCTGCCCGGGCGGCAGGCGTGAAGGGTCCTCGCTGACCCGCGGGTCTGGCGTGCGACGGAAGAACGAACTCACCGGCAACGAATTCTAGGGCGCGGGGCAGCGCCGCACTAAGCTCTCGATATGCCCCAGGCGGGACCGACGGTCACCCTGCGCGAGGCCGGTCTGCAGGACATCCCGGCCATCGTCGCCCTGCAGGCACGCAGCTGGCGCACCGCGTACCGCGGGATGGTCGATGACGCCTTCCTCGACGCCATCCCCCTGCAGAAATGGATCGAGTCGTGGAGGACCCATTTCTTCGGCGGCAGTGGCCCCGCGCGCTGTGTCGTCGTGGAAGAGGATGACCGGGTCATCGGGTTCGCGGGCGCCGGGCGCGCCGAGGCGGGCAACGATGTCGATGCCTCGGTGGGCGAGGTGCACACCATATATATGGATGCGGCGTACTACGGCAGGGGCATCGGGCAACGGCTGATGGCGGCAGCGCTCGACCACCTCAAGAGCGAGGGATTCGCGACGGCCATCCTCTGGGTGCTGGAGCAGAACGAGCGCGCCCGGCGGTTCTACGAGGCCGGCGGTTGGGAGCTCGACGGGGGCACCGGCTCGGACTGCTGGGGCGCCACCAGCGTCGCCCGGGTGCGCTACCGCAAGCGACTGGACTGAGGAACGGTAGCCGGCAGCTCGCCGCCCCCCAGCAGGATCAGGCCACGGCCCGGTTGAAGGACCTCGCGCCGATCGCCACGCCGACGACGCAGAGCGCCACCATGATCACCAGGCCCTTGACGACATCCGGGTCGCCGGAGTGGCCGTTGAACATGTCGCGGGCCGCCTTCACGGCATAGGACAGGGGGTTGGCCGCGGCGATGGTCTTCAGCCAGTCCGGGGCGAAGTCCAGCGGCAGCAGCACGCCTGACAGCAGCAGCAGCGGCAGGCTGAGGGTGAATATCAGCGGCGCGTAGGAGTCCTCCGACCGCAGCGCCAGGGCCGCCGCGTAGCAGATCGACGACATCCCGAGCCCGATCAACGCGACCAGGCCGAGCATGACGACCACGCCCGTGAACGTCGCGTGCAGGCCGAACGGGATGGACAGCAGCAGCAGGATCAGCGACTGCACGACCAGCACCAGGATGTCGCGCAGGGCGCGGCCCATCAGCAGCGCGAAGCGGCTGACGGGGGTGACCCGGAACCGTTCGATGACCCCGGCGCGCAGCTCGGCGATCAGGCCGAACCCGACGCCGCTGGCGCCGAAGAGCCCCAGCTGGATCAGCAGTCCCGGGACGAAGACGTTGTACGCCCCCCCGGGCGGGAACCCCCGGGTGCTGGCGATGCCCTTGAGCAGGGGTGCGAACAGGACCAGGTAGAGGATGGGCTGAATCAGCCCGATGATCACCCATGCCGGGTTGCGCAGGAAGATCCCGATATAGCGGTTGAAGACCAACCAGGTGTCGCGCAGGAATTTCATCTGTCTCCTCAGGCTGCTTCGCGCAGCGAACGGCCGGTCTGGCGCAGGAACACGTCGTCGAGGCTGGGCCGGGCCAGCGACAGCGCTGCGATGACGATGCCGGCGCCGTCGAGGAGCCGCAGGATGGCGGGCATCGCGACCTCGCCATGGTCGACGTAGAGGCGGACGGAACCGTCCTCCTCGGTCGCCTCGCGGACAAACGGCTGGCCCTGCAACAGCTGCAGCGCCTGCTCGTGAGCGCCGTTCACCCCGAGGGTGATGACGTCGCCGGCAACCTGGCGCTTGAGGGCGTCCGGGGTGCCCTCGGCCACGATCTTGCCGTGGTCGATGATCGCCAGCCGGTCGCACAGCGCGTCCGCCTCCTCGAGGTAGTGGGTGGTCAGGAACACCGTCGTCCCGGTGTCGCGCAGCGCGCGGACCTCGTCCCACATGTGGGCGCGGCTCTGCGGATCGAGGCCGGTGGTCGGTTCGTCGAGGAAGAGCAGTGCGGGCTTGTGCATGAGCCCGATGCCGATGTCCAGGCGTCGCTTCTGGCCGCCCGAGTAGGTCTTGGTCTGGCGGTCACCCGCGTCGGCGAGGTCGAGGCTGTCGAGAAGCTCCTGGGCGCGGGCCTTGGCGTCGTGTGCGTTCATGCCGTAGAGGCGGCCCTGGAGCACCAGCTCGGTGCGCCCCGAGACGTCGGGAAAGCTGCTGCCGGCCTGGCTGACATAGCCGATGCGCTCCCGCACCTTGCCCGGCTCCTTCAGCAGGTCGGCGCCGGCCACGGTGGCCTCGCCACTGGTGGGCGGAAGCAGGGTGGAGAGCATGCGCAGGGTCGTCGTCTTGCCGGCGCCGTTGGGCCCCAGGAAGCCGAAGATCTCGCCCTTCTCCACCTTGAGGTCGACGCCGGCGACGGCCTCGACCACGGACTTGCGGCTCTTGAAATTCCGGCGCAGGTCGTGCGTCTCGATCACTTGTTGTCTCCTCTCTTCGATTTCGATTGCCTTTTCGGAGTCGGGGGCGTTGTCGCCCGGGATGGGCGCCTGGGGCTGGTCGTGGCGAGAGATGCCCTGCGCGTTGCCGCTTCGAGGTCCTCCGCGGCCTGGGCGCGCTCGAGCGCGTTGTGCTCGGCGAACTGCTCCACGAGCCAGTCGAGGTCCCAGTGCAGGCGGCCCTTGCGGATGTCCTCGACGATGCCGCCCACCCACTTTAGCTCCGCGGTCTGGAGGGCGATCGCGTGCTCGAGTTCGAGCAGGACGAGGCGGGGCAGCCGCGAGGCCACGGTCAGGGCGCGGAGGTTCTCCTGGTGTCCTGCGATCTGGGAGCGGAGCAGGATGCTGCGCGCGAGCAGTGCCCGCAGCGCCCGCTCCTGGTCCAGGTAGGGCAGGAACCCGATGGCGATGCTGAACACCGGGTACTCGGCAACCGGCCGCTCGAGCAGGTCGATCAGCCACTCGACCAGTTCCTCACGTCCCTCGCCGGTGATCTGGTAGACGGTCCGCTCGGGGCGGCGGCCGTCACGGGTGGTCTCGACCGCCTCCGCCAGGCCCTGCTCAACCAGGTCCTCGATCGCGCGGTACAGCGCCCGCGTCTTGCCCGCCGCGAAGTCCTTGTGGCGATTGCGGATCTGGCGCTGGATCTCGTACGTGTGACTGGGCTGCTCACTGAGCATGCCAAGCACGGTCAGAGCGACCATGTCCTTGGGCTGGGTGCTTCTCGCCATAGTGCAATCCGCACTATAGCAGGTGGCAGTATCGTCCGGTCAGCTACCCGAGCGGCGCCGGTGGATCACGGTCGCCACGAGGGCGAGGCCCAGGAGGAGGACGACGTCGGCGACGACCCACCACCCGAACCCAGGTCGCGAGCCGCCGAGCACCTGGGTCGCCGTCCGCGTCACCGCCCGGGTCCCCGGGCCGGCCGCCAGCGGCGCGCTGCCTGCCGAGCTTTCGGCTGTCGCAGACGGTGGGGCCAGGTGGTCCTCTGCTGCCGCCGGCGCATCGGTGCCGGGAGCGGCCGGCGGTGCCGTGGGGCCCGAGACCGCGGCGCCAGTCGCCGGGGCGGCAGCAGGTACGGCTGCGGGAGCCGCCACCGGCGCCGGGGGCTTCACAACAGGTGGCGGGGGCGGCGGGGCGCCTGCGCCGGGTTGCCGCGCCTGGGCGGAATTGGGATCGATCATCAGCGAGGACTCGTCCACCGCCTCGAAGTTGGCGGCCGGGACGCTCTTCAGCTCGGTGAGCAGGGAGCTGGGCCAGGCGTTGTTGGCGTCCCCCTGGAAGAACCAGTTGGAGCCGTTGTCGGCCATGATCAGCCCGTAATGCTGGAAGGCGCGCAGGATCACCTGGGCCTTCTGGCTGTAGCGCGAGATGTCGATGTCCGCCTTCATCCGGAACCGAGCGCCCATCGGCGCGTTGGCCGCCGCCGAACCCGACCCCGCCTGGTGGCGGGCGGGCCACAGGTAGCTCGCGGCGCTGTGCTGCAGGGTGAAACGGACGGCATGGTTGACGACCCCGCTGTTCACCTCGTCGAGGCGCAGCAGGCCCGGGAAGATGGGCAGACCGGCGGCGTCGGCCGAGGTCCAGCCGGCCGGGCGCAGCGCGTTGCCGTTGAGGTTGAAGACGGCCCCCGACCCGGCCGTCGAGCCACCCGCGGCGTAATGCGCGTCGTACAGCTCGTAGAGGGTGCAGCTGCCCTTGTCGAGCATCAGGGCATGCCGGTCGCCGTTGCTGGCGGCGCCGCCCTCGATCGTCGTGTCGGCACCAAATGGGTACGGGCCCCGGTCGCTCTCGCCGGCGTACTGGAACGACACCCCGACCTTCGCGTGCGACGGGTCGACGACGTTGAAAGGGATCCCGTAGGGGATGTTGGGATCACCAGACGGGCCGAAGTCCGGGTGCAGGTTCCGCGAAGCCGCCCCGGACGCCGCCATCCACGCGGCGCTGTTGGCGTTGACCGGGAGGCTCGAGATGTCGGTGTTCCAGACGTTGTTCGCCGGGAACACGTTGCAGCCGGTCCCCGGCACCGCCGCCATCGCGGGGACCGCGGCCAGTTGGAGCGCGCCCAGGAGTAGGGCGGGCGCGACGACGGCGCGCAGGCGCAGAGCGGTCCGGAGGTGCATCACCCCTCCAGCGTATGGGCAGGGTCCCGAACCCACGCGCAAGGGCCGGTGACGAATTCCTGACGATTCGGTTGAGGCGGATGTCCCGTTTACGGGCGCCCATTCGTTGGAAGGGGGGTCATGCTGGCGATGAGGCGAGAGGAGACGGCGGTGGCGGATGCGGCGACCAGGTTCTATGACCTCTACCAGCGGGAGGGTGTCGTGGTGCTGCGCTACCTGAGATCGACCCTGCGGGAGCCCGTCGCCGCCGAGGACCTGTGCGCGGACACCTTCTGTCGCGCGTGGGACGCCTGGGGTCGATTCAGCGGGACGGACACCCAGGCCCGGGCCTGGCTGATCCGCATCGCCCGCAACCTGGTCATCGACGCGGTGCGCCGCGACGGCCGGGTCAAGTTCACGCAGATATCCGCTGACCAACCGTCGCCGCTCGGCGCAGAGACCGACGCCGAGCTGCTCGACCTGCGCCATGCAATGGACTCGCTCGACCGCGACGACCGCGAGCTGCTGGCGATGCGGATGGCCGGGCTCTCCCACGCGGAGATCGGACTCATTCGCGGGAAGTCTGAGGAGGCGACCAAAAAAGCCTGGCAGCGCGCGCTGGTCCGGGTCCGGGAGCAGCTGGAGGTGCCGGTATGAGCGACGAGATGAGCTTCGAGGAACTGATGAGCCTGGAGGGCCGGCTGCGCCGCGCCGAGGCGGTCGGCGGCGAGCAGGAGTCCCTGGGCCGGGCGCTGCGCAAGGTGCAGACCCACGTCAACGCGGCGCCCGCGGTGCGGTCGCAGCGCTGGGGCCGTCGCCTGTCGATGTTCGCCATCGTGGGCATCCCGGCAGTGGCCGCCGCGGCGATCGTCGGGATCGTCCTGCTGAACGCCAACCCCCAGCGGGCGTTCGTCCCGACCCCGGCAACCACGCCGAGCCCTGCGCCATGGGCCAGCCCGAGCGCGGTCGCCGCGAACTCATGCCGTCTGCCCGTCTCAGGAGGGAACATCGGACTGAACGGCCCCAACATCCGGGGTGCATTCGTCGAATATCCGTCGGGCACCACGACGGTTGACCCGGCTTCGGAGATGATTCCTGCGACCGATGGCTCCGGCCATTGGCACATGAAGAACCGCCCCGCCCTGGTTGGTGATGCGGCTGTCCCGTCCTATGACCTGGCGATGCACCAGTGGCTGCCAGTGCAGTTCCCCGCGATCTCACCGGATGGCACAAAGTACGCCTGGGTGGATTACTCAGCACTCCTCAACCAGGGACCCGGCGCGCCCGTGAAGCAACCGATACATGTCACCGATGTCGCCTCGGGAGTCGACCACGTGATCCATTCCGGCGACCAGTTCGACGGCCCCACCTGGGACGCGGCCGGCGCCATCTACGTGGTCCATCACCTGGCCGGGACCGACTCCGGCCAGGGGCTCTGGAGGATGGACCCCGTCAGCGGCCTGGCGACACAGGTCGACTCCAGCCAGCGGGAGTGGCAATACGTTGACCAGAACTCAGCTTGGGCGGCAGGGCCGCGGATCGACCAGAGCCAGGGCAAGGGGCCGAGCGATTCCGTGGTTCACCTGGACTTGAGCTCCGGGGCGACCGCAACCTGGTTCAGCCGCCCCGGGAAGTGGGTGCAGGTCATCGGCGTTGACGGACAGGGCCGCGCCCTAGTCACGGTCACTGAGCCCAACACGAGGGCAGGCAACCAGCTCTGGGCGGTCTCGGGACCCAGCAACGCCACCCACCTGGACCCGGCGGGGGGTTCTCCGAGCATCCAGTACGATGCCGCGTGGGCGGACCGGGGCATCACCTGGCTCAAAGCCGAAGACACGGCACTCGACGGCCCAAAGGCTCCCAGCCTCTACCGGCTCGCTGCCGACGGGACGCTCACGGCAGTTCCCACCTGGTTGCTGTATGACCAGGTCACCGGGGGCTGTCACTAGTTCACCTGGGGACCCGCCCCACACGGCGGCACCGTTACTTCCTTAGCACTCCGCGGGCCTTAGCACTAGGTGGGGTCGAGTGCTAATATTGCCCTGCAAGACCGGGAGGCTCTACGTGTCTCCCACGACCTTTCGGGATTGAAAGAACCAAGGAGGATCACGCATGCCCAAGCAGTTGCTTTACGCATCTGACGCCCGGGCGGCTCTCAAGAGGGGTGTCGACAAGGTGGCGGATTCGGTCCGAATCACCATCGGCCCCAAGGGTCGCAACGTTGTGTTGGACAAGAAGTTCGGTAGCCCCACGATCACCAACGATGGTGTGACCATCGCCAAGGAGATCGAACTCGAGGACCCCTTTGAGAATATGGGCGCCCAGCTGGTCAAGGAAGTCGCTTCCAAGACCAACGACATCGCCGGTGACGGCACCACGACCGCCACGGTCCTGGCCGCCGCCATCATCAACGAGGGCCTCAAGAACGTGGCCGCAGGCGCCAACCCGATGCTCCTCAAGCTGGGCATCGAGAAGGGTGTCGAGGCTGTCGTCGAAGAGATCAAGAAGCAGTCGACCATGATCTCGTCCCGCGACAAGATCGCCCAGGTCGCCAGCATCTCGGCCGCCGACACCAGCATCGGCGAAGTCGTCGCCGACGCCATGGAGAAGGTTGGCAAGGACGGGGTCATCACCGTCGAGGAGTCGAAGGGCCTCGAGACCGAGCTGGAGCTCGTCGAGGGGATGCAGTTCGACAAGGGCTACATCAGCCCGTACATGGTCACCAACCCCACCCGCATGGAGGCGGTCCTCGAGGACCCCTACATCCTCATCAGCGACAAGAAGATCAGCTCGATCCAGGACCTCCTGCCGATCCTCGAGAAGGTCGTGCAGAGCGGCAAGCCGCTGCTGATCATCGCCGAGGACGTTGAGGGCGAGGCCCAGGCGACCCTGATCGTGAACAAGCTTCGTGGCACCTTCGTCGCCGTCGCCGTCAAGGCGCCGGGCTTCGGCGATCGCCGCAAGGCCATGCTCCAGGACATCGCCATCCTGACTGGCGGCCAGGTCATCAGTGAGGAGATCGGGCTCAAGCTCGACACTGCCCAGCTGACCAGCCTCGGCAAGGCCCGTCGGGTCACCGTGACCAAGGACGACACCACTCTCGTCGAGGGTGCCGGCAGCAAGCAGGACATCGAGGGCCGGATCAACCAGATCAAGGCCGAGATCGACAAGTCCACCTCCGACTGGGACAAGGAGAAGCTCCAGGAGCGCCTGGCCAAGCTCTCCGGCGGCGTTGCCGTCATCAAGGTCGGCGCTGCCACCGAGACCGAGCTCAAGGAGCGCAAGCACCGCATGGAGGATGCTGTCTCCGCGACCCGCGCGGCCGTGGAAGAGGGCATCGTCCCCGGTGGAGGCGTGACCCTGGTCCGGGCCATCAAGGCCCTGGATGGTCTCAAGCTCGAGGGCGACGTCGCCACGGGCGCCAACATCCTGCGCCGCGCCCTGGAGGAGCCCATCCGCCAGATCGCGCAGAACGCCGGGGTCGAGGGATCTGTGGTTGTCGAGAAGGTGAAGAACCTCAAGGGCAACGACGGGTTCAACGCCTCGACGGGTGAGTACGTCGACATGATCAAGGCCGGGATCGTCGATCCCACCAAGGTCACGCGCTCGGCCCTGCAGAACGCTGCTTCGATCGCGGCCATGCTGCTGACCACCGAGAGCCTGGTCACCGACCTCCCCGAGAAGAAGGCGGCGCCCGCGCCGCCGATGCCGGAGTACTAGAGAAAGACCTCAGAAGAGGGCCTTTGAAGAGAGCCGTCCGGGTGAACCGGGCGGCTTTTCTTTTGTGGTTGGCCCGCCCAACCTGTGCGTCGAGGGGTTTTGCCGGGCCAACCCGTTCGACTAAACTGGCGTCGCCCGCCGTCAAGCTTCCACGGAGGAAATCAATGCGTCTGCGCGTAGTTCTGGCCACCCTCGGAATCGCCCTGATCGCCGCCTGCGGTGGGACCACGGCCAAGAACACCCAGACCGGGGGCACCAAGGTCAGCCCGACCCCCTCCGCGGGCGCGAGCCTGGGCACGGTGAACAAGGCCTTCTGGTATGCCGGGTTCAAGGTCACCGTCGGCCAGGTCTCCCTGAAGAAGGCCATCACCCCGACACCGCCCGCGTTCATCACGGCGCCGGCAAAACTCCTGATCCAGGCCCGGTTCGAGAACCTCGGTCCCGACAACTTCCAGCCCTACAACGAGGACCTGGTCCTGCAGTCCGGCGCCAACAGCTACCTCAACCATGACTCCCAGGACGAGAAGATCCCGGACGTGCCGGGCCTGCAGGCCACCGACGGCGTCATCGCCTTCAACGTGGACGAGAAGTTCCAGCTCAACAACGCCGTCCTGCTGGTTGGCAACGCCCGCTACAACCAGGGCCAGGTGCCGCTGGGCAAGTCGGGCAAGTACACGTCGCTGGAGCCGCAGAAGGTGGCGATCAGCGGGACGATCACGGTTCCGGATGCCTTCACGCTGGCCGTCTCAGGCGGTGACCTGAGCTACGACGACCCGAAGAACCACCAGCAGCAGAAGGCCGGTGACGTGATGCTCATCGTGCATTACGCCATCACCGGCAACAGGGACAGCACCTGCTGCTTCGGTTCGGACAACGCCATCCTCAAGCTCCCTGATGGCACCGCCATCGCCGCGACGAGGGCGAGTGGATACACGCTGCCCGGCAAGGGCCTCACGACCGCCGACCAGTTCATCGAGTGGGTCTTCAAGGCCGCCAGCGGCGCCTACGACATGATCGCCAAGGGCAAGTACGGCGCCAACAACACCGATGCCCAGGCGGACCTCCCGTTCAGCATCCAGGTCGGCGTCTCGGCGACCTCGTCGGGGACGCCGCCCGTCGGTGGCTCGTTCCCGTCGCCGTCGGACGCGGGGCCCCAGCCAACCCCCTCAGGACACTGATCGCGGGCGGGGCCCTGGCCCCGCCGTGGTCAACTCAGCCGGTCGATCCTGGGCGCGCAGAGGCGCGCGGTCTGGTCAGCTGATGCTGAACGTGATGTCATCGGCGTAGCCGTCGTTGTAGTTGCCCTCGGTCCGCACCAGCAGGACCTTGAGGAGGACCTTGCGGGTGCCCTTGGGAATCTCCCCCGTGGTCTGGGCGAGCTTCAGGGCGGTCTTGCCGCCGCGCACGATGTCGGTCACCGGCCCGATTCGCGCCGGGGTGCCGATCGCCTGGCCATTGGCGCTGAGGAATGTGGCCTCCACGGTTGCGTTGTCATTCTGGCCGCCGTACCCGCCAAGCCAGGCGCTGAGGGTGTACTTCTTGCCCCCTGAGTCGATCGCGCCGCCTCCGCCGGAGACGTCAAGCGTCTGGCTCGCGGACGCCGTCGGCCCGTTGCCGCCCGCGAAGAAGTAGTCGCCGCGGTCCGGCGGCCCTGGGTCCGAGGCGCTCGGGAAGACATCGGCGCCGTATTTGACAACTGTGAAGTTGCCCGTGGTCGTCCAGCCGTTCGGCCTGACCACCGCCGCGCTCGTGGTGGCGCCGCTACCCTGTTCGGCGTTGCCGTTGGTGACCAGGTTGTGCCCG
This sequence comes from Chloroflexota bacterium, assembly GCA_034666405.1. Lineage (GTDB taxonomy): Bacteria > Chloroflexota > Dormibacteria > DASZGP01 > DASZGP01 > JAXDLW01. Next base: position 31,145 of record JAXDLW010000051.1, on the reverse strand, counting down.
AACACCGCGTTGGAGATCACGACGTACGCGACCGCGGCGGCACCCGCCAGCGCCGCGACGCCCGCCCCGGCGGCAATCGTGGTCCCTGAGATCCCGCCGCCTGCCGCCGCCGTGGTCGACGCCGCGCCCACCGTGGTGGTGCCGACGGCGGCTGTCCCGGTCGCGCCTGCGGTTGCCCCGGCGGCCGCGACTCCAACGGCGCCGGCCGCAACCGCCGCACCGGCCGCCGAGGCCGCCACCAGGCCCTTGATCGCCGCGGACTGCTCCCAGTTCTTGCCGTAGCCGGCGCGCGCGGTGTCCTCCAGTTCGGAGAGCATCTCGTCCGCCGACTGGAACCTCGCGGCCGGGTCCTTCGCCAGCGCCCGGGCCATCAGCTTGGTGGCCTGCTTGGGCAGCTTCTTGTTGACCTTGCGGGGGTCGACGGCCACCTCGCTCACCTGCATCCGCATGACCGCCATCGCGTTGTCCGCGAGGAAGGGCGGCCGCCCGGTGAGGAACTCATAGAGGATGCAGCCGGCCGAGTAGAGGTCGCTGCGCGCGTCGCAAACCCCGCCGCGGGCCTGCTCCGGGCTCATGTACGGCGGCGACCCGGTCAGGGCCCCCGCCGCGCCCGGGCCGGCGCCGAAGTAGGCCTGGCCGAAGTCGGCAAGCTTGGAGGTCCCCTCGCGGTCGGCGAGGATGTTCTCGGGCTTCACGTCGCGGTGGGTAAGGCCCAGGTGGTGGGCGTGGCCCAGGCCGGTGATCGAACCCTTGAGGACCCCCAGCGCCTGCTGCGGGGTCAGGCTCCCGGCATCCACAACCACCTGGCGCAGCGACGCGCCGTCGACGAACTCGGACACCAGGAAGGCGCGCCCGCCCAGCTCGATGAAGTCGAAGACCTTGACGCAGTTCGGGTGGTCGAGGAGGGCCATGATCCGGGCCTCCTCGCGGAACCCCTCGAGGAAGGCGGGGTCCGAGACCATCTGGGCCCCCAGCTCCTTGATCGCGACCGGCCGCTGGAGATCCTCCTGCCAGCCCAGGTAGACGGTCCCGTAGGCGCCACTACCAAGAGCCCCTCGAACCTCGTACTTGCCAATCGTCCCGCCCACTTCGGCCGGATGATAAGCCAATGGGCCCCGGGTCGCTAGGCCGGTGCCGGCTGCAGCTCCTTGATCGCGGCCTCGAATACCGGCAGGGACTGTTCGACCATGCGGTCGGTGGCCGTCAGCGACAGGCGGAAGTAACCCGGCGTGTCAGTCGCGAGACCCGGCAGGACCAGCACGCCGTCGGCGGACAGCCGCTTCACGAAGGCCCGCTCGTCGCCGCCCGGCACCTTCGCCAGCACGTAAAAGGTGGCCTCCGGCGTGTGCAGCTCGTAGCCCATCTCCTGCAGCGCCGAGACCACGACGTCGCGACGCCGCGCGAGCGCGTCGAGGTCGATCGACATCCGGTCGATGTCGGCCAGGGCGTAAACCATCACGGCGTCAGGAAGGGTGTTGCTGCTCCCCAGCGCGCTGGCCAGGAAACCCATCCGGAGTTCCTCGCGACCGGGCATGTCCGGGGGCATGGCGACGTAGCCGAGGCGCTGCCCCGGAGCCAGGGCGCTCTTGCTGTAGGTGTGCACCAGCAGGCTGTAGGGGTAGTGGCTGGCCGGCGTGTACATCCGGGTTCCCGGGAACAGGATCCGGCTGTAGGCCTCGTCCGAGATCAGGTAGATGGGGCGCTCCCGGCCTTCGTTCTTGCGGTTGATGGCGTCGGCCAGGGCCTGCAGCGTCTCCGGCGGGTAGACCTTGCCGGTGGGGTTGTGCGGGGTGTTGATGAGCACCGCGGAGGTGCGGTCGGTGATCGCCGCTTCGATCGCCGGGACATCCAGGTCCCAGTCGCCCGGGCGCACCTTGACCTTGACGGGCTCGGCGCCGGTGGACAGGATCATCGCCTCGTAGAAGAACCACGGCGGGCTGATGTAGACGACCTCGTCGCCGGGGTCCACCACCAGGTCGAGACAGCCGGCAAGCCCGCCATGCGCGCCCCGGCACAGGATGATGTCGAGCGGGTCGAACTCGATCCCCAACTCCTTCGACAGGCCCTCCGCGGCCGCCTTCATCGAGGGAAGGGTGGGAGTGCCGTACCCGAACCACTTCTCGTCCTGCGGTTCAAGCCACTTCTGCAGCGTCTCGACATACTCGCGGCCGGCGATCTCCTGCGGGTTGCCGGCCAGGAAGTCGGCCACGACGGGCCGGTCGCTGCGGGCACCGATCATCCCCTCCATGAACGGCGCGAGCGTCTGCATGATCCGCTGGGTCCGGCGACTTACGGGCATCTGGATCCTCCTCGGGTCGGCATGGCCCTATCCTGAACGAAATGGAACGGAGTGCCACGGTCGACATCCGCCCCGCCACCCCTGACGACGTGGGGGCCCTGGCGGACATCTACCAGGCGAGCGCCGAGCACCACGTGCGCCTCGACCCGAGCCTTTACTCCACGCCGGACTACCTGGCGCTGAAGGAACGCTACCGCAAACGGCTGCCCCTGCCGGAGAACGAGGAGATCCTGGTCGCGGAGATGGACGGCGAGGTCGTCGGCTGGATCGAGCTCGTACTTCGGGCCGCCAGCGGCCAGGCCCGGATGATCCGTGACGTGGCGACCGCTGAGATCGACGTGGCCGTGCTCCCGGAATACCGCGGCCACGGCGTGGGGTCACGGCTGGTGGCGGCCGCTGAAGCCTGGGCCGTGGAGCGCGGTGCCCAGGTGCTCACCATGCAGACCCACGTGGCCAACACGGACGCGGTGCGCTTCTACCAGGAGCGCCACGGGTTCCGGACGACAGGGATCCTGATGATGAAGCGGCCGAAATCGGAGCTCCGCGGCTGACCTGACGCGGCATGGGGGCGGATAACTACGAGGTCGTCGGCACGCTGGGCACCGGCGCCACCGGCACTGTCTACCTCGCGGTCGAGACCGCGCTCGAGCGGCACGTGGCGCTCAAGGAGCTGTCGCCTGCGCTGGTGGCCGACCCCACCTTCCTCGAGCGCTTCCGCGCGGAGGCCCGGGTCATGGCCAGCCTCGACCACCCCAACTGCGTCAAGGTCTTCGACTTCTTCGAGGAGGCCGGCCGGGCGGTGCTGGTCAGTGAATACGTCCCCGGGGCATCGCTGCGCAGGGTCGCGGACCACTCGGGTCATCTCACCCCCGAGCAGTCGCTGGGAGTCCTGAAGGGCGCCCTGTCCGGGCTGGCGTACGCCCACGGCAGGGGGCTGGTGCACCGCGACATCAAGCCGGACAACCTCCTCGCCGACATGGATGGAGTGAGCAAGCTGGCCGACTTCGGCCAGGCGCTGGTCTCGGGCGGCCCCGGCGCTGCGGGAGGACTTCCCTCCGGGAGCCCGGCGTACATGAGCCCCGAGATGGTGTCGGGCGGGAAGGTCGACCTGCGCACCGACATCTACTCGTGCGGCGCCATGCTGTTCGAGTTCCTGACCGGGCGCGCCCCGTACACCGGCGAAAGCCCCCTGGCGGTGATGCGCAAGCACCTCAACGACCCGGTGCCGAACCCACGGTCCCTGAACGGTGACCTCCCCGCCCAGGTCGGTGAGCTGGTGAGCAGGGCGATGGCCAAGGACCCCGAGGAGCGCCAGCACACCGCGGAGCAATTCCTCGACGAACTGGAGACGGCCGCCGTCGCCGGCTATGGCGAGGATTGGGAGACGCGCTCGTCGATCAAGCGCCTGGTTGCGGCCGCCGCCGCCACCCTGGGCCTGCTGCTGCTCGGCGAGGCGGGCGCGATGGCGGCCACGGGCGCCGAGGCGTCGGGCATGGTCGGCGGCCTGAACAAATGGATGGTCGCGGGGGGCATCGCCGGCGTCCTGGTGATCGCGGCGGCCGCCTGGGGCCTGACCCATGCGGGCCCAGGGAACACCAGCGGCGGCACCGTGGTGGTGGGCACCCCGAGCCCGAGCGGGGGAACGGAGACGCCCAGCCCGTCACCCGAGGCGAGCCCGTCGCCGACGCCGAGCGAGTCCCCCTCCCCCAGTCCGAGCCCCAGCCCCAGCCCGTCAGTGACCTTTACGCGAGCGCCGTCGCCGACGCCTACCGGGAAGACGACCATGAACGTGACCCGGCAGACGATGTACTGGCAGCCATGCACGCCGTCCTGTGGCGGTGCGCCGCAGGCCACAACCTCGTCATGTACCTCCGGGGCGCCCTGCCCGGCGAATGGCGTCGCGGGTGGCCCGGGTGGGACCATCCGGGTCTTTGACGACTTTTACGAGTCGTTCAGCGGCGCCCAGAACCACACAATCACCGTTACGGTGTCGTGGAATGTCTCGAGCGGGGCGCAAGGACCGACGACGTACACCTATGAGGCGGATCCGCGAAGCCAGACCTACCGAGGCCCCGGCCTGATGATCACGGTCCCGGCCGCCGGCAAGATCTCCGTCACCTACGACGTCACCTGGACCGACGACGGCAAGCCCTCACAACATACTGCTGTGAACCCCGCTCCTCGGGCGTATTTCAACTAACCTCGGCGCGTGAGCAACAACCTGGCGGGGTACGAGTTCATCCAGACCGTGGGCAAGGGCGCGATGGGCTCGGTGTACCTCGCCCGGCAGACCGCCCTGAACCGGTTCGTCGCCATCAAGCAGGTCCTCGGTGCCTGGAACGGGGACCCCCAGGCCCTGGAGCGCTTCCGCCGGGAGGCCCGCGCCCTGGCGAAGATGAACCACCCCAACATCGTCGGGATCTACAACCTGGAGGCCGCCGGCAGCGACCTCTACATGATCCAGGAGTACGTCCACGGGGCCACGCTGAAGCAGCTGCTGAGCAATGGCCGCCTGAGCACCGGTCAGTCGATGCGGGTCATCGGCGAGGTCTCGGCGGCCCTGGAATACGCCGCCAAGCAGGGCATCCTCCACCGCGACCTCAAGCCCGGCAACCTCTTCATCACCACCACCGGGGTCTGCAAGCTGGGCGACTTCGGGCTGGTGAAGATGATCGGCGGCCAATCGGCCTTCGTCACCCAGGTGGGCACGATCCTCGGAACCCCCTCGTACATGTCGCCCGAGCAGGCCGCCGGCAAGGCCGACATGGACGCGCGCACCGACGTCTACTCCCTGGCGGTGATGACCTATGAGCTGCTGGTTGGCCGACTGCCCTTCCCGCCGGTGCCCGGCAACGTCATGGCCACCGTGGAGGCCCACATCTCGCAGGCGCCGCCCAAGCCCTCCCAGCTGGTGGCGGGATTCCCGTCGAAGGTCGAGGACGTTCTTCTCGGAGCCCTCGCGAAGGACCCCAAGAAGCGGCCGAAGAGCGCCGGCGAGTTCTGGGTGAAGCTGGCGGACGCGGCGCAGCGGGCGTGGCCCGGCTGGGCCGACCAGTCGGACCTCTCGGCCCTGGCCGCTGCCGCGGCGCCCCCGGCCCCCGTCGCCTCCCCGGTCGCCCCGGTCACCCCGCCGGCCATCGCCGCGGAGTCGGCGGCCGCGGCGGCCGCGAGTGCCACCGCGACCGGCGACATCACCGTCCCGAGCGGTCCACCTCCCGCCCTGTCGCCGCAGCAATGGACCATCTCGCCACTGGACAACACGGCCTTCATGGCAGGCGGCGACGAGACCGTCGTCCGCCCCACCGCCGACATGGCCGCCGATGAGACAGTCGCCCTGCCCGGGGTGCCGGCCTCCGACGAGACGATGGTCCAGGGTGCTCCCCCGCCCATGGACGAGACGCTGGTCATGGGCGGTGGCGCCGGCGACGAGACGGTGGTCCGGCCGCCCGCCCCAATGCCGCCTCAATCGATCCACGCCGGCCAGCCGACGGGTGCCCCGGCATTCGTGCCCGGTCCGCCGCCACCCCCGGCGGCCCCGGCCAGCGCGACCTTCTCAGTGCCGCAGGTCGCCGCGCCGGTGTACAAGCCCCCGAAGCCTCCGCGCCGCAAGGGCCGCCTACGGCGGCTTCTGCTGCCGCTCGTGGTCCTCGTCATAATCGGCGCCGCCGGCTTCTACTTCGTCACCCGCAACGGCGGACCGGCGCTGCTGGCGACGGCCGCTGAGGCCAGTGTTCAGCCCCCCAAGGGCGGCGGGCACTGCCCCAAGGCAACCTACCTATTCGTGGGCAAGATCCGGACGAACGGCGGCGCCGGCACGATCAAATACCAGTGGACGCAGCCCGACGGTTCAGCCGCGCAGCCCACCGAACAGCTGGTGGCGAAGGGCGACGGTGTGATCACTGTCACACTCAGCTTCACCTACACCGGCGACGGCTCCACCGATGGCGATGCCTTCCTCACGGTGCTGTCGCCCAACAAGGTTGACTCCAACCACGTCGCGGTGCAGTATCGCTGCCCATAGCAGAGGAGACCAGATGCCGGAAAAGGTAGTCGTTTATTCGCCCAACCGGGCCAGGTTGACCCGCCTCGTCAGCGAGCAGGCTGCCGCGGGCAACCAGGTCGTGGCGGCGTTCCTCAACGATGACGCCGCACGCTCCTACGCCAGCCGGTATCCCTTCACGATGATGGGCGAGCCCCTCAACGGCACCACCGCGACCGCGGCCGCACCCGAGGCGCCACCCATGCCCCAGCCGGCGTTCCCGGCGCCGGTCGACCCGGAGATGCAGGTCGCGCCCGACCCCTTCCCCGCCGCCGCCCCGCCGCCGTTCCCGGCCCCCGCGGCCGCCGCGCCCCCGATGCCCGTGGCCGTCGCGGCACCCACCCAGCTGGACGCGGTCCAGCCCCGTCGCAGCGGCGGCAAGGGCCAGGTCTTCTCCGTTTACAGCCCCCGCGGCGGCTCCGGGACCTCGACGCTGGCTGCGGCACTCGCCTCCCGGATCGCCCAGGACCAGGGCCTGCGCGTGCTGCTGGTCGACCTCGACCTCCAGAACGGCAGCCAGTCCTACGTCTTCGACGTCACGGAGATGAAGCGGTCGAGCGTCCTCGGCCTCAAGCCCCTGATCGACGAGATCCTGGTCCGGGTCGAGGGCGACCTCTCCCGCGTGCCGGCGGAGGCCGGTGCGGTGATATCCGAGGAGATCCTGCTGAACAAGTGCTTCCGGCGCGAAAACCTGCATGTTCTCTGCGCGCTGGACGACCCCGCGGCGATCGACGACTACGCCGACCCCTCCAGCCACATGGAGGCCCTCGTCGAGGTCCTGAGCAACAACTTCGACGTGGTCGTCCTCGACCTCCCCAACACGGTCGACATGTTCACGGCCCCGGCGCTGTTCCGCTCCGACCGGATCCTCGTCGTGACCCCGGAGGACATCCCCAGCCAGATCAAGGTGGCCCGGATGCTGAACCTCGTGCTGGCCCCGATGATCGAGGCCCGGGACATGCGGGTCCAGGAACGCTGCTTCCTGGTGGTGAACCGGAGCAACAAGAAGAAGCTCGAGGTGCCGATGCCGGTCGCGGTGGCCGCGTCGCTGCCCGACGACAAGAAGTTCATCGAGGCCTTCATCGAGAAGCACCAGCCGTACGCCAAGGCCGCCGGCTCGGGCTATGGGAAGGCGGTCGGACAGCTCACGACATTCCTTGGGGCGGGAGGCCCTCCCGCCAAGAAATAGGCCATTCCCCCAGCCGCCACCTCTCACTTACGATGGCATCGAAGAGTGAGGTGACGTGATGTCCGGCTATCCAACCGGTATCGGCGACTACGAGATCCGGGGCACGCTGGGCACCGGGATGTCAGGGACGGTCTTCCTGGCGCACCAGTCATTCATGGACCGCGACGTCGCGCTGAAGCAGCTCAGTGCGACCCTGACGGCTCAGCCGGAGTTCCGCGAACGTTTCCGCGGTGAGGCCGAGATCATGGCCCGGCTGGACAACGAGCATTGCGTGCGGGTCTTCGACTACTTCGAGCGGGAGGACCACGCTTACCTGGTCACCGAGCTGATCGCCGGGGTCTCGCTGCGGAAGCTGGTCGAGAACGGCGGGCTGAGCCCCGAGCAGGCCCTGGGCGTCCTCAAGGGAGCCCTCCTCGGCCTGGAGCACGCCCACGAGCTGGGCCTGGTGCACCGCGACATCAAGCCCGAGAACATCCTCCTCGACATCGAGGGCACCAGCAAGCTCGCGGATTTCGGGCTGGCGGGCACGATCGAGGGCCCGGGCGCCGCGGGCGGGATGCCCTCCGGGAGCCCCTCGTACATGAGCCCGGAGACGGTGAGCGGGTTCGCGGGTGACGCCCGTTCGGACCTGTACTCGGCCGGTGCCGTCCTGTTCGAACTGCTCACCGGGCGACCGCCGTTCGTCGGCGAGGGCGCGCTGGCCGTGATGCGGATGCAGCGCAACTCCCCGGTCCCCAACCCCCACGACCACAACGGCCACCTGGGCCCCGAGGTGACCGGCCTGGTCATGGGCAGCCTGGCCAAGGATCCCGGCGACCGCCCCCAGACCGCCGCCCAGATGCTGGCGGCGCTGGAATCCGCGGCCACCCAGGCATACGGCCCGGAGTGGGAGACGCGTGCCTCGGTCAAGAAGGAGGTGGCGGCCGCCATCGGCGCCGGCCTGGGCCTGCTGGCGATGCTCGGAGTGGCCGGCGCTGCCGCCGCCGCAGCCGCCGTCGGGTCAGCGGTCACCGCGAGCGCGGCCGCCACGATGGGCGCCGCGACCGCCACCGGATCCGGCGGGGTCCTGGGCATGAGCACCTGGCTGATAGCGGCAGGCATCGCCGGCCTCGTGGTCCTGGGCGCCGGCGGATACGCCCTGGCCAATGGCGTCTTCTCGGGCCGCCACACCGCTGGTTCTGCGGTGGTCGTCAGCAGCCCCAGCCCAACCCCGACCGAGGTTCTCACTCCCACGCCGGAGGCCTCGGCCAGCCCGAGCGAGGTGCCGGGCGCCACCCCGAGCCCATCGGCCGGGCCGTCCGCCAGCCCAAGCGCGTCAACCCCGGTGACCGCCGCGAGGCGGTTGCCTACGCCGACACCGACGACCACCACAACAACTCCCGTCGTCAAGCCGGGCCCGATCACCGTCACCTCCATGGGTCTGTTTGTCGAGAAATGCAACACCGCTGGAGGTAATTGCGCGGGAATCAAGTCGACTCTGGCTGACAAACCGGATGACGCGTCCCCGTATACGAACGCATCGCCGTACGGATACGGTTGCGACGGGGCCACGCTGAAGATCTTCGATCAGTACACCTGGAGCTACGCGGGTCCCACCGGCACAGGTTCGCCCACGTATCTGACGTGGTCCGGCACGGAGAAGGGCGCCGGGGGCGCAACCGTATCCGTCAGCGGGTCTCGGACCGACTCGGTGTACTCCGGGACGTCCAAGACGCAAACTGCAGGGACTGCGGCGCCGCTCGTAATACCCAAGGCCGCCCCGCCCTCTGGTACGAAGTACCACGTCACTTACACGATGGACTGGACCAACCCAAACGACGGCTCGCACAAAATCCAACCGGCACCCGTGACCTTCTACTGGACGTGCATCTAACCCCAAGATGGCACGGCTGCGCGAGACGAACTACCATATGGCCCTGCTTGAGATGAGAGGGGTCAGCTAGTGGGCGTCAACAAATACCTGCGTAAAACCGACCCCACCGACGCGCCCGCAGCCCCTGTTGTCGCCCCCCAGCGGGCGGCCACGCCGCGCGACCTGACCCCGATCAAGGCCGAGATCCGCCGCCGCGTCCTGGACGAGCAGCTGGCCGACCCGGCCTTCGCGGACCTCGTCAAGACCCGGCCGGAGCGCGCCAAGAAGGACCTCGCGGTCGTGGTCCAGCGCCTCATGAACGACTACGCGCTGGGCGTCGAGGACCGCGAGAACGTCCTCCAGTACATCACCGACAACATCTTTGGCTTCGGCCCCCTGGACGACCTCCTCCGCGACGAGGCCGTGACCGAGATCATCGTCAGCGGCCCGAAGCGGGTGTTCATCGAGAAGCGGGGTCGCCTCGAGCGCACCGACGTGGTGTTCGAGGACAACACCCACCTCGACCAGATCGTCCAGGTCATCCTCCGCCCCCTCAACCGGCCGGCCAACGAGTCCAACCCGCTGGTGAACGGCCGCCTCCCCGACGGCAGCCGCGTGAACGTGGTCATGCCGCCGCTGGCGATCGACGGGATCTCGATCAACATCCGCAAGTTCTCCCAGGACAAGCTCGGCGTCGAACAGCTGGTGAACATGGGCGCGATGACCCAGGACATGGCCGACTGGCTGGCCCGCGCGGTCAAGGCCCGGATGAACATCCTCGTCTCCGGAGGTACCGGATCGGGGAAGACCACGCTGCTCAACATCCTCTCGAGCTTCATCCCCGACCACCAGCACGTCATCACCATCGAGGACGCCGCGGAGCTCCAGTTGCGCCACCCCTTCATCAAGCGCCTGGAGGCCCGGCCGGCCAACCTCTCCGGCCAGGGCGAGGTCAGCATCCGTGACCTCGTCAAGAACGCGCTGCGCATGCGCCCCGACCGGATCGTCGTCGGTGAGTGCCGCGGCGAGGAGGCCTTCGACATGCTGACGGCCATGAACACCGGCCACGACGGCTCGCTGTCGACGGTTCACGCCAACAGCCCCATCGACACCATCAGCCGCCTCGAGACGATGATCCTGATGGCCAAGGAACTGCCGGTCTCGGCCATCCGCAAGCAGATCTCGAGCGCGGTCAACCTGATCGTCCAGACCATGCGCCTGTCGGACGGCTCCCGCCGGGTCATCGAGGTTGCGGAGCTGTGCGGGATCGACGACAAGGGCGAGGTCAAGGTTGAGACGATCTTCAAGTTCGAACGCACGGGCCAGGGGCCCGATGGGCGCTTCACCGGTGAATACGTGCGGGTGAAAGACCCCGCCGACTGCGAGGAGAAGATCAGGTTGGAGATCGGCGAGTGATCACTACGATCGGGCTGGTGCTGGCGGGGGTCGGGTTCGTCTACCTGGTCGTCACCGCGCTTCTGCCCATCCTGCAGTCGTCCCGCGTCGACCCGTACTCGGCGCACACCGGCGGTGGAGAGAGCGCCGCGACGATCGAGGCGGCCCGCTACATCAGCCCGACGGAGCGCCTGCTTGCCCCGTTTGCCGGCGCCGGGTTCATGGAGCGCTACCGCAAGCCCGTGGACATCGGGGCCGACTTCCGCTGGGGGTCCTTCCTGGACCGCCAGGTCTCCGTCTTCCTCATCGCCATCGGCCTCTCACTGGTGATCTTCAAGACCCCGGTCCTGGCCATCATCGTGGGACTCGCCGGTCCCGCGATCGACTACTCGCTGGCGCTGCGCCGGGCCCGCGCATACCGTGCCAAGTTCCTGATCCAGCTGCCCAACGCCCTCCTGCTGGTGAGCAGCGGCATGGCCGCGGGCCGCAACTTCGTCAACGCGTTGCAGGCCACCACGCCGAACCTCGCCGAGCCCATCAAGTCGGAGCTTGTTGCGCTGGCGGACCGGATCTCGATGCTCCGCGTGACCGAGGCCGAGGCCTTCGAGATCTGGGCCGAGAAGCTGCCCTACCCCGAGCTCCACACCATTGCCAGCGCGCTGGCTATCGGGCAACAGGTCGGACTGGAGACCTTCGGCCTGCTGCGCAGCCTCTCCTCGTCGATCCAGGACGACATCCGGGGTCGCAGCGAGCTCGAGGCGGTGACGTCGCAGGTGCGCTCGACGGCGACGGTCGTCTCCTACCTGCCGGTGTTCTTCGTGCTCTTCATCTACCTGGTGGTGCCCCACTTCATCACGCCGCTCTTCACCACGGTGGTGGGCATCGTGGTCATCTTCATCGCCTTTGGGATGAACTACATCAGCCGCCTGGCCACCAAGCGGATCCTGAAGCAGATCGAGAGCTGACGTGGACAGCACAGTACTGATCCTGCTCGCCGTCGTCGTCCTGGTTGTCGTGGCCGTGGTCGCGATCCTGGTGGTGGGCCGGCGGCGCTCCAAGAAGCTGGTCCTGGCCGTGCCCGAGCTGCTGGACCCCGACAAGGCCCCGGTCCTGAAGCTGCAGCGTCAGAGCCGCCGTCTACCCGCCATCGGCGTGATGGTCGAGCTCGTGAAGCGGACCGACATCCCCCAGCAGCTCGAGCAGGCGGATGTCGCGCGCGAGGTGAGCGTCGAGGACGTCGCCCGGATGAAGCTGATGATGGCCTTGATCGTCGGGGCCCTGGGGATCGTCGTCGGCATCCTGCTGGGGAACATCATCATCGCCGTGATGCTGGGCCTGGGCGGCGCCGCGGTCGGTTTCGGCACCCCCAACAGCACCATCAAAACGGCCGCGACGTTGCGCCAGAACAAGATCAGCCGCGCCCTGCCGCTGGCCCTCGAGGTCATCGGGCTCGCCGTCGAGCGCACCTCGATCGACTCCGGGATCGCTTACTACTGCCGCTACTTCGAGACCGAGGTGCTGGCCCAGGAGTTGGGATACGTCGTGCAGCGGACGACGCAGTTGAAGGAGCGCCTCAACACCGCCATGGAGGAGATGCTGCGCAAGAACCGCAACGACGACCTGTCCTTCCTCGTCGCCGCGGTGGGCCAGGCGACCCAGGTGGGTGGTCGGGACCTCAAGGACATGCTGCACGGCCAGTCGACGGAGTTGCGCATCAAGCGCGAGCAGGAGATCAAGGCCCGGTCGCTACGCGCGCCCGTGCTGATGACCTTCCCGACCATGATCAACATGCTGGCGCTGCTGATCATCCTGGGGTCGCTCGCCTTCCTGCAGATCGGTAACAAGTAGTTGTCCCGCTGGCGGCGGCACCTCGAGCGCGGCCAGGCCATGCTCGAGTACGCCCTCATCATGGCCACCGTCGTGACCGCCTTCGCGGTGGCCTCGATGATGGGTGTCGACAAGTTCTGGACCAACAACCTGGACGATGCCCGGAACAAGGACTACCTGGTGCTGTCCTGCGAACCCGACTGCGTCAACGCCATCGACAGCCTCAACCAAAGGATCGAGTATCGATGAGGCTTGGCCGCCGACGGCGGAGCGCCGGCCAGGCCATGGTCGAGTTCGCGCTGGTCATCCCGCTGGTGCTGGTGATCATGTTCATCGTGATCAGCATCAGCCTGATCTACTCCATCAAGATCGCCCAGCAGAAGGCGACGTACAACAGCGCGGTGTACATGGCGCGGCTCAGCTCAGATCCCAACACTCCCCACCCGGCGCCGTTCGAGACCCTCGACACCCTCCCCGCCGGGGTCCTGACCGACCCGGACTACTGGAGCACCGACAAGACCCAGGGAGCCCTGCGCAGCCATTCGTTCGCCGTCGCCATTGACATCATCCAGGCGCAGAAGTCGGTGCGCCCGAAGTGGGTCGAGAACTTCATCGATGAGAAGAACGCCCTCTGCCCCGGGGCCAACAACAACCCCGAGGTGAAGACCGGTCCGGACCTCAACAGCAACGGCTTCTACACGGTGCAGTCGATCGAAGTGCGCTACTGCTACCACCTCAAGTCCATCCCCGGCTGGGACGTCCTCGCCGCCATCTGGGGGACCAAGAACTCCAGCGGCAGCCTGCTCGAGGAGCGCGCGATCGCCGCGCGCCTCCCACCGGAGTTCTAGATGCTGGAGGCACAGCGCGGCAACGTGACCCTGATCACCGCCCTGACGGCGGTGCTGCTCACCCTGATGGTGCTCATGGCCACGGGCCTGGCCCAGACCGGGGCCGGCTCCAACAACATGCAGGCCAGCGCCGACCAGGGGGCCCTGGCCGCGGCCGAGGGCTACCTGGCGTCGCTCAACGACCAGGCCTTCCTCGATTCCATCCAGTGGGGCGTTGACGCCATCCCCAACCTGGGCCACGCGATCACCGTCGTCGCGGCGGTGCTGGCGTCGTCAGCGGCCATCGCCGCCGCGACCCTTTTCGGCGCCGGCGTGGCGGCCGTCCTGGCGGCCGCGGCCGCGGTCCTGTTCCCAATCGGGTCGGCCATAACTGGCGTGGGGAGTGGCTTAAGCAGCGCCCTCAAACCCATCTTCAGTGCGTTACGCACGATCATCAGCGTCGTCAAATGGATAGCCGCGGAGCTCAACTCCGCGCTGATTGCCGACGGCAATGGCTACAACGGGTTCATGATCCCGGTGAGCATCGGTGACGCGCCCGGGGCCAAGCTCAGTGCCGGCGACATCAAGAACAAGGCGACCGTCATCGAGCAGGCCGTCGTCGACTACCCGACCGACCGCAACACCGACCAGTTCCCCGGCAACCTGACGACCCTCAAGGACACGATCCGGCTCCAGGGCCTGACGTACTTCTGGCGCGACCAGACGCCACCAACGACGACGAACGCCGACCCCACCAAGAACCAGTCCGTCTCCGTGAGATCCGTGGCCTCGTACCACATCACGGATGCCGAGAAGGGCACCCTCAAGGCGGCCATGGATGTGCCGTTCCAGCAGGAGCTGGACCAGCTCACGCTGCTCAAGACGGAGATCAACGACCCGGACCCCAAGAAGAACCGCTTCGACGATACGAGCGGCAGCGTGGGTGACGTGAACGCGGTGCTCGACCGGGTCATCGGCGAGCTGAACGAGACGATCAACGGCGGCGCCCAGCCCAGCGGGTCGTGCGAGGGTGGGCCGGACCCAACGAAGGGCTGTCCCCAGCTCTACACGGCCAACCCCTTCTCGTACATCCCATTCGGCCAGAGCAAGCAGCCCTGGGGTTTCGGCTCCACGTCCCATCGCAACAACCAGCAATGGGTGGACGCCGCGGCGTCCTACTTCTCGGCGACCGACAGGGGCCAGAACTGCACCGCGGGCGGCCCGGTGCCGGGCGGACCGATCCCGAACGCACCTCCACCCAACAACGCGCCCTTCAAGAACTTCGTCTACAAGGACACCGACGGGTCCACCAAGTACGAGCTGTTCGCCGACTGCGGTTCCTTCCCCGCGGGACCCGGCGGTGGGCCGCCGGACGTCCGCTCGACGGACTACTTCGGCCAGATCTACGGCGGTGACGCGGGCGGCTACGCCACCTGGATCCGGGACGCCAACAAGACGATCAAGGGCAAGTCGACCGACGCGGACGACGGCAAGCGCCACCTCACCTTTCTTGAGTTCAAGGCGCTGGAGCCCACGGTCGAGGAGAACCTCACCGCACGGCTCAGCGGCCACGAGACCAGCAACAAGTTCGCGGTGGCGTTGAGCCAGGCGGATGTCGTGCTGGCGAAGGACCCCAACGACAAGATCAGCTTCAGGACCACCTGCCGCGCCATCTTCAAGGACAACCCCGACGACAGGGTCCTGGGATTCATCCCCAGCTCGCTCTCGGGGATCTGCACGGCGATCGCGGACCTCATCATCAACGCGGTCAGCTTCATCAACAACCTGCCGCTCGGGATGGACGCCCTGGCCAAGGCGATCCTGGGTGATACACCCGAGGTGCGCACGTACCACGCGGTCCTGCGGCACATCCCGCCCAACCAGTACGTGTGTGACGCGGTCCACATCATCCAGAGCTTCTCGGGCAGCGCCAGCCACGTGCTGCAGAGCATCCTGTCGCTGATCTGGTCCATCGTCTCGGCCTTCGTGACCTCGCCCAACTCGGACCCCAGCACCGTCGCCCTGCAGATCCTCGACAAGTACAACTGCAACGCGAGCCCATGATGCGTTTCTTTGGCGCGCCTGTGCGCCCACGCAAACGCGGTGGCCGGCAGGGCGGCCAGGCGGTGCTCGAGCTGGCCCTCTCCATGGGCGTGCTGGGTGCGCTGCTGATCGGCGCCCTGACGCTGGGACGCTACGCGTACGACCGCATGATCGTCCGCGAGGCGATGGAGGAGTCGGCCAAGATGGCCATGATCGACCGGCCCAAGGACGGGCACGCCTGGCAGATGAGCAACCAGAACCTGCTCGACTGGCAGCGCGCCGCGGCTCACGAGATGGACACCACGATCAAGCCGGAGAACATCCGGCCGGTGGGAGGCAACGACCCCTGGAAGTACAGCGACAGCGCCCACAACACCCCGGGCGCGGCCGGTAAGCCCGGGCTCATCTCCCAGCTGGTCGACAAGGTGAACGGCTTCCTGGACGGCGCTTCGCTGCCGCACGTCAGCCAGGGCGGGTTCACCCGCGCGATCAACCCCGGGGCCGAGACCATGCGCGTGATGTTCAAGTACGACAGCGGCCTCAGCACCAGCTGGACCTGGGACTCCGAGATCGACTTCGATTTCACCCGCTACACGATGTTCACGTTGCCGTTCAGCCCGGAGGAACCAGGCGACTTCCCGGGAGAGCACTGATGTCGTCGGCCACCCGCAGCCGGGCCCGGACGGCCCAGGTGGGTCGCCATGTCCGTGCCAAGCGCAAGCACCGGGCTGCCGGCGCGGTCATCACCTCGCTGTTGCTGATTGCCATCGGCGTTTCGGTCGCCCTGATCGTGTCCAGCCCAACGAAGTACCGGGTCACGCCCACCGACACCAGCGAGCTGGTGAAGGCGATGAGCAGCGTCCCCAAAACCGACGTGGATGGCATGGACCCGATCCCGCGGCCGGCCGGCACCACGCGCTCGTTCTACCAACAGCGTGGCAGGATCACGACCATCATGTACGTGTCCAAGCAGGCGCTGGCCGATGAGCAGCAGGCCACCGTGGCGCTGCTCACCGCAGCCGGCTGGAAGGCGCCCGCCAACCTTCCGCCGGGACGCGTGTCGACGCTGAAGGACAGCTACACCGGCGTCTACGCCAACCGGGACACCCTGCTCGAGCTGGCCTTCACCCAGATCAAGGACATCACCGCGGCCACCTACATCGTGCAGTCGACCAAGTAACATGCGCCCAGTGCCGCATTCGAGGAGGACCTAGCTATCGCCGCAGGACCAACGCTGGTTTTTGGCCAGCTCACATTCCCCCTGAACAAGGTGACCAACACCGTCGGTCGCAAGGACCGCATCACGAACATGGTCCCCGACGTCGACCTGGGCACCCTCGACCAGGAGCGCAGCGTCTCGAGGCGCCACGCCGAGCTGGCCTATGAGCACGGCACGATCCTCCTGCGCGACCTGGGGTCCACCAACGGCACGTCGGTCAACGGCGAGCGGCTTATGAACCAGGTCGACCGGGCGCTGCAGGACGGCGACCGGGTCGGCTTCGGCGGGGTCGAGATGAGCTTCTCCGCGGTTCTGGCCTGGCCGGACGGTGTGGAGGCCGAGTGGCCGCCCGAGACCACCCCCGAGGAGACCATGATCTCGAGCCCGGAGGAGACAATGATCTCCGGTCCGCAGAACGCCGAGGAGACCATGATCTCGCCGGCGTCGGCCTTCCCGCGACCCGAGGTGGCAGACGAGCCACCCGCCCTGCCGGACGCAGTGGCGGCGGCGCCGGAACCGAACGAGGCTTCGGAGGCCTCGATCGAGACGGAGCCGGAGACGCCCGTCGCCCCCCCGCCCGCACCCCAGGCCCCGGTGTACGAGTACGTGGCGTGCTCCAACCACCCACACCTCCCCGCGCTCGGGGTCTGCCCGGGTTGCCTCGAGGCCTTCTGTGTCGACTGCCTGCCCGAGCGGGTTGACGGCCTGATGGTCTGCAACCGCTGCGCCGGGATCATCTACCGGCTGGGCGCCGCGGAAACCTCGACCTCTTCCGGCGGTGGCCAGGCGATGCCCGCCCCGGCCATGGCCGCCCAGGCGGCGGCACCCGAAAGCGGCGCGGCCGAGACGGCGATCTTCCCCGACCCCATGCCGGCGGCCGCCATGCCCCCGGCGGCGGCGCCGTCCGACGGAGAGGACAAGAAGAAGAAATGGCCCTTCTGAGGGCCGGGCTGTTCTAGCGCCTAGCTGAGGTAGGGGGGCCGGGGTGTCCCCTCGCCCGCGACCTTGGGGCCCGGGATCCCGGCAAACCGATAGGGCTCGGCCTCCCGTCCGGGCTGGATCGGGTAGCAGAGACCGCTGCCGCCGCTCTCGATCGCGGTCATCACCGCCCGCGCGATGTCATCCGCGTTCAGTAGCGGGAAGCCCATCTGCCGGAGGGCCTCGCCCTCATCGCCGCTGAGCAACGGGGTGTCGGTGAAGCCCGGGCAGATCGCGTTGATGCGGATCCCGGATTGCTGCAGCACCGGGCCGAGCGAGCGCACCAGCCCCACGACCGCGTGCTTGGTCGCGGCGTAGACGGGGTCCGGGGGCACTCCCGTCAGCCCGGCCAGCGAGGCGGTGGCGACGATCCACCCGCCGCCGCGCCCACTCATCAGCGGCACCAGCTGGCGGACGCCGTAGAAGACCTGGTCCTGGTTGACGCGCATGATGCGGTGGTACTGGTCGTCGGTGACCTTCTCGATCTGGCTCTCGCCGGTCGTGACCCCGGCATTCAGGAACGCCACGTCGATGCCGCCCATCTTCTGCACCGCCTGTTCGACGATCACCGGCCAGGACGCGCTCTCGCCCACGTCGGCCTCGATATAGGTGACATCGTCGGTGGGGGGTTGGAGGTCCACCACCGTGACCTGAGCGCCGCCGTCGAGGAAGCGCCGCACCGTCGCCTGACCGATCCCCGACGACCCCCCCGTGACCAGGGCCGCCTTACCCTCCAGGATTCCCATCCGTGAAAAGATTAGTCAAGGCCGCCAATTCGCGAGGTCAGGGTGGCGGGGCGAGGTTCCCGGGCCCACGCTCGGGCGCGTGGCTGCTGTCCGTGATGCGGAAGGCACCGGCGCTGAACCCGATCACGCTGCGAATGAAGTAATCGGGCGTGGAGGCATTGGGATATGGCGTGTAGTCAACGATGTCCGTGGACTCGATGTTTGCCGAGCCATGGTCCAGGTTGCGCGACGCGGCCACGTTGAGGGCCCCACCCGACGGCACCTGGACTATGTCGTAGGTCAGGAAAAGGCCCGTGCCATGGATGCGGAACCCGACCACGACCTCCGGGAAGTCGTCCCCGGCGACATTGGCTTCCTTGACATCGACGGTGTCGAACCGGGTCCCGGACTCATCCGTGGCTTCGAGCTTGATATGCCACGTCCCCGCTGTCGACGTCATCAGGAAGACCCGCCAGGCGGTGCCCGAGCCGGCGGACTTCTGCTCCGTCACATAGCCAACCGAGCGTGTCACCTCCTTGCTCTTGAGCAGCAGGATCCCGCACGATCCCGCACTCCAGCCCGTGGAGGTGTCGTACCAGGCATCGCAGGGGCCGGCGTTGGGCTTGGTGGCATCGGCTGCCGGCGGATTCATCTCATGACCGGCGGTACCGATGGCGGGCGCGGTGGTGCTCGGTACGGCTGCCGATGCCTCAGCCGACGGGGCACTCGAAGGCGACGGCGTCGGGGCCAGGCTCGGCGAGGGTGACACATCCGGCGAGGGCGAGTCGGTCGCCGACGGGCTCGGCGACGTCACGCTCCCGGTCCCGGTCTGGGTGACGCCGATCTTGGGCGTGCCGCCCCGAACCAGGTTGTAGGCAACGATCGACGCCAGGACCAGGAGGATCGCGGCGACGGCCACGATCACCTGGTTGCGACGGCTCGCGAAAAAGGTCCCCACCGGCCAGCATCGTAGCCGACCGGGGTCAGGAGCGGAAGGCGCTCCTCCCCGGGAAGCGGGCCCGTGAGCCAAGCTCGGATTCGATTACCAGCAGGCGGTTGTACTTGGCCACGCGCTCCGAGCGCGATGGGGCGCCGGTCTTGATCTGCCCGGCGTTGGTGGCCACCGCGAGATCAGCGATGGTCGTGTCCTCCGTCTCCCCGGAACGGTGCGACATGATCGACGCGTAGCTCGCGGAGCGAGCCAGGCCCATGGCCGTCAGGGTCTCGGTGAGCGACCCGATCTGGTTCACCTTCACCAGGATGGCGTTGGCCACCCCCTTGTCGATGCCCTCCTGGAGGCGGGCCGGGTTGGTCACGAACAGGTCGTCACCCACCAGCTGGGTCCGCGCTCCCATCCGGTCGGTCATCAGCTTCCAGCCGTCCCAGTCGTCTTCCGCGAGCCCGTCCTCGATCGACAGCACGGGGTAGGCGGCGATCCACTCCTCCCACAGCGCCACCATCTCCTCACTGCTCAGCGTCCGGCCCTCACCCTTGAGGTGGTACTTCCCATCGCGATAGAGCTCGCTGGTGGCGGGGTCGAGCGCGATGGCGACGTCTCTGCCGGGTTCGTAACCGGCGGCCTGGATGCCCTCGACCAGCAGGTCCATCGCCTCGCGGTTGGACTTCAGGTCGGGGGCGAAACCGCCCTCGTCCCCCTGCCCCGTGCTCAAACCGCGCTTCTTGATCGCCGCCTTGAGCGCGTGGAAGACCTCGGCGCCCGCGCGCAGGGCCTCCGCGAAGGTGGGCATGCCGCAGGGCACGACCATGAACTCCTGGAAATCGACCGCGGTGTCCGCGTGCGCGCCGCCATTGATGATGTTGAGCATCGGGACCGGGAGGGTCACCGCGTCGTCGCCGCCGAGGTGGGCGTAGAGCGGGCGCCCGCTTGCCGCAGCCGCCGCCCGGGCCGACGCAAGCGATACACCCAGGACGGCGTTGGCCCCAAGACGGCCCTTGTTGGGGGTCCCATCAAGTTCCAGCAGCCGCCGGTCGAGCCCCGCCTGGTCGGCGGCATCGTGTCCGCGCACCGCCGCGGCGATCTCGCCATTGACGTTGGCGGTGGCCGTGAGAACGCCCTTGCCGCCGTAGCGCGCCGCGTCCCCATCCCTCAGCTCCACCGCCTCGTGGGTCCCGGTCGATGCGCCCGACGGCACCTTGGCGATGCCCCGGGCGCCGCCCTCGAGCACCACCTCCACCTCGACGGTCGGGTTTCCGCGTGAGTCGAGGACCTCGCGGCCCTGCACTAGATTGATGGCGGTGGACAAGTTGACCTCCTGGAAATCAGGGTTGTCGCCGGGCCAGATGCGCGAGGTGGACCGGCTCGCCGAGGTGGAATATTGGATCGCCCCGCTGCAGCTTATGGAGGTGGCCGGCCTGCAGGCCGCCCGAGTGGCCCGCGAGATCGTCGGCCCATCGCTGGAGGGCCGGGCGGTCTGCATCCTAGCAGGCAAGGGGAACAATGGCGGCGACGGCCTGGTGGCCGCCCGCCGGCTTCTGGGCTGGGGCGCGAAGGCACAGGTGATCACCTCCTATGAGCCTGGGGAGGCGACCGGGCTGAGCGCCGCCCAGCTCGTCGCCGCGGTCGCCTCCGGCGTGCCGGTCGAGCGTTGGATAGGGAAGCTACCCATGGCCGACCTGTACCTGGACGCGCTGCTCGGGTTTGGCTCTGAGGGGGCGCCCAGGGGCGAGGTCGCGGAGATGATCGACGCGCTCGAACGCGCAGGCGCCGCGATCCTCGCGGTCGACCTTCCCTCAGGGCTGGACGCCGCCACGGGCGCGGTCGTGGGGAGTTGCGTGACCGCCGCGGACACGGTCACGCTCGCAGCGCCCAAGACCGGGATGCTGGAGCCCGGCGCCCGGGAACGCGTCGGGCGCCTCCACGTGGCGGACATCGGCATCCCGCCGTCGCTGCTGCGCCGCGTGGGGATCGACCCCACGGGGCTGTTCAGCGATTCCGACCTCTTCCTGCTCTGAGACCCGCTGGACGCGCCTGGTCCCAGCCCCGGCAACTGCTGGGGCCAAGTTGCTTATGACCAGGCGCCGGTCTACACTGGCCGCAGCGTTCTCCACACGTCTTTGTAATGAATGAGCTAAGCCTGGTGCTGAATTTCTCCAGCACGCAGCCCGATTTCGACTCCCTGTTCCTGGCCTCCTTCAATCAGGTTCTGAGTTACCTGGAGCGCCTGGTGGGTGATATCGGCGTGGCCCACCGCCTCAGCGAAGAGACCTTCGACCAGCTCGCCCGCTACTACCGCAAGGGCAAGACCCCCAACGAGCCGCGGTCGCTGATGTACCTGATCGCGACGGCGCGCGCCCGCGACTTCCTCAAGAAGGGCGAGAAGAAGAGCATGTGGCAGCGGATGTTCGGTGGCACCAGCGAGCCGGCGGTGGCCTTCAACGAAGCCCACGTGACCGACCTGTCGAACGGCACCGAGCAGCGCGCGCTCTCGACGCTGGAGTTCAACTCCCGGGTGGTCCTGCTCCTGCACGACTACTGCGACCTCAACTACGACCAGGTGGCACGGGCGGCGGCGATCGGGCGCAGCGCGGTGGTCCGCGACCTCGACCGCGCGCGGCACGACTTCCAGCAGGCCTACGACTACATCAAGTTCTAGTGGGGCACCGCAGGTAGCGTGGCCGCCAAGAAATGCCAGCCGAAGGCGCTGACCCCCTATCTCGACGACGAGCTGGCCGCTGACGCCCGCCAGCAGATCGAGGAGCACCTGCGCGGCTGCGCCGCATGCGGGGCGCTGCTGGACGAGGTGACCTCAGCGCGTGAGCGGGTCCGGGGCATGGGCCGCGCCCTGATCCCGGGCACCACCCTGATGCCCGCCCTGGCTGTCTTCCGTGAACGTGCCGGTATCGGCGAGGCAAGCCGGGTCGGCGCCGGCGACATCCAGGTGCCGGTGCCGGCGCCGGTTCTCCCCGAGCCAGAGCTCACCGCGCCGCCCCTCCTGGAGACCGCCGTCATGGCGGAGGACGTGGCAACGGACGAGGAGGCCACCGACGACGAGACCGATATCTACAGCACCGAGCGATTCCGCGCCGTTCTCGAGCTGGACCCGGTCCTGCCGGTCCCCCCCGCCGTCGATGCGACCCCGGCCCCGCGAGAAGCGTTGGACGTGGAGCCAGCCGACGCCCCCCTCAACACCTGGGTGGCCATGAGCCAGGAGCGAGAGGACGCGCACCGCGTCCCGGACCCACCCGTGCTGGAGTCGCCGGACCCTGCGCAGGCGCTGGCGGCGGCCCCGGACCCGGCGCCAGCGGAGGAGGTCGCCCCCGAAGCGACGGCGGTATTCGAGCCGTTGCCCATCCCCCCACCGCCGCCGGTACCCGAACGCGCGATCCAGCCCGAGCCCCGAGGTGAGCCCGGCCCGTTCTCGGCCATCGTCCGCGCGGACATTGATAACGATGTCCACGAACCTGAAGCGGAGATTCCCTCCGGTCCGCTGCCATGGGAGCAGGATCTGCCGAGTGCCGAGGTCAACGGCGCCCTCGTCGAGCGCCCGGACGCCCCGGAGCCCCAGTCCACCCCGCCCTGGGTGGAGGCCGAGGCGGCCGACGCCGAGGATATCGAGGCGCGCGGCCGGCGCCTTGTCGAGGAGGACCTCGCCGCCCAGGTCGCCCTCGAGCACGAGGCGGGCACGGACTGGGAGCCCGCGACCCCCGAGAGCGTCGACGAGCCCGACTGGCAAGCCGCTGTCGCCGAGGAGCCCGCTGTCGCCGAGAAACCCGCGATCGCAGAACCCGCCGAGGAGCCCGCGGTCGCCGAGGAACCCACCGCTGAGCCTGCCGAAGAACCGGCGCACGCGCCGGCCGTGACCCTGGCACCCGATTTCGCCCCCGTGGCCGAGGACGAGGTGGCCGCCGCGGTGGCCAGCATGCGCGAGGAGCTCACAGGGCCCCGGGTCGCGGCGGAGCCGGCGGCGGCAGCCGAGAAGGCCACCGTGAGCCCCCGCTTGGAGGAATACCGCGGTGCCCTGCGCGGCCAGCGCAAGGAGCCCCGCAGCTCGGCGATGCCGGCGCTCACCCAGGAGATGAAGATCGGGGTGGTCGCCGCCTCGGCAATCATGATCGTGCTGGTGCTCGGGGTGTTCGTCGTGCCCCGCCTGACCGCCAAACCCAGCCCGGTGGCGACCCGTCCCGCGACCCACGCGACCCCGGCGACCAGCGCCAGCCCAGCCGCAACACCCTCTTCGGCCCCGAGCCCGGCAGCATCGGCCAACGCCTCCGCCATCCCGCCGCTCACGGGCACCATCACCGCCGGCGCCGGCGGCACCGGGTATAAGGTCCTGCGGATCCGGGGCGGTAGCCCGGGGGCCGGCGTGACCCGTATCGTGTACGACCTCGAGGGCACCGGCCCGGCCCCTGATGCCCAGCTGGGTCGCGCGGCCGACGGGAGTCTCTACATCCAGGCGGCGGGCATCTCAATCGACCCGGCGATCGTTTCCGGGTTCCAGCCGATCGGGCCGATCACGGGGATGAGCTCCGCCGGGACCGGCGCCGGCCTCGGCCTCCGGCTGGGGAGCTCCCTGGCCCAGTCGCCGCAGTTCTCGATGTACTACCTGACGGGCCCCAACCGGCTGGTCATCGACCTCAAGTAGGCGGCGCCCCGGGCGGGCGCTGCAATAATCGGCGGACCGTGCGCACACGAATCTCGCCATTGGGCCTTCGGCGCGCCCTAGCCACGATCCCCGCGGCGGCAATC
Organism: Chloroflexota bacterium; assembly: GCA_034666405.1. Classification (GTDB taxonomy): domain Bacteria; phylum Chloroflexota; class Dormibacteria; order DASZGP01; family DASZGP01; genus JAXDLW01. Next base: position 7,045 of record JAXDLW010000051.1, on the reverse strand, counting down.
GCCGTCGCTCTCGCCCTGCCGGGAGCCGGGAGCCTGGTCCAGGGAGCGGCAGCGGCCGACCCGACGCCAAGCCCGTCCCCTTCGGGCTGCATCCTGCCGGAGCCGCTCTGCCCATCGGCGAGCCCCTCGGCCAGCGCATCCCCCACGACCAGCCCGAAGTCCACCCCGACACCGCCCAAGCCGCCACCAACGCACAACCCCGGTCCGAAGCCTCAGCCCCAGCCTTCCGCGCCGATCCCCGGGGTGATCATCCCACCCCCGACCACGGCGCCCGACAGCATTGTCGGAAGCACCAGCGGACCGCCTACGCCGCCGACGGTGCCCGGGTCACGAGTCGACATGCTCGCCGACCCGCAGCACCCCGGGCCAGGTGAGAGCACCACGCTCACGATCAGCGTCAGCGGGTCGCGAGGCACCGACCGCTACGCCGTCACCAACACCCCGGTCGAGTTGGAGTTGACGGAGAAGCCCGACAGCGGCTCGACCCTGTCCGCGACGACGCTGACCACCGACGTCACCGGGTCTGCGACGGTCAAGCTGACCCTGTCGAAGACACGTGGACGAACCATCGTCAAGGCGACCTCCGCGGGGATCTCGTCGCAGACGTTGATCGACACCTTGTCGGGGTCCGAGGCCAACGGTGGCCGGGCCCGCCACAGCAACACGCTGGCGCGAGCCACCGGAACCCCGGCCGTGGAACCTCAGTTCCTCGTCGGCGCGGCGATGCTGATCCTGCTCGTCAGCTTCCTGCTGCCCTATCGCGGACGGCTGATCAGCGCGCTTCGCCGGAGGCGGACCGCCGACGAGGCGCCCGCGCCGGCGACGATGGTGGCGTTTGAAGCGGCGCCTGTCGCGCCCTTGGTGAGCGCGCCCCCGCCGACCAGGCCGCGGGCCAGGGTCAGTTCTGCGAGAAAGAGCCCGCCGGCACCGCAGTCGGCAAAACCTGCCGGTTCACCAGGTCGGCCTCGAACCGCAAGATCTTCAGCTCCATCTCCATCCGCTCCGCCGGCGTCTGCGCCTCCAGGAGCCGCTGCCGAGCCGCGAGCGGCGTCTCGACCATCGCCGCGACGAGGTACCCGAGCACCTCGTCCTCAGCGGGGATCACCGGAACCGAGCTGAGGTTTGGGGCCATTCGCCGCAACCCGGCGATATAGCCCTCGAAGGCCTGCTTGACCCTGCGGCTGAGGACGCCGTCCACCGGGGGCTCAGCCTCCTCGAGGTAATCGACGTCGGCCTGGACGTACGGCTTGCCTGGGACCTCGCGCAACACCCGGAAGCGCGACGCGCCGGAGATGATCAGGTTCATACGCCCGTCGTCAAGCTTCTCGACATGCACGATGCGCGCCAGCGTCCCGACCTCGCACGGGCGGGCCTCACCGCCGACCTCGTCGCCCTCCCGGATGGCCACCACCCCGAACGACTGGCCGCTCTCGAGGCAGTCGTGGAGCATCTGCTTGTACCGCTCTTCGAACACGTGCAGCGAAAGCGGCATGTGGGGGAACAGCACAGTCCGGAGAAGGAAGAGAGGGATTGGTCCGGCCATTGGCTGATTCTAGGCAGGCCGGGGTTAGAGCGGTGTGCCGGGTGCTGGCACAGGGCGCGTGCTTGATGCGCCCCGACACGGGCAGTCGCGCGCCCGCAGGTAGACCCATCTCCCGGCGGCCACCGGGGTGTCGGTCGACGCCGGGTGCATGACCCAGAGCCGCCAGCCATCGCCGAACTTCAGTGTCGAAACCCGGCTGCGATCGCCCACCAGGTCGAGAGCCCCCTGGTCCAGCACCAGCACGGTACGGGTGCCAGCCGGGAAGGCGACGGTGCCGGCGCGGTCGAACCGGGCGAGGTCGTACTCCGGGGCCGGCCCGCGGGTGGAGAACATCTCTCCTGCGTGGCTGCGACGGTCCGTGCCCAGTGCGACCACCGGGTACGAGCCGAGGTAGTACTGGGCGAGGCGGTAGGAGCCCTGGGCCTCGGCGCTGGTGAGCAGCACGGTGCTGGATGGGTCGTACTCCCTCACCGCTGTGATGAGCGACCCCGCATAACGGTCGTGTTCGACCACCTGGTCCCGCATGCCGCCGGCGGGCAGCGCGAAGATCGCGGCGTTCACGACCACGCAGGCTGCCAGGATCCCCACCCGGGCGACCTGCCGCCGGCCAGCCGGGAAGGCCGCACGAACGAGGCCGTCGACGGCGACCCCGACGGGGAGCGCCAGTGCCGGCAGAAGCAGCAGGATGTAGCCGAGCTGGCCGATGTGCACCAGCACATACACGGCGAGCGCCGGCGTCAGCAGTGCCAGGGCCAGCATTGCGTAGTCCCGGTCGATGCCGGGCCGGCGGATGCCAAGCCTCGGCAGGCGCCGGACCACCGCGTAGCTGAGGCCAATCGGGACAAAGACGCCAAACGCCATCGCGACACCGATGAGGACCGCGCCGCCGTTGAGGTTGAGGCCGTAAAGGCCGGTCTTCCACACCGCGGACGTGTTGCTGGCCCGGTCACTCAGTTCCTTCGACACCAGCAGGTAGCGGTCGAGGCCCCCACTGGCGATGAGGAGTGGTCCGAGCCACGCCAGAGTCGTGGCCACCAGGGTCCCCGCGGCGGCGAGCACCGTGCCGCGCCCGCCGGATCTCCAGGCGCGCCACCCCGCCCAGAGGAGGGGCGCCACCAGGAAGGCCTCGTCCGTGGGCCGGATCGCCCCGGCCAGGCCGGCGACAGCTGCGGCCAGGATGAGGGAGCGACGATCTCCGCGGCAGGCGCGGTACGACATCCAGAGGACGAGGACCGCGAACAGTGGGTCGAGGGCATAGGTCAGGGCGACGCTGCCGTATATCCACGCCAGGGGCGACGACAGGAAGACCAGGGCTGCCGTCCAACCGGCGCCGCGGCCCCAGATGTCGCGCGCTGCGCAGTAGGCAATGAGCACGACGGCGCCGGACGCGAGGGCACTCAATAGCACCAGGCCGTCCTCCGCGGACCCCCCGGAAAGGTGCGTGAACAGGCGGCCTAGGAGGATGTAGCCGAGGTAGCCGGGTGGATGGGGGCGGTGCGCGGCGATGTCGAACCGCTGGACGCCAAGCGCGAACTGGATCGAGTCCCAGTTGAAGAGGTAGGTGCTGCGGGTCAGCAGGCGGAGGCCCGTGGCGACCAGCGCGATCGCCAGTACGCCGACCATCTCGAGGCTGCGGACGTTGACCGCGCGCAGCGGCCTGGCACCGAATCCCCGACTCGCGGGGGCATGGGCGACGACGGCGATATCCCGGTTACCCAGCGCCTGCATCAGCCGTTACGCGACAAAGCCCGGGCGACCGTGGCCGCCCGGGCTGTCATGCGCTCTCTACTAGGAGTGGGTGTTGGTGTTGACGTTGGTCGTGTTGGTGGTGCCGCCACCGCTGTACCAGTGGAAGCTCATGCCACCGAAGATCAGGAACAGCAGGACGAGCAGCACGACGATCAACGCGACGATCGCCCCGGCGCCGCCTCCGCCGCCGCCCTCCTCGACCACCGTGGTGCCGCCCGGACCGTAGTACTCACGGTAGACATACCCGCCGCCGCCGAGGAGCGCCAGCAGGAACAGCACGATCAGAACGACCAGTATCAGGGTTCCCAAGATCAACCTCCTATCTCAAAGCTGCCCTGATCCCTTTGGAGAGGCAGTGTGAATGTGATAGGGAGGATATCATACTTTAGGGCGGAGGGATAGTGGATAAGACGCTAACGTATAGCTCACGTCGTCGGGGCCCCAGGGCCCGGCGCCTGCGGGGCCCTGCCCGCCCCCGCCAACTGCGGCCTCAGGTCAGGCTGCTGCCCCGCTGCACGAAGGCGATCGCCGCGGCCTCGGCCTCGGGCGGGAAGGCGTCATCCCACATCAGGAACCGAAGCGCCACGAAGTGGCCCACGCCGAGCATGCAGTACGCCAGGACCTCGGGATCGATACGCGCCAGGACATCAGCACCGGCCACCTCCGCACCCCGGCGGTACGTGTCGGCCAGGAGTGAATAGAAGCGGCGGTAGGTGGTGGGGTCGACGCGGTCGCACTCCTGGATGATCCGGTAGATGTGGCGGTGGCCCCGGGCGAACTTGAAGAAGGCGTGGAAGCCCCGTTCCTGGGCCTGCGTATACGTCGAGGTGTCAAGCCCGGCTTCGACGGTCACATCGCGGAGTCGCGCGCCGAGGTCATCGACGAGGTCAAGGAAGATCTCCTTCTTGCCGCGGAAGTAGAGGTAGAACGTCCCCTGGGCCACGCCCGCCGCGCGCGTGATCTCGGTGACGCTGGCGCCGTGGTATCCCTTGGCGCCGAACACCTGCTCGGCGGCCTCCAGCACCCGCTGCCGGGTGGCCTCCCCACGCGGGGTGCTCGGAGCAAGTGAACGGCCCGTCATGTTGTAAAGATTCTTACAGGGTTGGCCAGAGCCTGCTCTGCCGGGGGGTCCGGGCGGCTAGTAGCCGGAGAGGTCGTAAGTGGGAGGCGGCACCTCCCGGCCGATCTCGATGACAACCTCGGTGTGGGCGTGCAGCGAAATCTGCCGGATGTCCCCCGAGTACCGCTCGCCATCGACGAAAGCGGCCAGCTTGCCGCCCGGGACCTGGAGCCGCGCGACCCGGGTCGGGCTCAGTGGCTGACCCCAGATGTCGAAGAACTCGCCGAGCGTGTAGGTCCGGGTGGCGCTGGGTGACTCCATGTGGATGATGCCGGTGCGATCGTGGGTGTGCAGCCAGTAGAAGCAGTTCGCCGCGGCCGCGCCGGGAATGCCGACGCGGGCAGACACCGGCTGCTGCACGCCATCACTCAGGATGTAGAGGTGAGCGTGGTCGTGGCTCACGAGCTGCTCCTTGGAGTTGCAGCGCACCCCATCGACCGATTGGCCCTGGCCGCCGGTCGATGTGTCGCCATTGCCCGGGTCGGTGCCCGGCACGGCGGAGTAGGCGGTGTGCGGGCGGGCCGAGGACAGGGCCCGGTAGCTGAAATAGAAGGCGGTCATCACTCCACCGGCGATGACCAGCAGCACGACCACCAGCACCGCGACCAGGATCAGCACTCCGCGGCCTGACGACGGCTGGACGCCTTCGGGTGGGGGCAATGGCGCGAACGCCATCAGAAACTCCCTGTGTCGTGGACGACCAGTATGTGCGTCACAGGCTCCCGAAGTCGAACGACGGCGGCTTGACCTGCTTGCCGAGCTGGATCACCACCTGGGTGTGGGCCCTGAGGGGGATGCTGCGAGGGTCGCCCGTGAACGGCTGGCCATCGACGGTGACGGCGAGCTGGGTCCCCGCCGGCACCTGGTTGAGCGCAACCTCGGTGAGGCTCAGCGGCTGACCCCAGATGTCGAAGAAGTCGCCCAGCGTGAATGCCCGCTGGACGGGCGCCTCCATGTGAATGACACCGGTGCGGTCGTGGGTGTGCAGCCAGTAGATGCACTTCGGCAGCAGTGAACCGCCCGGGATGCCCACGTTCGCCGCGACCGGTTGGCTGAACCCGTCGCGGAGGATGTAGAGGTGGGCGTGGGTGTGGAAAGCCAGTTGCTCACCGTGGTCGCAGGTGATGCCTCCCACCGGTTGGCCCTGTCCACCGGCGGCGGTGTCGCCGTCGGGAGGGTCGGTCCCGGGGAAGGGTGAGGTGACGATCCCGGGTTGGTCGACCTGGCGGTGGCTGCTGATATAAGCGGAGGCCACCAAACCGACGATAGCGAAGATGACCAACCCGGCCAGGATCGCGAGGTTGACGCGGAGGCTGCGTCCGCGTCGGCCCCCAGGTGCTGCTGGCCGGGGTGGCGCCGGGCGCCCCGGCCGCGCGCCAGTACCCCCGCCGGCCGGACGGGCCGGGCTCGGGCTACCCGCGCCGGCCGCGCGCCGCGCCTTGCTCTTGCGACCGCTCAGGCCAGTGTGCCGCCGTCCACGAGCGCGATCGAACCGGTGACATAGCTGCTGGCGTCACTCGCGAGGTACACCGCGGTGCCGGCGACCTCGTTCCACTCGCCGACGCGGCCGAGAGCCGCCATCCCCTCCGCATGCGCGCGGATCTCGTCGGTCTCATACAGGACCTTGGAGAACTTGGTCTTGATCACCGCCGGCGCGATGCCGTTGACCCGGATCCCGTAAGCGCCGAGCTCCCGCGCCTGCACCTTGGTCAGCATCACCAGTGCGGCCTTGCTCACCGAGTAGGCGCCCATGTTGGGATCGCCCCGGAAACCGGCGATCGAGCACACGTTGATGATGTTGCCGCCGTGCTCTTTCATCGACCGGTTCACGACCTCCTTGCTGAGCACGAACGGCCCGCGAAGGTTCACCTCGATGGTCTTGTCCCACGCGGCTGTCTCCAGGTCCGACAGCTGCATGAAGGCGACATTGGTGGCGGCGTTGTTCACGAGGATGTCGATCCGGCCGTACTTGTCCATCACCTGGTCGACCAGCGCCTTGATGGTGTCGTCCTTGGCGGCGTGCGCCGCGATCGCCGTGACCTCACCACCCTCGGCGGTGATGGCCTTCGCCGTCTCGTCCAGCTCGTCTTGCTTGCGCGCACTGATCACGACCTTCGCCCCGCGACGGGCGAACTCCTCCGCGATCGACCGCCCGATCCCGCGGCTTCCGCCCGTGATGACCGCGACCTTGTCGTCCAGCCTGAAGAGATCCTTCGCCATTCCCATGCCCTCCGTTATGTAGACGCAAATCGTAACTATGGGCCGGTTCGCGGTGCTTCGTCGGAGGGAGGGGGGCGCTTGCCGCGGCACCAGGTCAAGGCAGCTCGGCCAGCCCCCTGCCTACGCGAGGAAGGGGGTGCCGGGACCTCGGGAGAGCTCGCGCATCAGGTGAACCGCGGGCGGCAGGGTGACGATGGAGCCGTCATCGGTGCGCAGGATCTTCCAGCCGCCCTCGTGGACCATCCAGTGGTGGCGCAGGCAGAGCGGGATGATGTTGTCCAGAGCCGAGTTGCCGCCCCGGGCCCAGGGCCTCAGGTGGTGCGCCTGGGTCCAGTTGGCCGGCCGGTCGCAGCCGGGCCAGCAGCAATGCGGGTGCCGGGTGTTCACCGCCCGCCGGGTTGCCCCGCTGACGC
>JAXDLW010000050.1:0-52573 GCA_034666405.1 Chloroflexota bacterium | reverse complement strand
GGCTCGAGCGCATGCTCGAGCACCTCCGCGACGTCGCTCACGAGGTGGAAGGTCATCTGCTGACGGATGGTCTCCGGCAGGTCGTCCAGGTCCTTGCCGTTGCGCTGCGGCAGGATGACCTCGGTCAGCCCGCTGCGATGCGCCGCCAGGACCTTCTGCTTCACTCCGCCGATCGGCAGCACGCGTCCCTGCAGGGTGACCTCACCGGTCATCCCGACAGAGCTGCGCACCGGGCGGCGCGTCAGCAATGACACCAGCGCGGTGGTCATCGTCACACCGGCCGACGGCCCATCCTTGGGCACGGCGCCCGCAGGCACGTGGATGTGGTAGTTCTGCGCGATCTTGGTGTCCTCCAGGCCCAGTTCCTTGACGTGGGAGCGGACGTACGAGAGCGCGATCTGCGCGGACTCCTTCATCACCTCGCCCAGCTGGCCGGTGAGCATCAGCGCCCCGGGGCCCTCGCCGCCCTCGGTGGCCGTGGCCTCCACGAAGAGCACGTCGCCCCCCGCACCGGTGACCGCCAGACCCGTGGCCACGCCCGGCACCGCGGTGCGGTCGGCGACCTCATTCTCGAACTTCGACCGGCCCAGGTAGCCCTCGATGTCGTCGGGCGTCACCTTGACGGGCGGCTCGATGTCGCCGCGAGCAACCCTGGTCGCGACCTTGCGCAGGACCTTGCCGATCTCCCGCTCGAGGTTGCGCACCCCGGCTTCGCGGGTATGGTCGACGACCACCTTGAGGAGCGCGTCGTCGCCGAACACGACCTCCTCGGGGCGCAGGCCGTTGCGCTCGACCTGGCGCCGCATCAGGTGGTCGCGGGCGATGCCAAGCTTCTCCTGCTCGGTGTAGCCGTCGAGCTTGACCAGCTCCATCCGGTCCAGCAGCGGACCGGGGATCGTGTCCCAGACGTTGGCTGTCGGTATGAAGAGGACGTCCGAGAGGTCGAGGTCGACCTCCAGGTAGTGATCGCGGAACGTGTTGTTCTGCGCCGGGTCGAGCACCTCGAGCAGCGCTGAGCTCGGGTCACCGCGCCAGTCCGCGCCGACCTTGTCGATCTCGTCCAGCATGATCACCGGGTTCCGGGTGCCGGCCTCCTTGAGGGCCCGCACGATCCGCCCCGGCATGGCGCCGACGTAGGTCCGCCGGTGACCGCGGATCTCCGCCTCGTCGTGGATGCCGCCCAGCGACACCCTCGCGAACTTGCGACCCAGGGCCCGGGCGACCGACTCGCCGAGCGAGGTCTTGCCCACGCCGGGAGGGCCGACGAGGGTGATGATGGCGCCGCTGCCGCGGCCGCCAACCACCTCCACGCCGCGCTCCTGGCGCAGCTTGCGGACGGCCAGGAACTCGATGATCCGGTCCTTGACGTCGTCCAGGCCGGTGTGGTCCTCGTCCAGGATCCGGCGCGCCTCGACCAGGTCGAAGTTGTCGTCGGAACGCTTGTCCCAGGGGATGTCGAGCATCCAGTCGATGTAGGTGCGGATCCAACCGTGCTCGGGGTTCTGCTCGCTGGTGCGCTCGAGCCGGTCGAGCTCGTGGTCGACCTCCTTCCGGACGGCCTGCGGCATGCCCGCCTGCTCGATGCGCTCACGGTAACCGGTGACCGCGTCGTCGCCGCCCTCACCGAGTTGCTTCTTGATGGCCTCCATCTGCTGCCGCAGGATGAAGTCGCGCTGCGACTTCTCCATGCCCTCGGAGACCTCCTTGCGGACGCTCTCCTTGACCTGCAGGTCGGCAAGGGTGTCCTTGACCCAGGCGATCAGCTTGGTCAGTCGCGCCTCGACGCTGAGCTCCTCCAGGATCTCGATCTTCTGCTCGGTGCTGAGGTCGGGAGAGTAGCCGGACATGTCGGCCAGGTGGCCGGGGTCCTTGATGCCACGGATGAACTGGACGACCCCCGGGGCACCCCGGATCTCCAGCACGTTCTCGATGAGGGCGCGGTATTCCCGCGCCAGGTCCTGGGCGGCCTCCGTGGGCTCCTCGGGGTCCTTACGGGGCTCGACCTGGACCCACAGCGCGCCGCCGATCTCCGAGCCGGCACCCATGGTGGCCCGGTACAGCCCGCGCACCACCGAGACATCGGCGCCCGTCGGGAGCTGGCCGGAATCCTCCAGTTTGGCAACGGTCCCGATGCGCGCAAAGGTTCCCTCCATGCGGGGGACCAGAAGCAGCAGGCCATTGCCCTGCTTGGCCGCTTCGATGGCGCTTCGCTGCGCGGGGTCCTCCAGGCCGATGGTCACGCCCATGTGGGGCAGGACCACGGCGTCATCCAGGGGCAGTACCGGTAGTAGCTCGGTTTTCAATTCAGTCATCGCTCTCTCATTCTCTCCCGGCCATCGCCGGCCGGGGACCGGTCTGCGTGGCTGATCTTGATGTCGCCAATCTGGCGGACCCCACGGTTATTCCCCACGGTGCGCCGGATCAACCACCCTGCTTGGCCCCAAACTCTGGCCATGCCAAACATCTCCATCAATGATCGCGGACCTGTCCGCGTGGTGACCATCGAACGACCTGACCGCCGCAACGCGGTCGACGCCGCGACGGCAGCTGAGCTGGCCGCGGCCTTCAGGGCATTTGAGGGCGATGATGCCGTCAGCGTCGCGGTCCTGACGGGGGCCGGCGGCCACTTCTGTGCCGGCGCGGACCTCAAGGCCCTGGCCGCGGGCGACTCGCGCGATCTTTCGATCGACGCGGATGGCCCCATGGGGCCAACGCGGATGGTGCTCGCCAAGCCGGTGATCGCCGCCGTCGAGGGCTACGCCGTTGCCGGGGGGCTCGAACTGGCGCTCTGGTGCGACCTCCGGGTGGCTGCCAGGGACGCCGTCTTCGGCGTGTTCTGCCGGCGGTTCGGCGTGCCGCTCATAGATGGCGGGACGGTGCGCCTGCCCCGCCTCATAGGTCACAGCCGGGCCATGGACATGATCCTGACGGGGCGGGGGGTCGCGGGGGTCGAGGCCGTCGAGATGGGCCTTGCCAACCGCCTCGCCGAACCGGGTGCCGCGCTCGAGGAGGCGGTCCTTGTGGCGGCGTCCCTGGCCGAGTTGCCGCAGGCCTGCATGCGCAACGACCGCGCTTCAGCCCTGGCGCAGTGGGGGCTGACCGAGGCCGAGGCGATGGCCACGGAGCTGGGCCTGGGCCTGCAGACGATCGAGTCCGGCGAAACGGCGGCGGGCGCCGCCGGCTTCACGTCGGGTGAGGGGCGCCATGGACAGGTGCGCTAGCTGGACAGAGCACTAGCATTTGGACATGCTCACCAAGGCGACGTCACGCCGCCCCCTGCTTGCGGCCCTGGCTGCCATCGCCGCCATGGGCGCCATTGACGTGGGCGCCTTCATTGCGACGGACCCGGGGACAGCCCTCAAGACCGGCGGTCGGGCAAGCGGCTCGCTCGCAGGGCTCGCCGTCTGGGTCCTGTTGCTCGGGGTTGCCGGCGCCCGCCTGGCGCGCGAGGACCGGCCGGCCCTGGCCACTGCCACGATCGGTCTCGGCAGCCTCGCCGCCCTCGGCGGCGTGGGCCTGGCGGTGGTCCACCAACTTGCCGGGGTGGGGGGACCGCGCACGGTCGCCGGCGGCCTGCTCGGGGTTGCCGCGCTGGGATTGGCGCTCACTTTGCGAGGTCCGGCACAGGACTGATCCAGGGCGCGCGCTCACCTGCGGGCACGGCCTGATTACGATTGGGGCCCGGTGGTCAGGGCTTTCGATGGGTAGGTGGCGATGGCGGTGAGCGGGCGCGAGCAGATTCCTGAGGAGCTGGTCACCGAGGACCGGCTCCGGCAGGCATCCATCCTGGTGGTGGAGCGCACCCAGGTCCGCGCGCTGATGCTGGAGAGGATCCTGGCAGCTGAGGGCTACGGCGCGGTGACCCAGGTCGCCGACCCCTGGGAGGTCGTGGACGCGGTGGTGGCGCAGCGCCCGGCGGTCGTCCTGCTCTCCATGGAGATGCCCGAGCTGGATGGTTTCAGCGTGCTCCAATTGATGGCCAAGGAGGTGCCCCCGGACCTCCAGGTGCCGGTCATCCTGGTCGGCGATGACATCTCGGAGTACGACCGCGGTCGCGGTCTCGAGTCCGGCGCATTCGATTTCCTGAGCCGTCCCCTGGTCAACGCCGAGGTCCTGATCCGGACCCGGAACGCGCTGCGCACAACGCTCTTGAAGCGCGAGGCGATGAGCGGCCGGCTCGACCTCGAGGAGCAGCTCCGGATCCGAACCAGTGAGCTGGACGAGGCCCAGGTCGAGATCCTGGAGCGCCTCGCGCTGGCTGCCGAGTACTGCGACGACGAGACCGGGGACCATGCCCGCAGGGTCGGGATGATCAGCGGCATGATCGCCCGGGAGCTCGGGCTGAACCCCAGCATCAGCGACATGATCCGGAGGGCGGCGCCGTTGCACGACGTGGGCAAGATCGGCATCCCGGAGCACATCCTGACCAAGCCCGGTCCGCTCACCGAAGAGGAGATGGCGGTGATGAAGACCCACACCACGATCGGCGCGAAGATCGTTTTCGGCAGCCACCCCACCCTGTGGCTCGCCGGGGAGATCTGCATGAACCACCACGAGCGTTGGAACGGCCAGGGCTACCCGTCCGGGAAGTCCGGGGACGAGATCCCGCTGGTGGGTCGCATCGTGGCGGTGGCCGACGTCTATGACACGCTCTGTGGCAGCCGCTCCTATCGCAAGCCGTGGCCCCACGACGAGGCCTTCGAAGAGATCAAGAGCCAGAGTGGGCGGCAGTTCGACGCGGCGGTTGTCGATGCCTTCCTGCGGCTGCCGCACCCGCTCTTTGTCGAGGTCGCCCGCGTTGTCGACGACGCCTGAATCAGCCGGTCCTCAGCCCCGGGCTCGCGGCGCGCTTCTCACCCCGCTTCCGTTCTCTCGCCAGGTGGTACAGGTAGTCCTCGAAGTCGACCTGCATCGTGTGCCGCTTTGACGCCACGTAGCGCTTGAACATCCGCTGGCGCTCGGCCTCGATGTCGGCCACGAGCTCGGCCTTCGGGGGCAGGGCGTACCGGCCGGTCAGGTAGTCCGCGACCCATTCCGATTGCGTCTCGGCCAGAGGCATGATGGCGCCGAGGGGCTGGAGCAGCCCGATGAAGAACAGGTTGTCGACCCCTGGCTTGAAGACCCGGCGGAACAGCGGCAGGTCGTTGTCGGGCGCGGAGATGAAGTCGTCGTCGAAGAACGGGAAGGTGACCCGGTAACCGGTGCAGTAGATGACCACGTCGACGGCCTCGACGCTGCCGTCGGCAAACCGCACATGGTCGCCCATCAGCTCCGCTATGTTGGGCTTCGGCGTGACCTCGCCGTGCCCGATGCGGCTGAGGATGTCGCTGGAGATCGTGGGGTGGGCCTCGCCCGGGCGGTGATCGGGTTTGGGCAGGCCGTAGTTCTCCATCCTGCCGACGTTCATGCGCAGGATCCGCTCGTAGATCTTCTGGCGCACCCTGAAGGGCACCCGGGGGTCGTTGCCCAGCTGGTCCAGGGGCTTCCCGAACAGGTACTTGGGAATGATCCAGGCGCCCCGCCGCGCGGACAGGAAAACCCGGTCGGCGACGTGGCTGGTCTCGACGGCGATGTCCATCGCCGAGTTGCCCATTCCGACCACCACGACGTTCTTGCCGCGGAACCCTGTGTTGTCGACGTAGTGGTGCGAGTGCATCTGCTCGCCGTCGAAGTCCCCAGGGAACGCGGGCTCCGGCCAGCGTGGGTCCCAGTGGTGGCCGTTGGCCACCATCAGCGCGCCGTAGGTCCGGGACTCGCCGTTGTCCAGGGTGACCTGCCACGCGCCGCCGGCGTCCCGCGCGGCGCGCGCCACACCGGTCTCGAAAGTGATCGTCTCGCGAAACCCGAAATGGTCGACGTAGGCGTCGAAATACTCGGCGATATGGGTGTGGTGGGGAAAGTCGGGGTAGTGCTTGGGCATCGGGAAGTCGGTGTACTCCATGCGCTCCCGGGAGGTGTTGATGTGGAGGGACCGGTAGGCCGACGACATCCCGTTGCGGTTGCCGAAGACCCAATTGCCCCCGACCCGGTCGCCCTTCTCGAAGCAGTCGAAGGGGATCCCGCGCTGGTGCAGGGCCTTGGCCGCGGCGATGCCCGACGAGCCGGCGCCGATGATGCAGACGAGGGGTGGATCGCTCATAGGTTCCCCGATGTTAATCCGGCTAAGATCGGCCCGGGAAAGCGGGCCGCGGGCCCGGGGAGCTGTTCAGAAGTCCTTGGACGGAGGGATCGATGTGCTGAGGCATGGGCTCGTCTACCTGGCGACCGACAACACGGCGACGCAGGCGGCCGGGGTGGCGGCCGACACGGTCTGGGTGGTCGTCGCCGCACTCCTGGTCCTGCTGATGCAGGCGGGCTTCGCGATGCTCGAGGTCGGGTTCACGCGGATGAAGAACGTCGGCACCGTGGTGGCCAAGATCATCGTGAACCTCAGCATCTCGTCGATCATGTACTGGCTGGTGGGGTTCGCCATCGCCTTTGGCGTCGCGACCGGGCCACTGGGCGGGATCATCGGGCACTCGGGCTTCGCGCCCCTGTTCCACCCCGGCTCCCAGATGGACCTGCCGGCGCTGAACGCCGTCTCGCAGGTGCCCGCGGCGGCCAAGTTCTTCTTCGAATTCGTGTTCTGCGCGATCTCCCTGGCCATCGTGTGGGGCACGATGCTGGAGCGCACCAAGTTCATCGTCTACGTCCTGTTCGCCATCCCCTTCACCGCGTTCATCTACCCGATGATCAGCCACTGGCTCTTCGGGGGTGGGTGGCTGCAGGCCAACTTCGGCGCCCAGGACTTCGCGGGGTCCACGGTGGTCCACCTCACCGGGGCGACCGCCGGCCTGGCTGGGCTGCTGCTACTCGGGCCGCGCATCGGCAAGTACGGCCGGGACGGCAGGCCCAACGCCATCCCCGGGCACAACATGCCGCTGGCCCAACTCGGCGTCCTGATCCTCTGGTTCGGGTGGTTCGGCTTCAACCCCGGCTCGACCCTCAACGCGACCAACCTCCATTTCGCGGACGTCGTCATCACCACCAACCTCGCTGCCGCCGCCGGGGCACTGGCGGCGATGGTCTGCATCTACCAGGTGCAGCGCTCGCTGGACGTCGGCATGATCGGCAACGGCGCGATCGCCGCCCTGGTGGCGATAACCGCGCCCTCGGGGTATGTACAACCGTGGGCGGCGCTGATCATCGGCGCGGTGGCGGGAGTGATCGTGGTCTACGGCGTCATCTGGATCGACCGGCGCCTCGACGACCCGGTGGGAGCACTGTCCGCCCACGGCCTGGCCGGCATCTGGGGGACGCTCTCCTGTGGCCTGTTCACCGACCCCGAACTGGCCCGGTTCAACGCCACCGGGCACGGTGGACTGTTCTACACCGGCTCGTTCCAGCAACTGGGCGCCCAGGCGCTGACGGTCGTGGTCTGCTTCGCCACGGTGTTCGCGCTCTCGTACGCCCTCTTCTACCTAATCAAGGTCACCGTCGGCTTGCGGGTCAGCGAGCGCCATGAGATCGATGGGCTGGACATCAGCGAGCACGGGATGTGGGGCTACCCTGAGCAGTTCATGCCCGTGCCCGGAGGCGCGTACATCCACCCCGACGTGCTGGCCGCGCGAGAGCAGCGGCTCACGCCACCACCGACCCCCCAGGAGGGCAGGCCATGAAGAAGGTCGAGGCGATCATCCGGCCCGACAGGTTGCAGCAGGTCCAGGACGCGCTCGACGGACTTGGCGTCTCCGGGCTGACAGTGACCGAGGTGCTGGGTTGTGGCGCCCAGCGGGGCTACACCGAGACCTACCGCGGTACCCCTGTCCGCATCTCGTTGCAGCGCAAGGTGAAGATCGAGGCGGTCATGCCCGACGATCGTGTCGACGGGGCCGTCGAGGCGCTGGTCGGCGCCGCGCGCACCGGCGAGGTGGGCGACGGCAAGATCTTCATCCTCCCGGTGGACGATGCCGTGCGGATTCGCTCTGGCGAGCGCGGCGACCAGATCGTGCAGCACCGCGCCCCGCAGCGATGGGGCCACTGAGCGGCCGACGGTTTCGGGCAATCAGCCCGCGCCACCACCCTGCAGCAGGTCGCTGACCCGCACCAGCTGGAAGCCGCGCGCCCGCAGCTGGCGCACGATTTCCGGCACCGCCCGGTCCGTTGCCGGCGCCGTGTCCCCGCCGGAGAGATTGAGAACGACGATCGATCCCGGCTGGACCGCCCCAACGGTGTGCGTGACGATCGTCGCGGCGTCCGTCCCGGCGGTGTCGCCCGCGACAACGTCGTACTGCACAACCTGCACGCCGGCCGGCGCGACCGCCGCCAGCGACGCCGCGTCATAGCACCCGCCGGGGAACCTGAAGTACCGCGTCGAGTGCGTTCCCAGGCCACCCAGCAGCGTCTGGTTGCGCTCCAGGTCGTCGGTCGCCCGGGCCAGGTCGATGCCGGTGAGGCGGCCGCAACCGGCGCGAAAAGCCTGGTCGCTGTACGAGTGACTCGCCAGCTCGAAGAGTGGGTCGGCGCCGAGGTCGCGGGCCACGGCCGGGTAGCGTTCGATCCATAGCCCGGAAAGGAAGAAGGTCGTCGGTACCTTCAGGTCGCGCAACTGCCCGATGACGGCGTCGTTGACGAAGCGGCTGACGGTCCCCCGGTCCAGCGCCTGGACCATGCTCCGGCTCATGTCGGTGTCGAAGGTGAGGGCGACCATGGGCCGCGCCCTGGGGCCATGGCTGGTGACCCCAGGAGAGGTCCCGGCCGGTAGGGGCGAGTCCGGGTGCAGCTCCAGGCGCAGGCCGTCGGCGGGCATCACCGCGGGTAGCGGCAGGTTGGCACGTGCCGGGCTGACCGGGTCCGGGCCCGCCTTCCCGGAGAGCGCCCGCGGGTCGAGCCCGCTGATGCGCAGGAACGCGAATATGGTCACGGCGAGGCACAGCGAGACCACCAACAGGAAGGTGACAACGTTGACGGCGTCGTCCCGCGATGTCGTGGCTGGGGGCGCCGTTTTCATCTCTGAATCGTGGCTGAGTTTGTCAGACGTCCCCCGGTGCCACAACCCCTTCCGCCGTTGCGGTGGGCGGGCGAAACAGCGTATTAAGCAGGACAGTGGCACCCCGCTTCCTCACCCCCCAGGAGTTCGTCCAGCTGCTGGCGCTGCCCCTGCCCTTCGCCGAGCGTATCAGCCCCCTGCCGATCAGCGACCGCGACCCCGATCCGGGGCTGTTCGGCCCCGGCTCCGTGACGTGGAGGGTCCTGCGCGAGCCGATGTTGATCATGGCCGGCGCCCGCGCCCTGTTGATGCAGGCGGCCCACCCGCTGGTGGCCCAGGGGGCGATTGACCATAGTGCGTTCGCCGAGGACCCGTTTGGTCGGCTGATGCGCACCTACCGCTGGGCGGGGACCGTGGCTTTCGGCACCACGGCGGAGGCCCGGGCGGTCTCGGCGGCGGTCAACCGCCTGCACCACGACGTGAGCGGCACCACGCCGCGCCGCCACAGCACCCGCCGCGTCAGGACCGGGACCCCGTACTCGGCGATGGACCAGGACCTGTTGCTCTGGGTCCACGCCACCTTTGTCGACACCCTGTTGGTGGCCCATGACCGGCTCGTCGGCGGGCTGACCGAGGCGGACCACGACCAATTCGTCAGGGAGTGGGAGGTTGTCGCCCGGATCATGGGGGTTACGCCGCGACTGCTTTGGCCGGACCACAGGTCGCTGCGCCGCTACGTCGACGCCCAGCTGTCGCGGGGCCCGGCCAGGCCTGGTGAGGGGTCGCGGCTGGTGGCCGCCACCATCCTTCACCCGGCGCTCCCGACGCCGGCGCTGCGGCCCCTGATGGACGCCCTGACCTTCATGTCAGCCGGCTTCCTGCCGGCCGAGTTGCGCAGGGGCTACGGCATCAACTGGACCCCCTTCCACGCCGCGGCGCACCTCGGCATCACGACCACCCTGAGGACCACCCGGGGCACTCTGCCGCGGGTGCTGCGCGTCGCGCCGATCCACGACTTTGCGACGGCCCGCGCCCGCGGCGAGCTCGTCCCCGCGCGCCGCAAACCCCGACGCCGAGCGGCCTAGCCTCCTAGACCAGCTCGACCAGCCGTGGCAGGACCTCGCCGATCGGCTCGCGCAGCACCGCGTCGGCCTGGTCGTCGAACGGGGTCGGCTCGCCGTTGATGATGACGAGGCGAGCGCCGAAATGCATCGCGATGGCGGGCAGTGCCGCGGCGGGGTAGACCCCCAGTGAAGTGCCGACGGCCAGGAAGAGCCGGCACCGACCTGCCTCGAACTGGGCACGCTCCAGGTCCTCCGCCACGAGGCTCTGCCCAAAGGAGATCGTCGCCGACTTCAGGATCCCGCCGCAGGTGCGGCAGGAGGGATCTGCCTCCCCCGCGCGGACGCGGTCCAGGGCCCGCTGCATGGGCGCCCGCTCGCCGCAGCTCATGCACACCACTTCGCGCATCGTCCCGTGGATCTCGATCGTGGTCGCGGCCGAACTACCCGCGTCGAGGTGCAGCCCATCGATGTTCTGGGTCACCAGGCAGTGCAGCCGCCCCCGCCGTTCCAGCTCCGCCAGCGCCAGGTGGCCGGCATTGGGCCTGGCGTCCCAGGCCGGGTGGGCCAGCCGCTGCCGCCAGGACTCGATGCGCACCTCCGGGTCGCCCATGTAGTGGCCCAGGTTGGAGAGCTTCTCGGCTGCCGGGTTGCGCGTCCACACCCCGTTGGGCCCGCGGAAGTCGGGGATCCCCGACTCTGTCGAGATACCGGCCCCCGTCAGGGCCATGACACGGTCGGCCTCGCGCAGCCAGGCCGCCACGTCATCGAGGGTCGCCAGGGGAGCACCCACGTTGAGCCTGCTGCCGGCGCGCTAGCGGGCGCTGGCGGTGCTGGTGTCGGGGATGCGGTGGGCGACCACGATGTAGCGCGGGTCCTCATCCCGCCAGCCGTTGCAGGTCTGCAGCGTGAGGCGGTCGTCGGCGGTGGGCTGGAGCCACTCGAAGTCCTTCCAGTTCACCGACTTGTGGATCTCCGAGACGCGGTAACGGTTGATCTTTCCACCACCCAGGTCCACCTCGACGGTGTCACCGATGTTGACGTCATGGAGGTTCCAGAACATCCCCGTGCGGGCGTGCGCGTACACATAGGTATTGCCCGGCGACGAGGTATCCGCGAGGAGGTGGTCGGCCCGCGGGAAGGTGAACGCCTCGTACTTCACGGGCGGCGTCTTGCCGTCACCCTTGACCAGGAGCAGGTCGATGCCCACCCGTTTGATCTTGATCCGTGGGTACCCCGGTTCCGGCTGGGCGATCGTCTGCTGGATCAGCCCGTTGACCTGCCCGGGGAGCTCGCGGATGTCGGCACTGGACCCCGGCGTGGTGCCCCATAGGGCGATTGCCGCAGCCAGCAGCAGCAACGCCATCACGGAGCCGATGACGCGGCTGTCCAGCAGGCGGCGCCAGCCGCGAGGCGCAGGGTGCGAGGTGGTGGCGGCCGTGCGGCGGGTCATGGACCGGGCGAGCGAGACCGCCAGGGCGACGACGACGATGACGGCGACCGCCGTGACCCACCAGGGCAGGCCCGGAGCCCCGGGAAGCTGGCTTGAGCTCGAGAGCGCCGACAGCAGGGCCCTGGCGGCGAAGAAGATCGCCGCCACGATGGCGATGGCGGCGACCAGGATCCCGAGCAGGGGGACGACAAGGCCGGAACGGCCGGGTTCGACGGCCGGGATCACGTCCGCAGTGCCGGGGGCCACCGGTCGCGCGCTGACCGCCCCGGTCGGGGGCCCGACGACGGACCAGACCGGGTCCGAGCGCAGGGGCAGGAGCGAGGGGAAATCGGTGGTGGCGGGCTCGGCAGCCGCGGCGGCGATCGACTCGGGGGTTACAGCGCTGCGCCGGCGCCCGGGGCGGCGCGCCTGTCGCGACCCGACGGGCATCGGGGTCTTCTCGAGAGCGGGAGTGGGAGGAGCGACAGGGGAGGGGGGCGCGGTCGGGGCCGCGCGCGACCTGGCGGCCGGCGCCTTCACCGGGACCGCGGGGGACTTCACCGGGACTGCCGGAGCCTTGAGTCTGGGGGTCTTCGGTACGGGGGTTTTGACCTCGGGCGCCCTGAGAGCGGGAGTCTTGACCTCAGGAGTCTTGACCTCAGGAGTCTTGAGCTCGCGAGTTTTGACCACCGGGGTTTTGACCTCGGGAGTCTTGACCTCGGGAGCCTTGACGACCGGGGCTTGGGGTCGAGCCGCAGCGACAGCCGCCGCCTTGACCTTCGCCCCGCCCTGGGCTGGGGCGCTGGCAACGGGCGCCGCGGCCACCGGCTTCTTCAGGGGCGGCGACGGTTTCGGTGATTTGACCGCTGCGGCCGCCTTTTTTGCCGGGTCGCCGGTCGCGGCCCGGGGTGCGCTCGAGCTGCCTGGCACCTTCGATGCCGTGGTCTTGCGCCGGGCCTTTGGGGGCTCGGGCATGTCGTCAGGCGCTATCCACTCCTGCGACTGAGACCGGGGCTCAATGGGCCCCGGGCCGTCCGTCGACTGCCCGTCTGCCCCGCTATTCCTACTCGCCATCCGGAGATCGAATGCTAGCGCGGGCGCGCTAGTAGACTCCAGTCCGCATGGAGGTCAGCGTCGAGCGCCGGCCCGGGTCGGTGATCGAACTGGCCATCGAGGTCCCCGCGGACCAGGTGGAGCGAGCCATCGAACGGGCTTTCAACCGTCTCGCACCGCGGGTGCGCGTACCCGGGTTTCGGCCTGGCAGAGCCCCGCGCCCGGTGCTGGAGAGGGAGATCGGCTGGCCGGCGTTGCGCGAGCAGGCACTCGAGATCCTGGTGCCTGAGACGGTGACCGAGGCGGTGCGCCAGCAGGACCTGGCGGTGATCGACACCCCCCAGGTCCAGGTCGAGAAGTTCGAGCGCATCGGCGACGCCCGGATCAGGGCGCTGGTGACCGTGAAACCGGAGGTGACGCTCGGCGACTACCGCGCGATCAAGGCCCCGATGAAGGACATCGACGTCACCGGCGAGCAGGTGGACAAGGGCATCGAGGAGATCCGCGACAGCCTCGCGCAACTGGTGCCGGTCGAAGACCGACCGGTCGCCGACGGCGACCATCTGGTGGCCGACCTGCAGGTCTTCAAGGATGGCGTCCTGCTGGATGACAGCCCGGCCGAGAACCTCGAGCTGGACATGAACCGGGAGGCGCTGCTCCCGGGGCTGTTCGACGGTCTGCTCGGTGCGGGGATCGGCGAAACCCGCGACGTCGAGGTGAGCCTGCCCGAGGACTACCGGCGGAGCGAGCTGGCGGGCCAGCCGGTCATCTTCAAGGTCACCATCAAGGAGATCAAGGAGCGGCACCTGCCCGCGATCGACGACGAGCTGGCCAGGGAGTCCGGCGCGGGCGAGACGCTGGCCGAGCTGCGCCAGCGGCTCGAGGAGAGGCTCCGCGCGGTGGCCGAGCGGGACGGCGTTTTCGAGCAGCAGAAGGCCGCCGTGGAGCAGCTAGTGGCGCAGTCGCAGTTCGAGGTGCCCGACGTCCTCATCCACGAGGAGATCGACCGCGAGCTGCGCAACCTGGCGATGAACCTGGAGTCCCAGGGTGTCGACTTCGAACGCTTCGTGAAGGCCGGTGGGCTGGACCTCGAAAAGTTCCACGAGGAGCGCCACGAGGAGGCCGAGGAGCGGGTCAAGCAGGAGCTGGTCCTGGACGCCCTCGCGGAAAAGGAGACCATCGAGCCCACCGACGAGCATGTCGCCGCCGAAGCCCGGCGCGGCCTGGAGGGCAGCGAGGATGCCGACCGGCTGCTGGCGTCCGACCGAGTGCAGGCCTACGTCCGCGAGCGGCTGCGCCTGCAGTGGGCCCTCCTGTGGCTCGCGGCAGCGGCACGCGGGGAAGCCTGGACGCCGCCCACCCCCGAGGAGATGAGCCCGGCTCAGGCCTCGGCGACCGAGGTGCTCAACCCCCCGACCGTGGATGTCCCCGCCGCCCTCGTCGACCTCCAGGGACGGCCCCTTTCCGCGCCGGCGGGGACCCCCGAAGCGTCCCCCGCGCCTGCCGCCGAGCCCGAGCCGGAGGCCGTCCCCAGCGACCCCGGGGGAATGACCGAGCTCTAGTCCCGGTTCAGCAATGTCCGCGCAACGCGTTCTGCAATAGGAGGAGCCTGAGTAATATGGATTCCATGGAGCCGGTTCGGAACTACATGGTCCCGATGGTCATCGAGACCACCAACCGGGGCGAGCGCGCCTTCGACATCTACTCGCGGCTGCTCAAGGACAGGATCATCTTCATCGGCACGCCGATCGACGACCAGATCGCCAACCTCGTCATGGCGCAGCTGTTGTTCCTGGAAGGCGAGGACCCCGAGAAGGACATCAACATCTACATCAACAGCCCCGGCGGCGTGATCACCGCGGGCCTGGCGATCTACGACACGATGCAGTACATCAAGCCCCGCATCAGCACCATCTGCATGGGGCTGGCGGCGTCGATGGCGGTACCGATCCTGGCCGGTGGGACCAAGGGGATGCGCTTCGCGCTGCCCAACACGCGGATCATGATCCACCAGCCGTCGGGCGGCTTCAACGGCCAGGCGACGGACATCGAGATCCAGGCCCAGGAGGTGCTCTTCCTGAAGCAGCGGATCAACGAGATCCTGCACAAGCACACCGGGCAGGACATCGAGCGCATCGCGCTCGACTCCGACCGTGACCGTTGGATGAAGCCCGAGGACGCCAAGGACTACGGCATCATCGACGACATCATCCAGCGTCACGAGAAGGCCGAGGAGATCGTCGAGGCCGTGGACGGCAAGCTCGAGGCCGACCCCAAGCTCGACACCAAGACCGGCGAGAAGGCAGAGGCCGCCAAGGCCTGAATTCCCATTGAACGAACGAGAAGAGCGCCGCAGGCACACTCGGTGCTCCTTCTGCGGTAAGGGCCAGGACCAGGTACGCAAGCTGGTCGCGGGCCCCGGGGTCTACATCTGCGACCAGTGCATCGACCTCTGCCAGGAGGTGCTGGAGGAGGACACCCGCACAACCAGCAACAAGCGTGGCAAGGCGGGCCTGATCCCCAACCCGCAGACGATCTGCGCGCAGCTCGACCAGTACGTCGTCGGCCAGGACCATGCCAAGAAGGTGCTTTCGGTGGCCGTCTACAACCACTACAAGCGCATCGCCAACAGCAAGATCCCCGGGGACGTCGAACTGCAGAAGTCCAACGTCCTGCTGGTGGGTCCGACGGGCTGCGGCAAGACGCTGCTGGCGCAGACGCTGGCCAAGATCATCGACGTCCCGTTCTCCATCGCCGACGCCACGTCGCTGACCGAGGCGGGCTATGTTGGCGAGGACGTCGAGAACATCCTGCTGCGCCTGATCCAGGCGGCCGATTTCGACATCAGCCGCGCCGAGCGCGGGATCATCTACATCGACGAGATCGACAAGATCGCGCGCAAGTCCGACAACCCGTCCATCACCCGCGACGTCAGCGGGGAAGGGGTGCAGCAGGCGCTGCTGAAGATCCTCGAGGGCACCGTCGCGAACGTCCCCCCGCAGGGCGGTCGCAAGCACCCCCACCAGGATTTCATCCAGATCAACACGACCAACATCCTGTTCATCTGCGGTGGCGCGTTCGACGGGATCGAGCAGATCATCGAGTCGCGCATCGGCCGCAAGGTCATCGGGTTCGGCGCCCAGGTCCAGCATGGCCGCGACAAGGACCGCACCAAGCTGCTGCGCGAGGTCCAACCCCAGGACCTGCTGAAGTACGGCCTGATCCCCGAGTTCATCGGCCGGCTGCCGATCGTCGTTAACGTCGATTACCTCGACGAGGCCGACATCATCCGGATCCTGACCGAGCCCAAGAACGCGTTCGTCAAGCAGTACCGCAAGTTCTTCTCACTGGACGATGTCGAGCTCGAATTCGAGCCTGCCGCCCTGGAGGCCATCGCCAAGAAGGCGCTCTCGCGCGGCACCGGCGCGCGCGGTCTCAAGTCGATCATCGAGGAGGCGCTGCTCAACTCGATGTTCGAGGTTCCCAGCCGCACCGACATCAAGAAATGCATCATCACCGCCGCCTCGATCAATGACGGCGAGGAGCCGGAGCTCGTACTGGGCGAGCGCGAGGTCCTGCAGGAGCTTCCCGAACAGACCGCCTAGAGCCCCGACGCCCTCAGGGCCGCGGTCACCACCGCCGCCACGATCACAGTGCCCAGCAGGGGCGCGCGCAACAGGATGCAGACGACCGCCGCGGCGACCCCGGCGGCCCGGGCGTCGATCACGAGGTGGCGGTCGCCGCCGAAGGTCTGGGTCACGACCAGTGCCGCAAGCAACGCCGGGGCGAGGAGCCGGAGGACCCGGCGCGCCGCTTCGGGCAGGGGATGGGAGCCCAGGACCAGCGGCCCGGCCGCCTTGAGCAGGACGGTCACCACCGCCGCGCCGATGACCAGCAGGGTGCCGGTCGTCATCGCCGCAGGCCGATGGCGCAGGCCACCGCGGCGGCCACGATGGGGACGCCGGCCGGGGTGAACGGAACCAGGGCGAGGCTGATCGCGGCACCGAGAAGCGCCGCCAGCCGTGCCATGCCGCTGTCGAGCTGGGGCCAGAGCAGGGCCAGGAAGAGTGCCGGGAAGGCCGCGTCCAACCCCAGTCGCGCCGGGTCGCCGATCATCCCGCCACCGACCACGCCCGCGATCGTGCCGCCGACGAACGCGACGTAGATCACCGCGCCTGCGCCCAGCAGCACCCGGCGCCGGGGCGTGCCTCCACGGGTGCCGATGGCCCACGACTCGTCGATCACCAGCTGGGCCTCGAAGAGCCGGCGCAACGGGTGGGGATGCAGGGCCCCGGCCACGCTGGCCCCGATCGGCACATACCTCGCGTTGAGCAGGGCGACGGCGACCAGGGCTGTGACCAGGCCGCCCCCGTGGGCCAGCACCGCCAGGGCCGCGAACTGCGCCGAACCGGCGAAGGTCGTCGCCGACATGAACACCGCCAACGGGCCGCTGATGCCGGCCGCGCGGGCCAGGACACCGAAGGAGGCCCCGAACACGGCGACCGCCACGCCCACCGGGATGGCGGTGCGGGCACCCTCGAGGTAGTTGTCGCGGTTGGCGCCCATGCGCCGATTGTCCCGAAGGCCGCAGGGACGGCCGCTAACCTTTAGCCATGGCGGCCGACATTCCCGAATCCTCGATTAGCGGCGCCCCTGCTCGGGCCGCCGAGATGCCCAAGACGTGGAGGCCTCAGGAGGTCGAGGAGGGCATGTACCAGGAGTGGGAGGCGGCCGGGCTCTTCCACGCCGATCCCACCGACCCCCGTCCTCACTTCAGCGTGGCGATGCCGCCCCCCAACGTCACCGGCGAGCTGCACCTGGGCCATGCCGAGTACACCCTGCAGGACCTCTACGTGCGCTACAAGCGCATGACCGGGCACGAGGCCCTATGGCTCCCGGGCACCGACCACGCCGCGATCGCCACCCAGAACGTGATCGAGAAGCAGCTGGCCAGCGAGGGCACGAGCAAGGAGGAGTTGGGGCGGGCGGCATTCGACCAGCGCGTGGCGAGGTGGTACGAGGAGTACGGCGGGTACATCGTCAGGCAGCTCAAGCGCCTGGGTTTCTCGGCGGACTGGAGCCGGTTGCGCTTCACCATGGACGAGCCATATGTCCGCGCCGTGCGCGAGGCGTTCGTGCGGCTGTACAACGACGGGTTGATCTACCGCGGCCCGCGCATCGTCAACTGGTGCCCGCGCGATCGGTCCTCGATCAGCGACCTCGAAGTTGACTGGCAGGAGCACGAGGACACCCTCTACTACATCCGCTATGACATGGCCGACGGCGAGGGGGCGCTGGTGATCGCGACGGTGCGCCCCGAGACGATGCTGGCCGACACCGGGGTGGCGGTGAACCCCAACGACCCGCGGTACAGGGAGTTCATCGGCCGCACCGCGCGCCTTCCGCTCGTGGGTCGCACCCTGCCGGTCGTCGGTGACGAGTCGGTGACGATGGACTTCGGCACCGGGGCCCTCAAGGTGACGCCGGGGCACGACCCGATGGACTACGAGATCGGCCAGCGGCACTCGCTCGAGGTCCTCAGCGCCATCGACAAGGACGGCAACATGGTCAACGAGGAGTGGGTCCCTGATGAGCTGCGCACCAGGGATGCGCTCACCGCGCGCGACCGGGTGGTCGAAATGCTGCGCGACCGCGAGCACCTGGTGCGCACCGAGGCGTACGTCCATGAGGTCGGTCACTGCGACCGCTGCGGCGAGATCATCCAGCCGCTGGTGGACGACCAGTGGTGGTGCGCGATGAGTGACCTCGCGCGCCCGGCGATCGAGGTCGTGGAGCGAGGCGAGGTCACCTTCATCCCCGACAAGTGGAACCGCACCTACCTCGATTGGATGCGGGGGCTGCGCGACTGGAACGTGTCACGCCAGCTCTGGTTGGGCCATCGCCTGCCCATCTACTACTGCTTCGCGGACCAGCCCGCGCCGCACGACCTGGCGTCCGCGCGTGAAGCCGCGACCCACGTCTTCGCCAGCGTCGAGGAGCCCTCGGCCTGCCCCGAGTGCGCCGGCCGGAACATCGCCCAGGACCCCGATGTGCTGGACACCTGGTTCAGCTCCGGCATCTGGCCGTTCGCCACCCTGGGCTGGCCCGACCAGACCGCCGAGCTCGACGCCTTCTACCCCACGGATGTGCTCGACACCGCCCGCGAGATCATCAACCTCTGGGTGGCGCGGATGATCATGACGTCCCTGCGGTTCACCGGGAAGGTCCCGTTCCACCACGTCCTGATCCACGCGGTGATCCAGGACCCCCAGGGCCAGCGCATGAGCAAGTCCAAGGGGAATGGTGTCGACCCGCTGCAGATGGTCGAGCGTTACGGCGCCGACGCGGTCCGCGCCTGGGCCTGTGATGTCGGGTTGCCGCGCCAGGATGTGCGTTTCGATGAGCGGCTGATCGAGGAGTACAGCAAGTTCGCCAACAAGCTCTGGAACGTCGCCCGGCTGGTGCTGATGAACGCGGACGGCGTCGATGTCCAGGCGCACCCCGCCCGCGGCTCCGACCCGTTCGACCAATGGATTCTCTCCCGCCTGGACGGCCTGGTCGCCGGTGTGACCGCCGCCATCGATGGGTACCGCCCTTCGGAGGCCGTGCGCGCCATCTACGAGTTCACCTGGAAGGAACTGGCGGACTGGTATCTGGAGGCGGCCAAGCCCCGTTTCCGGCTGGACGCCGCCGACCCCGCCCGGCAGCAGGCCGTGAGTGTCGCGCTGCACTGCGTGAGCGTGGTGGTGCGGCTCCTGCACCCCTTCATGCCGTTCGTGACCCAGGCGATCTGGGACCTCCTGCCCGGGGGCGGCGGGGCGTTGATCGCACGCTCCACCACGGCGTCGTGGCCGCCGCCGGGGGAGCCCACGGACCCGCCACTGGAGACCAGCATGGCGGCGTTATTCGAATTGGTGCGCCGCCTGCGCGACGCCCGCAAGGAGCTGGGCGTCGGCGAGCGCGAGCACGTGCCCGCCACCCTGCGACAGGCGGGGACCGCGGACCCCTTCCTGCTCTCGGTGCATGCGGCCGAGGCACTCGCCCTGCTGGCCCGCGTGGACATAGTGGAGGAGCTGCCCGGCGAGCCCGGCCGGGTCGTGGTGACGGACGGCCTCGAGGTGGTGATGGGCGCTCCGGCTGCGGGCCGGTCCTCAGACCCGGGCGTCCTGGCCACCGAGATGGCGGCCGTGAAAGCTAATATCGAGCGGCTGGAGCAGCGCCTGGGCAACGCCGACTTTGTCAGCAAGGCCAACCCCGAGGTGGTGCGGCGAACCCGCGACCAGCTGGATGCCGCGCAGGAGAAGCGGGCGGCATTGGAGGAGGCGATCTCGCGTGCTGAGTAAACTCGGGCCCTTCATCGGCGGGGCGATCCTGGTCGCCGGGGTGATGTGGCTGTCGCTCGCCTACTGGGCGCTCAAGGACGCCCGGTCGCGCTCCGAGAACGCGACCTTCCACATTGTCGCGATGGTCCTGAACCTCGCCTTCCCGTTGCTCGGCCTGGTGGTCTACCTGCTGATCAGGCCGTCGATGACCCTGATCGAGGAGCGCGCCCTGGAGCTCGAAGCCGAGGCCCTCGCCGGCGCCCCGACCGAGGGCGAGGAGGTCCGGCCGTGCCCGGCGTGCGGCCGTGACATCGAGCGGGACTTCGTGCTCTGCCCCTATTGCCACACCCGCTTCGCCAAGCGGTGTCCGTCGTGCCGGAAGTCCGTCAGGTTGGGCTGGACCCTGTGTCCGTACTGCGCCGCGAGCCTGGAGCTCGGCACGGTGACCCGCGCGGCAGGCCAGGGCTGAGACCGACCGCGACCGAATGATCCTCTCGCTGCAGGCGTACGCGCCCGCGGCGCTGTTGCTTGCCGGGGGGCTGGTGCTGCTCGTCAGGCCCAGCACGATCGTGTTCGTCCTGGTCCAGTTGGCGACGCTCCTGGCGCTGCTCCGCCTGTCCCAGATCGCGACGTTCGCCGTCACCGTGCCGCTCTACGAGCCCCTCGCCGACATCCCAATCCAGCTCCGGCTGGACCGGCTCTCGCTGTTCTTCGCCACAAGTGCCGTCGCCGGGGCCCTGCTGGTGTCGTTGCCGTGGGCGGGGCGTCGCGACCTCGGCGTGCCTCTTGGCTGGATGGTCCTGGCCGAGTTCGGGGCCCTCTGCGCGATTCTCTCCGGCAACCTGCAGGGCCTCGCGGCCGGCTGGGGGGCGGCGGTCGCGGCGCTGTTGATGCTGGTGATCCTGCCGGAGCCCGGCGCGGCCCGGCTGGTGCGCCCGGGCGGCGCCGCGACCAGGCACCTGGTCCTCCAACTCGGCGGCGCGGTGCTCCTCACGATGGGCGCGGTGGCCATCGAGGCCTCTGCCGGGACGGCCGGCTACGACGCGGTGCCGATCGGCGCGGTGGATGCCCGGGCCGGGCTGCTGCTGGCCGCTTCCCCGATCCTTGCCCTTGCCACGCTCGCAGCGGCCATCCGGGCCTGCCGGCGCCCGGCGGCCGCCGCGGTCATGGTGACCGCGGTGACGTTGCCGATGTCCGCATACGTCATGGCGCGCACGGTCGACCTCGCGGGCGGGAGGCTTCTCCCGACAGGCGTGGCGGTCGCGATCGCCGCTGCCTGTGGCATCCTGTCGGGCGTTTACGGCGTCTATGCGATGTGGGCGCCCGACCTGGGCTCGGCCGTGAGCCGCATGCTGAATGCGCTGGGTCTCCTGGTCGTCGCCGCGTTTGCGCTCGGCGGGTCCACCGGGCTCGTTGCCCTCATCGCGGGGTACATCTCCCTCCAGCTCGTGGCCGGGTCATTGCTCACCCTGCTCCACGCCGGCGCGGGCCGCCTCCCGGGGGAGGGGCAGCTGCCCCGCTGGGCCGCCGGCGTGGTGGCGCTCGTCCCCCTGGCGGCGCTTGCCGGCCTGGTCGTGGGCTTCGGACTGGACGCGCGCCTGCTGCTGCTGCGCCGGCTGGTCGAGCTGGGACCGATCGGAATCCTTGCCGGCGTGCCCCTCGCCCTGGCGGTGGTGGCGATCGCGGCAGGGGCCTGGGCAGCGGCGCGGTTCGGGGGAGGGCGCCTGGATGGCCGGCGCGGTGTCGTGCAGGTGGGGTTGATCCTCGCCGCGCTGGTCGGGGCCGAAGCCGCCGCACCACTGCTGCGCGAGACCGCGGTTTCGCTCGCGGCCGCCGCCTCTCGGGTGCCGGTCGCCGACGTGCGCAGCAGCGCCGGCGCGGCGCTACCGGCCGGGCCGCTGGCGGTCGCCGTGCTGGTGCTCGTTGTGGCCGGGCTGGCCCTGGTCGCGTCGCGCCCGCGTGCCTTCAGTTCCGAGGATGGCCTTCGCGGTGCACCCGACATGCTGCCGCCCACGCTCGCCGTGGTGCCCGGGATCGCGGGGCGGCGCCTGACCCAGGCCGGCTGGGCGCGCCTGGTCGCGACGTCGAGTGGAAGCGGGCCGGGAATGCGGCTGTTCCTCCTGGTCGCCGCCTGGGCCGGCGCGGCCCTGGTGGTCATGCTCGCCGGGCGTTAGCCGCCGGTGTCCCTGACGCTGGTCCCGTTGGTGCTCGCCGCCCTCGCGGTGGCTGCCGCGCTGGTCTACCCGAGGGCGGACCGCTGGGGGTGGAGCCTTGCGCCGATCCTTGTCGGCGCCTGGTTGGCCGCCGCAGGCGAACCGGTCGCGGGCGGGTTGCTGGCGGTCGGAGCGGCCGTCGGCCTTGCGGTCGATCGCCGCGACGATGACGTCCCGAGGGGCTTCAACAGCATCGTAGGCCGCCTCGCAGCCCTGGGCCTGGGGGTGTTCGCCGCGCTGGTCCTTGTCGTGCGGTTCCTGGCGCTTGACGCGGGGCTCAACCCCGAGGCGGTGCTGCTGGGGGCCATCGGCCTGGCCGCGGTGCTCCACCTGCTGGCCCGGCCCGGGCCGACGGCAGAGTCCCGCACGGCTCGCGCGTTCGTCGCCGCTGCCGCCGCGGCATGGGTCGTGGCGTCCCACCCCGGGTCGGTGAGCGTTGGGGTGATTTCCGGGATGCTCGTGGTGCTGTCCCTGGCCGGGTCTGGCCTGGCCGGCCTGGGTTGGCTACCGCAGCCGCGGGTCCTCCCCGCAGGGTGGAGGCTGGGCGCCCTGGGAGTGGTGACGCTGGTGGTCGTCCTGCTGCCGGCCGACGCTTCGTTGGGCCCGCCGGCTGCCGGCCTTTCCCTGGGGGGGATCGGGCGAGCCGCGGTCCTGGCCGGGGCGTGGACCGCCGCCGTCGCGATCCTGGGCGGCGTCGCCGTGCGCGCGCCCTCGTCGCCGTTCCCGTGGGCTGTCGTGGCCGCCGGGTTCGCGCTCGCCGTCCTGCGATTCCCGCTCGCGGCCTCGGCCGTCGTCCTCGCGAGTGCCATCGGGCTGCCGCGCACCGCCCGCGAGGGCGGCGCGACCGCCTGGTCGAGGGTGTTGGTGTTCGCCTCGCTGGCCGGGACCGCCGCCGTTGCCGCGGGCGTCACAGGACGGGTGCAGGGTGACGATGCGATTGCGACCACGGTGATGCTCGGCTCGCTGGCCCTGGTTGCCGCGGCCCCGTTTGGCTGGCATTTCATGCGGTGGACGGATGGCGCGTCGCCGGGGCTTGCCGCGGTCGTGAGCGGCGCGTTCCTCCCGGGTGCACTGGCAGCGCTGGCGACGATGCAGCCGGCGCTGGCCGCCGTCCACGCGAGCCAGCGTGCCAGCATCGTCCTGGGCATCTTCGGAGGGATCACGGCGATCCTGGGCGGGCTGTACGCGATGGGGGCGACCGACTGGCGAAGCCTTGCGGTCCGCACGACTCCCGGCGAGCTTGGCCTGGCAATGATCTCGGTCGCGGCGTTCGACACCCGTGGCCTGGAGGGCGCAGCCCTGACCCTTGCCCTCCTGGCCCTGACCCGGCCGGTGTTGATGTACGCCGACGTCCTGGCCCGGCGGCGGGGAACCGGGTTGGTGCTGACGGCGCTCGCGCTCCTGGGCGCGGCCGGGCTGCCGCCAACACTGGGCTTCCCGGCCCGGGTGCTGGTCCTGAGCTCGGCGACCAGGATCGGGGTGGCGGTCGCCGCGCTGGCGGTCGCGGGGGTGGTCCTGGAGGTGGCGGCGATCGCCATGGTCCTCCGGCGCCGTCTCGCCCGACCCGCCTCGGACGGCAGCGGGGGGGACGGGTGGCCGCTTCGAGCGCTGGTCGTGGGGACGGCGGTCGCGCTCCTCGGAGGCGGGCTGTTCCCCGCCGCGGCCCTCCACTTCGTCTTCCGCCTTGGTGGCTAGTGTCCTGCCTCACCAGCAGAGCAGGACACTAGGATCTGCGCGTGAACACCAGGCACCCGGTCGGCATCCTCGTCCTCTTCCTGGTCGTCGGGGCGCTGCTTGGGAGCATTCTCAACGTGGTGTTCGCGCCCGTCCTGCCCTTCCTGCGGGCCAGCGCCGGTGGCGGCATCAACCCGCCGGCCACCCTCAACCTGCCGCCCATCACCTTCACCCTGGGCTTCACCATCCGCCTGACCCTGGGCACCGCGCTGGGCCTGATCCTGGGGCTCGTGGCCTACAAGCGCTTTTAGCTTGGCCCTGGTCCTGGCGTCGGCGTCGCCGCGGCGCCAGGAGCTCCTGGCGGCCGCCGGGACCCGCTTCGTCGTGGTCGAGCCCGCGTTCGACGAGGCGACGCTGCGTCACCTCCCGCCGCGCTCCCAGGCCCGCGCCGCCGCCCGGGGAAAGGCCGAGGCGGTGGCCGGGGAACGGCCCGGCGCCTGGGTGCTGGGCAGCGACACCGTGGTCGTCGTCGACGGCGAGGCGCTCGGGAAGCCCCGCGACGGCGTCGAGGCCAGCTGGATGCTGCGACGGCTGGCGGGTAGGGAGCACGAGGTGGTCAGCGCCGTGTGCCTGGTGGCGCCCGATGGGCGGTCGGCAGCCGGCTACGGCGTCAGCCGGGTCGCTCTGATGCCCCTGCGCCCCCACGAGCTGGCCGAGTACGTCGCGACGGGCGAGCCGATGGGCAAGGCGGGGGCGTACGCGATCCAGGGGCTGGCCGGGGAATTCACGGCCCTGGTCTCCGGCTCGGTCGACACCGTCATCGGCCTGCCGCTCCACGTCGTGCGGAGGCTCGGGCGGCTGATGGGCTGCCCCGAGTTGCTCGCTCCCGGTTGAAACCCGGTTCTTTGCTATCGTCGGAGCACCTTGACCCGAGCAAATGATGGCTCGCGCCCAATGAGCGTGCGAAGCCAGAATCCGGCTAAGTGGGCGTGATCGACAGCGTCCTTGGCCTCTGGTCGTCCGACATGGGGATCGACCTGGGGACGGCAAACACGCTGGTGCACGTTCGCGGCCGGGGGATCGTGTTGAACGAGCCGTCGGTGGTCGCCATGTCCAAGCCCAACAACGTGGTGCTGTCCGTCGGGTCAGAGGCGCGCAAGATGCTGGGCCGGACCCCCGCCGACATCGTCGCGATGCGCCCCCTGAAGGACGGCGTCATCGCCGACTTCGACGTGACCGAGCAGATGATCAAGTACTTCATCGCCAAGGTCCACAACCGGAGCTGGCACATCAGCCGCCCCCGCACCGTCCTCGGTGTGCCCAGCGGGGTCACAGAGGTCGAGAAGCGCGCGGTGACCGATGCCGCCATCCACGCCGGCTGCCGGGAGGCCTACCTTGTCGAGGAGCCGATGGCGGCGGCGATCGGCGCCGGCCTGCCCATCCAGGAGGCCACCGGCTCGATGATCGTGGACATCGGCGGAGGCACGAGCGAGGTCGCGGTCGTGTCGCTCGGCGGCATCGTCGCCAGCAAGTCGATCCGCATCGGCGGGGACGAGATGGACCAGGCCCTGGTCCAGTTCGTGCGCCGCAACTTCAACCTGCTCATCGGCGACCGCACCGCAGAGGACATCAAGATCGCGATGGGCTCGGCGTACCCGCTGCCGGAGGACAAGAAATTCCACGTCCGCGGGCGGGACCTGATGACCGGACTGCCCAAGACCGTCGAGATGACCACCATCCAGGTGCGCGAGGCGCTGTCCGAAACGGTCGCGGCGATCGTGACCACGGTCAAGGAGACGCTCGAGGAGACCCCGCCCGAGCTGATCACCGACATCATGGACCGCGGCGTCATCCTGGCCGGCGGCGGGGCGCTCCTGCGCGGCCTGGACGAACTCCTGGCGCACGAGACGATGATGCCGGTGTACGTCGCCGAGGACCCCCTCACGACCGTGGTGCGGGGCACCGGCCTGGTGTTGGAGGAGCTCTCGACGCTGAAGCGCGTCGTGATCACGTCGCAGAAGGCGAAGGCGCTCCGCTAGCCGTCCCGGCCGCCCCAGGCGGCGGCATGGTGAGAACCCCTTAACCACACGCTGCTAACCTCGGTTTCGTGATGCGGCGAGGCTCGCAGATGCGAGCCACTTCGTTCCTGCTCGTCGCGGTCGCCCTGGCCATCGTCCTGATCAGCGTGGGAGACAACCTGCGCTTTGGCGCGCTGCGGGGGGTGGCGGCGACGGTGGTGGAGCCCTTCCAGTCCCTGCTGGCCGGCGCTGGTAACGGCATCCACGGTTTCCTTGGTCCCTTCACGTCCTTTGGCGACACGGCCCAGGAGAACAAACGCCTCGGTGCGCGGGTGGCCGAGCTGGAGCGCCAGCTGGCGACCCAGCGGCAGCTGGAACTGACGGACCAGATGCTCAAGCAGTCGCTGGGCCTGCGCGACTCGCTCCACGTGCACACCGTGGGCGCCACGGTGATCGCGCAGGACCCCGAGAAGCTGAGCCAGGCGGTGACCATCGACGTCGGCACCGACCGCGGGGTGAAGGTCGGGATGTCGGTCCTGGGGCAGCGGGGCCTGGTGGGCAAGGTGATCTCGACCCAGGGACACTCGGCCCAGGTGCGGCTGATCACCGACCCCCTCCTCCCGGTCAACGTCGAGCTCGCCTCCAACCACCTGCCGGGGACCATCAAGGTCACCGAGGACCGCATGACGGTCCAGATCCTCGGGGCGCCGACCGACCTCAAGCTGAACCCGGGCGAGATCCTGGTCACATCTGGCCTGGGAGGCAATTTCCCCAAGGGGCTGCCGGTGGGCGAGGTCGTGAAGTTCAAGTACCAGCCGTACGGGGTGGCGCAGGTCGCGGAGGTCACCCCGCTGGACAGCGTGGCCCACATCGAATACCTGCTGGTGGTGACCGACTTCGTTCCCCAGGCGAGCCCGTGAGCCCGTGGTTCTGGCTCCCGGTGCTCGTGGTCCTGGCGATCGTGCAGACCTCGCTGGTGCCCGCGCTGCAGGTTGGCCCGGCAACGCCCCAGCTGGTCCTGGTTTGGGTACTGTGCTGGGCGGTCATCCGCGGCCGGGGGGAGGCACTGGCCTGGGCCATCGGTGGTGGGTTGATCCTCGACCTGCTTTCGCAGATGCCCCCGGGAGCCCACCTGCTGGCCCTCAGCGCCGTCACCTTCCTCGCCGACCTGGGCCACCGGGTCATGCAGGGCAGCACCGCGCTTTTCGCCGCCGCCGCCGTGTTCGCCGGCTCCCTCCTCTACGGCCTGCTGCTGCTGGCGACGCTGGCCCTCACCGGCCGCCGTCCCGACATCGCCACGGCAACCGTGCTGGGCGTGATGCCCGGCGCCCTCTACAACCTCGCGGTGCTGATCCCGGTCTTCCTGCTCCAGCGCGGGCTTGACCGCCGGTTCCCGGTATCCGTCCTGCCGGCCTGGTGAGGCGCCGCCGCCGGAGCATCGTCGACCCGCGCAACCCACGGCCGCGCCTGCCCGACCCGGCCCGGGTGGGGGCCGACGACCCGTTTGGGCCTCGCTCGGTCAGCCAGTCGAACATGCTGCCGCCGCTCTCGCCGCGGCTCGTCGCCTTTGCCGGCGTCCTGGCCGCGGCGTTCCTCTTCCTGGCGTTCAACCTGTGGCAGCTGCAGCTGTCCCAGGGTCAGCGCTTCTCGGCCCTGGCGGAGGGCAACCGGGTGCGCCAGGAGGTACTGGTGCCCCCGCGCGGGATCATCTTCGACCGCCACGGCAAGCAGCTGGTGGTGAACCAGGCGACGTTCGAGGCCACCGTCGTGCCCTTCGACCTGCCGAAGGCGCCCGTGACCCGCAAGCAGGAGCTCGCGCTGCTGGACCGCCTGGTCTCGATCTCGCCGCAGGAGGTCGAGAGGCAGGTCCTTCTGCATCGGGACACACCCTTCCAGCCGATCGTCCTCAAGAAGAACCTCGACCAGCCCACCTACCAGGCACTGCAGGAGAACCTGCCCCAGATGCCCGGGGTCCGCGTGGTCACGGCGACGACCCGTCACTACCTGGACGGGGCCGCCCTCTCGCACCTGCTGGGCTACGTGGGCAAGGTGGATCCCCAGGAGTACAAGGACAACAGGGCCAACGGCTACCTCCTCGACGACCAGATCGGCAAAACCGGGCTGGAGTTCATCGACGAGCAGTTCCTGCGCGGCACCGACGGTCAGCAGGTCATCGAGACCGATGCCCAGGGCCGCATCGTGCGGACGCTGTCATCGACCGACCCCACCCCCGGGGACAACGTTTACCTCAGCATCGACCTCGACTTGCAGAAGTTCACGATGCAGCAGCTCCAGGCCACGATCACCGCGCAACACGCCAAGCTCGGAGGCAAGCTGGCGCAGTCCGGGGCGGCCATCGTCATGAACCCCCAGACCGGTGAGCTCTACAGCATGGTCAGCCTGCCGGACTACAACCTCAACAAGTTCGCCGACGGCATCACCCAGGCCGACTACACCGCCTTGTTGAACGATCCCACGCGACCCCTCAACGACCGCGCGATCGGCGAGCTGTACCCCCCGGGCTCCACGTTCAAGAGCGTGACCGGGGCCGCCGCGCTGCAGTCCGGCACGGCCAACAAGGGGACGAACATTTTCTGCCCCGGTTTCCTGCAGCGGGGCTCGACCCGCTTCGGCTGCTGGCAGCCGTCCGGCCACGGCTCGATCAACATCGTGACCGCGATCGCCCAGTCCTGCGACGTGTTCTTCTACACCGTCGCCGACCAGATGGGCGACCTGGTCCTCAACAAGTTCGCCAAGGACTTCGGTGTGGGCCGCAAGACCGGGGTCGACCTGACCGGCGAGGTCAAGGGCATCGCCCCCGACCGCGACTGGAAGAAGAAGTACTTCGAGCAGGCGTTCCAGGCCACCGGCGACCCCGCCTGGAACGACAACTACTGGTACGAGGGCAACACGATCACCTATGGCATCGGGCAGAGTTACCTCCTCGTGTCACCGCTGCAGGACCTGAACTGGACCGCGACGGTGGCCAACGGCGGCAACTACATGAGGCCCCAGGTGGGAAACCGCATCACCGACCAGTCGGGCACCCTGGTCAAGCCCTTTGCCCCGGTCGTGGACCACAAGGTCGGGGTCAGCCCCGAGGCGCTGGCGATCCTGCGCGAGGGGCTACGGGCCGCCGCTTCGACCGGCGGTACGTCCGGGTTCATCTTCGCGACGCACCCGGACATCCCGCAGCCGTCCGGCAAGACCGGGACCGCCCAGTTCGGCGTGCCCGACGCCAAGGGCAATTTCCCGACCCACGCGTGGTTCGTGACGTACGCGCCGACCGACACGCCCGAGGTCGCGGTCCTCGTCTTCGTCGACGGCGGCGGTGAGGGCCATGAGGGCGCCCTGCCGGCGGCGGCCAACATCATGAGCTACTACTTCGCGCACCGCGACCAGATCCGTTCCACCAGCACAACCCCCGGTTAGGCCGCCGCGATGAGCGCCATGTCCATGCCCCAGGAGCGCAGCAGCGCCTTCCGCCAGTACGACTTCGTGCTGGCGATCTTCCTGATGATGGTCCTCGCGCTGGGCGTGACGGCGATCTTCAGCGCCTCCAGCGGGCAGCACGTGGAGTTCGTTCACCAGGTGATCTACATCGGTCTGGGGATCGCCGTCCTGCTGTATTTCTCGTTCACCGACTACCGGTCGCTGGGTCGCCTCTACGGGCTGACCTACATCGGGATGATGCTTCTCCTGGTGCTGGTCCGGGTCGCCGGGCACCAGGCGCTCGGGGCGCAGCGCTGGATCTACCTTGGGTTCTTCGAGCTCCAGGCGTCGGAGATCTCCAAGCTGCTGATCATCATCGTGCTGGCCCGCTTCTTCTACGAGCGCCAGCCCCGGATCAAGAAACTCAGCACCTTCGGGCTGGGGCTGGTCCTGATGGCCCCTCCAGGCCTGCTCATCCTGGCCCAGCCCGACCTCGGCACCGCGATCGTCTTCATGGCCGTCTTCTATGGAATGGCGTACATGGCCGGGGTCCCCGCGCGCTTCCTGCTCGGCTCCGTGCTCCTCGTGGCGGCGGTGCTGCCACTGCTCATCGGGCGTCTCCACGGCTACCAGCAGAAGCGCCTGCTCACCTTCTTCAACCCCGGCTCGGACCCCCAGGGCGCCGGGTACAACATCCTCCAGGCGAAGATCGCGGTGGGTTCCGGTGGGCTCTTCGGGAAGGGCTTTCTCACCGGCACCCAGGGTCAGCTGGGCTTCGTGCCCAGCCGCGTCACCGACTTCATCTTTGCCATATTCAGTGAGGAGTGGGGCTTCCTCGGCGCGGTGGTCCTGCTGGCCCTGTTCGCGGTGGTGCTGCTGCGGCTGGTGCGGGCTGCCCACCTCGCGCGGGACGGCTTCGGCACCCTGCTGGTCTTCGGGATCGCGACGATGATCTTCTTCCAGGTGGTCGTCAACGTGGGCATGAACCTCGGGGTCATGCCGGTGGTGGGGATCCCCCTGCCGTTCATCTCGTATGGCGGGAGCTCGATGCTGACCAACATGGCCGCGATCGGCATAGCGCAATCGGTCCTGGTCCACCACAAGGACCTCATGTTCTGATGGCGTTTCCGCGCGCCCTGGCGCTGGTCATCGCGGTGGTCCTCGGCCTCCCGACGCTGGCCGGGTGCAGCCTGATCCAGCCGCCCATCACCCTCACCATGATCCAGAAGGACGAGAGCCCGAAGTCGGCTCCCAAGGACTTCAAGACGATCCTCCTCACGATCAACAACACGTCAGGGGGGATTGCCCGCGGGGTCACGGTGCGCGACACCCTGCCGGCCGGCTTCAGCTACGTGAGCACGAAGTCGGTGGGCGGCGACGCGATTCGCACCCGCACCCAGGACCCGCCGATCAACTCACCGGTGCCGACCTGGGGCAGCTGGAGCATCCCCCAGGGCACCACCGCCAAACCAGCGCAGCTCCTACTGGAGTTCGTGGTCGCGGTCGGCGCCTCCCCGGGCAAGGGGCCCAACTTCGCCGAGGTCGCCAGCGACAACTCCGACCCGGCGGCGGCCTCGCCGATGGTCCTGTCGGTCATCCCGACGGCCCTCGTCGACCTCCAGGTGTCCACTCGCAGCCCCACGACGCCGGGCAGCACCGTGCGCTACACCATCGTGGTCAAGAACAGCGGCACAGCCGGCGCCCGCACCACGTTCATCTCGGCCGCCCTGCCCAGTGGGTTCACCTATGCCGGCACCGTCTCGATCGCCGGCAACTCGTTCCGGGAGAGCGTCACCGACCCGCTCCCCAGTAGCCTGTTGCCCTCGTGGGGAACGTGGGCCGTCCCGCCCAAGCAGGAGGGGGGCACGGTGGGCAGCCTGAGCATCTCCTTCGAGGCGAAGGTGGTCCCCGACGAGGCTCCCGGGAACTACCCGATCAGCGTCACCGTCACCTACAACAACCTGCCTGCGCAGACCGTCAGCGACCAGGCCCAGGTGACCGTGGTCAAGAAGTAGCTCTGCTAATATTCTGGCTCGCGCCAACTGCGGTCACGCACGCTCAGCGGTAGGCGCCTTTTGAAGCTATGGAAGCAATCGTCAAGATCAGTGGTAAGCAGTACCGCGTGGCCAAGGGCCAGCGCGTTACGGTCGATCGCCTGTCCAACCCCGTGGGGGAGGAGGTGACGTTCGACCAGGTGCTGCTGCTTGCCGACGGCGAGCGCACCGACATCGGGACCCCGGTCGTCAGTGGCGCGGCGGTCACCGCGAGAGTCGTCGCCGCCACCCGCGGCCCCAAGATCGTGGTCTTCAAGTACAAGGCCAAGAAGCGCTACCGCCGCACCCGCGGCGCGCGCGCCGACCAGAGCCTGCTGGAGGTTACGTCGGTGAGTGGGCCCTCGAAGAAGAAGGCCGCGGCGAAGGCCGAGGCCCAGCCGGAGGCGGCAGCGGCCGCCGTGGAGGCCTAGACATGGCACACAAGAAAGGCGGTGGCAGCTCCCGCAACGGCCGCGACAGCAAGGCCCAGCGGCTCGGCGTCAAGCGCTACGGCGGTGAGGTGGTCAAGGGCGGCGAGATCATCGTTCGCCAGAAGGGCACCAACTTCCACCCCGGCGAGAACGTCGGCCTGGGACGTGACTACACGCTCTTCGCCCTGGCCCCCGGGCAGGTCCTGTTCAGCGAGTTTGGCGGCGGCAAGAAGCGGGTGAGCATCCTCCCGGTCGCCGCGGCAGAGAAGGCGACCCAGGAGGTCCCGGCCTAGCCGAGCCATGTTCCTGGACGAGGTCCGGATCCGGGTTCGCTCGGGGGCGGGCGGTCCGGGAGCGATGACCTTCCGGCGCGAGAAGTTCGTGCCCAACGGTGGGCCCGACGGCGGCGACGGCGGCCACGGGGCCGACATCGTGCTCGTCGCGAGCTCCGGCCTCAACAGCCTCTCGCATTTCAAGGGCCGCAGGGTCGTTGCCGGTGACCGCGGCGGTTCTGGCGGCAAGGCAATGCGCCACGGCTCGGACGCCGAGGCCGTGCGCCTGCTCGTACCCGTAGGCACGGTCGCGATCGACGATGAGAGCGGCCAGTTGATCGGCGAACTCACCGAGGACGGCGCCGAGCTGGTCGTGGCGCGGGGCGGCCGCGGTGGGCGCGGCAACGCGCGCTTCAGCAACAGCCGGCGACAGGCCCCCCGGTTCGCGGAGCTGGGCGAGCCCAGCCGCGAGGTCGAGCTCCAGCTGGAGCTCCGCCTCATCGCGGACGTCGGCCTGGTGGGCGCCCCGAACGCGGGCAAATCGACCCTCCTCGGGGCGCTCACAGCAGCCACGCCGCGCATCGCCGACTACCCGTTCACCACGCTCGAGCCCAACCTCGGGGTGCTCGAGCTGCCCGACGGCGAGCGTCTCGTCCTGGCCGACGTCCCGGGCCTGATCGAGGGCGCGTCGGAGGGCGTCGGCCTGGGCACCGCCTTCCTCAAGCACCTCAGCCGGACGTCGATCCTGGTCCACCTGGTCGACGCCTCGGCCGGGGGCGCCGAGGCCGGCGCGGCGTTCGATGCCGTCCAGGAGGAGCTCCTCGGCTTCGACCCCGACCTGCCCGGCCGGGTGCGGGTGGTGGCCCTGAACAAGGCCGACGTGCCCGGCACATCGCGAGCGATCAAGGCCCTCCAGCGGCGGCTGGCGGGCGAGCGGCGGGAGGTCGTGGCGATCTCCGCCCGGGAGGCCGAGGGCCTCGACGAGCTGGTCGAGGCGGTGGCGCGGGCGAACGCGGCGGCCCGCCGCCCGCATGCGCCACCACTGCGCGTCTACCGGCCCGAGCCGGAGTTCGGCAAATTGACGGTAACCCGCGACGGCGAGTCGTTCACCGTCAGCGGCGTCGAGGTTGACCGCGTGGTCTTCCAGACCGACCTCGCCAACCCGGATGCCCTCGACCGGATGCAGCGAACACTGGGGGCGATGGGACTGCGCGAGGCGCTCGTCGCCGCCGGCGCGGGCGAGGGCGACACGATCGCGCTGGGAGGGCACGAGTTCCTCTTCAACCCCGAACTGTGAGCCACCCGGGGGGCGCGACGGGGATCCTCGGCGGGACGTTTGACCCGGTCCACCTCGGGCACGTCGAGGTCGCCCGGCAGGTCCGCGAAGACCTCGGCCTGGCGCGGGTCCTGCTGGTCCCGTCCAGCTCCCCGCCCCACCGCGAGGCGCCGTCGGCGAGCCCTGAGGATCGCCTTGAGATGGCCCGGCTCGCCATCGCCGGCCACCCCGGGCTGGAGGTGGACGATGTCGAGGTCCGGCGGGGCGGCACCTCGTACGCTGTCGACACGCTGCACCAGCTGAAGCAGGTGGAGCCCGGCCGGGAGCTGGTTCTACTGCTCGGCCGCGACGCCGCGGTTGAGTTTGGCAGCTGGCACCGGGCGGCGGAGATCGGCGACCTGGCGCGGGTCGCGGTGTTCAACCGGGCGGGCTCGGACGGCGGGCCGATCGACGTTGAAGCGGCCGGGTTGCCGGCTGCGACCATCCTGCTGGAGGTGGACTCCCCGGCCATCTCGGCGACTGAGATCCGGGACCTGCTGGCCCTCGGCGGGGACGTTTCTGGTATGGTGCCGGCGTCAGTTCTCGAATACATCCGGGACCACGCTCTGTACAGGAGCCGGGTTGGCGGACCCCGGGACGCGCTGTCATAATCCCGCCCCAGTGACGTCCCGAGAACTTGCCGCGCTGGTGCGCGAGGCAGCCCTGTCCAAGAAGGCCCGGGATGTCGTCGAGATCGACCTGCAGGGTCGGAGCCCGATCACCGACTTCTTCGTGGTCTGCGAGGGGGACACCGACCGGCAGACCCGCGCGATCGCCGACGGCATCCGGGAAGCCGCCGCTGCCCAGGGGATCAAGCCCTTCCAGACCAGCGGCGAACAGGACGGGGCCTGGATCCTGCTCGACTTCGTCGACGTCATCGCCCACGTCTTCCTGCCCGGCGAGCGGGCCTTCTACGACCTCCAGTCGCTATGGGAGGCCCCGCCGATGGCCAAGGTCGCCGCGGCCCCGCGCCGGCCCCGGCGAAAAACCGCATGAGCCTGGCCGCCAACCCTGAGCCCCACGCGGCGCAGCCGGCCCGGGGTGCCACCCGCGAACGCAAGAGCGACCGCACCCGGCGCCGGGTGCTGAGTGCCGCCAAGCACCTCTTCGACAGGCGCGGCTACCGGGACACCACGGTCGACGACATCACCCGCAGGGCGGAGATCGCCCACGGCACGTTCTACCTCTATTTCCGGGGCAAGAGCGAGATCCTGCGCGAGCTCTCGGTGACCGCACTGGGGGAGTTCGACAGCATCGCCATGCACGAGTTCGGCAACCGTTCCGACGTGGCGGCGCTCATCCGCCGGACCCTTGAGGTGTACCAGCGCAACCGGCTGACGATGCGGCTCCTGCGAGAGGCGTCGATCACTGACGCCCATTTCCGCGAGAACTACGACGAGGTCTTCGTCGGGGTGCTGGTGGACCATCTCAGGGCGAACATCGACCGGGTCAACACCACCCTCCCCGAGGAGGTCCGGGTCGACGCCCGCGGCGCCGCCCGGGCAATCGTCGGGATGGTCGAGAGCTTCGCCTACGGGATCTTCGTGGGGGGCGAGAAGTTCACGATCGACGAGGCCGTTGACGTCCTGACGACCTTCTGCGTGCGATCCACGGGGATGGACTCCTGAACGCCTTGACCAACCGGGAACAGGGGCCTACGCTGCTCCACGGCGCCCGGCGCCAACCCATGAATTTGCACACGTTCCGCCCCCGGGTACTGGTCATCGCGCTCGCGCTGGTGGCGGCCGCGTGTGGGCAGGTCGCCTCCACGACGCCGGCCCAGTACCGCGGGGCCAATCCCAAGAAGTACGTCGCCCCGCCCCCTCCGTCGCCCACACCCGCAGCCCCGGCCCTGCCGGTACCCGCCGGCGGCCCCCTTCCCGGCCAGAACCTGCCCATCTCCAGTGAGCTGCCCTACCCGCTGCTGATCCAGATCGAGAACACCCCGCCCTCCAGGCCGCAGGCCGGGATCGCGGCGGCCTCGATGATCTTCCAGTACATGACCGAGGGTGACATCACCCGCTTCTCGGCGGTCTTCCACCGCGTCCCGGGGGTTGTTGGGCCGGTCCGCAGCGCGCGGTTCGTCTCGGTCTACCTCTACCACCACTTCGATGCCCTGATGATGGCCAGCGGGGCCGGTTCGGCAACCTATGCCAAGGTCTTCGCAGACCCCGGGACGGGCGCCCTGTTCAATGACTTCGACAACGTCCGCGCCTACTTCTTCCGCTGGTCCGGGCGCGAGGCCCCGCACAACGTATACACCTCCCAGGCCAGCATGCTGACCGCGGCCCACCACGGCTTCCGGGCGCCCAACCAGAGCGACGTCCTGCGCTCCAACACCTGGGCGGGCACCGAGTCCGCGCCCCACGTCACGGTTCCCTTCCTGCGGGCCTCGTTCGACTTCGCCGGGGGCACCTACTCCGTGATCACCGACGGCATCGTCCAGAACGACGTGATCTACGGGGACATCAGGCCGCACAGCGTCGTCGTGCTGCACGTCGCCCAGACCACCACCTGCGCCATCCACGACGTCAACGGCGTCTGCGGCCGTGACTTCGACCTCCAGTCCGGGGGCGCGGCGGAGATGTACGCGAACGGCAGCGTGATCCGCGGGCACTGGGGGGCACCCGGTGGGGCCAGCCAGCCGCTCGCGTTCACCGATGCCGCCGGCAAGCCCGTGGGGTTGCCACCCGGCCTTTCCTGGATGCTCCTGGCCGAGTAAGGACCGCCCCTTCGAGGGGTGGCCGGGCGCCTCGGGCCGGGGCCATTGCCGTCGCTAAACTCTCGCGATGCCTGAACCGGCCGGCCTGCTTGCGGAGCTGCTCCAGCGCCGGGTCATCATCCTCACCGGCAAGGGCGGGGTGGGCAAGAGCACCAGCGCGGCCGCGATCGCCCTGATCGCCGCCACGCAGGGCAAGAAGGTCCTGGTGATCGAGGTCGACGCCAAGGGCAACGTCCCGGACTTCTATGACACGACCCGGGTGGGGTTCAAGTACCGCCGTCTGCACCAGAACGTCTACGGCCTGTCGATGCAGCCGCGCGAGTCGATGCACGAGTACCTGTCGATCATGCTCCACGTGCCGAAGTTCTCCCTCAACCCGCTCAGCGGGTTCATGCAGTACGCGTCACAGGCGATTCCCGGGCTGAAGGAGATCCTGGTAACCGGGAAGATCTACTACGAGGAGAAGGCCGTCGACGGGGACCGGCCGCGCTGGGACCTTGTGGTCGTGGACGGCGCCCCCACCGGGCACGTGGTCTCCCAGCTGGGGGCGGCGGGCCACCTCAAGACCCTGGTCAAGTCCGGGCCGATCCACGACCAGGCCCGGATGATCGATGCCCTGCTGACCGACCAGCAGCGCACCGCGGTGGTGCTGGTGACCATCCCCGAGGAGATGCCCACCAGCGAAACGATCGACCTTGCCGGCCGGTTCGACGACGAGACGGGGATCTCGCCGTTCGGCCTGGTCATCAACCAGCTGCAGCCACGCCAGCTCTCCGGCGAGGTGGGCGAGGACTTCCGCGACCTGCTCGGCGCAGGACGCCAGGGCTTCCTCGAGAAATACCCCGACGGTGAGCCGCTGCTGGATGCCGGCGACATGCTGCTGGAGGAACGCGAGCGGGCCGACCAGCTGCGCGGGCTCCTGCGCCGCAGCCTGAAGCTGCCGACCCTCGAGGTGCCGACGATCTACCAGCGCAAGCACGGGTTCGCGTTCACCAAGCTCCTGGCGCGGACCATGCTCGAGGCAGCGGCGTCGTGAGCGTCGACGATTTCCTGAAGCCCGGGATCCTGGTGATGTGCGGCAGCGACGGGGTCGGCAAGACCACCACGTCCGCTGCGCTGGCGGCCCGCGCCGCCTGGCGGGAGGACATGCGGGTGGCGG
Organism: Chloroflexota bacterium; assembly: GCA_034666405.1. GTDB lineage: Bacteria > Chloroflexota > Dormibacteria > DASZGP01 > DASZGP01 > JAXDLW01. The sequence continues at coordinate 15,468 of JAXDLW010000050.1, read as the reverse complement.
TGTTGACGATCGACCCCGCGCGCCGGCTGGCCAACGCGATGGGGCTGCAGAAGCTGGGCAACCGGCTGCGCCGGGTGGACCTCGAGAAGGCGGCGGCCCGGGGCTTCGCGCCGAAGGGGACGCTGGATGCGGGCATGCTGGAGGCCAAGTCCGCCTGGGACGACCTCATCGTGAAGCGCGCGGGCAGCAAGGAGCTGGCGGCGACGATCATGCGCAACCCCTTCTACAAGGAGATATCGGGCGCGTTCGTCGGCTCCCACGAGTACATCGCGATGGAGCGCCTCTACGACATCTGGGGCTCCGGGAAGTACGACCTGGTCGTGCTTGACACCCCCCCGAGCCGCAACGCGCTCGACTTCCTCGAGGCCCCCAGCCGGATGACCGAGCTGGTGAGTGGCGGCCTGCTGGGCATGCTGGCGCGGCCGGGAATGTTCGCGGGCAAGGTGGGGCTGCGGATGTTCAGCCTGACGGCGAAGCCGCTCATGAGCATCGCCGACAGGCTGCTGGGAGGCTCGACCCTGACGGAATTGTCGGAGTTCCTGATGAGCATCGAAGGGCTGTACGAGGGTTTCAAGCAGCGCGCGGAGGGGGTCTACGACCTGTTGGGCGACACCACCACCACGTTCATGGTGGTCACCACCCTGGAGGATGTCCCTTTCGAGGAGGCGAGGTTCTTCGTCGAGAAGCTGAAGGAGGCGAAGATGCACCTCTCGGGGGCGATCGTCAACAAGCGCCTGCCGCAGTTCCTGACCGACGCGGGCGCCGCCAACCTGGCCCGGCGCCTGGTCGAGCGATCCTCACCGGCGGAGCGGCTGCTGGCGGAGAACTACCTCGACCTCCGCACCCTTGCGATGCGTGACAGGGACCTGTTGGAGCGGGTCGAAGAGCTCGGGGTCCCGGTGCTGGGGTCGGTGCCGCGGATGCCCGAGCCCATCCATGACCTCAAGGGGCTGCTCGAGGTCGGGGACCTGCTCGCGGCCCACGGCTGATCAGCGGTCGGGCAGGGCTCCCTCGCGTTTGAACCGCGCCACCCGGGCAAGGGTCAGGGTCGGCGCGGCGACCGGGTCCGGGAGGGCATTGGGATCGAAGGCTGAGCCGGGGTCGATCTGGGCGGCGGCGGCGAGGACCAGGTGGCGGGTGTTCTGACTGACGACCCGGTGCTGCTCCTCGGCGAGCAGCAGCACGCGGCCGCCGTGGACGCCGGCCCAGAGCACCAGCAGGGCCGCCGCAACGACCCCCACACGTTTGACCCGACTCAGACTCTGCAGTGCCAGCCCGCCCACGGGCAGTAGGAGGGTGGCTGCCACGTAGACGTAGCGGCCCTGGCGCGCCGAGTCGGCCCCGTACTGCAGCCGGCCCAGGCTGATGAGGCAGAACAGCGCGACCGCGCCCCCGAAGCAGGCCAGGCTGACAGCGGTACCTGCCCGCGAGCCGGCCATCCGCAGCGCCGCCCAGGCCGCTGCCCCGACCACCAGGACCGGGCCCAGGAACTTCAGGCCGGATGCCATCTCCGCGGTGGCGCTCATTCCCACCCAGAGGAACGTGAGGGAACCACCCACGGTGGGCTGCGAGTAGGTGCGCGCACCCGTGTGGCGCCCAGCCGTGAGGTACCAGGCGGCGAACGCGAGGGCCGCCGGGAGGACGACGCCGAGCGCCGGCTGCCAGCCGCGGCGCAACACGATCGCGACGGCAACCACAAACACCATGACCAGCCCGATCCCCGAGCACATCACGGCAGCGAGGCAGGCGAGGCTCGCACCGGCGTCCCGGGCCAGGGTCGCCTGGCCGGTCGCGGCCAGCACCAGGGCCAGGAGTCCGAAGAACACTGCGCCCACGAATCCCATCTGCCACGCCCAGACCAGGTTCTCGGCGCCCGCGCCGAGGACCACGAAAGCCGCGCTGATCCCGGTCGCCAGCCAGGCTCCCACCCCCTCCCGCTGCAGCAGCCGCCATGCCAGGTGGGCCACACCAAGATGCAACACCACCACCACCGAGAGGTACGGCAGGTACTGGCGCAGGCCGAACACCGGGTAGAGGGCCCCGTACACGAGGTACGGCAGCGTCGACCAATGCTCGTTGTGGGGCTCGAAGAGGCCGAGGGTGTGGTTGCCCACGATGTCCCACTCGTCGTAGTGGAACCAGAAGGTCCGGCCGAGGTAGAGGAGCAGCGCGCCGGCGACCACCAGGGACAGCAGGTGCACGGCGAGGGCTGGGCGGGCTGCCGTCCTGTCCGAGGGCGGCGGCAGGCCGTGGATCACCCCCGGCTTCCGATCGGCTTGAAGACCTCCAGGGGTTCGCCGCAGTCGTTGCACCGCGCCATCGCGCGACAGGGGGTGGTCCCGAACCGCGAGGTGAGCACCACCTGTCGCTGCAGGCACTGCGGGCAGGTCAGCTCCTCGGCCTTGAGCTGTCCGCGCTGCGGCGGGAGGATGCCGTGGGCCGCGACCTGGCGCCGGCCCTCGGCGGAGATCCGGTCCGTGCTCCAGGGCAGGTCGGCGCGCAGCTCCACCCGGGCCGGCGAGATCCCGGCGCTGTCCAATGCCTGCTCGATCTCCCGGGCGATGATCCCGATGGCGGGACATCCACTGAACGTCGGGATGACCTCCACGACCATCGTTCCGCCATCCTCGCGGACGTCGTGGATCATGCCCATCTCGACGATCGAGGCGGTGGGTATCTCGGGGTCGCGCAGCTCGGCCAGCGCGACTCGCGCCGCGGCGACCCGGACCTGCCCTGTGGCGACCGCGGTCACCAGGTGGCCCCCGGGTGGGCACGGCGCATCCCGGTCAGGTCACGGTGGAGCTGCAGCAGACCGGGCGGCGTGGCCCACGGTCCGCGGCCCGCCAGGCCGTCGAGAGCGGAGGTGATGTCGGGCGAGTTCCACCCTCCGCCCGTTGCCAGGCGCTCTCGGAGCGCGGTCGTGAACCGGGTGGCCAGGTCGTCCTCGGGTGGCAGCTTGCCCGCCGCGCCAACCTCTGCCAGGCCGTCAAGGCGCCTGGCGGGGTCACCGCCGATCGCGGTGGCACGGCGCAGCGCAGCCTGCAGGCGCCGGCGCTGGGGCTCTCGCGACGAGAGCAGCGTCAGCCACTGCATCGCGTGCTCCTCGTGGTAGACCTCCTCGTTGAGGATGCGCTGGGCCGCCGAAGCCAGCAGGGGTAGCGCTGAGCCCAGCGCCGCGTCGAGCACGACCGTCTCCCAGACCTCCCAGTAGAACTGGCGGGCGATGGTGAAGAACCAATCGCCGTTGGGGGCGTGGAGCAACGGCAGGTGGCGCATCGACCGCGGCCCACGGTCCAGTGCCAGGCTGTCCACGGCGCCCTCGTCCGACGCCCCGGTCACGAGCGCGTAGTAGAGGTGGGCGTGGCCCATCTCGTCCTGGGCGATGGAGCTGAACGCGACGTCCTCCTCGGCGGCCGGCGCGAACCCCGTCCACTCCGAGTGGCGGTGGCCCAGCACCAGCTCGCTGTCGGCCATCGCCACCAGCAGCCTGCCGTAGGCGTCGCGCAGCGCCGGGTCGAGGTCCTGGAGCTGGGGGTTGGTGACCCTGAGCGCCCGCCCCGCGGGCGCGGTCGCGACGGTCACGAGTGCAGATCCGGCCCGGAGGAGCTCAGCGACTCGTCCTCGGTCAGCTTCGTCGCCGGGATGTTGGCCTCGATGAGGCGCCGCCGCCTGCCGAGGTCGGCGTAGGTCTGGATCTCGCGGTAGCTGTGGTCGAGGCCCTCGCTCGCGCCGCGCCTGTAGCGCAGGGTCTCATCCGCGGGCGCCAGCCAGATCTCGTCGGCCTCGTCCCGCCGCGAGAAACACTGCCGCGCCTGGCTCAGGCCCATCTCGGCGTTGGGCGCGTCGACCTCGCCCACGTAGCGCATCTGCTCCTGGCTGTCCTTGCGTCCGAAGACGAGGTAGCGCGCCACCCGGGCTACCGGGCGCGGCCGCGCGTCAATCCAGCAGCGCGCGCACGGCGGCATGCTTGCGCCAGAACGCGCGCCGGAGCGCGAGTCGCCGCTCACTCTCGGGGCCATGGTTGGTGACCACCTGCTTGAGGCGATCCCAGTCGGGCGGGGTGTACTCCCAGCTGTGGTCATCCAGCTTCCTGAGCGCGGGGTCGGGGAGGCTGTAGCCCAGCGACCAGATCCGGGGCACGTAACGATCGATGAACTCCTGCCGCAGTTCTTCGTTGCCCTTGGTCTTGACCCGGTACTGGATCAGCAGGTCCCTGGTGGGGTCGCTGGGCGGCCCGAAGAAGTGCATCAGGGCCTCCCACCACGCGTTCAGCGCGGACTGGAACATCTTGCGCTGCGCGGGGGTGCCCGAGGACAGCTGCAGGGTCAGGGCCTCGCCATGCTTGAGGTGCAGGGATTCCTCCGCGCAGATCCGCCGTAGGGCCCGGGCGTAGGGCGCATAGCTGGACTCCAGGAGCGCGTGCTGCGTAACCAGGGCCGCGCCGTCGACCAGCCAACCGATCAGGGCCACGTCGCCCCAGGTGGGCACCGGGTAGTGGAAGACGTTGTGGAACTTGCTGCGGCCGTGCACCAGGTCATCGAGCATCTGGGTGCGCGGCTTGCCGAGGTCCTCGGCCAGCGAGTACAGGATCTGGGCATGGCCGACCTCGTCCTGGACCTTCGCGGTCAGGGTCAGCTTGCGCATCAGCGATGGCGCCCGGGGGATCCACTCGCGCTCCGGCATCGCGCCCATGAACTCGCTGTTGGCGTGCATCTCGAGGAACTTGAGGACGCCCGCGCGGTAGTCATCGGGCATCCAGTCGGAGGCCTCGACCTTGCCCCCCGCCTGCACGTGGGCGAGGAAGCTGTCGCGGTCGGTCGGGGCCTCACCCCGTATTGCCACGGCCATCCCCTCTAGCGTACTGCGCACGTGCCGCGCCCGGCGGCCGGGATAATGCCCGCGTGGCTGAGCCAGGAGGGGAGACGGCGCTGGCGCCGTGGCTGGCGCCCGGGGAGACGTTGCTCTGGGCTGCGAAGCCACGCGAAGTGCCATGGTGGTTGGTGCTGCGCCCGGGCGTGTTGATGGCGGTGGTGTTTGGATTCTCCATCCTGCTCACCGGGCCGATCGTTTCGGGCGCCGGGGTCAGCCCGGACTTCGTACCGCTGGCGGTCTTTGTCACCGCGGCGCCGGTGGCGACTGTGATCGCGGCGCTGACAATTTCCAACGTGTACTTCGTCGTCGGTGTGCGACGGCGGACCCTATATGCGGTTACCGACCAGCGCCTGATGCTCCTGCAATTTGGCAACCTGCAGTACGTGGTGCTCCGCCCCGGCATCGCGGTGCAGGTCCGCAGGCACCACCCCGGCCGTGGGCGGCTGGAGGTGGGGTCGCGGCCGGGGTACGTGGGGCGCTGGGAGATGGTCCTTCGCGCCTTCAGCCGTCACGCCGAGCAACCCTGCCTCTGGATGGTGGACTGCCCCGACGCGGACGAGGTCGCGGCGATCGTGAACACGGCGGCGGCTTCGCGGGCCTGGGTCAGCCCCCGGTGAGCCGGTTCACGGCGTTGCCCAGGGCCCGGCCGCTACCGATATTGACGGCGCAGCCGATGCTCGCGCCGCTGCCGATGCTGATCGCGCAGCCCAGCGCCACCCCCGACCCGATGCTGACCAGGTTCCCCGCGCTGACCGCCGAGCCCACGCTGATGAGGTTGCCGGCGCTCACCACGTTGAGGGTGCTCATGAAGTTGAACAGGCTCCCGAAGTTGAGGTGACTGAGCGGGTTCCCGCTGCTCAGGAATTCGCCGCTGGACCGCTCCATCAGTAGGCGGCCAGCTCGCGCAACTTCTCCGCGATGGTCGTCGGGTTGGGCAAGAAGGCCTCCTCGAGGACTGGGTTGAACGGCATCGCGGGGGTGTCCGGGCCCGTCAATCGCATGGGAGGAGCATCGAGGTAGTCAAAGGCCTGCTCGGCGATCAGCATCCCGACCTCGCTGGTGACGGCGCAGAACGGGTTGGCCTCGGTGAGCAACATCACCTTGCCGGTCTTGCGTACCGTGGCCAGGATCGCCTCTTCGTCCAGCGGCTTCAGGGTCCGCAGGTCCAGGACCTCGACGTCGATGCCCTCCTGGGCGAGGTGGGCGGCGGCCTTCATCGTCTGGTGCACCATGAGGCCGTAGGTGATCACCGACAGGTGGGCGCCGGTGCGCGACAGCCGGGCTTTGCCGATCGGCAGCGTGTAGGGGCCGGAGGGGACGTTGCCCTTCACCAGCCGGTACGCGCGCTTGTGCTCGAGGAACAGCACGGGGTCGGGGTCGCGGATCGCGGCGATCAGCAGGCCCTTGGCGTCGTATGGGTTGCTCGGGGCGACCACCTTGAGGCCCGGGGAGTGGCAGTACATGGCCTCGGGCGACTGCGAGTGGTAGAGCGCGCCGTGGACCCCGCCGCCAAAGGGCGCGCGGACCACGATCGGGCAGGGGAAGTCGCCCAGCGTGCGATACCGGGTGCGCGCGGCCTCGTTCACGATCTGGTTGAACGCCGGGAGGCTGTAGTCGGCGAACTGCATCTCGGCGATGGGTCTCAACCCGGCGAAGGCGGCGCCGATGGCGCTCCCCGCGATCTGCGACTCGGCGATCGGGGTGCTGAAACAGCGCCAGTCGCCAAAGCGCTCGCGCAGCCCCTCGGTCGCCCGGAAAACCCCGCCAGCGCCGACGTCCTCGCCGAAGACGAAGACCCGCTCGTCGGCCTCCATCTCGTCTGCCATGCCCTCGCGGATCGCCTCCAGCATATTCCGCTCGGGTCCATCGGACTCGGGCATCCCCGGCAGGTCGGGGGCATCCGCGGAATCGTCCCGGGGCTCGGTCGAGAACACGTGGGTGGTGAGGGTCGTCGGGTCCGGGTCCGGCGCCGTCTCGGCCGCCGCCTGTGCCGCCTCGAGCAGGGTCGCGATCTCCTCGCTGATGGCGTCGTCCTCGGCCTCGTTCAACAGGCCCGCCTGGATCAGGTACCGCCTGGTCGTCGCCACGGGCTCGGTCCCGCGAGCCTCCTCCACCTCGGCGGCGGTGCGATACCGGCGGTCGTCGTCGTCAGAGGAGTGGGGGGTCAGCCGGTACACGATCGCCTCGATCAGGGAGGGGCCCTCACCGGCCCGGGCCCGCTCCATGGCCCTGCGGGCGGCGTCGTAGACCGCCAGGAGGTCATTGCCATCGACGCGCTCGCCGGGCATCCCGTAGCCGCGCGCCCGTTCCGCCACCCCGATGGGCAGCTCCTCGTCGGTGGGCACGGTGATCGAGTAGCCGTTGTTCTGGCAGAAGAAGACCACCGGGAGCCGCTTGATCCCGGCGAACGACATCGCCTCGTGGAAGTCGCCCTCGGCCGTGGCCCCCTCGCCGAAACAGGTGAGACAGGCGCCCATCTCCGATGCGCCGTCGCCCGATTCGGCGCGCATCTTGATCGCCATCCCGATCCCGACAGCATGGAGGATCTGGCTGGCCACGCAGCTCGAGCCGGTGACGTACTGGAGCTCCGCCTTGCCGTAATGCCCCAGCATCAGGCGGCCCCCGGTGGACGGGTCCGCGGCGCGCGAGAAGAAGCCCATCATCAGCTCCTCCAGCGTCATCCCCATCACCAGCGAGAGGGAGATGTCGCGGTAGTAGGGGACGACCCAGTCGAGACCCGGCTTGACCGCGAGCCCTGCGCCCACCTGGGCGGCCTCGTGCCCCTGGTGGGGCATCACGAAGGCGACCCGCCCGGTGCGGTTCAGCAGCCACATCCGCTCGTCGAAGGCGCGCCCGGTGCGGATCAGCCGGTACGCCCGGAGCAGCTGGTCGGGGGTCAGGTCGGTCGCGGCGGCGCTGGGGGCGCGCTTGGGGGAGACGGCCCGCGCCAAGCTCAGCGCGCCAGGCCCAGGAACCCGCGGCGCCCGGTCTTGCGGGCCTCCGCGTTCTCCTCGGCCAGGACCAGGTTGGCCAGGGCGCTGATCTTCTGCGCCCACTCCGAGGTGGGCTTGGTCACGACGAGCGGAACGCCGTCGGTGACCGACTCGATCAGGGCCATCGGGGTGTGTGGCAGCTCGAGGCTGATCGGGAACTTGAGGTTCGCCTCCAGCACATCCAGCGGCATCTTGATGCCCGGCTCCATGCGATTGAGGATCGAGGTCAGCTTGCGCGCCGGCACCCCGAGGTCGCTCATCGTCTTCAGCAGCAGCTTGGTGTTCTTGACCGATGCCAGGTAGGGGGTGGTCAGCACGATGATCGCGTCGGCGCTGTCCACGGCCTCGAGGGTGATGTCGCTGAGGTGGCTCTCGGTGTCCATCAGCACGACGTCGAAGATCACCTTCATGTGCATCAGCACGTCCTGGATATGGGCGGTGGTGATCAGGTCCGCGAGCTCGGGGGAGGGTGGGGCGCCCATGATCCGCACCCCGGCGCCCTGGTGCATGCAATCCAGGATGAAGTCCGGGCTGAGGGAGTCGGCGTTGGCCAGCACGTCGACGATCGACGGCGAGGAGGCGGCGTCGAACATCAGCGACTGGTCGCCGAACTGGAGGTCGAGGTCGAACACAGCAGTCGCCAGGCCGTGGTCGCGGGCCAGCGCCGCGGCGAGGTTGGAGACCAACGTCGACTTGCCCGTTCCCGACTTGCCGGAGATCACGGTGATCACCCGCGCCGGCCCCTTGCGCTTGCGCGGCAGCAGGTTCAAGGCCTCGGGCTCGATCATCTCGTCGGGCTCGGGCTCCGCCGGCGGGGTCTCGAGCTCGCCCGGGTCCGTCCAGGCCTGAATGGCCTGCGGGTCCGGCACGAGGTCCTCACTCGTGCTCACGTCAGACTTGATACCACCACAGCCTGCAATTGTGAACCTGCCGCGAGCGCAAGCGGTCCAGCGCGTATGACGCCGCGCCGCATGTCCTCGTCGGCCTGACCCGCACCTGTGACTGCATTTTTACCGCCTCTTGCTTGTCACGAATCCTGATAGCTCCTACTCTGACGCCAGCTTGAGACAAGACCGCCTGCGACGATCCGAACAAGCACGCCCCTTGACCATGGGCGGAGAGCGCGCGCAGAGCATGGTCGAGTTCGCGCTGGTCGGCCCCCTTTTCCTGCTGCTGATCCTGATGATCGTCGAGGGTGGCCTGTTCATGAACGCCCAGGCCTCGGTGGACAACGCCACCCGTGAGGCCGCCCGTGCGGTCTCCGTCTGCGGCAGCGCGACGAACCTCTTTATCTACGGCAAGTACCGCTCCAACGGGTGCGCCGCGCTCGCGCAGAGCGTGGCGCAGGACAACCTCGGGCTCATCCCCAGGACCGGGTCCAGCCCGCCCTCGCCCGTTTACACCGTCGTCCAGGCCAATGGCTTTGGGGCGGCGGGCTCGGTGACCACCGACTACTCCTACACGTTTTACGTTGCGGCCTTCCTCGGGTTGGGTGGCCCCACGCTGCAGATGACCAGCACCGCCCCCGTGCAGGGGCAACAATGAAGCGCGGCCAGGCGACCGTTGAACTGGCGCTCGCCTCGCCCTTCATCGTTGGGCTCCTGGCGCTCACCCTGCAGGGCGGCATCGTGCTTTCAGACCAGGTCAACCTGGAGCACTATGCGTATGAGGGCGCGCAGTGGGCCCTGTCCCATCCCGATGCGCCGCCCACCGGTGCGGGCAGCATCCAGGAGCACATCCTGCAGCAGATGTGCGGCGGCGCATCAACGGTGCCGCAGTCCGGGGGGACTCGTTACTGCAGGGATCAAACCCTTGGGGGCCTGGCTGTTGCCGACGACCTGTCCGTCGCGGTCGCCCCCGCCAACACGCCGACCAGCCTGGTGCAGCCCAGTCCGACCAGCCAGGTCCTGGCGGCGAGCACCTGCAACCCGTGGTCGCTCACGGTCACCGTGAGCCCTGTTTCCGGGTCGATCAACGCCAGCGACACGGCGACATACACGGCGACCTTGAACATCACCGACGTGGGGCGCAGCGACCCGATGGTGAACCTCTCCGCGTCGAACCTGCCGCCAGGGTTGTCGAATGGAACGCCCTACTTCATACCGCCCACGCTGTCCACCAACAGCTCGTACGGGCGCACGGCTGTCCTCACCATCAACACCGCCGCCAGCACCGTCGCCGGTACCTACCCGATCTCCGTCACGGGAATCGACCAGTGTGGCGTGGGCCCCACCTCACCGCCAACAGTGAAGCAGCTGACCATCGCCGCAGGGACCAGCTTCAACGCACCGGCCATTCCGCCGTTGGTCAGCGTCGCGGCCGCGGTTCCCATCTGTTCGGGAGCGGCATCGACCGTCAAGATCACGGGGTCAGGTTTCCAGGCCGGGGCGATCGTGAAATTTGGCACCACGGTTTCCGCGGGTCCCGCGACATTCGTCAACAGCGGTGAGATCGACGCCGTGGTCACGCTGCCGGCCGGGGTCTACGACATCACCGTGACCAACCCCGACCTCTCCCAGGGGGTGTCGGCCGGCGGCATCACGGTTCTCCCTGCTGCACCCTGCCCGCCGGCGCCTCCCGCCCAACCCGTCCGGCTGTGCTCGACCCTGTCGGCGGGTTCCAAGGAATCGGTGATCACGATCCAGTGGTCGGAACCGCTGGCGCTGCCGTGGCTCACCACCGGGTCCCCTCCCAAGGTCCAGCTCACCGCCCACCAGGTCGTCACATGCCAGGGCTGACTTCGAAGCGGCGGCAGCGCGGACAGACCCTCCCCATCTTCGCGCTCGCGTCGCTTTTCATCGTCGGTGTGGTGGCACTTGCCGTGGATTTCGGCTTCCTCACCAACCAGCATCGCAATCTCCAGGCCTTTGCCGACGAGGCCGCCACCGCCGGGGCACTCAAGCTGGGCCTCAACCCGGGAAAGGCGGAGCGCACCGCCGCCCGCGACGCGGCCCTCATCTACCTCAGGGAGAACCTCGGCCTGGGCAGCAGTCCATCCACAAGCGCGGTTGCCGCGGCCTGCATCCCTTCGCCGCCGGTCGCCACCGACCTGACCAGCAACGTCGGGACCGCCAGCGCGGCATCCTGCCAGCTCGGGACCACGACGTACAAAGTGTCGATCTGGAGCCCCGCCGAGCCCACCGGCCTGGGCCCGAGCGCCCCCCTGTCCCAGACCGTTTCCGTGCGCATCTCCGAGAGCGTCACGACCGCCCTCGCGGGGCTCTTCTCGTTTTCGCGGGTCCCGGTCGGGGCATTCTCGGTGGCCCAGGCGGGGACAGCCCAGCCCAACTACGCGCTGTATTCCGACGGGTGCATCAATGTCCTGAGCAGTAAGACAGAGGTGATCGCGGGCGATGTCTACATCAACCAATGCACCCTATCCCCAGGCTCGGGCGCTTTCTGCACCTACGGCCAGGGGCCCAACAGCCCCACCAACCCGCGGCTGGGGGCGTCCGCCGGGGACGCCACCTACGGTCCCTATTCGACGCTGCCGATCACGCTGATACCCCTCCAGACAAAGGCCGGCTGCACCTCCGCCGCGGTCTTCATCGGCAAGGAGTTCGCCACCGGCAACATCATCCATTCGGGCCTCGAGGAGCCGCCGCCCACCTTTGGACCGCCGCCGCTGGTCCCGACCTGCGCACCCGGCACCTGCGCGCCCGCGACCACCAGCAGCGCTGCCTGCTTGAACGGCTCCAAGGACTCGAGCGGCGCCACCGCGACCGACTGCTTCTCGCCGGGGGCGTACACCACGATCGGCCCGATCAACAACAATCTCAACCCGGGCGTCTACCACATATACGGCGATCCCGCATCGAGCTGCACCCGCAGCCAGGCGACCACCAACTGCGCCGCGGTTTACTTCGCCGGCAACACCTTCAACGCCAACTGGCCTGACGTCGCCAACAGGTGCTGGAAGGCCCCCAACGTACCCAGCTCCGGGACTTTTTCAGGCCTCTGCCCGGACGGGTTCATCGACAACCCGACCTTTGGGATCACCGATCCCCAGTGCGCTCCGGGCTGTCCAGTGGCCGTGCTGTCTCCGCCCACGTTCGCTCTCGCCGCGAGCATTGTCGGTGGCAACCTCGACCCCGTCGGTACGGGCACCCTCTACTACTTCAAGGTGACCGCCTACAACAGCTTCGGTGACTCCCTGAGCAATGAGCTGGCCGTGAACGTGATTTCGCCGACCAACACAGGCAAAGTCACCATCACGATCACCGGGGCATCGCCCGGCGCCACCGGCTACCACGTCTGGGGCCCGTCGCTGACCCCGGGAGGCGAGCTCTTCAGCACCACTTTCAACGGCAGTGTGAACGTGGGATCAATCCCGGTCGGCAGCGCGCTGTTCCCGCTTTTCGACACCAGCGGCTGCCCGGGTTTCTGCAACATGCCTGGCGACCTGCGGGGCGGCTCGCAGCAGGGCCAGTACGGCGTAACGTTTGTGCTGGAGGGCAAGGCCAGCGTCTGTGTGGGCCACACCACCGGGAACCCCCCGGTGTGCGAGTCGGACAGCCCTCATCCCACCGTCCTGCTCGCCCCCTACTGCAACTCCGGCTTCACCGCGGTCAATGGCATCTACCAGTGCACCAACACCGCCGTCTCCACCAACGACGGCACGTTCACGTTCTACGGGCCCTCAGAAGGGGTCGTGTGGGCGGGCACCGACAGTGGCACACCGGGCGCATTTGGCCTTACCGGGGTGATCGACCTGCCGCGCGCCAAGCTCAAGGTCGACACCACCAAGTTCCACCTGGTGCCCGGCCAGGCGATATTCCACCACCTCGACCTGAACAGCTCCAACACCCTCGACCCCCTGATCTACTGGGGTCACCCTCCCCAGACCCTGATCCAGGTCCGGATAATCCGCTAGCCCTGCTGTTGCCTTCGGACCTGACCGCGCCTAATCTAGCCACGCTACCGACAAAACCCGACCAGCCCTGACAGGAGCATGAATTGAGCACAGTCGCCCCCCGTCGCCGCCGCCCACTGCAGGTCATCATCGGGGTGGTCCTCGTCGCCCTGGCGTTCGTTGGTGTCCTGGTCGTGGCCAGGTTGGCGGGCGCGCCGACGGTCAAGATCAGCATCGTCAGCGCGGCGAAGGACATCCACGTCGGCAAGAAGGTGACCGCCGACGACCTGTCTACCATCGACGTGGACGCGCCCGGTCCCACCGGAGGGTTCCGCGACAAGACCGCCGCGATTGGCAAGCTAGCGAGGCAGAACATTGCGTCGGGCACGCCGGTGCTCGACACCGAGCTCGCGGTCGAGACGGTCGCCGCGCCGGCGAAGCTCTACTTCACGATTCCCTCGGGCAAGGTCGCGCTGAACATCCCGGCCGGTGACATCTCGCCGTATGTCCAACCCGGCGACCAGGTCGATGTCATCGCGACGCCCAAGACGACCGGGACCACCGCCAACCAACAGACCAAGACCACACTGAAGGGCCTCCTGGTCCTCGCCGTGGGCGCACCGACCGCGTCCGGTAGCGGGGGCGCCGCCACCGGCGGGAACCTGGTCGTCGAGGTCTCGCTCCAGGATGCCGAGGCTCTCCAGTTCATCGTCAAGAACACCGACTTCACGTACGTCCTGAAGTCGCCCCAGGACGCCAGCACTGCTGACCCCACTACGTCCGGCATGGACCTGCAGCAGTTCAAGTCGACCTTCGGGTACCGGTAACCGGGGGCCGCCGTGGAGATTCTCCTCGCGGCAGTGGCGGCGGTCGGTGCCGGTTTTGTCTTCTGGGGGTTGATCGCCCGGGACCAGCCGGTCGCGGAGATCGAGCTGCCCCAGGCGATCCCGCTGCGACTGGACCAGCCCGAGGAGAAGCGCAGCCTCCGTGAGACCCTCGCCGGGCCCATCACGTCGGTGGCCAGGCCCATCCTCCGCGGTCAGCGGGGGGGCCAGCTCCAGGTCGAGCTGAACCGGGCCGGCCTGACCATCAAGGCTGCCGAGTTCGCGGTCATGCGCATTGTCTCGGCGGCCGCCGTCGCAACGCTCACCTACCTGCGGTTCAGCAACATCCTCCTGCTGCTGGTGGGGGCATTTGGCGGCTACATGATCCCGGCGTTCTGGCTCAAGCGCCGCCAGGCCAAGCGGCGGGCGGCCTTCGAGGGGTCCCTGGGCGACACGGTCGTCCTGATGGCCAACGGTGTGAAGGCGGGTTACTCGATCCAGCAGGCGCTGGCCTCGGTGGCCGAGGGCGGGCGCCCTCCTCTTGCCGAGGAGATCCAGAGGGTCATCCGGGAGACCTCCCTCGGGCTTGACCTGGAGGATGCCCTGCAACACGCCAACGTTCGCCTGGCGAGCAAGGACTTCGACCTGGTGGTGACCGCGATCCTCATCCACCGCACGGTCGGCGGCAACCTTGCCGAGGTCCTCGACAAGATCTCCGAGACCATCCGCGAGCGGGTGCGGGTGCACGGAGAGGTGCGGGTCCTGACCGCCCAGGCGCGCGCCTCCGGCTACATCATCACGGCGCTGCCCTTCGCGGTCGGAGGCATCCTGACCCTGATCTCACCAGGCTTCGAGACCCCGCTGTTCAGCAGCCCGCTGGGGTGGGGGATGTGCGTGGTGGGCCTGATCTCGATATCGATCGGGTACGCGCTCATCCGCAAGATCACGGACATCCATCTGTGACCGCCCTCTACGTCGTCTTCGGGATCCTCGCTGCCCTCGGCGCCGCCATGGCCAGCGGCCTGATGCGTCGCGGGCCCGCGGTCGAGGACAAGTACGCCGCCAAGCTGGCCGGTTACGCGGACCACGCCATGACCCTCGAGGAGATCGAGCTCTCCAAGCCGTTCCGCGAACGGTTCATCCTGCCCATCCGCGAAAGGCTGGTCAAGATGGCGATGTCGCGGACCCCGGCGAGCCGCCAGGACGAGATGCGGATGCTGATCGCCGCCGCGGGCCATCCCTACAACCTCACCGTCAGCGGGGTGATCGCGGCCAAGTTCATCGTCGCCGGGATCGCCGGGCTGTTGGGGGCGTTGCTGATCTTCGGCCTCATGAAGCTGACCTTCCCGGTCTTCCTGGTGGTGGTCGCCCCGCCGCTCGTGGGCTGGATCCTCCCGGACCGCTGGCTCAAGCAACAGGCCGACAGTCGCAGGACCCAGATCGAGGGCGGCATCCCGGACTTCATCGACCTGCTCACCATCTGCCTCGACGCCGGGCTCTCCTTCGACGCCGCCCTGGTCAGGGTCTCGGAGAAGGTCGAGGGCCCGCTGGCCGAGGAGCTCACCGTCATGATCACCGAGGTGCGCTACGGGCGTCCGCGCATGGAGGCCATGGAGGCCCTGGCCCAGCGCATCGATGTCGAGGACATGACGGCCTTCGTCAACGCGGTGACCCAGTCCCAGAAGCTCGGCGTGGCGCTCGGCGAAACGGTGCGGATCCAGGCAGCGGAGATCCGGCGGCGGCGCCGGCAGAAGGCGGAGGAAAAGGCCTCCCAGGCCTCCCTCAAGATGCTGTTCCCGATGATCGGGTGCATCTTCCCGACGCTCTTCATCGTCCTCATGGGGCCCGTCGCCCTGATCCTCCTGCAGCGCCACTGATTCCCCGGGCAGGACGTTGATGGCCTGGCCGCGCAACCTGGCCGCGACGG
>JAXDLW010000049.1:0-78929 GCA_034666405.1 Chloroflexota bacterium | reverse complement strand
CGATCAGCTCAGCGGACAGCGCGGCCCCCGGCTCACTCGCCACGGCGACCGAATATGCCGACACCGCCTGGTCCAGATCCGCCACCGTCACCGCCGTCCCCATCCCCCCGGACATACACGCAATTGTGATAGAACAGGCGTTCGCTGTCAAGCCTGGCGATGACACCGGATTTGGGAGACAGGGAACCGCAAGCAGGGTGCCCGCCGGCCCTCCATACCCGGCGGGCGACCAGGCCGCGCCCCCACCGCCAACCCCTCAGGCGCTGCGATTGCTCCACGTGATCAGCACCGCGTGCGACAGCGCCGCCAGCACACCGGCCAGCAGGAAGCTCCACACCAGCCCCACGGGTTCGAGCGTCAGGGCCACGGAGGCCGTGAACAGTGCGAAGCTCGGCAGCCCGCGCAGCAGTGCCGCGGAGTAACCCTGCAGCGCCTCGCGCCCCCGCGATGCATGCGTGAACGCGGCCATCACCGACCCGATGATCGGGAACGGGGCGATCAGCCCGCTCACGCGTGAGCCCAGCATCCCAGACACCAAGCCCAGGGTCACCACCATCACGAATGCCGCGAGCAT
The DNA here is from genome assembly GCA_034666405.1 of Chloroflexota bacterium. Taxonomy (GTDB): domain Bacteria; phylum Chloroflexota; class Dormibacteria; order DASZGP01; family DASZGP01; genus JAXDLW01. The sequence goes on along the minus strand of JAXDLW010000049.1, from coordinate 78,355 downwards.
GCGCAGGGGAATGTCGAACGGCAGTCGCCTGCCCTCCCCGTCCACCGCCACCACGCGGCCCAGCGCCAGGCGACACAGCTGGAACGCCACCACCGCCGCCACCAACGCCACCCAGGTGGGCGCAGCAACGACCGACAGCAGCCCGGTCGTCACCACGAACGCTCCCCAGCCCACCAGCAGGCACACCGCCCAGGGCCGACCAGCCCGCGCCATCAGCGCGTAGACCGTGCTGAACACCGCCAGCGATATCAGCCCCAGCGTCGCCGACGCTGCCGCCTCGGACCCGAAGCGCAAGCCATGGTTGGCCGCGTAGACCAGGAGCACCGGCCCTGCCACCACCGGGGTCGCCGCCGCCCACCCACCGGCCTGCGGTCCCCAACGTCGAGCGGCGACGGTCGCGACCCCGACGAGGGCGGGCGCCAGGGCCAGCCGGACCAGTAGCGCCGCGTTCACCGGGCGATGGTACCGGCGGCCCTGGTCAGCCGAAGGTCAGCGTCCCCTCCATGCCCAAACTGCGATGCCCGGGCTGAGTGCAGATGAATTTCGAGGCCGCCGGGGTGAGATCGGCTTCCAGCACCCGGGCCTCACCCTGGTTGAAGTTGGGAGTGTTGAAGAGCGCCTTCCCGGAGGCGTCGATGATCGTGAAGTTGTGCGGGGTCTTGCCCGCGTTCCTGACGTAGAACACGACGTGCCCGGGCTTGACGCTCAGCGCCGCCGGCATGATGTCGTAGTCCTCAAGCGTGACCATCACGGCCCCCGCCGGGACTGCCGGAACTGAGGCCGTTGAAGGCGACGGGCTCGACGTGGCGGCAGTACCGGCAGAAGAGCCGCAACCTGCCAGGACCACACAGACGGCGACGGCACTGATGCGAGAGAACTTCATGGTTGATTTCCTCAATTGCAGAAAGACAGGCAAGAGGGCCGGACGGCGCAACGCCCGGCCCTCGCCTGTCAGTTGTGGGTCAGCCCTGGAATTTGTCGGGGTTCTTGGCCACGATGGCCTTGGCCAGCGGGTCGCCGATCATTTCCATGTGCTGGCTGGCGGCGCGATCCTTCGCGGCGGCGCCGGCGAAGTCCTTGGCACCCTGGGCGTCAACGACGTCCTTGGTGGTCAGGACGTGGGTCTTGGTGAGGTCGGCGACGGTCGCCTGGGGCAGACCGGTGGCGCCGGCGATGAACTCGCTGAACTGCGGGATGTAGGTCCCGGTCAGGTCGCTCACGGCCTTGTCCATCTTGGCCTTGTCCTTGGTGGCAACGCCCGTGGTGTAGTCGACGAAGAACCCGTTGTGCGCGCTCCAGATGGAGTTGAACTTGTTCTTGCCGGCATCGCCGTAGACCGAGCCGATGACATCGCCGATGTCGGTGCCATTGGTGTTCAGCGCATCGCCGAACGCCTTGAACTCGTCACTGCGGCCACCGAGCGCGGCGCCGGTGGCGTCGGTCGCCAGGAGCAGGTGCTCCTGCAGCAGCAGGTTGATCTTGACGCGGGCATCGACACCCTTGTTCTTGGCATCACCGGGGAACAGGTCCGACTTCTTGGCCGCGATGGCCTCGGAGACCGGGTCGCCGATCATCTCCATGTGGGCGTAGGCCTTGCGGATCGCCGCTGCAGCGCCCACGTAGTCCTTGGCACCCTGCTTGTCGACGATGTCCTTGGTGGTCAGGACGTGGGTCTTGGTCAGGTCGGCAACGGTCGCCTCGGGCAGCCCGGTGGCGCCTGAGATGAACTTGCTGAACTGCGGGATGTAGGTCCCGGTCAGGTCGCTGACCGCCTTGTCCTGCTTGGCCTTGTCCTTGGTGGCGACGCCGACGGTGTAGTCGACGAAGAAGCCGTTGTGCGCGCTCCAGATGGAGTTGAACTGCTGCTTGGCGGCGTCGCCGTAGGCGGCCCCGACCATGTCACCGATATCGGTGCCGTTGGTGTTCAACAGCGCGCCATATGCCTTGTACTCGTCGGTGCGCCCGCCGAGCGCGGCGCCGGTGGCCTTGGAGGCCAGGATCAGGTGCTCGCCGAGGAGCAGGTTGAACTTGGTGCGCAGGTCGGCCGCCTTGGTGTCGGTTGAGACAGCCGCCGCGGTCGGGCTTGAGCCGGTCGACGTCGACCCGCCGGTGGGGCTGCCGCCGCAGGCGGCCAGGGCGAAGACCCCGGCAACCGACAGGGCAACGAACTTGATGGGGAAATTCAAAGTGAGCCTCCTTGGGGGGTGATTGATGAGTCCGCGGTTTCTCGTTCCTGGCCCTACTACGCCGGCCCGTCGCCGTTTGGATCACTGGTAATCCGACCCGGCCTCCGCGGGCGTATGCCTCCATGTGAGGAGCCCCGTTTCAACAATTCGCGGCGCCGCCTTCTCGCTCACCCTGGCTGTGATCGCGTCCGTCCTGGCGGCATCCCCGGCGCTGGCCCACGCCAGCGTCACCAACGGGAGCCCGGCCGCCCATTCCCAGCTGTCCGGAAGTCCGCCGTACGTCGACCTGCGCTTCAGCTCACGGGTCGTCGGCGCGGCGCTGGTGCAGGTCCACGACGCATCCGGGCAGGCGGTCCGCAGCGGCCCCACCGAGCTGCTCGACGGGGGCCTCCGGATGCGCGCGCGAATCCCCGCGCTCAGGGCCGGCGATTACGTGGTCGACTGGCGCGCGCTCTCCCAGGACGGCCACCTGAGCCTGGGGCGATACGGCTTCAGTGTGGGTGTCGGCGGGCAGTCCGTTGCCGCAGGCCAGGCCTCTGTGCCGGTGCTCGAGGCGACGGTGCGATGGGTCTACCTCATGGCCCTGCTGGTGGCGTTCGGGTCGCTGGTCACAACCGTCTTCACCTGGACGCGGCTACGGCGTCATGACGGACGCGCCCTGCCGTCGTTGCCGGTTGTCGCCCTCCTGGAGGTGGCCGGCGCGGGGGCCCTCACCCAGCTTGCCCTGGTCGCCCAGCGAGCCGGCTTCGACCTCACCCAGGCGCCCGTGGCCATCGCCGCCCTGCAGGCGCTCATGGTCCTGGCAGCCCTTGCACTCGCGATGCGTGCGGCCCGGCCCGGCGTGCTGCTGGTCAGCCTTGGGTCGACGGTCGTGGTGACCGCGCTGGGGGGCCACTCGGCCGCCTCAGCGCACTGGTGGGCCGGGGCCGCCAATGCCGTCCACCTTCTGGCGGTGGCGCTCTGGACCGGTGGCCTGGCCCAGCTCACGGTCGCCGGCTGGAGCCTGCGGTCGAAGGCCGACCAGCCCGCGCTCCTGGCCGGCGCCCGGCAATACGCGCGCTTTGCCCTGCTCAGTGTCGTCCTGGCGATCCTCACAGGGTTGCTGAGCGCGGCCGCCGAGTTCGGCTCGGTGCAGCAGCTGACCGGCAGCGGGTACGGACGGGTGCTGCTGGTCAAGGTCGCGCTCATCGGCTTCACCCTCCTGCTGGCTCTCGGCGCACGGCTGGCGGGCATCCCCGGTCGACGAGCCTGGCGCCCACGTTTGCTCCGCCGGATCGTGCGGTTCGAGTCGATCGCCCTGGCCGCGGTCGTCGCGGCCGCCGCCCTCCTCGCCAACACCGCGCCGCCCCAGCCGGCATCAGCGGCAACGGCGCCGGTACCCGTCCCGGTGTTGATGGGCCCGGTGCTGGACCAGGCCGAATTTGACGGCCGCTACCTGGTCCGGCTGCGGGTCGACTCCGAGACCGTGCTGGTCCAGCTGCGGGATGCCGCCGGCAACCCCCCGACCGGCGTACAGATCGATGTCTTCACGGTCACCCCGGACTACGACGACCTAAATGTGTTCCCCCGTGCCTGCGGTCCAGGGTGTGCGGTGGGTGATTACCCGTGGCAGCCGGGCAACACCGCTGTGCTGGTCGTCTCGCGCTCAGGCGGTCGCGAGACCACCGTCGCCTTCTCCGTGCGGTGGCAACCACTGCCGACCAGCCCCGGCGCGCTGGCGCGGGTGGTCGACCAGCTAACGCAGCGGCCTGACGTGGCGATCCGCGAGCAATTCACCGGGCCGGGCGGCACCTCTCCGCGCCCCGACGCCAGGATGCGCGGGACCGATGCCGTTCATCAGCTGGGCCTGGACGCCCCCGGCCTGGTCGCGCTGCCCTACCAATCACGTCCCGACACCCTGCTGCTGGCGGCGCCCAGCGGTCTCTCCTACGAGCTCCAGCTGGGCGATGACGGCAGCCTGACCCACGAGCTGCTGATCGGGCCGGGCGGCCGGGTGGAGCGTTTTCTCGGTTGACCTCGGGGTCAGGCGGTGGCTGCCTGCGCGGCCTCGCCCCGACGCGTCTCGAGGTCCTCGAGGGCCTGCAGGAGAACGCGCATGTAGCGCTCGGCGTCCTGGCTGACGACCACGTGCATCCCCTCCAGCTCGTAGAGGCGGCCGTCGTAGAGGTCCGCCGCCAGCTGCCTCTGGAACTGCGGCGGCACCAGGTCGTCCTGCTTCGGGCAGATCACCGCCGCCGGGACCCGGATGTCCTTCAGCCACGGACGGGAGTCGAAACGCGACATCTCGCGCCCGGCGTCGGCGATGGCCCTGCTGTCGCTGCGCTCGAGCTCGGTGATGATCCAGTCCGTCACCTCGTTGCCGGCCTTGAGGCCCGATCGCCGCAGCAGCCGCAGCCAGAACCCGCGGGTCGCGTGCGTCAGGGCGAATTGCAGGACGCTCATGGTCTTCCACGCGATCCTCATCCGGCGGTGGTCGCGCCACTGGTCGGTGGTCGCCGAGAGGACGATCGAGTCCACAAGTGCCGGGTGGCGAGCGGCCAGCAGCTGGGTGATGGCGCCGCCCATCGAGTAGCCCAGCACCGTGACCGGCCCCGTCTCCAGGACCTCCAGCAGCCCGGCACAATCGTCGGCACAGTCGGCCAGCCGGAACGGCTCCAGGCTGCGGATGCCCCGCCCGTGACCACGGTGGTCCGCCGCGATGACCCGGTAGCCGGCCTCCTGGAGCGGCACGTAGCACGTGATCCAGTTCAGGTCGGCGCCGAACATCCAGCCGTGGAGCAACAACAGGGTGCCCCGGCGCGCGCTCTTGGGGCCGCTGTCACGGACGAACATCTCGCCGCGGCCGGGAACCAGCACCACCCTGCCGGGAGGCGCCAACTGCAGGAGGTCGGACATCGTGACAAATTTTATGCGGGCACGACCGTGCCTCTCAGATCCCCCGCTGTACGCTAACTCGAATGGAACGCCTGCTCGAGCAGATCAACTCACCCGCCGACCTGCGACGCCTGGACCGGGCTCAGCTGGACCAGCTTGCCGACGAGATCCGCGAATTCCTGATCCAGAAGGTCTCCGAGAACGGTGGGCACCTTTCCCCGAACCTTGGCGTGGTCGAGATGACCCTCGCGATGCACCGGGTTTTCGACAGCCCGCGCGACGCCATCGTGTGGGACACCGGGCACCAGTCGTACGTCCACAAGCTGGTGACCGGGCGGCGGGAGGAGTTCAGCACCCTGCGCCAGGAGGGCGGGATGTCGGGCTACCCCTCCCGCGCCGAGAGTGAGCACGACGTCATCGAGAACAGCCACGCGTCGACCTCGCTGAGCTACGCCCTGGGTATCGCGGAGGCCCGGCTGCGGAAGGGCATCGAGGGCCACGTGATCGCGGTGATCGGCGACGGCGCGCTCACCGGCGGAATGGCCTACGAGGCGCTCAACCAGATCGCCCACCTCAAGCCGTCCAACCTGCTGATCGTGCTCAACGACAATGGGCGTTCGTACGCACCCACCGTCGGTGGGATCGCCAGCCACCTCTCGCAGCTGGCCATCAGCCCTGGTTACGAGCGCTTCAAGCAGCGCATCAGCCAGGGCCTGCAGGGTATCCCCGTGGTCGGCGGGCACGCCGACCAGGCCGCGTTCCGGCTCAAGGAGTCGGTCAAGCAGCTGGTGGCTCCGACCACCGTCTTCGACAGCCTTGGTTTGAAATATGCCGGGCCGGTCGACGGTCATGACATCGCCCAGCTGGAGGATGTTCTCCAGCGCAGCCGCCTCCTCGGGGAGCCGGTGGTGGTGCACGTGGTCACCGAGAAGGGGCGCGGTTACGGCCCGGCGATGGGCGACGAGATCGAGAAGCTGCACGCGGTGCCGATCTCGGACCCCCGTACCGGCCAGCCGCTCAAGACGGAGCTGACCTACACCAATGTCTTCAGCGAGGCGCTGCTGTCGGCCGGGGCGCGGTACCCGGAACTGGTGGCGATCACCGCGGCCATGCCCTCCCCCACCGGGCTGCTGGACTTTGGCCGCGAGTTCCCCGAGCGCTTCTTCGACGTGGGCATCTGCGAACAGCACGCTGTGACTTTCGCCGCCGGCCTGGCCCTGGCCGGCATGCACCCCGTTGTCGCCATCTACTCGACATTCATGCAGCGGGCGTTCGACCAGGCCCTGCTCGACGTCTGCATGCACAACCTCCCGGTGACCTTCATCCTCGACCGCGCCGGTGTCACCGGGCCCGACGGGTCCTCCCACCATGGGGTCTTCGACATGACCCTGATGCGCGCGATGCCCAACCTGGTGGTGGCTGCGCCGGCCGATGCCACCGAGCTCTGCGCCCTGCTCGAGACCGCGGTGGCGCTGGACGGGCCGATGGCCATCCGCTTCCCCAAGGGCGCGGCGCCGTCGACCCCGGACCTCCCGGTCGAGGCCCTGCCGGTGGGGCGCTGGGAGGAGGTCCGCAGAGGCCGCGAGGTGTGCTTCCTGGCGATCGGGCGGATGGTCGGCGTGGCCCTGGAGGCCGCCGCGATCCTGGAGCGGGAGGGCATCGATGCCGGGGTGGTCAACTGCCGCTGGCTCAAGCCCATCGATCCCCGCCTCGTCAGCGATTGGGCGGAGCGTTACCCGACCCTGGTCACGGCCGAGGACAACGTCATGAGCGGCGGGTTCGGGGCGGCCGTACTCGAGACACTGGCGCCCTTCGGCCTCGCCGGCAAGGTGCGGGTGAAAGCGCTTCCCGACCGGTTCCTCCCCCATGGCCGCCCACTCGACATCCTCGCCGAGAACGGCCTTGACCCGGCCGGGCTGGCCAGCGCCGCGCGGGATGCCGTCCGCGCGGCCTCCACGACGGCCGGGCCCAGTTAGGCCGAGTCGCCCAACCAGGTCCCCGCGCCGTCGCGCGCCTCGCGCAGGGGATCAAGCTCTGGACCGACCCACTCCGCGGCACGACGGTCGAGCCTGACCGCGGGGCTGTCCTCCATGGCCTCGACCTCGTCCTCCGACATGCCGTCTGTGACCCGCGCCAGCCAGCGGTCGTGGTCGCGCCAGACCTCGTCCAGCTCGTCCAGCGCGGCGTCCGCGGCCCTCCGCGCCGATGCCTCCCGGGGAGGAAAGCCGTAGCGGGACGACCAGGCGCGGGGGTCGTCCGACCTCGAGATCTTGACCTCGTAGACGATTGAGGGGGGGTTGCCCCCCGCCGCCTTCAGCCCGGTCGGGTTGACCTGCAGGCGCAGCGCCCCCAGGTCGAAGGCCTCGGGGGCGCCGGCGGTCACGGGGGCCTCGTCCGCCCAGGTGCTGTCGCGGGCCGCACGGCCCCTGAACGTGCGCAGCAGCCAGGCTCGAAGCCGCGTGCCCCAGCCGACGTTCCTCATCGCGGTCCACCACGAGGCGGCCATTGCGATAGGCTGGCGCCAGGGTGGAGGTGTGCGCGGGGAATCAACGCCTGCATGGGCGGAAACACTGGCTGGTGACGGCGGCCGGCGTCAACCTGGCGCTGCTGGGCACCGGCCCGATGCTGCCGGCGAATGCCGCCACCCCTGCACCGCGGGCAATCGTCAATGTGTCCAACAGCCCGGCCTTCGCGGAGGGCGAGGAGACCGTGTCCGCAAACCCCGCCAGCGCCCAGGACGTCGTGGTGGGGTCGAACCAGTGGCAGCCCATGACGCCGACCAACACGGGCAACATCGGGGTGGGCGCGAGCGGGGCGACAAGCTGCGCGGTGTTCGACAGCCACGACGGCGGCAGGACCTGGAGCGGCCGGCGGCTCGGCACCGCGGGCTTCGGCAACGTGACCCTGCCGGTGGCGGTGCCCGGCGCCTTTGACGAGTTCTCCGACCTCGGCAACCTCATCTCGGCCGACCAGAACACGGTGTGGGACCGCCACGGCAACCTGTACTACCAGTGCATCTACGAGGGGCTGCACACCGCTGACCCGCAGGTCTGGGTGTTCCGCAGTCGCGACCAGGGGCGCACCTGGGATGGCCCGGTCGTGGCCTTCGACGAGGTCAACACCCAGGTTCAGATCGACCGCTCCTTCCTGGCCGTCGACATCAGCGGCGGAGCCCGGGACGGCACCCTGTACCTGACCTTCGAGACGATGTTCTACCAGCCGGCACCCGCGGCTGTTTACGTCCGCAGCACGGTTGGCGGTGACTGGACGAACTGGGGACCCGCCGGACAGGCACGACGGGTTGACGACCCCGCCCAGGAGGCCCAGTGGGACCCCCGGCAGTTCCCCCAGGTCGGAGCCGACGGCACCCTGCACGTGGAATACGGCGCGGCGCCGCCCACCACGTCGCCCTGCCCGTGTGGCCAGGACAGCCCCGCGATCCTGCTGGCCAGCTCCACCGATGGTGGCGTGACCTTCACCCACTCCGTGGTGGACCCGCAGGTCAAGCGGATCAGCAGCCAGGACGAGGCGTTCAACTTCTTCCAGGAGTTCATCGCCGCCTTTGCGGTCGACCCTTCCGACCCCAGCCGCATGGCCGTCGCCTGGCCCGACGGCGCCACGGGCGAGGACCGCGTCCTGCTGCGAGTGAGCGCGGATGGGGGCAAGACGTGGGGCAGCCGGATGGAGCTCGCCGACGATCCCCCCGGCCGCGGCAACCAGCATGACCACCCCGCCCTGGCCTACGCCGCTGACGGCACCCTGCTCGCGGTGTGGCGCGACCGCCGGTACAGCGATGGGACCCTGACCTCCCCGTTCGACGTGTTCCTCCGTACGGGCCGGACCGGCGCGTCGGGGTTCACCCTCGGACCCAGCCTGCGCCTCACTCCCGGCTCACAGCAGCCGACCACCGGGCACCACGGCCAGATGCCGTCCGAGTACATCGCCGTGTCGGCGGATGCCGCCGGTGCGGGTATCAGCTGGGACCAGCTCGACCCCGCGAACGTGCTGACGGACAACTACTACACCCACGTGGCGTCGGCCCAGCTTCCTCCTACCCAGGTACCCGCACCCCGCACGCCGTCGCGGCTGCCCCTCCCAGCGACCACGACCGGCGGCCTGGATGTCCGGCTGGTGGCACTGGCCGGTCTTGTCGGCGCAGCGGTGCTCGCCGGTCGGCGGCGCCCGCGCCGGCGCTGAGCCAGGCTGCCTAGCGGTGGAGGCTGGTGTAGGCGAGCGCCAGCGCGGCCAATGACATCAGCCCGGCCGCGGTCCAGGTCAGGGTGCGGCTCAGGGCGCCGCTCACCCGCTCCTTCATGATCTTCCGGTCGCCGGCCACCAGCACGATAAGGATCAGGAGCGGCGGGGCCACGACGCCGTTGATCACCGCGGTGACGAAGAGCGCCCTGATCGGGTCGATATGCACGAAGTTCATGACCGCGCCGGCAACCGTCGCCAGGACGAGGATGAGGTAGAACGTGGGCCGGTGCTGGGGCTTCGCCGCGAGGCTCCCGGGCAGGCGCATGAACTCCTTCAGGGCGTAGGTGGCGGACGCCGACAGGATGGGGATGGCCAGGAGCCCGGCGCCGATCATCCCGGCGGCGAACAGGACAAAGGCGAATGGACCGGCAAAGGGGGTGAGCGCGGCGGCAGCCTGGTCCGCGGTCTGAATGTCCGTCTTGCCATGAGCGTTCAGGACGGCGGCCGAGGTCAGGATGATGAAGAACATCACCAGGTTCGAGAACAGCATCCCGACGAAGATGTCGAACCGGGCAGCCTTCATCTCATTGATCTTGACGCCGCGACGGTCGGCCTCGCGGACCTGGCCGGCGGCCTTCATCTCGTCAACCTCGGATGACGCCTGCCAGAAGAAGAGGTAGGGCGAGATGGTGGTACCCAGGACCGCGACCAATGCCGTGATGAAGGGCGCCGTGAACTCGAAATGGGGAATGAGGGTCGACCTCGCGACCCGGAGGAGACTCGGGTGGACGACGACCGCGGTGATGACATAGGCGAACAGTGCCACGGTCAGCCATTTGAAGATCCGGAACAGGGTCGCGTAGCTGGCGAAGAGCTGCAGGCCGAGTATCAGCAGCGTGGTCGGCAGGATCAGCCATACCGGGTGGATCGCGCCGCGGGTCAGCAATGAGCCGCCGGAGGCGACGGCCCCCATGTCGGCGCCGATGTTGATCGTGTTGGCCGCGAGCAGGGCGAGGATCGCGGCGCCCACCAACATGGGCGGGAACTTGCGCCGCAGTGTGACCCCCAGCCCCACCCCGGTCTGGAGGGCGATCCGGGCGCACATCTCCTGGACCGCAGCCATCAGCGGGAAGGTGAACAGCGCGGTCCACAGGAGCCCATAGCCGAACTGCGAGCCAACCTGGGAGTAGGTCCCGATCCCGCTCGGGTCGTCATCGCTGGCGCCCGTGACCAGGCCCGGACCGAGGAGTTGCAGGAAGCCCACCGCGCCCCTGCGCCTGGCCTCGTCCAGGGTGCTGACCCCAGCCTTGGGTGTCGCGCCGGGGGCGGTGCCCTTCTTCTGCTTCTTGAGCAGCCTCTGCCGTGGCGGGTCGGGCGGTGCCCCCTTCCCCGCGGTCACCGCGGCGAGGATCGGGTCGTCCTTCTTGGTCTCATGAAGGCTCGGGTCGCTCAGCGTGCCGCGCCGGGCATGGCCCGTCTCACTCATAGTGATAGTCAGACTATCAGGTTCTCGTGTCGTTGGAAACGGTTTTCCACAGCTTTTCCCGCGCCCCAGCGGCGCGACGCCGGCAAAGAAGAAGGGGCCCCGCGCAAGCGGAGCCCCTCTGGACCTGGTCCGGGGCTACTTCTCGGGGTTGGTCGCGCCCTGGGGAGCAGGCTGCTCTATCTCGGCCCTGAAGGCGCCGGTCTCGGAGCCGCGGCTCTCGATGAACTTCTTGAAGCGCTCGAGGTCGCCCTCGATCCGCCGCGAGACCACGCCCAGCGCGTCGCCGACGTTCTCCACGATCCCCTCGGGGTCGTAGACCATGTGCAGCTTGACCCGGGTGCGGCCCTCACCGGCCGGCTCGAAGCGAACGTCGCCCGCGTTGTCGGCGCCGTCGATATTCCGCCACGCCACGCGCTGGTCCGGCTCCTGGTTGGTGATGGTGGCGTCCCACTCCTTGACCTTGCCCGCGATCTCCGCGGTCCAGTGAAGCTTGGTGTTGTCCAGTTGCTTGACCGACTTGATGCCTTCCATGAACTCCGGGAAGGTCTCGAACTGGGTCCACTGGTTGTAGGCGGTGCTCACCGGTACGTCGACTTCAATCGTCTTCTCTACTTCGGACATCCAAGTCCTCCTTCTATAGGGTGGATCACGTTATGTGATACTACCCTTATCATCCCTGAGATGACAGAACCCGTATTCGAGCTGGCCACGACGACGAGGTCGAGACTGGAGATGAGACATGGCTGAGGCCCGCCCGGGCGTCATTTTCGACGTCGATGGCACCCTGCTGGACAACAACTACTTCCACACCATCGCCTGGTGGCGCGCCTTTCGCGCGGCGAGGATCGACGTGCCGATGGCCAGGATCCACCGCGGCATCGGCATGGGTGGGGACAGGATGATGGCGGAGCTGATCGGGGAGCAGCGTCCCGAGCTGAGCCAGGCGCACGGGCGCGAGTTCGAGAAGTTCCATGAGGAGATGACCCCGCTCCCGGGCGCCGCGGAGTTGCTGCGGGCGGTCAAGGAGGCGGGCTTCGGCGTGGTGCTGGGAACGTCCGCGAAGCCGCAGAACCTACCGGCGATGCTGAAGGCGATCGACGCCGACGACGCGATCGACGAGGTCGTCACCTCGGCGGACGTCCAGCAGAGCAAGCCCGCCCCCGATATCTTCGCCACCGCGCTCGAGGTGGGGGGCCTGGATCCCGCGCGCACGATGGCCGTCGGCGACACCGGCTGGGACATCGAGGCCGCCCGCCGCACGGGGATCGGCTGCATCGCCGTGCTCACCGGTGGTTGGAGCGCCGCGGAACTCGAGGCGGCCGGCGCCGTCGCGGTTTACGAGACCCCGGCAGACCTGCTCCACCGACTTGCCGAGTCCCCCCTCATGGCGCTGCGGGACGGTCGGCCCCCGGAGGGCTGAGAGGCCCGGGTTTTCGTCCCGGGCAGGCTCTAGCGCTCTTCGGCGGGCTCGGAACCTGGCTGGGTCGTCGTACCCTGCTCCTCGTTGACGCGCCGGTCGGGGTCCTTGGAGTCCTCGACGATGTCCTTCGGGTACTGAACGTGGTCGTCGATGAACTCCTTCGCGAATGCCTTCAGCTCCGCGCCGGTGTCGCCGGCGGCCTGGGCCTCGACCTGCTCACGCTGGTGCTCGTCCCTCCGCTCCTCGGTGTCGGTGGTCTGCCGGTTCTCGGTCTCTCGTTCGTTCTGACTCGTGTCCATCATGTCTCCTTCCCTGTTGGGAATCGCGGTCCTTGACCGCTGGCCTCAGTCGGGCTCTGCCACCTCTATCTTGCCCGACGTCGTCTGGAGCAGCAGCACCGGGACGCCGTTGGTCTCGACGATGTCGCCAGTGCCTCTCCCCGCGTCCTCGACCCGCACTCTGCTGCCCTTGAGGAGATGGACGCGGATGTCGCCCGAGACCGTTCGAACGCGGCTGGTGGCGGTGAGCTGGCCGACCACCTCGATCGAGCCGGATGCAGAGCGAGCGTCGACGGAGCCGTTCACCGCATCGATCGCGATCCCGCCCGAGGCGGTCTCGAGGCGATGGCCGCCACCCATGTGCCCCTGGAAGCTGAGGTCCCCGCTGGCGCTGCGCGCATAGACGGTGCCCTCCAGGGCGGCACCGGCAATCGCCCCCGACGCGCTGGTCAGGGTGGCAGTGCCACGCATCCTGGCGGCGTGGATCGCGCCACTGGACGTGGCCACCCGGGAGGCGCCGTAGAACCCGCTCACCAGCACCTCGCCGGAGGCGTTGTGCAGGTCGAGGCTGGTTGCCCGTGGGCACTTCAGCTTGAAGTCCACCCACGAGTCCACCAGCGCCTGGCCGGCCCCGTAAGTGACGAGCACCTCGTCAGGGCCGCCGCTGACCTCGACCTCGAGGAGGGCGAGACCGCGCTCGTCCGGGGCGTATTTCTCGATCGTGACCTCGATCTCATCGCGCTCCCAGGCGACGACCTCGACCAGGCCGGCGTCGTTTTCGACCCTGACCCGGGGCGACCCGTTGGTCGCGAGCCGGCGGGTTTCGGAGAGGCGCGCCCCGGATGCCACGCTCAAGACTGCGCCGGCTTGCAAGCGGCGACATCGGGCTGCTGGACGCACAGCGCGGTGAAGGGCTGAGCCCCGGGGGGATCGGCCACGGTCACCGGCTGGTTCACCGACGTCAGGGTCAGGTCCAGCTCGAGGCGGGTACTGGAATACCGCGCCAGGGCCCCGGACCCCCCGGACGGCGCGGCGAAATCGACGACCGCGGTGAGCTTTCGCGGCAGGTGGTCGTCGCGCCCGGAGATGAGCTCGAAATGACTGGAGCGGACGGCGCGCGCGAGGTCCCTGGCGTCGGCATCCGTGACCTGGGGGACGCTGGCGGTCTCACCCAGGCTGCGGCTGAGCTGCATCAGGTCGTTCAGGAACTGGCGCACGTCGAGCGACCCGGTGGTGCGGTCGGTGCCGACGCCGTCGACCGTTGCGCCGCTTCCGGTCGAGGCATCACGGGCCCAGCGATCGACCCGCAGGCTGCCCATGCCGTTACCGCCGCCGGCATTGGTGCTGGCGCTCCGAAGCTGCTGGACACGGGCGTCCGGCAGGCTGTAGGTGTGGCCGGCCATGCTCACGTAGGCATTCTTGCCGGTCGAGATGAACGTCGTGGTGTCCTGTTTGCCGCCGACGATGTGGATCACCTCGGTCCGGGCCACCGGCAGGTTCCCGGCGGCGGGGAGCGAGAACGGCCCACGCTCCTCGAAACCCACCTGTCCGTCAGCGGCGCCATCGCCGCCGCTCACGGTCATGCGGAGGTCCATGTTGCCGCTGCGCACCTTCGCGAGACCGTCAGCGGCCTGGGTCAGCACCGCGTGCTGGTCGGCCCCGCCGCAACCGGAAAGAAGCAGCGCGCCCGCCCCAACCAGTAAGAGCGGCATCGTCCGGGACAACGCCCTCATGGAGTGGGCGAGACGTTGACCGCGGAGGCGGACGGGCTGGGTGACGCCTTGGGCGACGCGGGGGGCGGTGAGTAGGGGCGCGTCGTGGGACTGGGCGAGATCAGGGTGATGCTGCCCGAGCGGCCATCGCCGCTGCCCCCGTTGTGCTCACCCTCGGCGTCCTTGATGGGCACCAGCTGGGTCTGCAGGACCTGCAGCAGCTGCGCCACCAGCGCCGACACCTGGTCCTGGATCTGCGCGCCGGTCAGGCCCTTCTGGCTCTGCAGGGCGACCAGCTGTTGTCGGATCTCCGCGATCTGCCGCATCCCCTTGCCGGTGAGCCTGACCGGCCCGGATTCACCGATGACCAGCTGGTAGGCGGAGGCCATGGTGTCGCAGAGCGTGCAGGCGTTGTTGATGGCCAGGGCCGCGTTGGCGGGGGCGACGGTGTGCGCGCCGTTCTCGTAGATGACCACCTGGATCGAGACCGCGACGGCCTGGCAGGACGTGCAGCTCGAGTAGGCGATTGCCAGGTTGGTCGGGGAAACCGTGTCCCCGGTGATGAACTTGATGTCGAATGCCAGTGCGAAGACCGATGACCCGCTGGTCGTGTTGATGGCCAGTGCGCCGGTGTCCGGGCTGACACTCGCATAGGCATTGGCGACGTCCGACGCCCCCGGGTTGGGCGCGACGGACGGCGTCGCCGAGCTGTCCGCGAACGCCGGGACCTGGGCCGCGAGCAGGCCCAGGAGCATGAGTGCCGAGGCGGGCACGAATGCCAGTTTGCGTCTCATCGATTTCCTCCTACGGCGATGGGGACGGTGATGCCGTCACGGTGACCGGCGATGCTGATGCCGCCGGCGACGGGGTTGCGGCCGGCGCTGCCCCGCCACCCGGGGTGGTGCCGGCGGCGCCGCCGGGGGCGGCTCCGGTGCCGCTGCCGCTCCCAGAGGCGGGCGCGGTGCCGCCGTTGCCCGAGCCGGGCTGGACCGCTGCGCCGGGGGCCGCAGGCGCCGCACCCGGCCCGGCCGATTCGGGCGCGGTCGAGAAGATGCCGCCGGACGCTGTCTCGGCCGCGGCCGAAACGACGCCGGCCTGGATGGTCCCGCGGTCATCAGGCCGAATCGGCGCGTAGCGACCGCGCGGCGACCAGCCGATGACCAGCGCGATGACCGCGACGGCAGCGGCCCCGACGAACCCGGTTCGCAGGATCGGCCGGCCCTCGGTACGGGTCCACGTGTCCGTGGCGATGGTCTTGGCCAGCCGTGCCAGGGTCAGCACCACCCCGAGGATCGGCAGCGCCAGCAGGAGCGCCTGGAGGCCGAACAGCAGGGCCATGCCGTAGCTGCCGTGTTGCATCGCGCTGCCGGCGTGGTTCACCTGCTCGCGGCCCGAGTCCCAGGCGGTGGCGAAGATCCGAGGCGCCTGGGTGACGATCATCCCGTAGACGTAGAGGATGAAGGGGACCGTGACCAGGACCCACGCCGTCACCGCCCAGCGCACCCAGGGCTTGAGCTCTTCGACCTGCTTGTCCGGCTCCTGGCCGGGAACCAGGCTCTTGAGCGTGGGCTTGAGCCGGGAGAAGAGGTCGGGCACCCCGGTGAGGTCCGCGACGATGTAGTAGCCGTCCATGCGCAGGAACGGCAGGAATTGGTGAAGGATTTCCACGTGCTGGAACGCGATCACCACGAGCAAGGGCTCGAAGTGGGTCATGAAGTACAGCGCCGCGGTGCCCAGGGCGAAGATCAGGTTGAAGTAGACGCCACCGAGGTCGGTGCGCAGGCGCGCCCCCTTGCCCAGCCGGTAAGCGTCGGTGACGTCGGTGTAGAAGGCGGGCCAGACCATGTACATACCGGCGCCCATCACCCCCGGCTTGGCGCCGCCATACCGGCACGCCGTGGCATGGCCGCACTCGTGGAATGCGGCCGACAGGATGATCAGCACCAGCGCCAGCAGCATCAGGGTGGGTTGGTACAGCATCATGCGCATGCCCTGGGCGAGGCCGTGGAAGGCGAACATCCAGACGTCGAAGGCGCCGATGGCGATCAGGACCGCTAGGACGACGGGCGGCCAGTAGAGCGGGTGGAGGATCGTGGTGATGCCGTTCACCACCCCTTCCGGCACCACCCTGGCGCGGAACTTGAGGGCGGTCATCGGGTCGTTGCGCTTGAGTTCGGGACTGGTGCCGTCGGCGGCGGCCACGACGCCCAACGAACGGAGTTGCTTCTCGACCAGCGTCCTAACGTTGTCGGCGCTGACGCCCCGGCCGATCTCGTCGGAGACCTCCCGGGCGATCGCGGTGTAGTCATGGCGACCGTCCGCGCGCTGCGCGATGGCGTACAGGATGCGGCTGATCTGGACGGTCTGTCCGTCAGACCGCCGCACCAGCCAGGGAGCCTCCTTGAAGCCGGAGTCCTCGTATTCGCCGATGAGCTCGATGCCCTCGGCAAGTCGGGGGGGCGCCGATGCTGGCTCCATGGCGCTCGCCGGCCGCGACCCCGCCGCCCGCACGGGGGCCGCGGACGCCGCCCCCGGCCCCTCGGGCAGAGGGGCGCCGTTCACCGGCTCCTCGCTCGCCTGGTCCCTCACTGCGTCTTCCATAAATCGTGAGAAAGGGGCGGCCTCGCGGCCGCCCCTTCGCCCTCCAGGAGCTAGTTGCCCTGGCTGATCGGGGTCTGCTGCAGAGCCCCGGCGTTGGCGTTCGCGTTGTCCGACAGGACGTTGGCCGCGATCGCCGCGTTGATCGGCAGCGCCAGGTTGGCATTCACCAGGGACATCGCCTCGCGGTCAGGGATCTCCTCCCCGCCCTCGGCGGCCAGCTCCTGGCTGCTCATGCCGGTCACCTGACCGACCTCTTCCTCGCCGCCTTCTGTCTCGGGTGTTGTCTGCTCACTCATATCTGCAGGCCTCCTTAGTTGTGCTGGGTGATCGGCGCATCCTGGATGGCCGTCGCGTTGGCGGTGGAGTGGTCCGAAAGGACGTTGAGTGCCACCGCGGCATTGATCGGGGCGGCGAGGTTGGCGTTCACCAACGACATGGCCTCGCGGTCGGGGATCTCCTCACCACCCTCGGCGTCGATCTCCTCTGCCGAGAGCTCGGGCTGGGTCTGCTCGTCGCGAACTTCGTCCGTCATGACTCCTCCTTGTTTGGGAGCCCCGGCCCGAGTTGGGCCGGGGCGCTGAGGTCAGTGAGTGCTAGCTGGTCTGGTCGACCGGCGCGTACTGCACCGCGGTCGCGTTGGCCGTCGAGTTGTCGCTCAGCACGTTCAGGGCAGCCGCCAGGTTCACCGGCGCGGCGATGTTGGCGTTGACCAGGGACATGGCCTCGCGGTCGGGGATCTCCTCGCCGCCCTGGGCGGCGATCTCCTCAACGGTCAGTTCGGGCTGGTTCTGCTCGAGTTCCTCGGTCATGGCTCAACCTCCTTCTCTTGCTGATCGCCGGTGTCAGTCCGGCTCCTCCTGCCCTTTTGGACGATGCGCGTCACCTGGTGGCTGGTGGTCGAGGATTGGCTTCCGGATCCACCGATGTTGGCGTTGATGACGGCGTCGATGCCGCCCGCCAGGTGAATCCCCTCGCGGTCCAGCTTTACAGGCTTGTGAACTATTTTTCGTATACGCATCTCAGGGCAAAATGTGAGTGTCCTGATGTTATGAAACACATCCCTTGGATGTCAACTGCAGGCGGCTCGACGCGGGTCCCGGCCACCTGCTGACATACTGGGTCGCCATGGCCGCGGCTCCCGCTCCGCCCCGTCCCGACTGGCTGCTGCTGGATGGCTCGAGCCTCATCTTCCGGGCGTTTTTCGGGGTGCCGAAGACCGTGGTCAGCCCCGACGGCCGGCCGGTGAACGCGGTCAGGGGGTTCCTCGACTACCTCACCCGGTTCGTCGCCGAGATGCGGCCGGCCAACATCGTCGTGGCCAGCGACGACGACTGGCGGCCGCAGTTCCGGGTCGACGCCCTGCCGACTTACAAGAGCCACCGGACCGCCGAGCCGGTGCCGCCCGAGCTTGAGCCGCAGATGCCCGTGATCAACGATGTGCTGGCAGCGATAGGGATCTCGCGGATCGGGGTACCCGGCTTCGAGGCCGAGGACGTGATCGCGTCGCTGCTGGCGCACGCCGGCGGCCGGGTGGACATCATCAGCGGCGACCGCGACCTCTTCGCGCTGGTGCGCGACCCGGACATCCGGGTGCTCTATCCCAAGGGGGGCGGGGTGCTCGAGGTGGTTGACGAGGCGGAGATCACCCGCAAGTACGGTGTTCCCGGCAGGGCCTACGGGGACTTCGCGATCCTCCGGGGGGACCCGTCGGATGGGCTCCCAGGGCTACCCGGCGTGGGGGCCAAGAAGGCCGCCGACCTCGTCAACCGCCACGGCGGCATCGAGGGCCTGCTGCGCGACGGGCGCCTGACCGACGCGGACCGCGATTACCTCACCCGCGCGGCGAAGGTGGTGCTCCCGGTCACGACCATCCCGCTAGACCCGCCGCTGGCCGCCGTGCCGCGCACCCCGGCGGACCCGGCCGCGCTCGAGGCCCTGAAGAAGGCGCACGGCCTCGGCGGCGCCGTGGACCGGCTGACCAGGGTGATGGCACTGGCCTGACCGCCGGGCGCGGGCCTCAGGCGGCCAGCGAGCGAGCCCCGATGAACCGCCGGATCAGGCTGTTGGTCTGTTCGGGGAACTCGTACTGGGGCACATGGCCGCAATCCTCCAGGACCACGGACTCGGACATCGGCAGGGCGGTCCTGACGTGGTGCTCGAAGCGCGCGGGAACCAGCCAGTCGCGCTGGCCCCACACGAAGAGCGAGGGCACCTTCAGCGCCGGGAGGCGGTCCCAGAACCCCAGCTCGCCGCGGGGCGGGTCGAGGTAGACCTGGCGCGCCGCCGAGAAGAAGGCCACGCGGCCTCGCGGCGACCGGAAGACCCGCAGGAACTCGTCCGCAAAGGCCTCATACCAGGCATCCGGGAGGCGGTCCGGCCGGGAGAAGAGCGATCGCGCCACCTGCGCCACCTGGGCATGACCCAGGAGCATCGGCACCAGCGCCATCTCGGGACGGAGGGCCTTGACGAGGGGCACCGCCTGGCGCCCCCGCAGGAATGCCGGCGATGGGCACAGGAGCACCATGCGCTCGATCCGTTCGGCCATGGTCAGCCCGGCCTCCAGCGAGATCCGGCCGCCCATCGAGTTGCCCACCAGCACCGCCTTGCGCACCCCCACCTGGTCCATGAAATCGCCCAACCAGGAGGCGAAGAAGGCGAAGTCGTAGGCGCGGACCGGTTTGCCCGACTCGCCGAACCCCGGTAGGTCGGGAGCGTAGACGCGGTGATCGCGCGCGAGGTCCCAGAGCGTGGGCAGCATGGACGCGTTGGTCGCGCCAAGACCATGCAGGAGGATGACCGGCTTGCCGGCGCCCGCCTCCAGGTAGAAGGTGTCGACTCCCCTCGCTCGGACCATCGCCGGGGTCGGGAAGCGGCGCGGACGCCGCCGTGAGGCGAAGAGCCCCTCCACCTGCAGGGCCATCGCGATGTTGCCGCGCACCCGGATGTCGCCGTTCAGGAAGGCCTCGACACCCGACGCCGTGCCCTTGATGATCTTCTCCAGCACCTCCGGCCGGCCATAGATCCGGGTCTGGGCGCTGGGGCCGAAGAACCCCACCCGGCCCTGCTCGATCTCCACCGACCACGAGTCGGCGCCGTCCATCCGCAGGGCGACCCGGGGAGCACCCGAGGCCCGGATGCCGGGCACGTTGCGCACGTCGGGGGTGAGGACGGCCCGCTTGCCCCTGGCAGCGCCCGCACGTCCCTCCAGGAACTCGAGGAGGGCCTTCGCGCCGGGGTCTGCTGCGACGTTGGGTTCGTTCATCTGGCTCGGCGAGAACGGGCCCCCGCCGACGGTGGCAATGTACCATTATTTCCCGGCGGGCGGCCACTCGCGCCCCCCCTGAAACGCGACACAGACGGTGGGAGGCAAAGTGCGCGAGGAAAGAGGCCAAAAGATGAGCGTAGGCCTGGTACTGGGGGCCGGTGGGGTGATGGGCGGCGCCTGGATAACGGGCGCGCTGCAGGCCCTCGCATCCGAGACCCGTTGGGACCCCGCCACGGCCGACTACATCGTCGGCACCTCGGCCGGGAGCATGATGGGCGCCCTGCTGGCATCGGGGGTGCCGCCCTGGTTCATGGTGGCCCACTCCGCGGGCGAGTCGTTTGCGGGACTGGTCGATGCCGAGGGGCGTCCCGCCGACACCGCCGACCGTTCCGGGGGCGCCCGGTTCACCCTCCACCGCGGCATCCCCCGGCTGCTGCTGGGCTCCCCCGCCCTTGCCCGCCGGGTGGTATCCAACCCGCGCTCGTTCCCGGCCATCGGTGGGCTGATCGCGCTGGGCCCGCGCGGGTTCATCTCGACCGAGCCGCTCAAGGACGTGGTCCGCAGGGTCGTGCCGAGCGGGTGGGTGGACCACCCCAACTTCTGGGCCGTGGCGGCTGACTACGCCACGCTGGAACGGGTGGCGTTCGGCAGCCCCGGGGCCCCCCCGGCCGACCTCGCCGACGCGGTCGCCGCGTCCTGTGCGGTGCCGAGCTTCTACCACCCCGTCAAGATCGGCGGGCGGCTCTACATGGACGGCGGCGTCAACTCCGTTTCGAACATGGACCTCCTGGCCGGCGCCGGGCTGGACCTGGTCATCTGCCTCAACCCGATGTCCTCCCGCCACCAGCCCCATGGCGTCCGCCCCGCGGCCCGGATCGGGGCCGCGATCCGCTCAGGGTACGGCCGCCGGCTGGGCCAGGAGTCCCGGCTCCTGCGCGACCAGGGCACCCGCGTGGTGCTCCTCCAGCCCACCGCCCGTGACCTGCGTGCCATGGGCAACAACTACATGAGCGGCGCCCGTCGCAACCAGGTGATCGAGACCGCGCTGGTCACCGTGAGCGACCAGGTCCGGCAGGCCGACAACTGGACGCTGCTGAAGAGCCTGCCCGCCGGCGACCCGCACCGGGTCGAACGGCCCGACGACGTGCCCGTCTCGGAGTGGGGCGACCTCGTGGCCCCGCGGGCGGCACAGCGCAGGAGCGCCTGACATGGACCTGGCCGAGATCGCGGGCAAGGTGGTGGATGCGGCCCGACCGGAGCGCGTCGTCAGCGAGGTGCAGAAGCGCATCCACTCCACCCGCGTCCTGGCCGAGACCGGCTTCCTGCGCGCGGAGCGACCTGACCGAACGGCGCGTGCCGTCCTCGCGCTGCTGCGTTGGGGCAACACCCCTGCCGCGGGGTATGAGGCCTCCGCCGCGCGGTACCCGCACGAGCCGGCGATCCTCGATGAGCTGGGCACGCTCACCTTCGAGCAGGTCAACCGCCGGACCAACGCCCTCGCCCATTCCCTGGTCGAGGCCGGCATTGCCGCCGGCGACAACGTGGCTGTCATGTGCCGCAACCATCGCGGCTTCATCGAGACGACCGTCGCGCTCTCCAAGATCGGGGCGCACGCGCTGTTCCTGAACACCTCCTTCGCCGGGCCACAGCTGACAGAGGTCGTCAAACGCGAGAAGGCCGAGGCGATCGTCTATGACGCCGAGTTCGCGCAGCTCATCGGCCCGGCCCGGCGCAACCGCAAGCGGTTCGTGGCGTGGCACAAGGGCCAGCACATCACCGACCCGAGCCTCGAGGACATGATCGACGACGGCTCCCACGACGCGCCGTCTCCGCCGAAGCAGCCCGGCCGCGTGGTCATCCTGACGTCGGGCACCACGGGCACCCCGAAAGGTGCCTCGCGCTCCCAGCCCAAGAGCCTGGAGCCCGCGGTCGCCCTGCTCTCGTCGATCCCCCTACGGTCGCGCGACCGCACCCTCATCGCCGCCCCACTGTTCCACAGCTGGGGCTTTGCCCATTTCACCCTGGGCATGCTGCTTTCGTCGACCTATGTGCTGCAGCGCAAGTTCGATCCCGAGCAGACCCTGGCGGCCATCGAGAGGACGGAGGCGACGGTACTGGCGGTCGTCCCGGTGATGATGCAGCGGATCCTCGAGCTACCGGCGCGGACCCGCCGGAAATACGACACCTCGACGCTCCGAGTGGTGGCCGCGAGCGGGTCCGCCCTCCCGGGGGAGCTGGCGACGAAATGGATGGACGAGTTCGGCGACACCCTTTACAACCTCTACGGTTCGACCGAGGTCGCCTGGGCGTCCATCGCCACCCCGGAGGACCTACGGGCGGCGCCGGGAACCGCGGGTAAGCCGCCATGGAACACCATCGTGCGGCTCTTCGACGACAAGGACAAAGAGGTGGCCGAGGGCGAAACGGGGCGGATCTTCGTGGCCAACCAGTTCGAGTTCGAGGGCTACACCGGTGGCGGTACCAAGACCGCGATCGACGGCCTGATGAGCACCGGTGACATGGGACGCTTCGACGAGGACGGGCGTCTGTTCATCGAGGGCCGCGACGACGAGATGATCGTCTCGGGGGGCGAGAACGTCTTCCCACGGGAGATCGAGGACGTCCTGGCGCGGCACAAATTCGTCGACGAGGTCGCCCTCATCGGGGTCAAGGACCCACAGTACGGCCAGAGGCTCAAGGCCTTCGTCGTCAAGAAGAAGGGCGCCGCGCTGACCGAGGACGAGGTGCGGAAGTACGTGAGCTCGAACCTGGCAAGGTACAAGGTGCCCCGCGACGTCGAATTCCTCGACCAGCTGCCACGCAACCCGACGGGAAAGATCCTCAAGCGGGAACTGGTCGACCGCGAGGAGCAGGGCGGCGATAAGAAGGCGTCTGCCCCCGCCCGGCCCCGTCGCCAGACCAAGCGCACCGGCGCCACCAGGGCGGCGCGCACCTCCAGCAGTGGGACTGCGGCCGCCAAGCCCGCCCGCCGCACCCCTTCCCGCCGCCGGGCCCAGGGGTAGGTCGTGCCCGGCGAGACCGCGCCGGCACGCCGGCGCCTGCTGGACCGTGACGACGGCGACGCGGCACCGCGACCGGCCGACGAATGCCCCTATGAGCGCCCGTTCCAGGAGGGCTTCGACGACTGCCCGGCGTACGCCGCGCGACGGTTTGTCCCCTTCGACAGCCTGCACCGCCCGCTCAACGCCATCTGGACATGCAACTTCCTGACCCCCAAGCGCGCCGTCGACAAGGCCCACGGGTACTACGCCTGCTGCTCGCTCGGGGACGTCGCGGCGCGACTGGCATGGGTCGAGCGGGTCCACAAGGACCGTCTTGACAGCGTCGTCCGCCTGCAGCGGGCCACCGAGTCGCTGGCCCAGCCCTTCATCGTCGAGATCTATGCCGCCAAGGCAAGGCAGCTGGAGGGCGGCGAAGCCGGGGCCCAGGCCACCAACGAGCTGGAGCGCCTGCTGCACACCCTCGAGACCGAGATCGTCGCGTATTTCGACGACCACGCGGCGGAGTTCGAGGCCGCGTCACTGCCGGTCGATGCGTGCAAGGAGATCATGACGCTGGCAGTACGCGACATGGTAGAGCGGCGCGGTTCGGCGCGGCGGCAGTTCACCCCGCCGCAGGCGCTCGTGGAGAGGTTCCCATCGGAGATCCGCCCGCTGCTGTTTCCCGCGACCACCGAGACCTGAGCGCGCCCCGGGGCGCCCGGGTTCCTATTCGACCTTGCGCCAGGCCTCGGCATAGAGTCGCAGCGCCTTCTCGGGCGCGGTCCGCTTCATGACCTCGCGAAACACCTCGTCGGCGGCCTGCTTCAGCTCGGGGAACCCGGACAGTCCCCCCGAAGCCAGGGCGGTCGGCCACTGGACGGTGTTCCACACGACGCATTCGAGCCCCACGCCCGACGCTTGCAGGCTCTCGTATAGGTCCCGGGCGAGCTTGGTCAGCGGACGGCGGACGTTGGTCGCCAGCACCCCCGCCACCTTGCGCGCCTGGCCGCTCTCGAGCGCCAGGTGGATCGTGTCAGCGGTCACCGGCATCGAGACCCCATCCAGGTAGGTCGGGATCACGACCTTGGTCGCGAAGGCCATCGGCGCGGCGAGGGCCTCGAGCGCCGGCCGCGTGTCGAGGATGATGTGGTCGACTTCACCCATCGCCGACGAGAAGATCTCCTGGAGCTGCTCCTCGGTGACCAGGTGCTTGTACATCTCGCGGCTGCCGGGAACCGCGAGGAGGCCTTCCGGGGTCGCCACGAGGGCATCCTCCAGGCCGCACCGACCGGTCACGACATCTTCTATAGTCGCCCCCGTGATCGGCAGCTTCATTTGCGTCGTCAGCGAGATGGAGGGGTCGAGGTCGATGACCATGACCGAGCCCCACGACGAGGCTGCGGCCGCGAGTGAGAACGAGGTGGTCGTCTTGCCGACGCCACCCTTGCTGCTTGCTACCGCGATGACGTTGCTCATACTGCGGCCATGATAGCCGGGCTTTAGGCGCTCACACGGACTATGGCGTCTCAGGGTAGCGACAAGCTGAAGGCGATGCTGGCTCTCGCCCAGGAAAGGGCGCGAGCCGCGCAGGCCACCCTGGCCGCCGTCCCGACCGATGCGGAGACCAACCGCGTCGAATCCCTGCTGGACCGCAACGAGGCGCTCCCGGATCCCCGCGCCCTCTCCCGCCTCTACCTCTCGAAGGACCTGGTGGAGCGTTTGCCGGACGACGAGGACAGCGCCAGCCCCCCCTCGCCCACCCCGGAGCTGTCACCGCAGCCCGCTCCCGCCGTGGCCGTCGCGCCGGCGCCGGCCATGCCGGCGGAGGCGACCCCGGGCACCGCCGAGCCCGCCGCTGAACCCCAACGGAAGGAGGCCGCCCCGGCCCGACCGCCGATGAGCCCCGCTCAGATCCGGGAGGTCATGAGGGAGCTGCACGAACAGTTCGCCTCCAACAGCTATGTGACCTACGAGGCCAAGCCCCTCCCAGTGGATGTCATCCCGATGCCCGAGGAGGAGGTCGACCCGGCGGAGCTGGTCGAGGAGCCGAACGAGCTCTTCTACGTGCTGGGGGCGGTGGTCGCGCTGGTGGTCATCGGGGTCTTCGTGGTGCTGGCCCTGAACGGGCCGTTGCGCTACCGCCCGCCGGCTGCCGGGCCCAGCGCGTCGCCGTCGGCCTCGGCCCGGCGCTGAGGCGGCTGCCGGCCGCCCCAAACGGACGTCAGGGGCGCATCGCCGCCGCCAGGATGCCGGGGATCCGCCCCAGCCTGTGGTCGAACTCGAAGCTCGTGAAGCGACGGTTGACCTCGTGCCCGTGCTTGTGGAGGACAAACCAGGGCGGCTTCGGCAGCATCGTCATCTGTCCCTTGGTGTAACTGCGCGGGTACGGGTAGAAGGGACCGTGGATGACACTCTTCTGCGGACGGTCGAAGAACTTCGTGTTGTGCACCCAACCGATGCCACTCTGAACGTCGTCGATGGTATGGCCCGGGAATGCCCCCCAGGACGCCTCGGCCAGCAGGAAGCCGACGCCGCACCAGATGTTGATCCCAATGGTGCCGTAGCGCAGGTCGGCGATCGCGTCCTCGAACGCCGGTCCCAGCTCCTTCATCGTGGCCGGGTGGATGAGGACGGTCGCACCCAGGGTGCCCCAGAGGCTCTCGTTGCAGAAATCGACCGCGTTGCGCAGGTATTCGAGGGCGGTGGCGCCCGCCAGGGTGGTGGTCGCCAGGGCGCTGACGAAGCACTCCTGGCGGAAGCAGCTCTCGGAGGCGTCCTTGCTGTCGAGCCCCGTGACCAGGGTCCTGGGCACCTCGTTCTCGGGCCGGTCGTCGACGATCTCTGCGTTGGCGTGGCCTTCGACGATGGCCTGCTGGCGCTGGGCGGCGCCCGGGTAATAGGCGGGGCGCGCTGGGGCCTTGACCAGGACCTCGCGCACGGCGGAGACCAGGCTGTCTGCCTGAGCCCACGACTCGGGCAGGACCAGCACCTGGGTTCCGATGCAGTTGAACCCGGCGTTGTGGACCTTGGTCGTGACGATGTGCTCGGCCTGGAACCGGACGTCCGCGTCATCCCAGGGGCCGGGAACGACGATCAACGGGGTGACGTTGCCGAGCTCGCTGGTCATACGCCGGCCGTTCAGCGGCTTACCCGACTTCTTGCGCTCGGCGCCCGCGGCACCCGGCCCCCAGACAATGGCGTCATGAGTGCGGTCGCTGCCGGTCATGTGGATCTCCTCGATCCCCGGGTGGTTGGTGATGTACTCACCGACCTCGGGGCCGCCGTAGGTCATCGCCAGGTAGCCGTCCCGCACCAGCGGCGAGAAGATGTCCTCGAAGATCGGCCCCAGGTACTCATTGACGGGGTTCATCTTGAGGAGCACCACGCTGTGCTCCGCATAGAGCTTGTGGAGCACGTCCATCGGCGCGATGCTGGCGATGTTCCCCGCTCCGAGCACCAGTGAAACGGCACCCTCGTGGGGGCGGGTGCGGTACGCGCCGGCCATGTTCTGCGGCAGGTTTTCGGCGGTCACCCCGGGCTCCATCCAGATCTCGGCCTTGACGCCGTTGAGGAGGAAGTTCTCGACGGCGGTCTCAGGGAAGACCTTGACCACGACCTGGCCGTCCGGGCGAGAGCGCACGTCCCGGTCCTTGATGCTGGTGGTGCCGTCGCGGTCAATCTGACGGAGGCTCTCGATATATCGATTCATGCCGAATATCAACGCCCACGGGCCCGAGCTCCACTCCTCGCCCGCAGCCGGCGCGTCGATCGACAGCCCCTTGGCCCGGCAGGCCGCCTCCACCCAGCGCTGGGCGGAATCGGAGGTCCGCCTGCGGACCTCGTCGAGGTACTCGATCCTGCGGGAGATGGGCAGGGCGGTCCACCCGTCCTTGTGCGCCTGGAGCACCTCCACCTGGGCGTCGACCTGCTTCCTCCAATCGGCGGCGGCGGGGGCTTCGGATTGGGGCCTGGTGCTGATGCTCATGCGCGGTACTACCTCCTGCGGTTACGGCGCTCAGTCTAGTCCGCGGCGGCCCGGGAGCCGGCGAGGGCCAGAGGAAGGGGCAGCGCTACGGCAGGCGGCCGGGGGGGACCGTTGGTGCGGGAGTGAGTCCACCGCGCGGGGGGAGAGTCCGGGTGATGGACGGGCTCGGCGAAGGGCTCGCGGACGGTGACGGCGACGGGCTCGCGGATGGGCTCGGAGAAGGGCTTGGGCTGGGGCTCGGGCTGGGCGACGGGGACGCCGCCTGCGATGCCGACGGTGACGGTGACTCGGCCGCCGCGATCGGTGTGCCTATGTGCAGGACGACGTCCGTGCAATAGAGCTCGGCGACCAGCCGCGGGATCGACTCGCCGGCTGACCGGGCCGACAGTCCGAGGCTGCGGATCCCGAGGCCTCGCAGTTCGACCGAGCCCAACTCGTCCTGCGCCACGCCGATCAACCGCAGCGTCCCATTGCGCTCCCGCTCCCGGCTGTTGTTGCCCTGGATCACGAAATCCTCGTACCAGGACATCCAGGTCGATGCGTTCGCCTGGCTGACGGTCACCGTGAGGTTGGGGATCACCAGGGGCCCGGGCTGCCTGGACGTTCGTTGCTCGCCCACCGCGGCCTGGGGCACGGGCTGGCTGACCGTGAACGACTCGACCCTCGAGACGTGGGTCGTGTCGAGTTTGTCGATCTCCAGCTTGAACCCTGACGCCCGCCAGGTCATGGCTTTCGAAGCCGCTCCCCCAGAACCTGCCCCGCCCGAGCGCACGCGGGTCATCTCCGGGACGATATTGAGGGTGAGGTGACCGACATCCTTCGAGCCCGCATCGAGGTCCGGGAACGTGAGCCCACCGACCAGCGCATTCTGGAACTCCAGCGTGGAGACCGCCTTCTGGTCGATGTCGAGGGCCACGATGGAGCCGCTCTTCAGGGCCGGCAGGCGCTTCCAGCTGGCGCTGATCCAGTCGTAGACCTCCTGTCCCATGTCGAGGCCGATGCCCAGCGTGATGTCGTCGTACTTGATCCCGCCGAGGTGCTTGCGCTTGATGCCGTCGGCCCCCAGCTTCTCGACCACCACATCGGCGCCGACACCGCCCCCTTCCACGGAGCGCACGAAGCCTGTGGGCTTGGAGCCCACCAGCAGGAGAAACCCACCCTCGCTGACGCCCCGCCTGGTCGCCAGGTAGAGCCCTCCACCCGCGGCGGCCGCGGCCGCGGCCCCCGCGCCAACGAAGAACCCCGACTTGGACCGGCGCTGCTCCAGCGACTGGGCGCCGGCCGCCACCGCCACGGGGGCCTCGGTGCCCTGCTGGGCGAGGGCTGCCAGGGCCTGGGCCTCGTCGTCGGTGAGGCCGAAACCGGGGTGTTTGAGCGAAGCCGGGTCGGCCCGGACACGGGCCGCGAACTCGAGGTCGGTGGCCAGCCGGACCGCAAGCTCCTGGTAGTTGTCCTCGCTCATCGCCCGCCGCGTCCCGCGCCGCTCAGGCGGCGCTACCCGGGCCGTATTTGAATGACATTTTCTCGCTGTACATCTCTGCTTTCAGGCGGCGGATGGCTTCCGAGCCGGAGTTCACCGCGGCCCCTCCCAGTTTGAAGATCCCGAGGTTGGAGAACTGGAGGGTGAACAGGACTTCCTTGAGGTCCTGGGAGAGGAACTCCAGCTTCCCTTCCTTCTCCTTGTCCGAGCCGTTGTCGCCCTTGATCACGAAGCTCTCATGCCACTGCAGCCACGACTGGCTCGAGCTCTCGGCAAAGGTCACCACGAGGTTCGGGTATTCGAAAGGAAGGGACTGCCTCTGGAAGTCGCGCGCCTCGCCGACGGCCGTCTGGACGCCGGGACGGGTGATGGTGATGGCCTCCACCTTGTTCACCCTGGTGGTGTCCAGGCCGTCGATCGTCAGGCGGAAGTTCGAGACCATGAAGGTCTTGGCCTTGCCGACCGACAGGCTCGGCGCCTTCGGGCTCGCGGAGAACCGGGTGAATTCCGGGGCGATCTTGAGGGTCAGCCTGGCGGCGTCCTTGGCGGAGGCATCGGCAGCGGGGAAACCCACCTCGGTGATCAGCGCGTGGAAGAAGTCGACTCCCCCGGTGGTCTTCCCGTTGAAGTCGGTGCCGACAAGGCCGCCGTCTTTCCGCTGGTCCTTGCCGTCCAGGGTGGTCGCGATCCAGTCGTAGAACGTCTTGTCCATGCCGGGTCCGAACTCCAGCTCGAACTCCTCGTACTTGAGGCCCGCCAGGTGCTTGTGTGTGATTCCGTCAGTGCCCAGCTTCTCGACCACGACGTCGGCAAGGGCGCGGCCACCCCCTACCCCATTCAGGTACCCGGCACCGGACCCGTCAAGCGTGAGCGCCAGCCTGCTTCCTGAGAGGTGCGGGTCAGTGTCGCTCAGCACGGCAAAGCCGTTGCTGGTGCTGCGGAAAGCCGCCGCCTGGGGCAGGGTGCCCCCCGCTGCCGCTTCGGCTGCAATGGGCTGCCAGGCCCCTGACGCCAGGGCGACCCCGGTCAGGCCCGCTCCCGCCAGGAATTCCCGGCGCGAGGCTCCACCACGTGCTCGATTGCCGGCGTCGGACTCGGTCACATCCCCATCTCCGGCCCCAGCGTACATCGGGGCGCCCGCTTTGACCATGGGACTCAGCGTTCGGGCCTGAGGCGGAGGAAACCGAGCTCCAGCATCCGCCGCGCGGCCCGGGCGGCAGACGCTTCGACCTCCGCGACCGGAGCACCCTCCGGGGCCAGCGGCATCGACGCGGCCACGGCTTCGCGCAGGGTGCGCGAGCCATCCAGGCGCGAGAGAAGGTAGGCATTGAAAGCGTCGACATTGGCCCGGAAGGCCAGCCCATCCTCGAGGCCCAGGACCGCGCTCTCGACCTCGAACTGGCCGTCGCGGCAGCGCAGGAGCTGCTCCAGGTGATGGTTCGGCACCAGCGCCGGGCGGCTGGCGAGAACGCCCTGCGCGTCCATCGGCACCAGCGCATCCTGGGCCTCGACCATCGCCCGCAGCTGGACATCGGCCGGGCCGGCATCATGCCCCGGGATCTCCTCCGCTCGGAGCCAGTTGTCGCCTTCCCGCCGGCGCAGCACCACGGCTCCGTACCCGATCCCGTCAAACCCCAGCTCCGCGAGGTGTGCGGTCCACCGTTCAATCCCCTCCTCGTACGCGTGCTGGTCGGCGCCCGCGAGGGCGCCATGCCAGCTGGCGCTGTGGGCCAGCGCCGTCTGGGTGGCCTGGTGCAACAGGAGGACATCGCAGCCGAGACCCGCCGACCACTCGGACGGCCGCACGAACCAGTCCTCGCCCTCGCGGCGGCCCCAGCTGATCAGCACTGTTGCCAGCCCACCCGGGCGGAGGTGCCGGGAGACGCCCTCGAGGACCTCGTGGCTGACCTCGTCACCCCGGACACCACCATCCCGGTAGAGGAAGCGGTTGTCCGGTGAGATCACGAACGGTGGATTGGTCACCACCAGGTCGAACCGCAGGTCTTCGACAGGGTCGAAGTAGCTGCCCTCCCGCACCTCCAGGTTGTCGACGCGGTTGAGCCGGGCATTGAACGCGGTGACCCGGCAGGCCGTCGGGTTGAGGTCCGTCGCCACCACGCGAGTGGCGTGTCGCGAGGCGAGGAGAGCCTGGACGCCGGTGCCACACCCGAGGTCGAGGGCGAGCTCGACCGGGTGCCGGAGGGTCAGGTTGGCGAGGGTGATCGTCGACCGGGTAATGCCCATCACATGGTTCCTGTCCACCGCCCGCGACTCGGGCTCCAGGCCGCTGGCGAATATGAAGCCCGCGTAGGGCACGAGGCGGATGGCCGCCCGAACAGCGTCTCCCTCCACCTCCACAAGACCCATCTCCTGCGCGACCGGGAGGTTCAAAGGGGTGAGGGCGGCGGCGGCGAGGGCGACCGAGAGCGGCAGGCCGAGCAGGAACAGCGTGAGCAGGCCGGTCAGTGGCGTCCCCGGCTCCAACTCCCGCCGGAGCATCAGGGCCTGGGACGCACTGGGGGTCAGGTTGTCGCCCGTCGCCCCGAAGACCTCGCGCACGTGGTCCGCCTCGTAGCCCGCGGACCAGAGCGCGGAACGCAGCCCCGCGATGCCATGGTGCTCGGGCCCGGGCAGCGCGCCGAGCCCGGCGTCGATCTGTGAACGCACCGCCGTATCGTAGCCGCGTCCCCAAACGAAAGAGGCCGGGCCTCGCGGCCCGGCCTCCTGTTTTCCGGCTCGGGTTAGGCGGTGGCCTTGCGGCGGCTGACGACGACGATCGTCGCCCCCACCACCAGGAGCACCAGGCTGAGCAGGGCGTCGCGCAGGAGCTCGGCCCGGCCGGTGTTCGGCTGGGTCGTCGCGGCTCCCTTGACTCCCTGGGCAGGGGCCTGGCCGGTAACCGCGGCGATCACCGCCTGGACCGGGTTGGTGCTCGGGGGGTTCGTCGAACCCGGGGTACCACCGGTGCCCTGGGTGCCGCCGCCGGGCGGGACCACCGGGGCCGGGGTCTTCGAGTAGAAGACCACGTTGGTGGTGTGGTTGGCCGGGACGGTAACGGTCTGGGTGCTGCCGGCCGGCTTGCAATCCTTGTCGACCACGGTGTTGCCCGAGGGCAGGGTGGCGGTCACCACGTAGGTGCCGGTCATGACGGTACTCGCAGTCGAGGTCAGCACGGGGACGTTGGTCGGGCCGGTCGCCGCGAGGCTCCCGGTCGCGGCCTTGCCGCTGGCGCAATCGATGATGGTGCCAGCCAGGCTGCCCCTGTCGTGGGTGACGTAGAAGACGGCCTCAGCCGAGCCGTTGGCCGGCACGTGCACGGTGCGCGTGCTGCTTTCCGTCTGGTTGTTGCAGGCGACGAGGTGGAAGCCGGCCGGGGCGACCCCGGTCACGGTGTAGTCGCCGCTGAGGACCGTGGCGGACATCGGGTTGGCCTGCTGGGCGATGGTGGTCGGGCCCGCGGCCGAGACCTTGCCGGCGGGGACGATGTCGGTGGTGCCGACGACGTTGCCGGTGCAGTCGAGGATGTGGGCGGCGAGGCTGCCGGTGTCATGCGCGACGTAGAAGGTCGCGGTGCCCTGGCCGCCGTTCGGAACGACGACCTGCTGGGTGGGGCTCTTGGTGATGCCCGCGCAGTCGACGAGGTGGAAGTTGGCCGGTGCGGTCGCCGCCATGGTGTAGGTGCCGGTGGGAACCGACCACTGCGCGGGGTTGGCCTTGGCCACCTCGGTGACCGGGCCGGCGGTGATGCCAAGGGTGCCGGCCGGGACGATGTCCGCGGGGGCCGGAGTGCCGCCGGTGCAGTCGATGACGTGGCCGACGATGACGCCGGTCTCACGGGCGACGTAGAAGTAGCCGGCGCCCGAGCCCTGCAGGGGCACGTCCACCGTCGCGGTGGCGCTGGTCGGGCTGCCCTGGCTGGCACCCAGCGGGTGCGGGCAGTCGTAGATGAAGTGGTAGCCGGCGGGTGCGGTCGCGGTCTCCGTGTACTGGCCGACGGGGACCAGCGGGTAGGCCACGGGGTTGGCGGCAGCGGCCTTGCTGACCGGGCCGGTCACGGAGATCGCGCCGGCCGGGGTGATATCTCCCGCGGCGGCAACGCCCGAGGTGCAGTCGATGATGTGCCCGGCGAGGGCGCCAGACCCGGGGACGGGGGTCGGGTTGTTGCACTTCTCACCCGAGGCGGAGGTGCCGGACCCGAGGCTGCCGGTGGCCCCGTTGAAGGTGACCGTGTTCTGGCAGGTCGCGCCTGCGGGGATCGGGGTGTGGTTGCTGATGAAGAGGAAGTAACCCAACAGGCCGCCGGTGCCCACCGCGTGGTGGGTGTAGGCCTCGGTCAGCGCCGCCGCGTTCAGGGGGAACGAGGCGGGCGTGGTCGAACCGTCGGCCGCAACCACGTAGTCGATGGTCTGGTAGACGGTGCAGCAACTGCCGTTGTCCTCGACCAGCTGGAGCTGGTAGTTGCCGGCGATCGGCGTGCTGCCGTTGAAGAGCGCGTGGTCGGTGATGCTGGTGGTGCCCTTCGGGAGGATGATCTCGCCCTTCCAGGGGACCTCGACGCCGTTGGCGTCGACGGCCAGGCACTTCTGCCCGGCGACGAACCCGCCCGGCATGGGACAGGAGCCGCTGCCGAACCAGGCCAGCGAGGACTTGGTACCGAAGAGCAGCACGCCCGCCAGTACCTGGACCACTATGAACGCGGCGATCAATGAGGTTACGCGCCACCCCCTCGCGCCCGGCGCAGTGTTGAACCGGTTAACCAATGAAGCCACTGGGTTCTCCTTTGTAACGGTTGTCTGTGGGGGTCATGTGACGGCCTGATACATCGCCGTCGGGGCGACCCGTTACATATGTGACGACACAGGTTCGTAAACCTTGTGGGGATTTGTCACATTGGGCCCAGACCAGGGCCGCGCCCTCGTTTCCGAGAGCGGCCGTTACAGGACCGTTACAACCGAGATGTGACTGCGCGGGGCGGGACGGGGCGCCGGAAGAACATCAGCGGGTTGCCGCGCCCGGGGCGGGCCGACGGGGTGCCGGGGTCGGGGCCACCCCAGGGATCACCGAGGAGCTCGGTCGGGTCCTGGGGGCGCGCAATCGACGGGTCCGCGGCGAGCGGACGGGCAGGCGTTGGTCGATCGTCCGAGTTGTTCATAACGCCACAGTAGCCCTGTCATGTTGGCTGCCGTCGAAGAACCGGTAACGCGTCCGCAAGCGGTTGGTGACGCGCCCATGACGGGCAGTTCAGATCGGGCGGCGGAACCGCCAGTAGCGTGAGCCGAGCAGGCGCTCGAGGGAGAAGTGCGACAGCTCTTCGAGGTGGCGGCCGACAGCCTCGGCCAGCCTCCGCGCGGCCCCCTCTGGGTCGAGGTGGGCGGGCACCGGCTCCGGGATGACCTCGTCCACCACCCCGAGCTCCAGGGCGTCGGCGCTGGTCAGGCGCAGCGCCTCGGCCGCCTCCTGCTTCTTGCCGGCATCGCGCCACGTGATGGCCGCGCAGGCCTCCGGGGAAGCCACGGAGTAGATCGAGTGCTCCATGATCAGCACGCGGTCGCCGAGGGCCAGGGCGAGGGCGCCACCACTCCCCCCCTCGCCGATGACCACGCTGACGATGGGCACCCGCAGGTCCGACTGGACGATCAGGCTCTGGGAGATCGCCCAGGCCTGGCCGGAGAGCTCCGCGCCCACCCCGGGGTAGGCCCCGGGAGTGTCGATGAGGGCCAGCACGGGCATGCCGAACCTCTCCGCCTGGCGCATCAGCCGCATGGCCTTTCGGTACCCCTCGGGGTGGGCCATGCCGTAGTTGCGGAACTGGCGCTCCTCCAGGGTCCGGCCCTTCTGGTGGGCGATGATCATGATGGTCCGCCCGTCCATGCGGGCCGGGCCGCCCACTACCGCGCGGTCGTCGCCGCCGTCCCGGTCGCCGTGCAGCTCGACGAAGTCCTCGGTGAGGCTGGCGATGTAGTCGAGCGCGTAAGGGCGGGCCTCGTGGCGGGCCAGCTCGACGGTCGCCCAGGTGTTCATGCCCGGGCCTCGGCGTGGGCGGCCGCCGAGCGCGGCACCGGGTAGAGGCTGAGCAGGCGGCCGAGCGACGCGCGCAGTTCCTTGCGCGGCACGACCGCATCGACGAAGCCGTGCTCCAGCATGAACTCCGAGGTCTGGAAGCGCGGAGGGACCTCCTCGTGGGTCGCCTGGGTGATCACCCTCGCCCCGGCGAAGCCGATGGTCGCGCCGGGCTCGGCAAGGATGACGTCGGCGCTCGCCGCGAAGGAGGCCATGACGCCACCCATCGTGGGG
The DNA here is from genome assembly GCA_034666405.1 of Chloroflexota bacterium. GTDB lineage: Bacteria > Chloroflexota > Dormibacteria > DASZGP01 > DASZGP01 > JAXDLW01. The sequence continues at coordinate 43,575 of JAXDLW010000049.1, read as the reverse complement.
TCGGTGAGCACGCTGATGTAGGCAACCGGGACCTCCGCGAGGCGGGACCGGGCGATGCTGGTCTTGGCCATCTGCATCAACGACAGGATCCCCTCCTGCATGCGCGCTCCGCCGGACGCGGTGACCGCCACGAACGGCATCGTCCGGGCCGCCGAGCGCTCCATCGCCCGCGCCACCCGCTCACCGACGACCTGGCCCATGCTGCCGCCGACGTACCCGAAGTCCATCACCGCCAGGCCCACCTGGTTGCCGAGCACGGTGCCGGCACCGGTGACCACCGCCTCGTGCAGGTTGGTCTTTCGGTGGGCCTCCGCCAGGCGCTCGACGTACGGCACCAGGTCGACGAATTCCAGGGGGTCGGTCGAGCGCAGGTCGCGGTCCCACTCCTCGAAGCTGCCGAGGTCGAGCAGTTGACGGAGCCGTTCGGTGGCCCCGATCCGGTAGTGGTGGTTGCACTCCGGGCAGAGACCGTCGTTGGCGCGGATCGTGGCCGGCGCTATGCATGCGCCGCAGTCAGGGCAGGGCTTGACCGCCACCACGTCCCTCCGCGACCGCCCGTTCGGCGCCACGGTCATATCCCCCATCGCACGACGGTCGAGACCCAGGTCAGGCCGGCGCCGAAGGCAACCAGCAGGACGAGGTCGCCGGCCACGATCCGACCGTCGCGGACCGCGTCGTCGAGGACCAGGGGGATGGAGGCGGACGAGGTGTTTCCCCGCATCTCGATGTTGGTGAGGAACATCTCGAGGGGCAGCCGCAGGCGTCGCGCCAGGACCTCGACGATCCGGCTGTTGGCCTGGTGCGGGATCACGACCTTGATGTCCTCAAGGGTCACGCCCGCCTGCTCACAGGCCGCGCGGCAGGCGCCCTCCATCGTCCGGGGTGCCACCTTGAACGTCTCAGGGCCGTCCATGCGCAGGTGAACGGGCCCGGTGTCGTCGTCGGGCTCGGTGCGGATCAGCTCCGCCTGGTTGCCGTCGGCTCCGCAGACGAAGCTGAGGAAGCCGCCCGACTCCGCCGGCCCGAGCACCGCGGCGCCCGCGCCGTCGCCGAACAGGATGCAGGTGGAGCGGTCGCGGTAGTCCATGATCCGGCTCATCACCTCGGACCCCAGGACGAGGACACGGCGAGCGGAGCCGCCCGCGATGTAACGCTCGGCGATCGACGCCGCGTACAGCCAGCTGGAGCATGCCGCCAGGACATCGAAGGCCATCGCCGACTTCGCCCCGATCATCCGCTGCAGCTCACAGGCCACCGCCGGGAAGGGTCGGTCCGGGGTGCTGGTCCCCACGATGATCAGGTCGAGGTCCTCAGGCAGCACCTCGGCGGCGCGCAGGGCGGCGGTGGCCGCGGGCAGGCTCATCTGTGCCGTGGTCATGCCGATGCCGATGCGCCTCTCGGCGATCCCGGTGCGCTGGCGGATCCAGCTGTCCGAGGTCTCGATCGTGCGGGTCAATGCCTCGTTGGTCAGGCGCTCCTCGGGCACATACGAGCCGATCCCCAGGATGGCGGCCCGCCGCGGCCCGGCGGAATAGGCGATCTCAGGCATTGGCGGCCGCCGGGCGGGAGAAGACCAGGGTGGCGTTGTGACCGCCGAACCCGAAGGAGTTGCTCAGGGCATGGTCCACGCGCAGGTGCCGGGTCTGCACGACGTGGTCCAGGTCGCAGTCCACGTCGGGTTCATCCAGGTTGATCGTCGGGGGAACCTGGCTGGTCTCGATCGCCTTGACGCAAACCACCGCCTCGAGCGCACCGGCCGCGCCGAGCAGGTGCCCGGTCATCGACTTGGTGCTGCTGACCGGCGGGCCGAGGTGGCCGTTGCCATCGCCAAAGACCTCGCGAATGGCCTTCGCCTCGGTGCGGTCGTTGAGCTCGGTGGACGTGCCATGGGCGTTGACGTAGCTCATGTCGGCAGGCGGCACCTCGGCGCGCTCCATCGCCCGGCGCATCGCGGTGATCGCGCCGCGGCCGTCAGGGTCGGGCGCCGTGATGTGGTACGCATCCGCTGTTGCGGCATAGCCGCTGAGGATCGCCAGCGGGGTCGCACCGCGCCCCAGGGCATGCTCGAGCGACTCCAGGACGAGGACCGCCGCGCCCTCGCCGATGACGAAGCCGTCGCGGCCTGCATCGAACGGGCGACTGGCACGCGTGGGCTCCTCGTTCCGGCTGCTGAGGGTGCGCGCCGCCACGAAGGCGGCGACCGACAGGGCGGTGATCGCGGCCTCGGCGCCCCCGGCGATCATGACGTCGGCATCGCCCCTCCGGATGATCGCGGCGGCCTCCCCGAGGGCGTGCGCGCCCGAGGCGCATGCCGAGACCAGGCCGAAGTTCGGTCCGCGCAGCCCGAACTCGATGGCCACGTTCCCGGAGGCCATGTCGCCGATCATCATCGGGATGACCAGGGGGCTGACCCGGCGTGGCCCGTCGCGGTCCAGGACGCGGGTGGCGTTCTCGATCTCGGCAAGGCCTCCGACGCCGGAGGCTATGAGCACGCCGACTCGCTCCGAGTCGATCTTCTCGAAGTCCAGGTCCGCGTGGGCTGCGGCCTCGCGGCTCGCGACCATGGCGAACTGGCTGAACCGCGCCATCCGGTGGGCCGCCTTGCGGCCCAGCACCCCGGCCGCGTCGAATCCCTTGACCTCGGCGGCAATCGTCGTCGAGAGCCCGGTGGGATCGAACTCGCCGATCCGCGCCACGCCCGACACCCCCTCGACGAGGGCTCCCCAGGTGGTTCCCAGGTCGTGCCCGAGCGGGGTGATCGCTCCCATGCCCGTGACGCAGACCTGAGTCATATGGTGTCCTCCCGAAGTTGTGGCGCCCGAAACCAGGGCGATCCGCAATCCCGGCCCCCGGTCTCTACAAGTAATAACCGCCGGGGGCCGCTTAGGTTACGGGCCAACCACAATATTGCGCTCCCGCGCACTCGGTTGGTGGGCCCGGAACGTCGTTCGGGACTATTGCAGGGTGTAAACGCCCCCATATATGTCCGTGTTGCCGAAAGTCGCGGGGCAGTCGGTGGCCGGGTGCGGCTTGGGCGTCGTCAGCAGGGAGGCGCGCCACTGGTCCATCGCGGTGCAGTCGGCGGCGTTGCGAACGTCATTCCAGACGGCCGCCCCAAATGTCCGGGTGGCCACCACGTAGTTGTAGTCCCCGAGGAACCCACAGCAACCGTTGTTCTCCGACGAACCCCGGGCCTCCCCGGGCTTGGCTCGGTGGACGGTGCCGAATGGTCCGATCACACCGCCAGACACGCTGGCGCCTCGCACCACGCCCTGCATGGTCCGGTGCTGGTGGGTGTCATTCCGCCAGGGGGTGATGAAGGCGTCGTAGACGAGGTAGACGGACAGCCCGTTCGGCGAAATCGCAATGGCCGGGAAGTCCGGTCGATCCCCGGCGGACTGGATCGCCCTTGGCGTGGTCCAGGTGTCCCCCGAGTTCGAGCTCGTCCGCAGCAGCGCCTCCTCGTGATCCAGGCCGTTGCGCGCGTCAGCCCACGTCATCACCATCTGGTTGGTGGCATCGCTCCCTGTCGGCGCGCCATTGGCTATGTCCACCTGCAGGCCGCTGAAGGTGCGGGCTCCGCCGATGCCGTCCAGGGTGAAGCGCGGGTCACCGTTGGCGTCGTGCACGGGGTCGGCCTTGCCCACCTCGGTGACGTCGGCGACATTCTGCGGGGCGTCGAAGGTGACGCCGCCGTCACTCGAGCGGGCCATCATCATGTGTGACAGGTTGGGGTTGTTCACCTGCTCCCACAGGACGTAGACCTTCCCGGCGCTGTCGGTCCGGATGGTGCAGGACGTCGGCCCGGTGGTTGCAGTCGGGGTGAATGGGAACACCGTCACCGGGTTGGACCAGGTGTCGCCGCCGTCGGTGGAGCGCGCGAACACGATGGGCGAGGTGGTGTCGTCAAACGACACCCAGCACAGGTATGCGTTGCCGAAGTAGGCGCTGGTCGCGGCGTTGTCCGCCCAGATCGCCTCCTTGTCGCTGAAGGTGTGCGGCTTCATCTGCTTGGACGCGATGATCGGCCGCCTCCACGTCGCCTGGCCGCCGGTTGCCGCCCGGCTCACGCTGTCGGTGCGCGAGACGGCGATCGCCTCAAAGGCATTGAAAGCATTCCTGCCGGGGAAGTTGGAGGTCAGGCTGGAGTAATACAGGCGGGCGCCGTTGCTCCAGGAGAACGTCCCGTTCTTCGGAACCGGGCCGTATGCCAGCGCCGGGTCACCGTCACTCACAAGCCCCGCCTCGTAGAAGAGGGGGACGGTGCCGATCGGGCCGACCGCCGCGGTACCCGTCCGCGCACTCCAGCCCTGGTAGGTGGGCTGAACCCAGGTCTTGCCGCGGTCCTGCGAAATGTAGATGCCGTTGTCGCCGACGCCCGGTGTGAAGCTGCAGTTGGTGCCCGAGCACGGGGCGTTGTCGATCTCCTCGTTGGCGCCCGCGACCATCTCCTTGGGATTCAGTGGGTTCACGGCTATGGCCGGCTCGTTCTGCTTGTTGCGCGGGAAGGTGGTCTGCGGGCTGCCGTTGCTGACGAGCACGTCCACGGGATTGACGGGCGGAGCCGCTGACGCGACCAGCGGGCCTGTCGTGAGAGCGCTGAGCGTCAAGACGGCGATGCCCGTTGCAATACCGAAGCGTTTCATCCCACACGGCCTCCCATTTTTCTTCCAGTTCGGCGGCTTGCCGGCGCGTAGTATGGCCGGTCCGCCCGGCCATCACAAGCATCATTTGCCGGGTGAGGGCGAATCGGGTGGTTGGCGGAGGGGGCGAGATTCGAACTCGCGGTGGGTTGCCCCACAACGGTTTTCAAGACCGTCACCTTAAACCACTCGGACACCCCTCCGGGCATCTACAGGATAGGATGCGGCTGATGGGCGAGGAGTACCACTTCGAGACCCGTTGGACCTTCGATGCGACCGGCGACGAGGTCTGGAACGTGGTCAGCAACATCTGCGCCTACCCGGATATCTGGAGCGATTTCAAGCGCGTCCAGTTGCGTGTGGGTGACGGTCATTCGGTCGGCTCGATCATCGACGCCGAGACACGTGGCTCCCTTCCATACTCACTGAAGTACACGATGGAAGTGGTCGAGGCCAGCGAGCCCAGTCACCTCCTGCTCAAGTCGACCGGGGACCTGGTGGGCACCGGGCGGTGGGAACTGTCGCCGGCAGGCGAGCACCGCACCAACGTCGTGTACTTCTGGGACGTCGCCACGACCCGGCGCATCCTCAACCTGCTGGCGCCGATCGCCAAGCCCTTTCTCGCGCGCAATCACGACCAGGTCATGGCCCGCGGGCTGGAGGCCTTCACGGGAGAGCTGGCGCGGATGCACGAGGCGGCCCGCCGGTGAGGCTGGGCCTGGGCATCGCCGCCGGTGACGACCCCGGGATCCTGGCGCCCCTTGCCGCCGAGGCTGAGGCCCTCGGCTACGACTCCGTGTGGACCAACGACAACCCCTCCGGGGATGGCCTGCTGCAACTCCAGGCGTGGGCGCAAAGCTCTTCTCGCGTCCGCCTCTGCGTGGGCGTACTCGCCCTGGACCGGCATGACCCGGCGGCCATCGCGGCACGGGTTGAGGAGCTCGACCTCCCCCGCGAAAGGTTGCTGTTGGGGCTCGGTGCGGGGTTCACTGCGAGCCCGCTGCGCGCCGTCCGCGAGGGGGTGGCGCGGGTACGCGAGGCGCTGCCCGGCGTTCACCTGGCCGTGGCGGCGATGGGCCCGGGGATGTGCCGGCTGGCGGGCGAGGTGGGCGACGCGGTGCTGTTGAACTGGATGACCCCCGAGCGCGCGGCCTGGGCCCGGCCGCTCGTCCGCGATGGTGCGATCGAGGCGGGCAAGGGCCCCGATGACGTGGAGATCCTCGCCTACGTCCGGACCGCGCTGGGCCCGGACGCCGGGGAGCGGCTGGAGCGCGAGGCGACGATGTACATGCAGATGCCGCACTACGCGCGCCACTTCGAGTCGATGGGCGTGGCACCTCCGGCAGTGGGCGTCGCGGCGAGCTCATCGGCCGGCGTGGCGAGCGCCCTCCAGGAGTATTCCGCCGTCGACGAGCCGGTGGTCCGGGTTCTGTCCAGCCGATCCGTGCCGGAGGTCCTGGCCGTGGCCCGAGCGGCAATCGGAGCGTGACCTAGCCGATCACCTCGACGCCGTCCATGTATGGCCTCAGCGCCTCGGGGACGCGGACCGTACCGTCCTGCCGCTGGTGGACCTCGAGCAGGGTCGAAACGGTGCGTACCAGCGCCAACCCGGAGCCGTTGATGGTGTGGACGAACTGGGGCTTCGCCTGGGCATTGGGCCGGAAACGGATGTTGGCCCGGCGCGCCTGGAAGTCCCGGAAGTTGGAACAGGAGCTGACCTCGAGGTGGCGGTCGAGCCCCGGGGCCCAGGCCTCGAGGTCGTACTTCTTGTACTGCGCGAAGCCCATGTCGCCGGTGCACATGAGCAGGACGCGGTACGGCAGCCCGAGCTCCTGGAGGATCACCTCGGCATCGGCGGTCAGCGCCTCGTGCTCGGCATCGGACGCCTCGGGGGTCGTGAACTTGACCATCTCGACCTTGTTGAACTGGTGCAGCCGGACATAGCCGCGGGTGTCCTTGCCCGCCGCCCCCGCCTCCGAGCGGAAGCACGGTGAGAACGCGACGTGCCGCACCGGCAGGTCCGCGCCGTCAAGGATCTCCTGCGCGTACATGTTCGTCACCGGCACCTCCGCAGTCGGCACCAACCAGAGATCACGACCGTCCACCCGGAAGGCGTCCTCGGCGAATTTCGGGAGGTTCGCGGTCCCGGTCATCGCGTCCGAGTTGACCAGGAAGGGAGGCTGCACCTCGACGTAGCCATGGCGCCGGGTGTGGATGTCGAGCATGAACTGGGCGAGCGCCCGCTCGAGCCTGGCCCCCTGGCCCTTCAGGAACACGAAGCGCGACCCGGCGACCTTCGCGCCGCGCTCGAAGTCCATGATCCCCAGCCTCTCGCCGATTTCGTAGTGGGTCCGCGCCGGGAAGTCGAATACGGGCCGTTCGCCCCACGCGCGGATCTCCACGTTCCCGGACTCGTCCGGCGCCACGGGGACACCCGGCGCATAAACATTGGGCACCTCGAGCAGGAGCCGGTCGAGCTCGCGCTGGACATCGCCACGGTCCTGCTCGAATTCCCGCAGCTCGGCCTTCAGGCCTTCGAGCCGGCGCAGTTCGGGGACGTCGTCGGTCGAACGCCCCTCCGCCCTGGCCTTGCCGATGAGCGGTCCGACCGCTTTCGAGAGGCGGTTCTGCTCCGCCGCACGGGTCTCGGTCTGCTGGATCAGGACGCGGAGCCGCGAGTCGAGCTCCAGGATGCGGTCGATGGGCGCGTCCAGGATGCCCTTGTCGAGGGCCGCCTGGCGGACGACGTCAGCCTTCTCGCGGATGAACTGGAGGGCGAGCACCCGGTCAGCTCTCCATCTGGGGCGGGATCACGCCTCCTCCGGCCAGTCCGGCCCGTCGGAAGGCCGGTCGCGCATCAGCGGGAAGGTCAGCACCTCGCGGATGTTGGCCACCCCGGCCAGGAGCATCACCAGGCGGTCAACGCCCATGCCCATGCCGCCCGCGGGGGGCATCCCCTGTTCCAGTGCCGCGATGAACTCTTCGTCCATGGGGTGGGTCTCCTCATCGCCGGCGGCGCTCGCCCGCAATTGCTGTTCGAAGCGCGCGCGCTGGTCCAGCGGGTCGGTCAGCTCGGAGAAGGCGTTCGCCTGCTCGCCCCCGGCGATGAACAGCTCGAACCGTTCCACCAGCCGCGGGTCGTCGCCGCGGCGCCGCGCCAGGGGCGACACGGACACCGGGAAGCCGGTCACGAACGTGGGCTGCACCAGGGTCTTCTCGACGGAGCGCTCAAAAACCTCGTACACCAGCTCACCCCAGTCGCGCTCGCGCGGGGTGGCGCCCAGCCGGCCCGCCTGGGCCTGGAGGGCGCCATTGTCCTCGACGTCCAGGCCAGGGTTGTTCTCTCGTACCAGGTCGAGCATCTCCCGTCGCTGCCAGTTGCCGCCGAGGTTGATCGTCTGGCCGTCGTACTCATGGCTGCCGGCGGCATCCCCGAGCACCTGGTCGGCGACCGCTTTGACCAGGCTCTCGGTGAGCAGGATCATGCCATCCAGGTCGGTGTAGGCCTCGTAGGCCTCGAGGATCGTGAACTCCGGGTTGTGAAGGTGGTCGATGCCCTCGTTGCGGAACGCCCGGCCGATCTCGTAGATCCGCTCGAAGCCGCCCACCAGCAGGCGCTTGTGGTGCAGCTCGACAGCGATGCGCAGCTTCAGGTCCAGGTCCAGCGTGTTGTGGTGGGTGAGGAACGGCCGGGCCGCGGCACCGCCCGCGACGCGGTGCAGCATGGGCGTCTCCACCTCGACGAAACCCCGGGAGTCGAAGAATGCCCGCATCGCGGTGACGGCCCGGCTGCGGGTCATCAGCACCCGGCGGGCTTCGGGGTTGACGATCAGGTCGGCATGTCGCTGGCGGAACCGCAGCTCGGGGTCCTTGAGCCCGTGCCATTTGTCGGGCAGGGGCCGGAGCGCCTTGGTGAGCATCACGAGGCCGGTGAGCTCGAGCGTGGCCTCGCCGCTGCGGGTGCGCATGAGCACCCCTTCGGCGCCCACGATGTCGCCGAGGTCGAGGGCCCGGAACAGCGCCATGCCGCCCTCGCCCAGGGTGTCCAGCGTGGCCATCAGCTGGAGCGAGCCAGAGGCGTCGAGGAGGTCGGCGAAACCCCGTTTGCCCTGGGGCCGGTGGCGCGTGATCCGGCCGGCCAGCCGGACCGGGCCGAAACGGGGGTCGCCCTCCCCGTCCACGGGGGTGTGAGCAGCCTCGACCGCCTCGAAGGCCTCGCGGGCCGCGGCGACGGAGTGGGTGCGGTCGTAACCCCGCGCGAATGGCTCCACCCCGGACGCGCGCAGCGACTCGAGGTTGCGCAGGCGTTGCTGTCTCAGCTCATCGAGACCGCCCTCGGGTCGGGGCTGCCGGGAATCGACTTCGTCCGCCATTTCAGCGGAGAAGTCTAGGGGCGCGCCTCTTGGTTCAGCGGAGGCTGAGGATGGTGACGGTGCTGGTGCCGCCCGGCGTGGTCACCTTCACCTTGTCACCCTTGGCCCGTCCCATCAGCGCTTTGCCAACCGGGCTCTCCAGCGAGATGAGGCCCTTGGTGGGGTCGGCCTCGACCGGACCAACAATGGTGTAGCTGGTCTCGCCGAACTCGTCCTTGACCTTGACCTTGGAGCCCAGCTGGACCCCTGCGGACGCCTTGCGGGACGGCTCCTGGATGATCTCGGCGTTGCGGATCATCTTCTCCAGGGTGAGGATCCGACCTTCGATCCAACCCTGGTCGTTCTTGGCGTCCTCGTACTCCGCGTTCTCGGAGATGTCGCCGAATTCCTTCGCCGTCTTGATGCGGTCGGCGACCTCAGGCCGCTTAACGCGGAGCAGCTCGTCGAGCTCCGCCTGGAGCTTCGCGAGACCCTTCTGGGTGATTGGTACCGGCTTGTCCTGGAGCATCAGCATTACCTAGAAAACAACAGCGCCCCGGCCGGTTATTCCGGGCTCGGGACGCCTGGGCGGCGGCGGGCAACCCCGCTAAAGGCTGCGGATTATACGACAGCCGGAATCACCCCGTTACCCCGACTTCCGGGGCCTTTTCGCCCGCCCGGAAGGACGCTCCCATGGCCCTGTCGAAGGCCCCGTCGACAGGCTCGAGCGCCTCCAGCCGGTCCCAGAAACCCTCGAGGTCCGCACGCGTGTCGATGTACTGCACCGCGTCCCTCATGCGGGCCGCGCCCGGCACGCCGCGGACGGCCCAGGAAACGTACTTGCGCGCCAGCCGGACGCCACGCGGTTCGCCGTGGTGGTCGACCACGTAGCCGGCCAGGCGGCGCACCAGCGCCACGTGGTCGTTCCAGTCGAGGTCGGGCACGTGCTCGCCGCGCTCGAGGAGCGCGACGCACTGGCGAATCAACCAGGGGTTGCCCATCATCCCGCGCGCCAGCAGCACGCCATCGCAGGCGGTGACGTCCATCCGCTCCCGCGCATCCGCGGCCGAGTTGATGTCCCCACTGCCGAAGACCGGGATGCCGACAGCCGCCTTCACCTTTGCGATGTGGTCCCAGTCCGCACGTCCCGAATAGCCCTGCACCCGGGTCCGTCCGTGCACCGACACCGACGCCACGCCAACCTGCTCCAGCGACTTCGCCAGGTCGACGCAGTTGCGAGTGCTGTCGTCCCAACCCAGCCGCATCTTCACGGTGAGGGGCACGGGGCCGATCGCCCTGACCATCTGCCGAGCACACTCGGTGGCCAGCGGGATGTCACGAGCAAGGCCCGCGCCGGCGCAGGTCTTCTTCGCCACCTTGTCGACCGGGCACCCCATGTTGATGTCGACGATGTCGGCGCCTTCCTGGACCGCGATCTCGGCGGCCGCGGCCATCGCCTCCGGCTCCCGGCCCATGAGCTGGACGCTGATGGGGTGCTCGTCGGGCCAGACGCGCGTGAGGTCGCAGGTGCTGGGGCCCTGTCTCACCAGGGCGACGGCGCTGGCCATCTCCGTGCAGAGCAAACCCGCGCCCATCTCCGCCGCGATGCGCCGGAAGGGCCTGTCGGTGATGCCCGACATGGGCGCCACCACCACCGGGTTGGGAATCTCGACTCGACCGATGCGGATCACACAACCTAGGTTACCGGCGCCCGGCCCGGTTGCGCCCAGGATTTGACGCCCGTAGCTTCGGAGTGTTTAGAATGTCCTAAACGTTCGATATGTGGAGCAAGTGCAAACGATGACCAGTGAGGACGGTGTGCGGGCGACGTTCGTCGAGGGAATGGGCGGAATCGGCGAGTTCTGGGGCATCGGCAAGGCCATGGGCCAGATCTGGGCCACGCTCTACCTCAGCCAGGACCCGATGACCATGGATGACCTCGTGCGCGAGGTGGGGATCACCAAGGGCCATGCCAGCACCAACCTGCGCGCGCTCCTGCGACTTGGCCTCGTCTCCAAGAGCTTCCGACCTGGCGACCGCAAGGATTACTACACGCCCCAGGCCGACCTCTGGGCGTTTGCCCGCTCGGTGCTGAGGGAGCGGCAGCAGCAGGAGTTCGACGTGGCCCTGGCCAGCACGAGCCGGTCACTGCAGCAGCTGGAGGCCAGTCGGGCGGGCCTGCCGGCGGCCGAGTACCGCTTCCTCAAGGCGCGGTTGGACGCGGTGCGCGACTTCCACGGGACCATCGACCGCGCGGTCAACGCGCTGCTGCGTCTCGAAGACCTGCACCAGGCGGCGGTTCGCCTGACCTCGAGGAGGCGATCCAATTGAACCGGACCGCGTCCCCCCACGTACCGCGAACAACGGAGGTAACAGCATGATCCTGGTAACCGGGGCCAACGGGTACGTCGGCCGGCACGTGGTCGCCCGACTCGCATCGGGTGGGCGCCAGGTCCGCGCCATGGTCAGGGAGCCCGGTTCCTACACCCCGCCTGCGGGCGTCGAGGTGGTGCAGGCAGACGTGACCCTGGCCGACACCCTGTCGGCAGCGGTCGCCGGCATCGAAGCCATCGTCCACGCCGCGGCCATCACCGCCAACCTCAAGGAGCCCTACAAGGGTGCGTACCTGCAGATCAACCAGGCCGGCACCGCCAACCTGGCGACCGCGGCGGCTGCCGCCGGGGTGGGACGCATTGTGCTGGTCTCCGGGCTCGGCACCAGGCCCGCGCCCGAGGGCACCTACATGGCCACCCGGTGGGGCATGGAGGAGGCCGTTCGCGGCGGTGGGTTGCCGTACGTGATCCTGCAGCCGTCGGTGCAGTTTGGCGACGGCGCGGAGTTCAGCGCCGCCCTCGCGCGGCTGGCCGCGACCGCGCCGGTGATGCCCGCCATGAGCGGCCCCCACGACAAGTTCCAGCCGATCTGGGTGGAGGACGTGGTGAGCTGCGTGGTCCGGGCACTGGACGACGACGCGCTGCTGGGCCGGGAGATCGCCATCGGCGGACCGGACTACCTGACGTTCCGCGAGATCCTCCAGGCCACCCTGCGGGCCGCCGGCAAGAAGCGCCTCCTGGCGCCGATGCCGGTGGCGCTGGCGCGGGTGGCCGCGACATTCATGAGCGTCCTGCCGCGGCCCCCACTGACCAGGGCAACGCTGGAGCTGTTCACCTTCGAGAACGCCACCGACCTGGACGCGGTGAAGCGGGACTTCGGCTTCGAGCCCCGCCCCTTCCGTCAGCACCTCGAGGAGCATGGGCTGAACGGCTGACCTCGCAGCCGGGGTCAGCCCGGGGGCTTGTCCGCGTTGAGCCGGTCGACCTCGGCTGTGAGGTCGGCCAGACTGAACGGCTTGGTCATGAAGGCGTCTGCCCCGACCTCCTGGGAGCTCTCGCGGAAACCGGCGTTGGCGGTGAGGATGATCACGTGGGCGTCGCTGAGCGAAGCGTCCGTGCGCACCCGCCGGCACACCTCCAACCCGGACATCTCCGGCATCATCGCGTCGAGCACCACGACATCGGGCCTGTCCTGGCGGATGTGCGCCAGCGCCTCGGTGCCGCTGGTCGCGGTGAGCACGTTGTAACCCACGCTCTCGAGGTGCAGCGCCAGGACGCGCACCAGCGCCAGTTCGTCGTCGACCACCAGCACCGTGCCCTTCACACCCTGCTCGCTCATGCCGGGATCGGCTCCGCGATGCCCCATTTCGACGTCCTCAACCATTCCTCCAGTTCCGCCGCGGGCAGAGCCTTGCTGACGAACCAACCCTGGGCGTAGTCGCAACCCAGCAGCGACAGCATCTTCCAGGTGGTCTCATCCTCGACCCCTTCCGCGACCACCTTGATCCGCAGGTTGTGGCCGAGGTCGATGGTGGGCTGGACGATCGCCGCGTCGTCGGTGTCCACCGCCATGTCCTTGACGAACGAGCGGTCGATCTTGATCTCGCTGACCGGCAGGGTCTTCAGGTAGCTCAGCGACGAGTAGCCGGTGCCGAAGTCGTCGATCGAGATGCCAATCCCCATTTCCCGCAGCCGGCGCACCGAGCGGTCGGCCTGGGCACCCATGATCGCGCTCTCGGTGATCTCCACTGTGAGCACCGACGGCGGCAGGCCGCAGTTCTGGAGCAGCTCTTGGGCCATCTCCGGGAGGGTCGCCTCGTGGAGATTGGCGGCGGACAGGTTGACCGCGACATTGAGGTCGAGGCCGACCCGGCGCCACGCCTCGATCTGCTGCAGCGCCTCGGTCAACACGTACCGTGCCAGCAGGGTCATCAGGTCGGTCTGCTCGGCCAGGGGGATGAACTGGTCCGGTGGCAACAGCCCCTTCGTCGGGTGCTGCCAGCGGATCAGCGCCTCCACCCCGGCGGTGTGGCCGGTGCGGAAGTCGACCTTGGGCTGGTAGTGCAGCACCAACTGACGGGAGCGAATGGCCTGCCGCAACTCCCCCATCAGCGCGAGGCGCCCCGCGCTGTGCTCGTCCTGGTCGGGCGAGTAGACGGCGTGCCCACTCTTGGTGCGCTTGGCCACGTACATCGCCACGTCCGCGCGGCGCATGAGGGTCTCGGCGTCGCGGCCATGCTCCGGATACTGCGCGATCCCGATGGAGAGCCCGACCTCCACCGTGGCCTCCCCCAGCGTGAAGGGCAGGTCCCGGGCGCCCAGGATCTTCTGCGCCGCGAGCACGCTGCCCTGGACGTCCTGCACCCCGAAGGGGAGCACCCCGAACTCGTCGCCACCTAGCCGGGCGACCGTGTCGGACTGGCGCAGGGCGCTGCGCAGCCGCGCGGCCATCTGCTGCAGGAGCAGGTCGCCGCTCTGGTGGCCCAGGGAATCGTTGACCTCCTTGAACCGATCCATGTCCATCACCAGCAGCCCGAACGACTGGGAGTCGCGCCCCGCGGTCAGGATGGCCTGCTGCAGGCGGTCGGTGAACAGGGTGCGGTTCGGCAGGCCGGTGAGGGTGTCATGCAGGGCCAGGAACTGCATCTCCTGCTCGGCCCGCTTGCGCTCCGTGATGTCCTGCAGGACGCCGATGCTGTACAGCGGCTCGCCGGAGTCGCCATGCACCAGGGAGACGCTGAGCTGGACCCAGACGACCTCGCCGGTCTTCTTCAGGTAACGCTTCTCGGCGCGGTAACTGGAAAGCTCGCCCGCGAACAGCCGCCGCGACATCTCGGCGGTCGGCTCGAAGTCCTCCGGATGGCTGACGTCACGGATGCCGAGCCGGGTCAACTCGGACTTGGGGTAGCCGAGCATCTGGCAGAGGGCATCGTTGACCTCGACGAAGCGGTAGTTCGGGCCGACGATGGCCATGCCCACCGCACCCTCTTCGAAGACCCGCCGAAAGCGCTCCTGGCTCTCATGGAGCTCACGCGCGACCCTGCCGCGCTCATCCCGAAGGAGCTTCTGGTCGAGGGCGTGCTCCACCGCGGAGCCCAGGCGTCCAAGGCGGTCCTTCAGCAGGTAGTCGGCGGCACCCTCGCGCACGGCGGCGACCGCGACGTCCTCACCGATGCTGCCCGAGACGATGATGAACGGAACGTCGATCTCGCGCCGGGTCATCTCGCGCAGGGCGCTGACGGCGTCATAGGCGGGCAGGTTGTAGTCCGCCAGGATCAGGTCCCAGTCGCCGTTCAACGCCTGCTGGTAGGAGGCTTCGTCGTCGACCCGCGTCAACGCGACGTCGTATCCCCCGCGCTTGAGCTCGTGGACCACGAGCTCGGCGTCGGTCGGACGGTCCTCCAGCATCAGGAGTTTCAGTTGCTTCATCGGTGTGAGGGCTCCGTTGACAGCGAACTTCAGTCGATGATGGGCGGCTTGTTCAGCAGCAACCAGTACATCCCGAGCGTCCTGACGGACTCGGTGAATTGCTCGAAATCGACCGGCTTCACGATGTAGCTGTTGGCGCCGTTCGTGTACCCGGCTAGGATGTCCCGTTCCTCCCGCGAGGAGGTGAGCAGGACGACCGGGATCTTCTTGGTGCGCTCGTCCTCCTTGATCTGGCGGAGGACCTCGAGACCGTCGACCTTGGGCAGCTTGATGTCCAGGAGCACGACCTTGGGGCCGTTCTGGATGTTCCGGCTCGCGAACGCGCCGCGGCAGAAGATGAAGTCGAGCGCCTCCTCGCCGTCCCGCACCACCTGGAGACGGTTGGTCAGGTGGTATTTCCGGAAGGCATGGAGCGTCAGCTCCTCGTCGTTCGGGTTGTCCTCGACGAGAAGAATCTCAACGACATCCTCAGTCATCATCGCCGGATCCTCCTAGGGTGAAGTAAAAGGTAGCTCCCTGGCCCTGGACTCCATCGGCCCAAACCCGCCCACCGTGCCGGTTGATTATCCGCTGAACAATCGCCAATCCCGCACCGGTGCCCTCGTATTCGTGGCCGCGATGCAGCCGCTGGAAGACCCCGAAAATCTTCTCCTTGTACCGGCTGTCGAACCCGATGCCGTTGTCGCGGACGAACAACACCGGTCCGCCGGCCGGGCCGTCGCCCGGCTGGACCCCGACCTCGATGAGGGCCGCCGCGCGGTCGCGGGTGAACTTGACCGCGTTGCTCAGCAGGTTGACGTACACCTCCTGCAGCAGCACCGGGTCAGAGCGCACCGAGGGCATCTCGCCCACCTTGAACTCGACCCTGCGACCGCCGATGTCGGTGGAGGCCAGCGACACCGCGTGGTTCACGACATCGGCGAGTTCGACCGTTTGACGGCGCATCGGCGCCCGGCTCAGCCGGGAGAACGTCAGCAGGCCGTCGATCAGCTGACCCATGTCCTCGGCGTTGCTGCCGATCAGCCGCAGGTAGCGCTTGCCCTCATCGGGGAGATACCCCTGGTACTCCTCGAGCAGGATCCGGGCGAACCCATCGACGGCGCGCAGTGGCGCGCGCAGGTCGTGCGAGACGGTGTACGAGAAGGCTTCGAGCTCCTGGTTGCTGGCTTGGAGCTGGGTGGTGCGCTGGTCCACACGGCGCTCGAGGTCGCGGTTGAGAAGGCGGACCTCGTCCTCGCGGCGGCGCAGTGACTCCACCAGGCTCACGCGTTCCAGCGCCGCCGTGGTCGCGGACACGTACTGCTCCAGGCGCGTCAGCTCGTCCGACCCGAACACCGGCGAGAAGGCACCGGCGACCACCGCGAGGCCGCCTTTGCCGTTGCCGTTGTTCCCGGAGCTCGGGCTCGGGAGGATCACGGCGCTTCGGGTGGGGTCAAGGGGGCTCGGGCGGAGCTCGGTGTGGGCATGTTTGAGGGCCTCGTGGAGCTCAGCGGCATCCGCTTCGCTGATGCCGGTGCGGGCCAGCAGGCGGCCCTCGTTGTCCACCAGCGTCCCGCCGTCGCCGCCGACCAGGCGCACCGCCCACTCCACCGCCTTGGTCGCCAGCGTCTGGCGGTCAGGGGAGAAGAGCAGCAGGTCGCGCATGGCGGCGGCGTAGGCCTCCTCCTCCGGCTGGCGCCACAGCCGGCGCAGCCACCGGGGCGGGGCGAAGCTGGCGTACAGCATCGGGATGATGGCCAGGGAGAGCAGCTCGAGCATCAGGTGGATCGGCGGCACGGTCGTGAACGAGTAGCCGAGCGTCTCGATGATCGTGATGAGGATGATCCCGGCGTAGGCCAGCGAGAGCGCGCGCAACCGCGCCTGCTGGACCGCCGGCCGATCGGCGGACGAGCGCCACAGGCGGACCACAGGCTCGCCCACGCAGGCCAGCCAGGCGACGAGCACCAGCGCGCCATCGACGGCCACGGCGCCCACCGCGGTGACCGGGATCGTGACGACGATGACCGTGACCACCCAGGCCGCCAGGCAGACCGCCGCCAACCCGGCCAGGACCTGCCGGCGGACCCGGACGAGCGTGTGGCGGAAGAGGAACAGGGCGTAGCCGGCGCCCAGGAAACAGGCCACGGTCAGGTCGTTGAGCAGCTGCGAGACGAGTCCTGCCGTGAGCGCGGTGGCGATGGTCAGGAAGGAGACCACCGCCAGCAACCCGGCGGCGGCCACGAGGTATGCCCGGTTGCTCCCGCGCCACACGAGCCAGTCACGGTAGGCGACGACGGTGACCAGCAGGAAGCCGAAGGCCACGCAATACTGCAAGGTGAGAATGAGGGTTCCCATCTGGACCCTCATAGGTTTGCCGCTGGAGCGCCCGGGGACGGTCCCAGCGATGTGACAATCCTGTGACCACCTGCGGTGGCCGGCTCAGCGGGTCGAGTTCAGCTCGTGCAGCAGCCGCAGCCCGTCAAGG
This sequence comes from Chloroflexota bacterium, assembly GCA_034666405.1. GTDB lineage: Bacteria > Chloroflexota > Dormibacteria > DASZGP01 > DASZGP01 > JAXDLW01. Next base: position 26,354 of record JAXDLW010000049.1, on the reverse strand, counting down.
GTGAGGTTGTCGTCAACCACCTCGATCACGCCGGCGTGGGCGGCGATCAACGAGGCCAGGCCGCCGGTGGCGATCACCCGGCAATCCCCGCCGAGCTCCACCTGCATCCGCCGCACGATCCCCTCGATCTGGCCCGCGAAGCCGAAGACGAACCCGGCCTGCATCGACTCGACCGTGTTCTTGCCGATGGCCCCCTCGAGGCCCGGCGGCACGGCCAGCTCGAACCGCGGCAGTTTTGCCGCCCGGTTGAAGAGCGCGTCCATCGAGATGCGGATCCCTGGCGCGATCACCCCGCCGAGGTAGTCGCCGTTGGCCCCGATCGCGTCGAACGTCGTGGCGGTTCCGAAGTCGATCACCACCGCCGGGCCGCCGTACTTCGAGAACGCCGCGACACTGTTGACGATCCGGTCAGCGCCCACCTCCCTCGGGTTGTCATAGCGGATCTGCATCCCGGTGCGGACGCCGGGGCCGATCACCAGGGGGTCGAGGTTGAGCAGGCGGGTGCACATGTCGGCGATCGCCTGGTTGAGGCCGGGCACCACGCTCGAGACGACGACCCCGTCGACCTGCTCGAGGCGGACGCGGCCGCCCATGAAGAGGCCCCGCAGGATCACGCCGAGCTCGTCCGAGGTGGAGTCGCCGCGCGTGGCGATGCGCCAGTGCTCCACCAGCTCAACGCCTTCGAAGGCGCCCAGGACCGTGTTGGTGTTACCGACGTCGATGGCCAGGAGCAAGACCTACTCCGCCGCCGGGGCCCGAACGGGGTGCTGGGCCCAGGTCCCGTAACGCAAGGACAACCCGAGCATGAGGATCAGGAGCGAGATCGCCACCAGCGCCAGGACCAGCTGCGTGAGGGCGAAGACCTGGGGCAGGCTGGCATTGGACGGGCTGACCAGGTTGATCACCCCGGCAACCACGCTGGGGACGCCGGCCAGGAACAGCACGACCATGTCGACGATGAACACCCACGCCGCCCGCCGGAAGTAGGAGAGGGCGGCGAGGACCAGGAAGATGAGCGCGAAAACGATGGTGATGACGATGGAGAGGGTCACGGCCGCGTCAGCGCTCGGCCCGATCCGGTCAGCCGCCACCTGCTGGGACTGCTCGTACATCAGGGTGAAGCGGTGCCGGTAGAGGTCGCTGAAGCCGAGGACGATCAGCGTGTTGACCAGCGCGCTGACCACGAAGAAGGCCGCGACCGAGGCCTGCAGCGGCTGGGTCCACTGGCTCGCCTCACGCTCCGGGGTCGTTTCCACGTCCCCAGATTACGGCGGGTGCGGAGGAATGCACGAGTCCGGTGTGCCAGGACCGACAACGACGGGCGCCCATCACCAGCGGGATCGCTCGCCTCCAAGGGGTGAGGCTAAACGGCTTTTCCGGGCGTTGGTGGGTGACCCCGGGCCTCGTGCGAGGCAACCCAGCCCCGGTCACGCCTAAGGGCCGACGTCGCGCGGGCGATGGCGCGTCGAACCGGGACCGGGCCTGGGCTCCCCGGCAGCGCCCTCGAGGCCAGCGCGCGGCGGGCGTCCAGGACCTCCAGGCCCGCGGCGTCGAACCTGGGCTCGAGTTTCTGCCAATCCTCGAGGCCGAGGTCGGCGAGCGTGGCACCCCGGCGGGCGGCCTCGCGCACCGCCTGGCCCACCACCTCGTGGGCGCTGCGGAACGGGACACCCAGGCGCACGAGGTGGTCGGCCACCTCGGTCGCCAGCATCGCCGGGTCGGAGCCGGCGGCCGCCATCCGATCGAGTCGGAACTTCGACCGCTGGACCATCGCGGCCGCGATGCGCAGGGATGCCAGGGTGGTGTCGACCGCGTCGAAGAAACCCTCCTTGTCCTCCTGGAGGTCCTTGTTGTAGGCGAGCGGCAGGCCCTTCAGCGCCGTGAGCATCGCGACAAGGTCCCCGATGACCCGGCCGGAGCGGCCGCGCACCAGCTCGGCGACGTCGGGGTTCTTCTTCTGGGGCATGAGGCTGGAGCCGGTGGAGTAGTCGTCGGGCAGTTCGACGAAGCCGAATTCCGCCGTCGACCACAGCACCCACTCCTCGCCGAGGCGGCTGAGGTGGACCATCACCAGGGCACATGCGGCCTCGACCTCGACCACGTAGTCCCGGTCGGAGACGGCGTCGAGACTGTTCTGGGAGATCGCGCTGAAGCCCAGGGTTCGGGCCACGTGCGCGCGGTCGAGGGGCAGGCTGCTGCCGGTCGCGGCGCCGGAACCCAGCGGCATCACGTCCGCCCGTGCGTACGCGTCGCGCAACCGCCCGAAGTCGCGCTCCAGCATCGCCACGTATGCCAGCAGGTGGTGACCGATGGTGCTGGGCTGGGCCCGCTGCAGATGGGTGTACGCGGGCATAACGTCAGTCGCGTGGCGCCGCGCCTGGAGCAGCAGCGCCTCGCGCAGGTCGCCCACCGCGCCGGCGAGCGCCACGACCTGGGCACGGGTGAACAGGCGCAGGTCCAGGGCCACCTGGTCGTTGCGGCTGCGCCCGGTGTGGAGCTTGCCGCCGACATCCGGGCCGGCGACCTCGCTGAGCCGGCGCTCGACCGCGGTGTGGATGTCCTCGTCGCCGGGCTGGAACTCGAACGCCCCGGAATCGAGCTCCGCGAGCACAGCCTTGAGGCCGCGTCCCAGCGCCCGGCCCTCGCGGGCGCTGATGATCCCGGTGGCCGCGAGCATCGCGGCGTGGGCGAGGCTCCCCGCGATGTCCTCACGGTAGAGGCGACGGTCGTAGGCCAGCGAGTCGCCGTACGCCGCGGCCTGGCGGTCCGGGCCGCCCTCGAACCGGCCGCCCCACAGCCGGCGCGCCAGTGGCGTGCCCTTCCGGGGCTTGTCAGGCAACGGGTTCGTCGCCGGCGGCCAGGCCCTTCGTCCCTGGAGGCAGCAGGCTCTGCTCGGTCCCACCCAGCAGTCCCTGGGTCTGGGCCTGGGTTCGCAGGGGGAGCCCCCAGAGCTGGATGAACCCGGCCGCGGCGCCCTGGTCGAAGGAATCGCCGCTACCGTAAGTCGCCAGGTCCAGGCGGTAGAGCGACTCCGGCGCCTTGCGGCCGGCGACGTGGTGCGAACCGTGGTGCAGCTTGATCCGCACTTCACCCGTCACATGGCGCTGCGTGCTGGCGACGAAGGCCCCGAGGTCCTGGCGCAGGGCCGAGAACCACAGGCCGTTGTAGGTGAGGTCGGCCCACTCCGCCGCCACCCGGCTCTTGAAGCGCGAGACGTCCTTGCCCAGCGTCAGTGTCTCCAGCGCGGCATGTGCCGTCGTCAGGATCACCGCGGCAGGGGCCTCGTAGATCTCCCGGGACTTGATCCCCACCAGGCGGTTCTCGACCATGTCGATCCGGCCCACGCCGTGCTCGCCACCAAGGGCATTGAGCCGATCCACCAGCGCGACGGGGTCGAGCTCCTCGCCGTCCAGGGCCACCGGTACGCCCTCACGGAAGGAGATCTCGACGTGGATCGGGCGCTCCGGCGTGGCGCCCGGTTCGGCGGTCCATTCGAAGACCTCGGGCGGGGGCTCGACCCAGGGGTCCTCGAGCATCCCAGCCTCGATCGACCGGCCCCACAGGTTGACGTCGGTGGAGTACGGCGACTCGATCGAGGCGGGCACCTCGACACCGTGCTCGCGGGCGTACTCGATCTCCTGGTCGCGCGACATCCCCCACTCCCGGACCGGCGCCACGACCTCCAACTGGGGCGCCAGCGCACCGGTGGCGACGTCGAACCGCACCTGGTCGTTGCCCTTGCCGGTGCAGCCGTGGGCCACCGCCACCGCGCCCTCCTCGAGCGCCAGGTCGACCATCAACTTGGCGATCAGGGGTCGCCCCAGGGCCGTGGCCAGCGGGTACTGGCCCTCGTAGAGCGCGCCCGCCTGCAATGTGGGCCAGACGAAGTGGCGGAGGAAGAGGTCGCGGGCATCGACGACAAAGGCCTTGACCGCGCCGTGCTTGAGGGCCCGGCGCTGGATGGCGTCGAGCCGGGTCGGGTCGGCAGCCTGGGCGCGGGCGGCAGCGGTGCGCGGGTCCTCGGTGCCGCCGAGGTCAGCGGTCAGGGCGATGACCTCCCAGCCGCGCTCCGCGAGCCAGTGGATCGCCACCGAGGTGTCCAGCCCACCGGAGTAGGCCAGCACCAGGCGCTTGCTCAAGTCATCGCCTCCACGCCCTCGCGCAGGCGGGCCTCGACCCGCTGACGCGCCCGGGCGTCCGCGCAGACAACCATCACGGTGTCGTCGCCCGCCACCGTGCCCATCACCTCCGGCCAGGCGGCCTCGTCGATCGCCACCGCGACCAGGTTGGCGGTGCCCGGCGGGGTGTGCACCACCGCCATGAACTGCACCCCGACCGTGGCGGTGATGAAGTCCCTCAGGACCTGGCTGCCGCGGACCCCGAGCGCGGGCCTGACCGCGTAGCGGCTGCCCGCCGGCCCCGGTTCACGGTGCAGGCCGAGCTCGCGGATGTCACGGCTGACGGTGGCCTGCGTGACGGTGTGGTTCTGGCTGCGGAGCTCGCGGACCAGCTCCTCCTGGGTGTGGATCGACCGGCTCCTGACGAGGTCCAGGATGGCCCTCTGGCGGAGGCCCTTCTCGCCGATCACGGTCTCACCACCCCCGGTGACGCCACGTTCGACGAAACCGCGTCGAGGCTGGCCTCGAGGATGCTCACGGCCCGGTCGATGTCGGCATCGGTGACGATCAGCGGCGGGACCATCCGGATCACCCTGTCGCCGATCGCGTTGACGATCAGCCCAAGGTCCAGCGCCGCGGCGGCAGCCGGCTGGGCGATGTCGTCGTGCAGCACCAGGGCCTGCATAAGCCCCCGACCACGGAGGGTGCCAAACGCCGAGAGGTGAACGTGGGCTTTGTGCTCCAGGTAGGCCCCCATGACGCCGGCATGCTCCACCAGCCCCAGCTTCTCGATGACCTCCAGGGTCACCAGGGCCGCGGCGCACGCCAGCGGGTTGCCTCCGAAGGTCGACCCGTGGTCGCCGGCTTCGAAGACATCCGCCCGCGCCCCGGCGACGCAGACACCAATCGGCACGCCGCCGCCGAGTCCCTTGGCCAGGGTGACCACGTCGGGTGCAACGCCGTACTCCTGGAACGCGTAGAAGTGGCCGGTGCGCCCCATGCCGGTCTGGATCTCGTCGAATATCAGCAGCAGGTTCTCGCGGTCGCAGAGCTCGCGGGCGGCCTCGAGGTAGGCAGGCTCGGCGGGGATCACCCCACTCTCGCCGAGGATCGGCTCGAGCAGGATGGCAACGGTCTTGACCGAGATGGCGGCACGCAGGGCGTCGATGTCGTTGTACGGCACGTGGCGGAAGCCGTCCGGCATCGGCGCGTACGGCTTCTGGTATTTCGGCTGGCCGGTGGCGGCGACCATCGCGAGCGTGCGGCCGTGGAACGACCCCAGGGCCGAGACCACCTCGTACGCGCCCTTGCGGTTCTGCTTGCCCCACTTCCGCGCCAGCTTCACCGCGGCTTCGTTGGCCTCGGCACCGCTGTTAGCGAAGAACGACCGACCCTCAAGGCCAAGGCCGCTCAGGCGCTCGGCCAGCTCAACCTGCGGCCGGGTGTAGTAGAGGTTGCTGGTGTGGATCAGCGTCGCCGCCTGCGCGGAGATGGCGGCCACGATGTCCGGGTGGGCGTGGCCCAGGACGTTGACGGCGATGCCGCCGACGAAGTCAAGCAACTCCCGTCCATCGGCGTCCCATACCCGGACGCCCTCCCCGCGCACCAACTCCACCGGCTGGCGTTTGAACGTGTGCATCAGGTACCGCGACTCGGCGGTCACCAGGTCGTCGTCGCTCACCCCGGCAGGATCATGGTGCCGATCCCCTCGTTGGTGAGCAGCTCGAGCAGCAGCGCGTGCGGCACCCGGCCGTCGATGATGTGCGTCTTCTCCACCGCGGCAAGGGCGCGGACGCAGGCTTTGACCTTGGGGATCATGCCGCCGCTGATGGTGCCGTCGGCGATGCGGTCGCTGACGTCATGGGCCACGATCTCGCTGATCAGCGACCCCGCGCCGTCCCTGACGCCCTCGACATCGGTCAGCAGGATCAGCTTGTGGGCCTTGAGTGCCACCGCCAGCTCGGCCGCCACGGTGTCGGCATTGACGTTGTACGACTGACCGTCGTAACCCAGCCCAATCGACGCCACCACCGGGATGTAGTTGCGCTCCAGCAACGCCGTGATGGGCTCCGCGTTGACCTGGGCGACCTCGCCCACCAGGCCCAGGTCCTGGCCGTTCACCGCGGCCATCGGCCGCACCAGGATGCTGGGGCCGTCCTCACCGGACATCCCCACGGCCTGCCCGCCCATCGAGTTGATCATGGCCACGAGCTCGGGGTTGACCTTGCCGGTGAGCACCATCTTCACGACTTCCATGGACTTCTCGTCGGTGACCCGCAGGCCGTCGACAAACTTGCTCTCGACGCCCATCCTGGCCTGCCACTCCGTGATGTCCTTGCCACCGCCGTGCACCACCACGGGGTTCATGCCGACGTATCGCAACAGCACCAGGTCCTCCAGGACGCTGTGCTTGCTGTCCTCCAGCGATGAGCCGCCCAGCTTGGCGACGATCGTGCTGCCGTGAAACCGGCGGATGAACGGCAGGGCCTCGACCAGGACATTGGCCTTCTCGATGGCGGCGTCGCGTTCAACTGTCATCTGTTTCCTTCCTCGTATTTCAGGTCGTGTAGTCGGCGTTGATATGCACGTATTCGGGAGTGAGGTCGCAGCCATATGCGGTGGCCGCGCCATCGCCGATGCCCATGTCGCACACGATGCTCACCTCGTCGGCGCCGAACGCTTCGGCGACCTTCGCCAGGTCGGCATCGGCCAGCCCGCCACCGTTGCTGAACACGGCCACCCCGCCGATATCCACGCGCAGGCGATCCAGCACCATCTCGCAGCCGGCCCGGCCCAGGGCGGCGACAATCCGACCCCAGTTCGGGTCCGCACCGTGGATCGCCGCCTTGACCAGGCTGGAGGAGACGACCGTGCGGGCCAGCGTGCGGGCATCCTCGTGGCTGGCAGCGCCCTTCACCTCGACGGTGAACATCCGCGATGCGCCCTCGCCGTCCCGCACGAGCTGGCGTGCGAGGTCGTCGCAGACCGTCAGCAGGGCGGCCTCGAACTCCTCGAGGCCGTCGCCCGCGACGAGGGTCGGGCCGCCGGCGGCGCCGTTGGCCAGCAGGGTGAGCATGTCGTTGGTCGACATGTCCCCGTCGATGCTGACCATGTTGAAGGTGCGGTCGGCACAGCGCCGCAGCGCCGCGTCGAGGTCGGCAGTGGCGACCTCGGCGTCGGTGGTGAGAAAGCCGAGCATCGTCGCCATGTTGAGGTGGATCATCCCCGAGCCCTTGGCCATGCCCCCCACCGTGTAGACGCGTCCGACATGCCTGAAGGTGGCCGCGGCCTGCTTGGGGCGCGTGTCGGTGGTCATGATCGCCTGGGCCGCGGCGTCGCCTCCGAGGGGTGAGCGGTCATGGGCGGCGGACAGTACGCCCTCCCTGATCCGGTCCATCGGCAGGTACCGGCCGATCACCCCGGTCGACGCGACCAGGACCTGGGAGGGGTCGAGGTCCAGCGTGTCGGCGGCGAGCTTGCCCATGACCAGCGCGTCCTTGAAGCCCTGGCTACCGGTGCACGCGTTGGCATTGCCGGAATTGACCACGATCGCACGGGCCGCGCCCCCGGCGAGGTTCAGCTGGCTGATGACCACCGGCGCGGCCTTGACCCGGTTCGTCGTGAACACGGCCGCCGCCGTCGATGGCCGCTCCGAGTAGATGACGGCGACGTCCAGCTTGCTGCCCGCTTCCACCGGCATCCCCGACTTGATCCCCGCGGCGGCGGCCCCCGCCGCAAACCCCAGCGGCGCGGTCACCCCGATGGTCGGGCGTTGCAGGGTCTCCGCCGCGACCTCGCTCATGGCCACCGGGGTGCCTGCTGCAGCCCGGCCGTCTCGGGCCAGCCCATCGCCAGGTTGAGCGCCTGGACTCCCTGGCCCGCAGCCCCCTTTACGAGGTTGTCAATCGCCGCCAGCACCACAATGCGGTCGCCCTGACGGGTGAGATGAATGGCGCAGCGGTTGGTGCCCGCGACCTCCTTGGTGTGAGGTGGGGCGTCGACGACCTGCACGAAGGCGCAACCGTCATACGCCTGCGCGTAGGCATCCTTCAGGGCGTCGAAGCTGGCCCCCGGGGCGAGGTCCAGGTAGCAGGTCGCGAGGATGCCACGGACCATGGGGACGAGGTGGGGAACGAAGGTCAGGCGCGGCGGCGTGCCCTCTTGGGCCAGGGCCTGGAGCATCTCGGCGCTGTGCCGGTGCCCGCCGAGGCCGTAGGCGGTGAAATCCTCGGCGGCCTCCGCGAAGTGGAACCCGACCGACAGCGAGCGGCCCGCACCGCTGATACCGCTGGCGGCGTCGACGATGAAGTCCGGCTCGACCAGTCCCGACATCGCGGCGGGGTGGAGGGCGAGGATGGCTGCGGTGGAGTAGCAGCCGGGACACGCCAGCAGCCTCGCCCCGCGCAGGTCGCCGCGTGCCAGTTCCGGGAGCGCGAAGACGGCCTGGGCCAGCAACCCGGGGGCCGGGTGGCCGGCGCCGTACCACTTGGTGTATGCCGCGTCGTCCCTGAGCCGGAAGTCCGCGCCGAGGTCAACCACGGTGCGGCCCTCTTCCAGCCACTTGCCCGCGAGCGCGCCGGTCATCCCATGGGGCAACGCCGCAAACACCACCTCGGCGTCACCCGGGTCCATCTCACCGCCCAGTTCGATGTCAGAGTCCAGGCCCGGGTAGACCTCTGCCAGCCTGCGGCCCGCGTACGAACGCGACGTGGCGCGCACCACGCGGGCGTGCGGATGGCTGCTCAACAGGCTGACAGCGGTGGCCCCGGCGTAGCCGGTGGCCCCGATGACAGCAACGGTCGCCGACGAGGTCATTGCATCAGTATACGGATTATCTGCATAAACTTACACGGCGCGCGGCGCTTCATCGCGACGTACGATGCTGCTCGATGGACCGGCTGCGCCAGGAACTGAGGCAGGGGATATTCGGGCAGGGCGTCCGCAATGCCGCCGTGGCAATCGGGATGGCGGTGCTCGTGTACGTGTCCAGTAAGGGCTACGACGCCCTCAACCACGGACCCTACCGGGTCTTCCTGCGGACTCCGCTGGACGAGGCGATGCCCCTGGTGAAGGTGTTCGTCATCCCCTACGTCTCACTGCAGCCCGTGATCTACGCCACGCTGGTCTTCTTCCTGTTGTTCCGGATGCGCCTGTACCAGTCGACAGCGCTTGCCCTGGTCGGGACGTTTGTCATCGCGTATGTGTTCTTCTTCTTCCTTCAGAGCTACGTCGCGCGGCCCCATGTGACCGAAACCGACTGGCTGTCGAAGATGGTGAGCGAGGTCTACACCTCGGACAATCCCTACAACGACTTCCCATCGCTGCACGTGGCCACGTCGACGGTCATCGCCATCCACTGGTGGCGCTGTGGCCGCACGGCGGGTTGGATCGCGGCGGCCTGGGCGGTGGTCGTCATCGCGTCCACCCAGCTGATCCACCAGCACTACCTCGTTGACATCCCCGGCGGGCTAGCGGCCGCGTTTGGCGCGTCCTGGCTGACCCTTCACTACCTCGACGGGGTTGTGAAAGCAGGTGCGAGCCCCGGTGTGGCAAGCGGGCCCGGCGGGGACGACCCCTAGCAGCACCGCGTCCCCGTCGCAGTCGAGGGTGACCGAGCGCACCTCGAGGATGTTCCCCGACGTCTCCCCCTTCTCCCAGAGCCGCTCGCGCGACCGGCTCCAGAACCATCCGTGGCCCGTCTGCAGGGTCCGGTCATAGGCCTCCGCGCTCATGTGCGCGACCATCAGCACGGCCCCGTCCTGCACGTCCTGGACGACGGCGGTCACGAGCCCGCGCGAGAAGTCGGGGGCGGCAACGGGGGGCGCGCCGTCAGGTCGTGTCCCCGCCCCGGTCCCGGTGTCGCGCCATGGGTCGTCGACGAGCCGGCCGTAGATAAAGGCGTCGGCGCCACCGCCTCCCTCCAGCGGCACGCCCCCGCGCACCAGGCCCTCCCGGCGCATCCCGCACTTCTCGGCCACCCGCTGGCTGGCGCGGTTGTCGACGTGGGCCCGGAGCTCGACGCGCTGCAGGCCCAGCGCCCGGTGGCCGAAGTGCGCCACCGCCTCGCAGGCCTCGGTCATGTAGCCGCGCCCGGCGACATCCTCACCGAGCCAGTAGCCGATATTGCCCTCGAAGGCGAACTTCGGACGGATGCTGATGTCGCCGCAGACCCGGCCCTCCGTGGTGACCAGGAACGAGTACTCGCTGCCGTCGGCCCAGGCGCCCACCATCCGGGCGGTGAAGGCCAGGGTGTCGTTGAACGTCTGCCGGGGCGCCCAGCTCAGCCACCGCGCGATGTGCGCCCGCGACTGTTCGATCGCCATGTGCAGCTCAGGCGCCCTGCCGACGGTGACCGGCTCCAGCACCAGCCGGTCCGTCGCGATCGCGCGCCGCGGCAGCTCGGTCAAACGGGAAGGGCTCGGCGCACCGGCAGGCCATGGTCCGCCAGGTACTGCTTGGTATCGCTGATCGAGAACTCGCCGAAATGAAAGATCGATGCTGCCAGCGCGGCGTCGGCGCAACCCTCGTCGAGCACGGCGCGGAGGTGCTCCGGCTCCCCCGCGCCCCCGGACGCGATCACCGGGACCCCGACCGCTGACGAGATCGCCCGTGTCAGGTCGAGGTCGTACCCGTCGCGGGTGCCATCGCGGTCCATGCTGGTGAGCAGGATCTCGCCGGCGCCCCGCTCAACCGCCTCACGGGCCCACTCCACGGCGTCCCGCCCGGTGTCGCGGCGGCCGCCGTGACTGAAGACCGACCAGCCGCCCTCCTCGCGGCGGCGGGCGTCAATCGCGAGCACCACGCACTGCGCACCGAGCAGCCTTGCGCCCTCGGTCAGCAGCTCCGGCCGTGCCAGTGCAGCCGAGTTGACCGCGGTCTTGTCGGCACCCGCCTCGAGCAGGGTGCCCATGTCGCCGACGGACCGCACCCCGCCCCCGACAGTCAGGGGGATGAAGACCTGGTCGGCGGTGGCATGGACCACCTCGAGGAGGATGGCGCGCTCGTCCGAGGATGCGGTGATGTCGAGGAAGACCAGCTCGTCGGCACCCTCGCGGTCGTAGAAGGCGGCCAGCTCGACCGGGTCCCCGGCGTCCCGGAGCTCGAGAAACCGGGTGCCCTTGACCACCCTGCCGCCGGTCACGTCAAGACACGGAACCACCCGGCGCGCCAGCATCAGAGCGCCGCAGCCCCGGGCGTCACCACCTCTGACGGCCTCGCACCGCCGCATGACGCGATGAAGTTGGCGTACAGCCGCAACCCCGCGGGCCCGCTCTTCTCGGGGTGGAACTGGGTGCCGACGACCGAACCTCGACGGGCAACCGCGGTGAGTGTCCGGCCGTAGTCCGCGGTGCCCAGCACCTCGGGACCGGCCTTGATCTCGGGATAGTAGCTGTGCACGAAGTAGAAGTAGCTGCGGTCGGGGATGCCGTCGAAGATGATGTCCGGGCGCGCCTGCCGCACGCGGTTCCAGCCCATGTGGGGGACCTTCAGCCCGGGAGCCTGGACCAGTCTTCGCACTGGGCCTGGGAGCAGCCCAAGCCCTGCTGTGAAGCCATCCTCGTAGCTGGCCGCGAACAGCAGCTGGTAGCCCAGGCACACCCCCAGCAGCGGCTTGCCCTGTGCGGCAAGCCTGACCAGGTGGGCATCAAGACCGCTGTCGGCGAGCTTCTGGCGCGCGGGCGCGAATGCCCCCACCCCGGGCAGAACCACCCCGGCCGAGCCCTCGATAGCACCCGGGTCGGCCGTCACCAGCGCCTCCGCCCCTGCCGCCTCCAGCGCCCGCCGAACGCTGCGCAGGTTACCGACGCCGTAGTCCACGACGGCCACGCGCACCGCGGTCACAACAGCCCTTTGGTCGAGGGCACCCCGCCTCCACCGAGGGCGACCGCTTCGCGCAGGGCCAGCCCGAGGGCCTTGAACATCGACTCGGCGATGTGGTGCCGGTCCCGGCCGCGGATGTAGTCCACGTGCAGGGTCGCCCCGGCATGGATGCTGAAGGCACGGAAGAACTCGACCAGGTTCTCGACCGCGTAGCTGCCCGAGCGACCCCGCAGCTTGCCCTGGTCGTTCACCTCGCAGTAGGGACGCTTGCACAGGTCGACGACCACCCGCGACAGGGCCTCGTCGAGGGGGGCATAGGCGGAGCCAAAGCGGACGATCCCCTCGCGCGAACCCAGCGCCTGGGTCAGCGCCTGGCCGAGGACGATGCCCGCGTCCTCGGTGAGGTGGTGCTCATCGATCTCGATATCGCCGCGGCCGGTCAACGCCATCGTGAAGCCGGCGTAGCGGGCGGTCTGCGCCAGCATGTGGTCGAGGAACGGCAGCCCGGTGTCGACCTTCTGTGCGCCGCCGCCGTCGAGCGACAACACGCACTGGAGCTGGGTCTCATTGCTGTCGCGGCGGACCTGGGCGGTGCGTTTCCTGGAGGTGTCGCGGGACTTTGCCATGACCACTATTAAGAGGAGCCGTCCACTGCAGCGCCCCTGTCGGGGGCGGGGGGCGCGTTGTGAGCGTCGATCCGCCGCAGCAGGACTTCGAGCGAGCGCTGGTGGGCGACCAACCCCTCGATCTTGGCGAACTCGATACCCACCGGCGCGACCTGGCGCGCCGTGCTCGGTTTGAGGCTGACAACCGTTGTCCAGCGGTAGAAGTCGTGGACCCCGAGCGGCGATGCGAACCGCGCGGCGCCGCCCGTGGGCAGCGTGTGGTTGCTGCCGGCGACGTAGTCGCCCATCGGGACCGGGGACCACTGACCGGTGAAGATCATTCCCGCACCGCGGACGTTGAGGAGGTGGCTGCGCGCGTCCTCCACCAGCAGCGCGAGGTGCTCGGGTGCGAATTCCGCGGCCAGGTGAATTGCCGTGGCGATGTCCGGCACCACGACGGCCGCAGCGTGCAGCTCCGCGGCATCCGCCCCAAACCGGCTGGCCAGCTCGTCGCGGGAGAGGTCATGGGCCACGCGCTCCGCCAGCTCGGGGCTGTCGGTCAGCAGCACGGCCCACGCCTGGGGGTCGTGCTCCAGTTGAGATGCCATGTCCGCAACCACCTGCTCGGCGTTCGCCGAGGCGTCCGCGACCACCAGGATCTCGCTGGGCCCGGCCAGGCTGTCGATGCCCACGACCCCGAAGACCGCCCGCTTCGCCAGCACGACGAAAACGTTGCCCGGGCCCGTTATCTTGTCCACCGCCGGGATGCTCTCAGTCCCGTACGCCAGCGCCGCGATCGCCTGCGCCCCGCCCACCCGGAAGATGCGGCTGACGCCGGCCACCTTCGCCGCGTAGAGCACCGCGGGGGAGATCGAACCGTCGGCCGCCGGCGGGGTGACCATGAGGATCTCCGACACCCCGGCAATGCGGGCGGGTATGGCGTTCATCAGGACCGTGCTGGGGTAACGCGCGCGGCCCCCCGGGACATAGATGCCAACACGGCGCAGCGGCTCGGGGCGGAGGATGAGCTCGCCTTCACCCAGCACTTTGGGACGCTGCAGGGAGTGGAACTCCTCGATCCTCACCGCCGCGGTCACAATCGCGTCCCGCTGTTTCGCGGTCAGCTTGTCGCCCGCCCGCTGCCACTCGGCGCGGGGCAGCTCGAGGGGGTCGGGGGCGGCGCCGTCGAGGGACAGCGTGAGCCGGCGCAGAGCCACGTCGCCCTCGTCTCGGACCTGGCGGATGATCTCCTCGACCCCGCTGAGGGCGTCCGGCACATCCCTGCCCACGGCCTTGCCCAGGCGGGCGAGCACCGGGCCTCGCAGGTCCGGCAGGCTGAAGCGCCGGCGCGGGACGCGCGCCTGCCACTCCTCGGCGGTCAGTACGGGGACGTCGAGCGTCATCAGGCGGGTGCCGTCTGCGCCGCGGTGCGCATCCGGCTGACCAGCTCCTGGACGGCCGGGCCGCTCGTACGCAGGCTCACCTGGTTGGCGATCAGCCGCGCGGTGCTGCGGCCCACCTCGACAACCTCCCGGAGGTGGTTCGCCCGCAGCGTGTTGCCCGTCGCGGTGAGGTCCACGACGCAGTCGGCCAGGCCGGTCAGCGGCCCGAGCTCGACCGACCCGTACAGCTTGATGAGCTCGACGTCCTGGGCCCGGCTGGTGAAAAAGCGCCGGCTCGCGGCGGTGTACTTGGTGGCCGCCCGCAGGAATGGGGGCCAGTTCTCAAGCGGTCCAATCGGTGATTTCTCGGGCACCGCCATCACCAGGCGGCACGCTCCGAAGGCCAGGTCCACGAGCTCATAGTGCACCCGTTCGGTTTCCCAGAGCGCGTCCTTGCCGACGATCCCGAGGTCGGCCGAGCCGTGGTCCACGTAAACCGGCACGTCCTGGGGTCGGACGGTGATCAGGCGGAGCTGGCTGTTCACGTCGACGACCAGGCGGCGACCGAGGTCCTCCACCTGGAGGTCCGCCAGGCCGGCGGTGCGCAGGACCGCCAGCGCCCCCGGGAGCAGGTAACCGGTGGGGATGGCCATCGTGATCATGGGGTGATCTCCGTCCGGCCGTCGGGGCCGCACAGCAGGGCCCGCCGCGAGCCCTGCTCGATGGCACGGGCCCGCAGGCCTGCTTCTTCGGCAGCGACGGCCTCCACCACGGCGACAATTCCGTCGCGGCGAAGCTCGGCGGCCGCGCGGATGGCGTCGGCAGGGTCCCCGCGATGACCCACGAGCACGGGGGCCTGCTGTGGTTCGAGCGACACGCCCGACGCGAGCGCCTGGACCCGCTCCAGGAACATGACCACCCCGGTGGCCGGCTGGGGGTAGCCAAAACGCTCGAGCAGGCCGTCGTAGCGACCGCCGGCGGCAAGCGGGCTGCCGATGCCGGGGGCAAAGACCTCGAAGATCACGCCGCTGTAGTAGTCGAAGTCGCGGACCGCACCCAGGTCGAGGTTCACGCGCCCCCCGGCCCCATGGGCCTCGAGCAGTCGGTGGACCTCCCCGAGCTCGGCGATCGCCGCCGCCGATTCCGGGTTGTCCACCAGTGAGCCGGCGGCCTCGAGGATGGAGGCGTCGCCGCGCAACGCGGGGAAGCGCAGAAGCAACTCCTGTTCGGCCGCCCGCAGGTCGGTCTGGGCCAGCGCGGCTTCGAGCTCCACCAGGTCACGGCCGGCGAGCGCGTCCAGCACGAGCTCGCGCTGGTCCTCCTCAAGGCGACCCATGATGCCGCCAAAGAAGCCCACGTGGCCAACCTCCACCTGGAAGTCCGTCACACCGCACCGGGTCAGTGTGTCCACCGCCAGCGCCACCACCTCGGCATCCGCAACCGGCCCCGCGGCACCCACCAGCTCGGCTCCCGCCTGGAATCCCTGCCGAGCGCGGCCGGCTGCGGGGTGGCCCTCGAACGTCGGCCCGAGGTAGCAGAGACGGAGGGGCAGCGGCGCCTGGCGCAACTGCCCGGCAACCGCCCGGGCCACCGGGACCGTCCGCTCCCCGACCATGGCCAGCATCCGGCCGTCGGTGTCGGCCATCTTGAAAAGCCGCTGCAGGGCCGCGGGCTGCATCCCCGTCTCCACCGTCGAGAGCAGTTCGACGGCGGGAGTCTCGATCAGGCGGTAGCCCCAGGCCTCAAAGCGCGCCAGCATGGTCTGCTCGAGGTCGCGGCGCCGGCCGGCCTGGCCCGGGAGCAGGTCGACGAACCCCGGGGGCCTGCCTGTTGCGGCGGGGTCTTGTTTCACTGTCGCTTTCATCGCTTTAGTTACCTAAAGCGTATCAAAGCGCCTACTTCTTGCCTTCGACGCCGATCACGCGGGACAGTGCGGCGTCCCGCAGCCGGTCGGGCATCCGGCCCAGCGCGGCCTGGGCCCTGGCATCCATCCCGACCAGGTATCGGGCCCGCGGCCTCCGCGTGGTGAGCGCTTCGAACACCACGTCCGCCACGCGTGACGGCGGGATCCCCGTCCTGGCGGTGCGCTCCGTCAGCTTGCGCAGCTTGGGTATGAGATCGCCGTAAAGGACGTGGGCCTCGGGCGGCAAGGCGTCCGCCTTCTCGTCGAACTCGCTGAGGCCCTTGTCCCAGATTGGGGTCGCGATCGAGCCCGGCTCGACACAGACCACCTCGATGCCCCAGGGCTTGAGCTCCACCCGCAGCGCGTGGCACAGCGACTGCACCGCGGCCTTGGTCATCGAGTAAGGCGCCACGAAGGGCACCGACGTTCGTCCCGAGATCGAACCGGTGCACACCACCCGCCCCTGGGCCTTGCGGATGAGGGGCAGGAAGGCCTGCGTGGTGGCGATCAGTCCAAAGACGTTGACCTCGAACATCGCGCGGATGTCCGCCATCGCCGTGAACTCGAGAGGCCCGCCACCGGAGATCCCGGCATTGTTGACCAGGCCGGCCAGGCCGCGGCCGCCGAGGGCGGCCTGCAACTGGGCCAATGCCTTCTCGATCGAACCCGGCTCGGCGACATCGATCTTGACGGGGTGCAGTCCCGGCAGGCTCTTGGTGGCCATCCGCTCCGCGTCGGCATCCTTGCGGACCCCGGCGAAGACCGTGAACCCCCCGGTGGCCAGGCGCATCGCCGTGGCCTCACCGATCCCGGTCGAGGCGCCGGTGACCAGGACGGCCCCGCGGGGTCCGACCTCGGCCGGCGAAGTACTAATAGTTGTCTTCGGCGCGGGAGTCGTCGTCGCCGTTGTCGGCGTCCTCCAGGCCGGGGTCGACGGTCTGCATGCCGTCCAGGTCGTCGTCGCCGTCCAGCCCCGCATCGGCATCCTCGCCGTCCTCGCTGAGGTCGTCGATCTCGGTGTCCCGCAGCAGCGAGTCCTTGGCGTAGGCCCTGAACTCGGTCGCCTTGCGCACCGGGAAGCTCGGCACCCCGGCGAACTCGGGCGCCTGGTAGGTCTCCTTGATGATGATGCGAACACCGTTGTCATCCGACGTGGCCACGGCGGCGGTGTACTGGTTGCCGCCGACGATGAACTTGAGCACCCTGCGCGCCAGCTTGGCCTCGACGTGCCCGACGGCCACGCCATCGCCGGTCTTCACCGCCAGTGAGTCCTTCACGGGGACCAGGTTGACCTGGTCGCCGGGTGCCAGCAGGGCCGCCGCGGACTTCTTCTCGATGATCACGTTGGCCAGCGCCGACTTCCCCGTCTCCTCGACGAAGAGGTTGACGTCCAGGGCGGCCTGGGCCTTGGGCAGGTCGGCCGTCTGCTGCATCAACTCCTCGATGCGGTTGGTCTGCTTGATGGCGATGCCGTTGAGGGGATTCAGCTCCAGGGTGGCGCGGTACTGGGCCAGCGCCTCGTCCAGGCGGCCAAGCTCCGTCAGCGACTTGCCGGTGCGGTTATGGGTCTCCTCGTCGACGCCAAAGCGCTCGAGGATCGCCTGGTTGGCCTCCAGGGCATCCTGCCACTCACCGGCGAGGGCGGAGTTCAGGGCATCTTCGACCAGCTCGGTACGTGTCTTGACCCGCTCGGGTGCGTCGGCCAAAGGACCTCCAGGAGAACATGAGGGCGCGCCCGACCGGAGGGTGGGCGCAAAAGCAGGGGAAAGTATAGCTGCGCACAGACGGCCCCCGCTCCGCACCGGGCGAACGTGATATAAGGGTTCCGAATTCAAAATGCCGGTCGATTGGCCGGTCGACCGAGTATTCGGAGGGAACACATGCTTAGCATTCGCGGAGCCGCTCTTGCGAGCGTTGCTCTAATCGGCCTGGCCGCGTGCGGCGGGTCGACCAGCACTGGCGGGAGCAAAGGCACCGTCAAGATCGGCATCGACCTGCCTCTCTCGGGTAACGAGACGAGCAACGGCGTGCCGACCAAGAACGGCGCGCTCTTCGCCATCAAGCAGGCCAATGACAAGGGTGGCGTCGAAGGCTTCAAGGTCGAAGCCGTGGTCCTCGACGACGCCGTCAACGGCAAGCACGATCCCCAGCAGGGCGCCAAGAACGTCCAGCAGTTCGTCGCCGACACCGGCGTCCTGGCCATGGTCGGACCGTTCAACTCGAACGTCGCCCGCGCTGAGATGCCCATCGCCAGCACGGCGAACCTGCCGATGATCAGCCCCTCCAACACCGGGGAGTGCCTGACCCAGACCCATCCGTACTGCACCAACGGGGAGCCGGCCAGCCTGCACCCCGGCGGCAAGACCTTCTACTTCCGCGTCTGCACCACCGACAACATCCAGGGGCCGGCCCTGGCCGACTACGCGACCAAGACGCTGAAGAAGACCAAGGTCTACATCCTCGACGACCGTGAGACCTACGGAAAGGGCCTCGCCGACAACTTCGAGAAGCAGTTCAAGACCGACGGCGGCACCGTCGCGGGCCATGAGGGCTTCGACGCCGCCAGCACCGACGACTTCAAGTCCTTCCTCAACAAGGCCAAGGCGGCCGGCGTCGACCTCCTCTTCTTTGGAGGCACCGACACCAACAAGGCGGGCATCATCCGCAACCAGATGAAGGGCATCATTGACGTCCCGTACATGGGCGGTGACGGCATCCAGACGGACCAGTTCCTGAAGGACGCCTCCACCAACGCCGACGGCTCATACGCCAGCGTCGCCGCGGTCAACGCGGACAAGCTGGCCGCGGCCAAGACGTTCCTTGACGGCTTCAAGGCCTACAAGTCGCTGAGTACCACCGATTACGGTGCGTACACCGCCAACGCCTACGATGCGACCAACATCATCATCCAGGCGATCGGCACGGCCATCAAAGCCAACGGCGGCAACATGCCCGACCGCGAGGCGGTCCGCAAGGCCATCGGGGCGGTTGATTACAACGGCGCCATCGGCCACACGACCTTTGACAACAATGGAGACACGTCGAACAAGATCATCAGCTTCTACCAGGTGACTGGTGGGAAGTGGGCCTTCGTCGACCAGATCACCTTCAAGGGTTAGAGACCACGATTCCGCGAGGGAGGTGCTGGTGCACCTCCCTCGTTTCCTTTAAGGCCGCGATACATCTATCCTGAGCCGCTGATATGCACGAAACCCTGTTGGTGGTCGCGGGCATCAACACCGACCCTGCTTATTTCGGCGAGCAGTTGGTGCTGGGAATATCGATCGGCGCGATCTACGCGCTCATCGCCCTCGGCTACACCATGGTCTACGGCATCGTCGAGCTGATCAACTTCGCCCACGGCGATGTCTTCACCGTCGGGGCGTTCTTCTCCTTCTTCTGCATCTCGCTGATCGGGGCGGGCAATTTCAGCGGGCTGATGCTGATCCCGCTGCTCCTGGTCGTCTTCCTGGCGACGATGCTCTTCAACGGCCTCCTGGGCGCCACGATCGAGCGGGTGGCCTACCGGCGCCTGCGCAACTCACCCCGCCTCACGCCGCTGATCACCGCGGTGGGCATGAGCTTCCTGCTCGAGGGCATCCTCTACGTCATCCCCGGGATCGGGCCCAACTTCAAGCACTACCCGGACCTGCTGCCCACCAACAGCTGGACCATCGCGGGGGTCAACGTCAGCGCCAAGGGGGTCTTCGTCGTCGTGGTGGCCCTCGTGCTGATGCTGATGCTGCAACGGTTCATCCAGGGCACCCGGCTGGGCAAGGCGATGCGAGCGACCGCGCAGGACCGTGACGCCGCCCAGTTGATGGGGGTCGACATCGACCGGACCATCGCCCTCACGTTCTTCATCGGCTCGGCGCTGGCCGGGGCCGGAGGCATCATCTACGGCCTCTACTACAACAGCATCTACTTCACCCTTGGCTTCCGCACCGGCATCGTGGCGTTCACCGCCGCGGTGCTCGGAGGCATCGGCAACATCGCCGGCGCCGCCATCGGAGGCTTCATGATCGGGATCGTGTTCAGCATGGCATCGGGCTACCTGTCGCAGCAGTGGAGTGACGTCGTGATCTTCAGCGTGCTGATCCTGGTCCTCGTCTTCAAGCCCACCGGCCTGTTGGGCGCCCGCGTGGCGGACAAGGCATGAGCGGCGAGCGCTACTCGGTATTCGGGCGCGAGCTGCCGATACCGGCGAAGGTCGGCCAGCTGGGCCTGATCGCCATCGGCATCGCCTTCTTCCTGTCGGTCCCGTCGATCTTCAGTTCGGTCGACGTCAGCCGCATGGCCGACGGTGGGGTCTTCATCCTGCTGGCCCTCGGGCTCAACATCGTCGTGGGGTACGCGGGCCTCCTCGACCTGGGCTACGCGGCGTTCTTCGCCATCGGCGCCTACACGTACGCGATCCTGGCCAGCAGCCACTACAACATCCACCTCGCGTTCTGGCCGCTGCTGCTGATCGCCGCCATCGTGGCCGCGCTGTTCGGAGTGATCCTGGGCGCCCCCACCCTGAGGCTGCGCGGCGACTACCTGGCGATCGTTACGCTCGGCTTCGGCGAGATCGTGCCGCGCGTGGTGCTCAACCTCGAGGGGGTCACCGGCGGGGTCAACGGGCTGTCCGGCCTGGACCAGCCCAAGATCCCGGCGCTGGGCCCCTTCCCGGCCCTGACCTTCGGGTACAACCCGATCCCCTATTACTACACGATCCTCGGGGTCATCATCCTTTCGATCATCATCATTCGAAACCTGCAGTATTCGCGGCTCGGACGCGCCTGGCAGGCAATCCGCGAGGACGAGCTGGCGGCGGCCAGCATGGGCATCAACACCGTCACCACCAAGCTGCTGGCCTTCGCGATGGGCGCCGCGTTCAGCGGCTTCGGCGGCTGCTTCTACGCCAGCAAACTGGCCCTCGTGACGCCCGAAGCCTTCACCTTCGTCATCAGCGTCACGATCCTCTGCATGGTGGTCCTCGGGGGCATGGGCAACATCGCCGGGGTGATCGTCGGCGCCGCGGCGATCTACGCGCTGACCACCTACGTCCTGATCCAGCTTCCCCTGTGGATGACCGGGATCTCCCAGGCCACGGGCTTCACGCTCCTCAACACCATCGACTTCACCCAGTACAACTTCATCATCTTCGGGCTGCTCCTGATCTCCTTCATGCTTCTGCGCCCACAGGGGCTCCTGCCCAGCCGCGTGCGCCGGGCCGAGCTCAAGCACGGCGATATCGCCGGGTCGATGGGGGCCCAGCCCGAGACGGTCACCGGCACCAGCTCGAGCGAGGACCTGTGAGCAGCATCCTCGCCGTCGAGGGCGTCAGCAAGGTGTTCGGCGGCCTCCGCGCGGTCGACAACGTCAGCTTCGAGGTGGAGAAGGGCCAGGTGTTCACCATGATCGGGCCCAACGGGGCCGGCAAGACCACCCTCTTCAACTGCCTGACCGGCGTGTACAAGCCCACCACCGGCAACATCGTGTTCAACGGACGGCCCATCGGGGGCACGCCGCCGCACAAGGTCACCAACCTCGGCATCGCGCGGACGTTCCAGAACATCCGGCTGTTCGGTTACCTGCCCGCGGTCGAGAACGTGATGGTCGGCCGCCACTGCCGGATGCACGCCAAGCTGTGGGACGCCATGTTCCGCACCCCCGCGGCGCGGAGCGAGGAGCGGAAGGTGCGCGCCAGGGCGATGGAGCTGATGGAGTTCGTCGGCGTGGCCCGGTACGCCGAGGACCTCGCGCGCAACCTCCCCTATGGCGACCAGCGGCGGCTGGAGATCGCCAGGGCGCTGGCGAGCGATCCCCAGCTGTTGCTGCTGGACGAGCCCGCGGCCGGCCTCAACCCGGCCGAGAAGGCCGACCTCGGCAAGTTGATCCACAAGATCCGCGACCTCGGCGTGACGGTGTTCCTGATCGAGCACGACATGAAGGTGGTCATGGGCATCTCGGACCAGATCGTGGTCCTGGACCACGGCGCCAAGATCGCCGAGGGCGTGCCCGCGGTGGTCCGGGCCGACAAGCAGGTGATCGAGGCCTACCTGGGCAAGGGCGCAGCCGCCTAGTGGCCCCGCTCCTGGAGATCGACTCCATCGAGGTCTTCTACGGCCGCGTCCAGGCGCTGCGCGGCGTGAGCCTGTCAGTCGAGGAGGGAGAGGTCGTGACCCTAATCGGCTCCAACGGCGCCGGCAAGACCACCACGCTCCGCACCATCTCGGGGCTGATCAGGCCCGCGGCCGGGACCGTGAGACTCAACGGCGAGGTGATCAGCGGCCTGAAGGCGCCGACGATCGTGGCGCGCGGTGTCGGGCACTCGCCCGAAGGCCGCCACGTCTTCTCGCGGATGACCGTGCGGGTGAACCTCGAACTGGGTGCCTACCTGCGCAAGGACAAGGAGATCCGCAAGACCATGGACCGGGTGTTCGACCTGTTCCCCCGTCTCAAGGAGCGCGAGAACCAGCTGGCCGGCACGCTCTCGGGCGGCGAACAGCAGATGCTCGCCATGGGCCGGGCGATGATGACGCGGCCGAAGGTGCTGCTGCTCGACGAGCCCTCCCTGGGACTGTCCCCGGTGCTCGTCGAGACCATCTTCCAGGTGATCGGCGAACTGCACAACGAGGGCACGACCATCCTGCTCATCGAACAGAACGCGCTGCTGGCGCTGCGCACCGCCAGCCGGGGCTACGTGATGGAGACGGGAGTGGTGGTGAAGGCCGACTCGGCGGAAGCCCTGCTGGCCTCGGACGACGTCAAGCGGGCGTACCTCGGGATCTAGGGCAGGGCGCCCTCGCTGAGGCCCCATTTCGCCAGCAGCTTCTTGTAGGTCCCATCCTTCTTCAGCTTGTCGAACGCCTTCGCGACAGCGTCGCGCGCCGGCTCCCCGCCGGGCGGGAACACCAGGTCCACCTGCACCGGCATGAAGTGGTGCGGCACGACCCGCACCCCGCTGTTGTGCTGCGCGAGCAGCACCGCTGCGGGGTAGTCGTCGACGATCGCGTCGGTCTTCCCCGCCGCGACATCGCGGGCACCGACCACGTCATCGGTCATGGACACCAGCTTCACCTTGCGGTCGTGGCAGGCGCCGTCGTTGACCCCGACGACCGCCAGCTCGCCCTGGCTCCCCGGCGCCGCGCCCACCCGCAGGCCACAGAGGCTGGTCAACCCCTTGATCTTCTTGTCGGAGGCCTTCGCCAGTATCGACTGGCCCGACTCGAAATACGCGAGCCCCACCGCGCCGGCGGTCGCGACTGCCGGCCCGGGTTGGTTCACGCCCATGTCGTAGCGTCGATTCTGCTCGGTGATCCCCTGCAGGATGCTCGGGTCATCGATGTTCAGCACCGCGAGTTTGAGCTTCATCTGGCTGGCCAGCGCCCCGGCCAGGTCGATGTCGAGCCCCGCCGCGTGGCCGTCGGCGTCGACATACGACTGGGGCGCGAAGTGGTAGTCCGCGGCCACCGTCAGGTGGCCCAGGGACACCAGGTTGGGCGGGGCCGGCAGCGGGCTCCTCGCGGCGGGTGGCTGCGGGGTTGCTCCCGGCAGCGGCGCCGCCGTCGTGCTTGAGCACGCGCTCAGAAGGGCGAGGGCCAGGGCGGTTGCGGCGGTGACCGGCCTCAACGCGACAGCAGGGCACTACCGATGAGCGCGGCGACCAGGACCAGCCCGACAGAGTACTCGGCGAGGATATTGCGGGTGAGGGTGCCTTCGAAGAGGTGCCGGGCGAGGTCGCGGTTGACATACCAGGACACCAGCAGGATGCCCGCGGCACGGCTGTTGTCCACGAACTGCGCCGACACGAGGGCGAAGGCGATCAGGGTGACCATCTGGGCCACGACGAGGGACGCGGCAACGGCCCGGGCCTGCTCTGGCGACACCCGCCCGAGCAACTCGTAGGCGGCCAGCGCGGTGCCGGCGAAGACGACCACCAGCCGCAGCAGCAGCGATGAGGTGCCGACCAGCACCGAGATGTACCCGCCGAGCAGCACCAGGATCACCGCCGCGTTCATCAGGAACTCGTGGCCGGGGCGCTCCCGGCCCAGGAACCGCTCGAGCGTCACATAAGTGGAGGCGAAGATCGCGACCCCCATCATCAGCTGGCTGGCGAGGTGCAGGCGCCAGTCCTGGATCAGGTAGGAGACCGCGGCGCCGACGGCGACGGCCATGATCGGGACCAGGTAGTGCATGGGCGCGCGGGCGGAATCCCGGGTGGACCCGGCCGCGCTCAGCGCCAGCGCGGTGCCGAGGATGGTCAGGACGACGATGCCCAGGACCAGCGCCACCACCTGGGAGCCCCCGAGCAGGTCCCAACGCTCGAACAGGCCCAGCAGCAGGACCATGAACGCCAGGTGCGCGAGGTAGCGAGCACCCGGCCGCTCGACCACCGCCGGGATCTCCTCGACCGCGGGCGGGGGCGGAGGCGGCGCGCCTGCTTTCTTAGCCTGCCGTGGTGCCCTGGCGGCCGTAACGATCCTCGAGACGGACGACGTCATGGATCTCCGGGGACGAGACCTCGAAGAACTCGCAGTCCTCGACGGCGTTCATCCGGTGCTTGCGTCCCGGGACGATTCGGATGACATTTCCCTCGACCAGGCGATGGGTCTGCATGGCCCCGGAGGCATCCTCCAGCTCCAGGTCCATCACGCCACTGGTGATCAGCAGGGTCTCGTCCTTGGCGTCGTGGTACTGCAGCGAAAGCGCCTCTCCCCGGTTCACATGGATGACCTTGCCCAGGTACCTGTCGGTTATCGCGAACCGCAGCTCATAGCCCCATGGTTTGTCCACCCGGACGTCCTCCAGCCGCGCCACGGCGCCGGCGGGTATACCCTGTTCCTCGATCATTGCGTCACCCCCAGGTGCTTGACCATCTCACCGATGAGCTCATCGACCTGCTCTCTCGACGACGCCTCGCTGTAGACGCGCAGCAGCGGCTCGGTGCCGCTGAAGCGGACCAGGACCCAGCTGCCATCCTCGAAGTAGAACTTGAACCCGTCGTCCGACCGCGACTTTACGACCTTGCGTCCACCGATTTCCGCGGGCGCCTCCTGCTCGAAGCGGGCATAGGTCTTCTCCTTGACATCGGCAAACTTCTCGCGCTCGAGCTTGATGTCCTGGCGATGGTAGGCGTGCGGGCCCACACGGTCGAAGACGTCCTGCAGCAGCGCGGACAGGGGCTTCTCCTTGCGCATGATGAAGTCCGCGAAGAAGAGGCCCGCAAGGATCCCATCGCGCTCCGGGATGTGGCCCCGGAAGCCGAAACCGCCGGACTCCTCCCCCCCCATGATCGCCTGGGTCTCCATCATCAAGGGTCCGACGTACTTGAAGCCGACCTGCACCTCGTGGCACTCGATGCCGTAGATCTCCGCCAGCCTGTCGGCCATCGACGTAGATGTCAGCGTGCGCACCACCGGGCCCTTCCAGCCGCGGACACCCAGCAGGTAGTCCATCAGCAGGGCGTAGACCTCGAGCTGGTTGATGAAACGCCCGGTCTCGTCGATGATGCCCACCCTGTCCGCGTCGCCGTCGGTGCAGATGCAGAGGTCGTGCCCACCGGCCTGCATGAGCTCCAGGGTGGGCTTCAGGTTCTGGGGGATCGGCTCGGGGTGGATTCCGCCGAAGCCGGGGTTACGCTCGCTCCGAACGTCGAGGACCGTGGTCGAGCCACCGGCGAGGATCTCGGAGACGTACCCCGCACCCGAACCGTACATGGGGTCGTGAACGATCTTCAGCCCGGCACCACGCACGGCGTCGAGGTCGACCATCTTGGCGATCTGGCGTTTGTAGGCCGGCCGCGGATCGATCGTCTCCACCAACCCGACCCGCGCCGCTTCCTCGAGGTCCGCGAGCTGCACGGAGTCAGCGTCGATCACCTTGCCGATCTCCTCCTCGAGGCTGGCCACGACCTCGGGGGAGGCCGAGCCCGCGTACTCGGGCTTGTACTTGATCCCGAGGTAGGGGGCCGGGTTATGGCTGGCGGTGAGGACGATGGCTCCCGACGCCCGGAGCTCGAGAATGGTCCACGAGCTGACCTGGGTGGGCGAGGCGTCCTGGGTGAGGTAGGTCTTGATCCCGGCGGCCGCGGTGATCCTGGCGACCTCGGCGGCAAAACGGTCGGCGCCAAAGCGGCAGTCGAAGCCGATGACCACCTTGGGCTCGGGCTTGCGCTTCAGGTAGTTGGCGATGCCCTGGGCCGCGTAGCGGACATTCTGGAAGGTGAAGTCGTCGGCGATGACCCCGCGCCAGCCGTCGGTGCCGAACTTGATCTGCGGACGCGCGCCAAGTCCGGGCGCCGGTTGCGAAGACATCGCTGAAACTCTATCGAACTCAGAGGAGTTCGGTCCGTCCCTCTGCTTTCAGGTGGGCGACCAGTCGCTTGACATCCTGGACGCGGTCGCGAGGGATGACCAGGACGGCGTCCGGGGTGTCGACGACAACCAGGTCGTCGGCTCCGACGACCGCCACCAGCCGCCCCCCGGCCGACCCGACGACGACGTTGCCCGTGCCGTCCAGGACGATCCCGTCACCGGTG
>JAXDLW010000048.1:0-84476 GCA_034666405.1 Chloroflexota bacterium | reverse complement strand
CCAACGCCAAACGGCAGGGCCCGGACGACCACCGCAGCAAGAAGCGGCGCCTGGCGGACGCCTTCGTCGAGTTGACCCAGGCCTCCCTCACCGAGCGCAATGGCGGCGAGGCTGTCGGCAAGCACGTGCAGATCAACGTCACCTGCACCGCCGAGACCCTGGCCGGCCTCGCGGGCGCCCCGGCTGCGGACATCGAGTTCGGCGAGCCCATCTCCGGTGCCACCGTCCGTCGCCTGGCGTGTAACGCCGGGATCACCAAGATCCTGCTGGACGACAGGCTGGTCCCGGTGGCCGTCGGCCACATGAAGCGCACCCTGAGCCGGCTCGAGCGCAAGGCGCTCAATGCCCGCGATGGGCATTGCCGTTATCCCGGCTGCCACCGTCCGCCGTCGCAGTGCGAGGGCCACCACGTGGAGTGGTGTCGCGGACGCACAGGACCAAGCTCGACAGGTCACTACTCCTATGCGCGCACACCACTGGCGGGTGCACGAGGGTGGCTGGCAGCTCATCCTCTCCGCGGACAACGCCGTCGTCGTCGTGCCGCCGCACCTCACCAACCTGGCGCGCGGTCCCGGGGGAACCTCGCGCAATTAACCCTGCGGAGTGCTCGCCCCCAGTTCGACTCGCACTGCCACCGCATCCCCGCGGAAAACGCGCGGACCGGACCGAGGGTAGACCGGGAACTTCGCGAGGACATCGCCCGTCGGCTCCACGATCGTCGCCGCACCCGACCGCCAGTGCCGGCCGATCCTGATCCGCACCGGCGAACCCGCCTCGATGTTCAGGACGTATCCCGAACGGCGGCCGTGCACCGCGAGGATCCAGAAGACATCACCGTCCAGCGTGTTGGCGACCGGGGTCAGGATGCGGCGCCCGGTGCGCCGGCCTGTCGTTTCGAGCACCGCCCATACCGGGACCCACTGCGAAACCCAGACGACCAACGGGTTGAAGACGCGCCAGATGATGTGCGCGACCGCGGCAGGGATCATGGCCGAATATGATCGCGTACGGTGGACCCGCGATGAGGCGCTGGACGAAATCCGACTGGCTTCGGACCTTTGCGGTCGGATACGTGGTCCTCGACTCGATCCATGCCGTCGACCACCTGCGTCAGGCTCGCACGTTATCGCCGCAGATCTACGCCGGCGGCACGCTCGCGCTGGCCACTTCTGTGTTGGTGATGGTGCTGGTCCTGCGGCGGCATCCCGTCGCCCCGCTGGCCGCGACCGCCTTTGGGACCGCCGCCGCGCTCGGTGTTTTCGCGGCGCACATCGTGCCCAACTTCTACTTCCTGAGCGACTCGTATGTACCGCTTCACCTCGACATCGTGTCCTGGCTCATCGCAATCGCCGTGATAATCGACGCGGCCGCCCTGGCGCTGGTCGGGGCATCGATGCTGGGTGGCGAGGACCGCCAGCTCACCCGTGGCTGATGCACTCGACCCGGGACCCGGCCACCGCGGTGCTGCGGAGCACATGGAGACTCCCGCGGGGACCAGCACGCCGGGCAGGTAAGAAGCGCGAATGATTTCCGGGGCGCACGTCGTCATCTACAGTTCGGCCCCAGACGCCGACCGCGAATTTTTCAGGAGCGTGCTCGGCCTTCAGTTCGCGGACGCAGGTGACGGCTGGCTGATATTCGCGTTGCCGCCCGCGGAACTCGCGGTGCACCCCGGCGAGGCCGCCAACCCCGACCACGAGCTCTACCTGATGTGCGACGACATCGACGCCACCATGCGGACCCTCCACGACAAGGGGGTCGAGGTGGAACCTCAGGTACACGACCAGTCATGGGGCCGCCTCGGCTTCATCCGGTTGCCCGGGGGCAGCCGGCTCGGCATCTACCCGCCGCGGCACGCGCGTCCCGGCTGAACCCGGCGGACCGGACCCAGGTCGCGGCTCCGCCAGTCACCCTCGCCCGGGCGTGCCGCCCCTAGGTTGAGGCGGCCGCGGTCTCCTTCGCCCCGCCGGCGTAGACCCAGTCGCCGATCCGGCGGCGGTGCCAGTCGCTGTCGCCGTACGTCGCCTCGAGGGCCCGGCCTCGCTTCAGCCAGAGGTGCAGGTCATGCTCCCACGTGAAGCCGATGCCGCCGTGCAGCTGCAACGACTCGTAGTTGGCGCGGCGCTCGGCGTCGCCGGCGTAGGCCTTCGCCACCGACACGTGGATGTGCGCGTCAGGCAGGTCCTGGGCCAGCGCATAAGCCGCGTAATAGATCGCCGACTTGGCCGACTCCACCAGCAGGAAGGTCTCCGCCAACTTGTGCTGCACCGCCTGGAACGAGCCGATCTTGCGACCGAACTGCTCGCGCTCCTTGGCGTATGCAATCGTCTGCTGGAGCATCGCGTCGGCGATCCCCACCAGCTCTGCCGCGGCCCCCGCGGCAGCATGCTCGAAGGCCCATTTGGCGTGCTCCCCGGCGGGTCCCATCTTCGTCGCCTCGTCCAGCTCCGCGGTCACCTTGAAGAGCCGGCGCGCGCCATCCGCAGACTTGAGCGGTGTCAGCGAGAGCCGGTCCTGGGTCGCCGCGTGCAGTTCGCCGTCCTGCTCGATGATCACCAGGTCGGCGGTGGCATCCTGGATGTAGGGTTCGCTGGCCAGGCCGACCGTGACCGTCGCCTCGCCGGTCGCCAGCTTCGGCAGCCACTCGGCCTTCTGCGCATCGGTCCCGGCCCGCGCGAGCAGCGGCGCCCCGACCACGGCGTGCTCCAGCAGGGGCTCCGGCAGGATGTGGCGGCCGGCCTCCTCGAGGACCAGCACCATGTCGATCTCGTCCATGCCGGCGCCGCCCTGGGCCTCCGGGACGTTCAGCCCCAGCACGCCCAGCTCACCGAGCTTGCGCCAGCGCTCCGGCGACCGTCCGGTCTCCGACTCCCAGGCCTCACGCACCAGCCTGGGGCTCGACTCCTTCTGCAGGAAGTCGCGCACCGTGTCCCGGAGCATGTACTGCTCCTGCGAGAAATCGAAATCCATCAGCCGCTACTCCTTGGGAAGGCCCAGCACGCGCTGGGCGATGATGTTCTTCTGGATCTCGCTGGTCCCCGCATAAATCATCGAGGCCCGCGCGTACCAGTAGTCGTGGAACCACTTGCCCTGCTGCGGCGAGTCCGGTGAGTCCTCCACCAGCTCCGCCCTCTGGCCCACCACGTCGTTGCCCAGCTCGTAGAGCCGGGCCTCCATCTCGGACCAGTACAGCTTGGACAGGGAAGCCTCGGGCCCGAGCTTCTCGCCCTTCGACAGCTTGCTCAGCACCCGCTGGGTGTTGAGCTGGAAGACCCGGGTCTCGATGTACCCCTGCGCCACGCGACGGCGCACGTCGGGGTCGTCGGAACCGAGCGTGTCGTAGCGCTTCTCGGTCTTCGACATGTCGACTACCTCTTTCCAGATCTTGTTGAACGCCACCGGCGAGCCCAGTCCGGTCCCGCGCTCGAAGCTCAGGGTGGTCATGGCGACCTTCCAGCCGTTGTTGACCTTGTCGACCACGTTCTCCTTGGGCACCTTCACGTCGGTGAAGAACGTCTCGGTGAAGGTTGGCGAACCGTTGATCTGGCGGATCGGCCGGACCTCGACCCCCGGTGACTTCATGTCGATCAGCAGGAAGGTGATGCCCTGGTGCTTGGGCGCCTCGGGGTCGGTGCGCACCAGGCAGAAGATCCAATCCGCGTATGCGCCCAGTGAGGTCCACACCTTCTGGCCGTTGACCAGCCAGTGATCGCCCTTGTCCTCGGCCCTGGTACGCAGTGCCGCCAGGTCTGACCCCGCACCCGGCTCGCTGAAGCCCTGGCACCAGATCTCCTCGCAGCCCAGCACCTTCGACAGGTGTTTCTGTTTCTGCTCTTCCGTGCCGAAGACCATGAGGGTCGGGCCCAGCAGGCCCAGGCCAAGCCGGTTGATGCGGTCGGGAGCCTCGGCCAGCGAGTACTCCTCGGTGAAGATCGCCTGCTGCACCAGCGTTGCGCCGCGACCGCCGTACTCCTTCGGCCAGGCCACGCCCGCCCAGCCGCCCTCGTAGAGCTCCTTCTCCCACTCCCGGGCCTTGTTGAAGGCGTCCCGCGCGGGGGCCGTGCGGCTGAACCCCTTGACCTCTTTGATGCGGTCCTTGCGGTCCGCGAGCCACTGCCGAACCTCGTCTCGGAAGGCAGCATCCTCTGGCGTCAGCTCAAAGTCCATCGGCGTCATCTCCATCCAGCCGTCCAACGTGACGGCACTGTCAGGTTGTGCCCGCAAGAATACGCTTCGCGCCGCACCCACCGGGCAAGCGACCTATCATGCTCAAGCCATGGCGATGCTGACTCCCGCGTACCGGGTGCGACCACTTGACGTGGGCGAGATCCTGGACGAGTCGTTCCGGATCTACCGGTCGCATTTCGCCCTGATGTTCGGGGTGGCGGTGGTGGCGACGTTGCCCGCGCTGATCGTCGCCATCGGCTCGGGCTCCGCGTTCAACGCCTTCCAGCAGTCGTTCACCGCGGCGCAGGACGGAACGTCGGCCCTCCCCGCCCAGGACGCCGCCCTCGGGGTCTTGACGCTGGTCGGTTTCGTCGTCGGCTTCATCATGTTCCCGATCACCACCGGGGCCCCCATTTACGCCGCCTGCTCGGTGGTGCTGGGCCTGCCGGCAACGGTCGGGTCGATCCTGCGCGACAGTCTGCGGAACTACTGGCGGGTGTGGGGGCTCGGCATCATCTATGGCGCGCTGCTGCTGTCGTCCCTGGTCATCATCTCGATCCCGTTCGTGATCCTGGTGGCGGTGCGCTGGGCCTTCCGTTACCAGGTCCTGTACCTGGAGCACGCGGGCGTCGGTGGGTCGCTGTCACGAAGCTCGGCGCTGGTGAGGGACTACTGGTGGCGGATCTTCCTGATCATGCTCCTGGTGTTGATCGTGATCCCGTTCGTGTTGGGCATCGTCGTGAACCTGATGGCCACGATCCTGTCGTTCGCGGCCCCGGCAGGGATCGCCCGCGTGGCCATCTCCGGGTTGCTGTCGGCGCTGGTTCAGTCGCTGGTCCTGCCATTCAAGGCGATCGCGTCGACGCTCCTGTACCTCGACCTGCGGGTTCGCAAGGAGAGCCTCGACCTGCAGTTGATGGCGGGCCAGGCCGGCCAGTCGGTGGAGTACGCCCAGCCCCCGGCCGAACTGCCGCCATCGTGGAGCGACTTCCCGCCCCCATCCGCGGGCTGACCCGGCGACGTTGAGGGGGCTCGCCTGGCTGGGGGTGGCCCTGGTGCTGCTGGCCGGCGCCGCCGTCCCCGTGCTGGCCGCCCCGGCCGCGGGCCTCGACACCCAACAGCAGGCGTACCTCGAGGCGGCGACGGCCGCCCGCGACAGTCTCGACCCCGCCCGGCCCCAGGACCTCGCAGCGACTCGACGGGCCCTCAACATCCTCCGCGTCGGCGCCCCCGGCGAGGTCGACGCCATTCACCTGCTCGAGTCCCAGCCGCCGCAGACCATCCCGGCGCGAGCGCGCCTCGACAGCAGCATCGCGGCCATGGACAGGGCCATCCGCGATCCCGACCCGCAGGCGACCGAGACCCAGCTGTCCCGGATCATGGCGCAGTCCCGGTACCACCCCGACCAGGGGCCGATGGCCTTCATCGGCAACCTGTTGATCCAGTTCCTGAACTGGATCTTCCGGCCCGCGGGCGGGGTCCTCGGGTGGGCGTTCATCCTGCTGCTGCTGGGGGTCGTCCTGGTCGTCGTGCTCCTGCTGGTCCCGGCCCTTCGCGGGCCGCTGCGGCGAGGCCGCGATGACCGCATCGACGCGGCTGCCGGACTCGGGGCGGTACCGGAGTACTTCCGGGTTGCCGATGGGCTGGCGGCGAAGGGTGACTTCGCGGGCGCCGTCAGGGCGCTGGCCGCGGGGACGATGGAGATGATCTCCGGCGAGCGCAGCTTCACCGCCAGCCCGCTCACTGTGCGTGAGACCTTCAACCGCTCGGGCGGCGCCCGGGCCCTGCGGCCGCTCCTGTTGGGGTTCGAGCGTTCCTACTATGGCCACCGGGAGACACGTCGTGAGGACTACGACGAGGCCGCCGCCGCTGCCCATGCCTACCGCGAGCTGGCGGCCCAGGCCAGGGTGGCGGCTTGAGACGGACGTTGGGCGCGGCCTCCCTGGCGCTGCTGCTCTGGGTCCCCGCCGCCGTCACCGCCCACGCCGCTGGGCCGGGCGATGCCGAGAGCGACACGCGGGACGGGGCCTCCGCCATCCGCCAGCTCGCCGACGTGAAGGGACACCGGCCCGACCTCCTCCGGGACAAGTTCGACCTCCGGCCGGCGCAGGGCGTGCTGTTCATCCTCGAGCCCGAGACCACCTTCACGCAGGCGGACGCGGTGACCGTCACCAATTGGATCTCGCGCGGCGGCGTGCTGGTCTACGCCGCCGAGGCCTCCAACCCTCCACTCGAGACCGCGCTTGGGATCTCCCGCGCGGGCAGCGACAGCGTGTTCGAGGGCTCGGCCTACGCCGCCACGCCGCTGCTGGCCGGGGTGTCCTCGGCGCGGATGGGTTCGGCCCAGCTGTTCGCGTCGCCCACCGGCCCGCAGGTCATGTTCCTGCGTTCGGCGATCACCGACGGCGTCGTCGGGATCGAGGGACCGCTGGGGCTCGGTCACTACATCGCGCTGGCCACCCCGACGCTCCTCGACAATGGGGGACTCGCGTCCGCCGACGACAATGGCCGCCTGGCGGCGGACCTCGCGGACGCCGCCGGTCCGTCCGGACAGGTGATCTTCGACCAGTACCACCACGCCGGGGGCGCCGGCGAGTCCGGCTCGCTGGCATGGATCGGCAGCCCCTGGGGATTCGCCATCGTCCTCGAGATCCTGTTGGTGTTCGGCCTGCTGATGCTTGCCGGCCGCGCCTTCGGGCCGCGCATCCCGCTGCGGCCCCAGACCGACCCGTCGAGCGCCGAGTTCACGAGCGCCGTGGGCGCGATGCTGCGCCGGGCGAGGGCTCGCAGGCAGACGGTCGGCCGGTTGCTCTACGCGACCCGGGTGGCGTTGGCGGAACAGGTGGGCATCCGCGGCGGGTTTGACCCCCAGCGCCTCGACGAGGTCCTGCGACGCCGCTCCCCCGGCCTGGCGGATGCCCTGGCGCACGCCACGGCGCGCGCCCAGGTGGTGGACGACGAGAGGTCCCTGGCCCAGGCTGCAGCGGAGCTGCACCAGCTTGCCCACCCGGCGCTGGGAGCCCCCGGCGTCCAACCGCAAACCCCGACACGGAGGAGATAGATGCTCTCGAGCGCCTTTTACGAGAAGTTCCGGACAGAAGCAGCCCGCGCCGTCGTGGGCCAGGACGAGGCGGTGCGCCTGTGCGCCGTCGCCCTGCTTGTGGGCGGGCACATCCTGCTCGAGGGCGTCCCGGGAACGGGCAAGACGCTGCTGGCCAAGAGCGTGGCGTGCCTCCTGGACCTGCAGTTCGGGCGCGTCCAGTTCACCCCCGACCTGATGCCGGCGGACATCGTCGGCACGTCGATCTACGACCTGCAGGAGCGGAGCTTCCGGGTGCGGAAGGGGCCGATCTTCACCAACGTACTGCTGGCTGACGAGATCAACCGGGCCCCCGCGAAGGTCCAGGCGGCCCTGCTGGAGGCGATGGAGGAGCGCGGCGTGAGCCTCGAGGGTGAGCAGCGCCCACTGCCGGACCCCTTCCTGGTGCTGGCGACGGAAAACCCGGTCGAGTACGAGGGCACCTTCCCCCTCCCGGAGGCGCAGCAGGATCGCTTCCTCTTCAAGGTGATCATGGATTACCCCGGCCCGGACGCCGAGCTCGAGGTCATGGCCCGGTGGAACTCGGGTATCGAGCTGAAGGACCCCGTCGCGGCCGGGATCACCGCGGTGTTGGGCGCCGCCGACGTGGCGGCGTGCCGCAAGGAGGTCACCTCCGTGACCACCGACGACGCGATGCGACGCTACATCCTCGACCTCGCGGAGGCCACCCGCCTCGCCCCCGAGGTGAGCCTTGGCGCGAGCACCCGCGCGATGGTCCAGCTGCTGCTCGCGGCGAAGGCCGCGGCCGCGTTCGAGGACCGCGACTACGTGGTCCCCGACGACATCAAGGGCCTGCTCCGCCCGGCCTTCCGCCACCGCCTGCTGCTGCGGCCGGAGGCCGAGGTGGCGGGCCAGACCCCGGACAGCGTGATCGAGGGGGTCCTGGCCCGGGTGACGCCGCCGCGGTGAGACGACTGCGCCGGGCGCTGGCCCGGTCGCGCCTCAACATGGCGCCGCGCCGGGGGACGATCGTCGCCTTCGGCGTGGTCGCGGGCCTGCCGGCCCTGGCGATCTTTCGCGCCGAGGCCTGGCTGGTCTTCGCCGCCGCCATCCTGGCGCTGGCCGTCCTCACGGCCTGGGACGGGTTCGCGACACCGGCTCCACCGGGCTTCCGCGCCACCCGGGTGATGCCCCGCCCGCTTTCCCTGGGGGAGCGCGAACAGGTCACGGTGACCGTCGACGCGGTCGGCGGGGCCGGGTTGTACTTTGAGATCGCGGACCACGCCCCGGCGGAGCTGGCTCCCGACCGGCGGGTGCTCAACGGCCGGTTCGACCCGGCCGGCCGTGGAACCGGGCATTACACCGTGGAGCCGCCACGCCGCGGGTCCTATGCGTTCGGAGCCGTGGACGTGCGCTGCCGCCGGGATCGCGGACTGTGGTGGCGGCAGGCTCGCCTGCAGCTGCCAGAACAGGTCGCGGTCTACCCGAACACGGTGGCGGTGCGCCGTCATGAGATGCGCCTGCGCCGCGGGCTGGTACCGCTGACGGGTGCCCGACGGGCGATGCTGAGCGGCAGTGCCACCTCCCTGGCGTCGCTGCGCGATTACCTCCCCGGGGACGACATCCGCCGCATCAACTGGACGGCGACAGCGCGCCGCGACAGCCCGGTCACGATGGAGTTCGAGGCCGAGCGGGGGCAGCAGCTGATAGTGCTCGTCGACACCGGGCGATTGATGACCGCGCCCGCCGGCAACCTCACCAAGCTCGACCATGCCGTCAACGCCGCGCTCCTGCTGGGCTGGGTGGCGCAGCGACAGGGTGACCGGGTGGGCCTGGCGACGTTCAGCGACCGGGTCAAGACCTACCTGCCGCCGCGCCCCGGCCAGGCCCAGATGCGGGCGATGAACGAGGTGCTGTACCGGGTGCGGGGCGAGTACACCGAGCCGGACTTCGGGTCAGTGCTGTCGCTGGTCGCGACCCGCGCCGGCAGGCGATCGCTGGTCGTGGTGCTGACCGACCTGTTGGAGAAGGAGTCGTC
Source organism: Chloroflexota bacterium (assembly GCA_034666405.1). GTDB lineage: Bacteria > Chloroflexota > Dormibacteria > DASZGP01 > DASZGP01 > JAXDLW01. The sequence continues at coordinate 75,231 of JAXDLW010000048.1, read as the reverse complement.
GCGTGAGCTCGTGGGCCACGCGGTACGCCTGGCTCGCCGTCACCTGGTGCTGGTGGTGGCGTTGACCGACCCTGAGCTACTGGCCACCCGGGACCGGGCCATCACCGACGCCGACCGCGCCTACCAATGGGCGGCGGCCGAGGACCTGCTGGCGGCGCGCCGCGAGAGCTTCGAGGTCCTGAGGCGCGGGGGGGTGCACGGCCTCGAGGCCCGTGCCGGGCAGCTCAGCCCGCTGGTGGTGGAGCGCTACCTCGAACTGAAGGACAGGTCGCTGGTCTGATCGTCACCCGGTCCACGACCGGCGAGCAGCAGGTACCCGTACATCAGCACCCCGGTCAGCGTGCCGACCGCGTAATGGAGCCAACCCGGGGCGTCGAGGGAGGGGCTCAGGAGGCCCTCGATGATCCCCGCGATCACCAGGAGGGGCGTCAGCCCGACCACCAGAACCAGCGCCCGCCGCCCGGCGATCACCAGCGCGTCGCCGCGGCTGCGCGGGCCGGGCACCAGCAGCGCCCAGCCCAGCATCAGCCCGGCCGCGCCGGCGGCCACGACCACCGAAAGCTCGATCACGCCGTGGCCGACGACAAACTGCATCAGGCCGCCACTGAGGCCGTACGCGTAGGTCAGGCCGACCGCCGCCCCCAGTTCGACGCCGTTGTAGATCAGCAGCAGGATGGTCGGGATGGTGAGGAAGACGCCACCCGCGAACGCGCGGATCGCGACGCTCATGTTGTTGGTCATGATGATCCCGGCCATGAACGGCCTCTCCTCGCTCACGATCTGGGTCCACAGCTCGTGGTGCTGGACGGCGGTGATGAGCCGGCCTGGCAGCACGCTCGACGCCAGCTCCGGGTGCGTGGCGATGGCGAAGCCGGCGATGAAGGCGGGGACGAACATCAACAGCGCTGCCACCACGAGGAAGGCGCCGCAGGCCCGGAAGGTGCGCGGCAGGGTGCGGCTGTAGAAGGTCCAGAGCCGGTTGAGCACCGCCCCGCCGCGACGGTAGACGACACCGTGGCCGCGTGCCACCAGGCCGTTGAGATACAGCGTCACCGGTTCGCTGGGCCAGTCACGCTGGGCCCGCGCGAGGTCGGCGGCGGCGCGCCGGTAGAGCGTCGCCAGCGCGACCACCTCCTCTGCCTGCAGCCCCCCGAGGCGCGCGCCCGACGCCCGTCCCACCAGGCGCTCCAGCTGTTGCCACTCGGCGCGGCGCTCGAGCACGAACTCCTCCGGACGCATCCCGCGGTTATACCCTGTGCGGCCGCCCCGCAGGGCCGCCTGGTTGCCATACTCCCGGGGTGGCCACCAAGGCGGAGTTCGACGGGCTCTTCATCGCAACCCCGGAGCGCGTCTCATTCAGCTACCAGCTCGCGGGCCTGGGTAGCCGGATCGTGGCGCAGATGCTCGACGTCCTCATCCTCAGCGTCGTCCTCTTCGTCATCCTGCTGGCCACCACCGCGCTGAGCTCGGCGGGCCCGAGCGCGGGCCTGGTCTTCGTAATCGCGTCGTTCCTGTTGCTGAACGGCTATTTCATCTTCTTCGAGGGGCTGTGGTCCGGGCAGACGCCGGGTAAGAAGGCCGCCCGTCTCCGGGCGGTGGGCGACGCGGGCCAACCGATCACGTTCGAGCAGGCGCTGATGCGCAACCTCGTGCGGAACCTCGATTTCCTGCCGGCGCTCTACGGCGTCGGCCTCGTCGCGCTGTTCGCCAACGGTCGCGGGAAGCGCCTCGGCGACATGGCGGCAGGCACGGTGGTGGTGCGGGAGCGCTCCGGGCTCCCCCTCGCCCGGCTGGTGGCGATGGCCGAGACGAGCCTGGCCACGGCGGCCCAGCGCGCCGCCTCCCCGGGACCCACGGGGGTGCCCGACACAGCTGCTTACGTGCGCGAGCGGGCGCTGCGCGACCTCGACCCGCCGCTCCGGGACTTTGTGATCGCGTACGCGGGGAGGCGGCGCGCCCTGGCCCAGCCCTACAAGGTCACGCTGGCCGAGTCTGCCCGCGCGGCCCTCGCTCGGGCCCTCCCCGCGGTGGTAGTCGAGCAGGGCCCGCTCGCGGCCCTGGACCAACTTGCCGACTACGCCTCGGGACCTGTGGGCGTCCCCCCGCCGCGCGCAGCGGACCCTGGCGCGACCGGGCTACCACCCCCGCGCCCTCAGTAACCTTGACGGGCACGCACCTGGAGGACTGACATGGACTACCGCCACCTTGGACGCAGCGGCGTCCGGCTCAGCAGCATCGGGCTTGGCTCCTGGCTGACCTACGGCAACCAGGTGGACCGTGACATGTCGGCGTCGTGCATCAAGCGCGCATTCGAGCTCGGGGTCAATTTCTTCGACACCGCCGACGTCTACCACGTGGGTGCGGGGGAGACCGAGCTGGGCCTGGCCCTGGAGGGGATCGAGCGTTCGGACTACGTGCTGGCGACGAAGTGCTACTGGCCGATGAGCGACAACACCAACAACCGCGGGCTGTCGCGCAAGCACATCATGGAGTCGATCGACAAGAGCCTGCGGCGGCTCAAGACCGACTACGTCGACATCTACCAGTGCCACCGATATGACGACCAGACGCCGCTCGACGAGACGCTGCGCGCGCTCGACGACCTGGTCCGCCAGGGCAAGGTCCTCTATGCCGGGATCAGCGAGTGGGAGGCGGGCCAGATCAAGGCCGCCGTGGACTACGCCCACGCCCATGAACTGAACCAGATCGTCAGCTCCCAGCCGCAGTACAACATGATCTGGCGGGTCATCGAAAAGGATGTCATCCCCGTCTGCGAGGAGGTGGGCGTGGGCCAGGTGGTGTGGTCGCCGCTGGCCCAGGGGGTCCTGACGGGCAAGTACCAGCCGGGCCAGCCCCTGCCGCCGGACAGCCGCGCCGCCGACGAGCGTGCGAGCGGTCCGATCCAGGGCTACCTGCGCGACGACGTGCTGAACGCGGTCGTGAAGCTGAAGCCGATCGCCGAGGAGGCCGGCATCACCATGGCCCAGATGGCGCTGGCGTGGGTCCTGCGGCAGCCGAATGTGACGTCCGCGATCACCGGCGCGACCCGACCCCAGCAGGTGGAGGACAACGTGAAGGCGGTCGACATCAAGCTCGACGCGGCCACCCTCGCGGCGATCGACACCGCGCTCGAGGGCGTCATCCGGTTCTAGTTTTGGACCGGCACGGACGTGCTCGAACGGGCGTTCAGCGAGGCCCCGCGGCGTATGATCGGCCCCACGGAAGATCGGTGGGAATTCGCTGAAAGTTGGCACTCGACGTCGTGGGAAAACTCGCGAGGGTGACCGCTGACATAACCCCCGGGCACCTCGGTGAGGTGGTCATTGAGGTGAGGGCGGGCACGGAGCGCTTCAACGCGTGCGCTGCCGATGGTGAAGCGACGATCCGCAAGCACACCCAGGTCCTCGTGGTCGGCAGCCTGGGCGGACGCACGGTCGAGGTCCGGCCCACGGAAAGGATGAGGTTACCGGGATGACACTTGAGATATTGGCCGTGGTCGGCGGGGCATTGCTGGTCGTGCTGGTGGTGGCCGCACTCCTGTTCCGCCTGGCATGGCGCGTCGCGGAACCGGACGAGGCCCTGATCATCTCCGGGTTCCGCACCGGGGACCGTCCGGACGGTGTGGGCGAGAGCATGGGATTCCGCATCGTCACCGGCCGTGGCTGCCTGATCATGCCGGGCGTGACCAAGGTGCGGCGGCTCTCACTCGAGGCCCACGAGAGCGAGATGCAGGTGCCCTGCGTCAGCCAGCAGAAGCTGCGCCTCGACCTGCGCGGGGTCGTGGTCTACAAGGTCGGTGACGACTACCGCTCGATTGCCAATGCCGCGCGCCGTTTCCTCGATCGCCCGGCGGCCGAGCTGGAGACCAAGGTCCAGAACGTGTTCGTCGGCCACCTCCGTGCAATCGCTGGGTCGATGACCGTCGAGGAGATGATCAGCGACCAGGACAAGTTCGCCCAGCAGGTGCGCGATCGCTGCACGCTGGAGATGGAGTCGTTCGGCCTGGTCATCGACAGCTTCCAGATCCAGTCGATCAGCAACCCTTCGAACTACATCGAGAACCTGGCCGCGCCGCACCAGGCGGAGGTCGAGCAGAACGCCCGGATCGCGCGCGCCAATGCCGAGCGCGAGGCGGTCGCCCAGGAGCAGGCCGCTCAGGCCCAGATCGCCCAGTCGATGCGCGACACCAATATCAAGAAGGCCGGCTACCAGGCGGAGGTCGACAAGGCCACCCAGGAGGCGGCGCAGCAGGGCCCCCTGGCGCAGGCCACGGCCACGCAGCAGGTGGTCCAGGAGAACACCAGGGTCGCCGAGCTTCAGGCCTTGCAAACCGAGCAGCAGCTCCAGGTCGACGTCCGCAAACCGGCGGACGCCGAGGCCTATAAGCAGAGGACCCTGGCGACCGCCGCCCGCGACGCGCATATCAGCGAAGCCGAGGCCCAGGCCCAGGAGGTCAAACTTCGCGCCCAGGCCATGGCCGAGCAGATCAAAGTGCAGGCTGCCGCCCAGGCCGACGCCACCCGCATCACCGGGCAGGCGGAGGCCGATGCCATCAAGGCGCGGGGGCTGGCCGAAGCCGACGCCATCCGTGCCAAGGCCGAGGCCGAGGCAACCGGTATCGAGCGGCGCGCGGCCGCCCTGAGCCAGAACCAGGAAGCGGTCATTGCCCAGCAGATCGCCGACAAGCTCCCGGAGATCGTCGCGGCCGCGGCAGCGCCATTCGAGCACATCGGGCAGTTCACCGTCCTCAACGGCGCCCAGGGCGTGACAGCCGCGATCGCCGAGATCATCCAGCAGGCGGGGGCCCTGACGGGGATGGCGCGCGAGTCCCTGATGCCCGCGGTGACCGGCAGCGCCACACCCGCCAACGGCACCAACGGCACCAACGGGGCCAGGGGTGCCGGGCGCAGGAGTCGCGGGGCGGCCTTGAAGGCGGCAGCCCAAGACACGCCTGACGAGTAGCGGCTCCCCGGGCGGGGATGGGCGGGCCGGCTCTGCTCCCGCCGTCGAGCAGCTGGCCGCCTCCTTCATGGCGCGGGTGGCGGCGCAGGACGTTGGTGCCCCGGGGTTTCGTCGCATCGTCGACGACGTCGAGTCCCTCGCCGACCGTGAGATGCACGCTGCCGCCGGCATCGGCCGCCGGCTCGCGGGAGTCACCGGGGGTGGCCTCGCCGCGGCGGACGACGGCGAACGGTCGGTGACCCGCAACCTCGCGGAGCTCCGACGCTGGGCCGCCGACCTCGTGCCTCCGAGCGACCTCGAAGTCGGGCCGCGGCGGCGGGTGATGGGCCTGATCCCCCGCCGGGACCCGGCACGGGCGTACGAGGACCGATGGAGCGACGCCCAGGCGCCGCTGGCCGCGGCGGTCGCGGTGCTCGGTGAAGCGGTGGCCGCGCTCCGAGCTGACAACGCGCGCCTGGACCAGGAGAGTGTCGCCCTCGCCACCGGGATCGCGACACTGACGGAGTACGCCGGCCTCACCGAGCGGCTTGACCTCCTGCTGGAGGCGTATGCGGGGGCCCTCCCCGGCTCCGAGGCTACGCGGGCAGAGGCAATCCGCAGCGAACTCCTCTTCGCGGTGCGGCGCCGCCGGCAGGAGATCCTCACCCAGCTCGCGGTCGCGCAACAGGGTCACGCCGCGCTGGAGATCATCCAGGAGCACAACCGCGACCTGATCGCCGCCGTCAACAACGCGACACTCACCACCGTCGCGGCCGTGCAGACCGCCGCCGCCGCGATCCAGGCGGTCCAGGCGCGGCGGCGGCTGGACCAGCGGCTGGAAGCCACCGCGGCCGCCGGCCCCCCGGGCTCGGAGGTCGACGCGATACGCCGCGCGTGGGACGGTGTGGCTGTAACCCTGAACGAGGCCGAGACGCTCCGGCGCCAGGTCCTGGAGTCTGCGGCGCGGCTTTCCCAGTTCGCGAACACGCCCTAGTCCCAGGCCGGTGCGGCCGCTGAGGTGCTAGGCGTGCACCGGGACGTGCAGCGGGAACTTCGCGCAGAGCTCGCGCACCTGGCCGGCCACGCGCTGGTGCCGGTCGGTGTCCTCGGGGTTGAGCAGGACCTCAGTGACCAGGTTGGCGATCTCCGCCATCTCCTCCTCACCCATGCCGCGAGTGGTGACCGCCGGGGTGCCGACGCGGATCCCGCTCGCGGTCATCGGCGGGTTCTGGTCGAAGGGGATGGTGTTCTTGTTGACGGTGATGCCGGCGGTGTCCAGCAGTGACTCCGCGAGCTTGCCGGTGAGGTTGACCGCGGTGACATCGGCCAGCACCAGGTGGGTGTCGGTGCCACCCGAGACCAGGCGCAGCCCCCGGCTGGCGAGCTGCTCGGCCAGTGCCCGGGCATTGACTACGATCCGCTGCTGGTAAGCCTTGAAGTCGGGCGTCAGCGCTTCCTTGAAGGCGACGGCCTTGGCCGCGATGATGTGCTCGAGCGGGCCCCCCTGGATGCCCGGGAAGACGGCGGAGTCGACCTTCTTCTGCCACTCGGCCGTGCACAGGATGATCCCGCCCCTCGGCCCGCGCAGGGTCTTGTGGGTGGTCGAGGTGACGAAGTCGGCGTGGGGAATGGGGCTGGGGTGCAGGCCGGCGGCCACCAGGCCCGCGATGTGGGCCATGTCGACGAACAGCAGCGCGCCGACCTCCCTGGCGATCGAGCCGAAGGCGGCAAAGTCCAGGATCCGCGGGTAGGCCGAGGCCCCCGCCACGATCATCTTCGGCTGGACCCGCTTCGCCTGTGCGCGCAGCTTGTCGTAGTCGATGACCTCGGTGCCCGGCTCGACCTCGTAGGGCTCGATGTGGAAGTAGCGCCCTGAGAAGTTCATCGCGTGGCCGTGCGTGAGGTGCCCGCCGTGGGGCAGGGACAGGCCGAGGATGGTGTCGCCCGGCTGCAGCGCGGCGAAGTAGACGGCGGTGTTGGCCTGGGCCCCGGAATGCGGCTGGACGTTGGCATGGTCGGCACCAAAGATCTGCTTCACGCGGTCGATCGCCAGCTGCTCGATGCCGTCGACAAACTCGCAGCCGCCGTAGTACCGGCGCCCGGGGTAACCCTCGGCGTACTTGTTGGTCAGGACCGACCCGGCGGCCTGGAGCACCGCCCGGCTCACGAAGTTCTCGGAGGCGATCAGCTCGAGCTTGGACTTCTGGCGGTCGATCTCCTGCTCGATGAGGCCATAGACCTCTGGGTCGACCTCCTCGAGGTTGGGACCGGAGACCGCGTCGGCGAGGGGGCTGCGGGTGACCTGCATGGGAAGATTATCGGTCATGCTCCTAGACCAGATCGCCGGCCAGCAGCGGCCTCGTGCTGCTCTTCGCCGGGCCGTGTTGGGGGGCACCCCGGCCCACGCCTACCTGTTCCTGGGGCCACCATCGGTGGGCAAGACCGCCACCGCGCTGGCCTTCGCCGGGGACCTCCTCGAGGCGGCCGGGAGTGTCCCGCTCCGGGACGGGGTGCTGCACCCCGACCTGTGGGTGGAGGACAGCGACGCGGAGACGATCAGCATCGACGTCATCCGCAAGGACAGCCGGGGCGGCCGGGAGAACGCCGACGCCGCCAAACTGGGCGTGCCCGGGCAGCCTCTGCAGGGGTTCCTGTCGCTGCGCGGCATGCACACGGACCGGCGCATAGCCGTCATCGCCCGAGCCGAGCGCCTGCGCGAGGCGGCCGCCTCGCCACTGCTGAAGACGATCGAAGAGCCCCCGGAGGGCGCCGTCCTGGTGCTCTGTGCGCAGGCTGCCGACCTGCTCCCCGCGACGATTCGCTCCCGCTGCCAGGTTGTCGAGTTCTCGGCGCTGACCGACGTCGAACTGCGCCAGTTCCTGCAGGAGCTGGGAGTGGAGCTGCCGGGTCCCGTCCTGCGGTTGGCCCAGGGCCGTCCCGGCCTGGCGCTGGCCCTGGCCGCGGACCCGGAAGGCGCGCGCCGTCGCCTGGACTGGGGTGCGGCCCTGGAGGCGGCGATATCGGGGAGCTGGCTCGACACCGTCAGGCTGGGGGCACGCTTTGGCGGTGCCGACAGCGCCCGCAACCGGGCCCTCGCCCGCGAGGCCCTGGACTGCTGGGAGGCCTGGATCCGGGACTTCACAGCGGGCCGGGCCGGCGCCGCCGAGACCACCACGGGGGCGATGCCGGACCCTGCGGCACTTGCGGGCGCGGCCGATGCCGGGCCCTCGGTCCCGCCGGCGGTCTGGGCGGAGGCCAGCGACCCCGCGTGGTCGAAGGTCGACCTGGCCGGCATGGTCGCCATGTGGAGCGCTGTCAGGGAGGCCGCCGACCGGGTGGAGAACAACGTGAACCCGCGGCTGGCAATAGAGGTCTTCATTGCCGATGTCCAGCGGGCAGGGGCTCGCTGAATGTCGCGGTACCGCAAGCCCAGCCTGTCGGCCTTCGAGCCCTACGTTCCCGGGATCCAGCCGGCTGACGGCGAGGCGTGGGTGAAGCTCAATACCAATGAGTCGCCGTTTCCCCCCGCGCCGGGGGTTCGGGAGGCCGTGGGCGCGGCGGTGGATCGCCTCGCCCTCTATCCCGACCCGACCCAACGGGAATTCCGTGAGACCGTGGCCCAGGTCCTCGACGTCAGCCCTGAGATGGTGGTCGGTGGCAACGGCGCTGACGAGGTCCTGGCGATGGCCGTGCGCGCCTTCGTCCCGGCCGGCGGGCGTGCCGCGTACCTCGAGCCGTCGTACACGCTCGTGCCCAAGCTCTGCGCGATCAACGAGGTCATGGGGGAGGAGCACGCGTTCGCGGACGGCTACACGCTCCCGGTCGAATTCATCGAGTCGAATGCGCCGCTCAAGTTCCTGACCAACCCCAACTCGCCCACCGGCACCCTGGTGCCCCTGGAGGCGATCGCCGAACTCTGTGATGCCTCGACCGGCGTGGTGCTGCTCGACGAGGCGTATGTCGACTTCTCGCCGCGGTCCGGCCTGGACATCCTGGATCGGCATTCCAACCTGCTGCTGGTGCGCACGATGTCGAAGTCGTACGGCCTGGCCGGGCTGCGCGTGGGGTACGCGGTGGGTGCCGCCGACCTGGTCGCCGACCTGTGGGCGGTGAAGGACATCTGCAACCTCGGGCGGCTGCCGCTCGCCGCGGCGGTGGCGGCGCTGCGCGACCGGGAGTACTGGAGGGGCTGCGTCGACGACACCATCCTCAACCGCCGCCTCCTGAGCGAGGAGCTGACCCAGCGCGGTTGGCAGGTGTTGCCCTCGGGCGCCAACTTCGTCTTCGCGGTGCCTCCTGAGCCCGCGGCGGGGGTGTACCAGCGGCTGCTCGACCGGCACGTGCTGGTGCGCCACCTCGCCAGGCCATCGGTGAGCCATGGCCTGCGCATCTCCATCGGGACCCGCGAGCAGTGCCAGGCCCTCCTCACCGCGCTGAAGGCCTGACCCTGGCCGACCGCGTCTTCGCCACCTACCCGGTCCCCGAGCCGGGCCTCGAGATCCTCTCGGCGGCCTTCCTGGTGCGCGTTCACCCCGCCCGGCCCCAGCCGGACCGCGAGGCCATGAGGGCGGGGGCGGAGGGCTGCCGCGGGATGCTGACGCTGGTGCGCGACCGGGTGGACGCGGAGCTCTTGGAGGCCCTGCCAGAGCTTCGGGCGATCGCCAACTACGGGGTCGGCTACGACAACATCGACATTGTCGAGGCGACCCGTCGGGGCATCGTGGTGACCAACACCCCGGACGTGCTCACCGCGGCCACGGCCGACCTCGCCTTCGCCCTGCTGCTGGCCTGCACCCGTCGCCTGGGGGAGGGAGAGCGCCTGGTGCGCAGTGGCGGGTTCGGCGGCTGGGACCCGCAGATGCTGTTGGGACTCGAGCTGGAGGGAGCGACGCTGGGGCTCCTGGGAGTGGGCCGGATCGGGCTCGCCGTTGCGCGGCGCGCCACCGGGTTCGGGATGAAGTTGCTGCACGTCTCGCGCCACGAGTCGGCTGAAGCGACCGCACTCGGCTCGCGGCGGGTCGAGTTGAACGAGCTGCTCGACGCCAGTGACGTCGTCTCCATCCACGTGTCCCTGAATGACGACACCCGCCACATCATCGACGCCTCCGCGCTGCGGCGCATGAAGCCCACCGCCTACCTGGTCAACACCGCGCGCGGGCCCATCGTTGACGAGGTGGCGCTGGCCCAGGCGTTGCGCGAGGGATGGATAGCCGGCGCGGGTCTTGACGTGTACGAGCGGGAGCCGCAGGTCGAGCCGGCCCTGCTCGAGCTCGACAACGTCGTCCTGCTGCCGCACCTCGGCAGCGCCACCACGCGGGCACGCAGCGAGATGGCGCGCGTTGCTGCGACGAACCTGGTTGCCGCCCTGTCCGGCCACCGCCCTCCCAACCCCGTCAACCCCGAGGTGCTGGAAAAGTGAGCGATCGAACGCCCTCCGAAGGGCCGTTCAAGCTACTGGCCCTCGATGTCGACGGCACTCTGGTGGACTCCAGCCTCGACATCACACCTGCCAACCTGGCGGCCCTCAAGCGAGCTCTCACCGGGGGCATCAAGGTCGTACTGGCGACAGGGCGAATGTTCCGCTCGGCGATGCGCTACGTCGAGGAGATCGGCACGCCGTACCCGGTGATCTGCTACCAGGGCGCCGTGATCCGCCAGCCTGACGGCACGCTGGTCCGGGAATGGGCCCTGAGCCCGGCGGCCGCGCGCACCGCGGTGACCGTCTCCCGCGAGCTCGATCTGCACGTGAACCTGTACCAGGACGACAACTTCTATGTCGAGAAGCTGGGATGGGGCGCGGAGCGATACGCGTCGGTGGCGCAGGTCGAGCCCCGCGTGGTGGACGACCTGATGACGATCGCGGCGGGCGGCTCGACCAAGGTCGTCTTTGTCGACCGGCACGAGCGCCTCCGTGAGCTCGAGGACCGGGTTCGGGCGGCGTTTCAGCCCGCCTCGCGCACCACGTTCTCGATGCCGGAGTTCCTGGAGGTGGTCGACGCGGAGGTGAGTAAGGCCGCCGCCCTGCGCCACGTGTGTGAGATGTACGGAATCGAGGCGCACGAGGTGGTCGCGGCCGGCGATGCGCAGAATGACCGTGAGCTGTTCGCCTACAGCGGCCTGGCCGTAGCGCCGCGGAGCGCGCTGGACGAGGTTCGCGAGGCCGCCGACGTCCTCGTCGCACCTCCGGGCGAGGACGGGATCGCCGAATTGGTCGACCGCTTCCTGTCGCCACCGCGCAGGTAACACGCTGGGAGAACGGCACCAACCAGGACTGCACGACCAGCGGCCCGCTGAGCCAGGCGATGAGCTCCACCTCGACCGACCATGGCAAGATCTGGACCACCCGGGTCGACGCGAGCTCCTCGCTGGGGCTCAAGAACGTGCAGTTCCCCGAGGTGATCGCCAGCGTCAACAACCGCGCCCTGCTGGTCCTCACAGGCCGCCGCCGCCGCGTCTAGACCGGGCTCCGCGAACCTATAATTCGGCGTCCGGCGAAAGCCGGGCCACTGGCGTGGCCCCGTAGCGCAGTTGGTTAGCGCGCCGCCCTGTCAAGGCGGAGGTCGCCGGTTCAAGTCCGGTCGGGGTCGCCACCCCACCCCACGGTCGGTAGCAGCGCGCGGCTTCGGCCACGCGAGGGATCAGCGGTGGTTGCGAGCCCCGGCGGCAGCGAACGCCTTGACGCCCGCCGCGCAGATGTAATCACTGTCGAAGCCGTGGTCGTCGTACTGCACCACCAGGACCGGGCCTTTGGTCAGGGAGTGTTGCTGAGAGCAGAGCGAAGGGGCCATCCCGGCATCACCCACGACCGCGAGCCAGGTGGCCACGTTGGGGCGGTAGGCATCCCCGATGATCTGCCACCACTGGTCCACGCTGGAGTAGATCCCCACCGCGTTGCCCCGGGCGGTGACCGCGTCGATGGCCCCCTGGACCACGTTGGCATTCCAGTCCAGATTGGTGTCGGACCACCAGTTCCCGACCTCGACGTCCAGCCACCAGAAGTCCGGGCGCACGCCCTGCTCCATGGCGTGGATCATCGCGTCGTAGGCGGACATGTAGCCGTAGTTGTAGGCCCGGCAGGGATGGTCGTCACCGACGCAGGCCTTGGGCCCGACCTGGAGGCCGCCGATCTCGAGGTTGATGTAGCCCTGGGCCCCGCCGGCGTACTTGCTGGCCTTGGCCCATCCGAACTGGCTGGCCAGGCATGGGTTCACGGTGAACGGGCGCCCGTCAGTGACGCCAACGGTGCCGACGTCGTGTGCGCCAGGGTAGGAGCGGTCACACTGCGGCCAGGAAATGTCGTTGCCCCAGCCGCCGCTGGGAGCTGCGGGCGCGGGTGCGGGGGCCACCACCTTCGGGGTCACGTGGTGGCCGGGCCGCTGGGCCGGGGGCACCGGCACCTGCTGGAAGGCCACACTACCCGCGACCGGCAACGGCGCGGCGGCGGGCGTCGCGAGGGCCAGCTGGGGCGCGGCAGACGCCGTGGCCGCCGCCGTCGCGATCGCCGCCCGGGCGCTTGCGGCGACCGGGGACGAAGGCCCGGCATGCGGCATTCCCCATATGGCGCCGATCACCAGCAGCACACCCATATGGGCGCCAAGGCGCGGCCAAGCAGCGCGGAGTTGTCCCGTCCTCACTGCCCTCTACGTTAGGCCCGCGTACCGGGCACGTCCAACCTATTCGGTAAAGAGTTGTTAGGGCGAGGGCGGGCGCTCAGGCAGGAGTACCCCGGGGTTGAGGATCCCCGCCGGGTCGAGAGCCGTCTTCACCGCGCGGTGCGCGACCCCCACGAGCGGGGGGCGCTGGTGCTCGTACCAGGGCATGTGGACCCGGCCGACGGCATGGTGGTGGGTGATCGTGCCCCCCGCGCCGGCCAGCGCCTCGGACACGGCGGTCTTGACCTCGTCCCACTGCCGGACCTGGTCGCCCCAGCGCCCCGGCGCGACCACGCTGAAGTACGGGGCCGGCCCGTCGGGGTAGACGTGGGTGAAGCGGCAGGTGACCATCCCGCCGCCACAGGTGGCGGTGGCCGCCTCCTTCGCCGCCCCCATCACCGCGGCGTGCAGTTCGCCGAACCGGTCCCACGTGCAGGCGGTCTCGAACGTCTCCACCACCATCCCCATGCGCGCCAGGGCGTCGCGCATATAGGGCGCCCGCGTGAAGGCCTGGCGCCACGTGCCCGCTGTCCCCTGGTGGCCGGCCGCCGCCTCGCCGGGCCCGGTGGATTCCGAAAACCGGGGCGCGTCTGGCTGTCCGCCGTTGTCCCGGCTGATTTCCACGGCGCGGTCCAACCAGGGGTTCACGGGATGGTCGGCCGACTCGAACGCCAGGACCAGAAGGGCGCCCGTGCCGGAGACGCCGGCCGAGAGCGCCGCCTCCATGCCGTCCAAGAGCCTGCAGTTGGCGGGGTACAGGCGGGCCTGGGCGATGCCGCGGACGGCTTCGACGCCCTCATCGAATGAGGCGAACCGCACGCTGACAGCCCCGCGCCACCGCGGTCGGGGCGTCAGCCTCATCCAACCTTCCGTGATCACCCCGAGCGCCCCCTCGGAGCCCAGGAACAGGCGATCCGGCGACGGCCCGGCCCCGGAGCCCGGCAGCCGGCGGGTCTCGACCACACCCACCGGCGTGACCACGCGCATGGCCTCGGTCAGGTCGTCGATATGGGTGTACAGGGTCGCGAAATGGCCACCCGCCCGGGTCGCCAACCAACCGCCCAGCGTGGAGAACTCGAAGGACTGCGGGAAGTGGCGCAGGGTCAGGTGGTGGGGCCGAAGCTGCTGTTCCAGCTCCGGGCCGAGGGCGCCCGCCTGGATCCGCGCCGCCTGGCCGACCGGGTCGACCTCGAGGACCCGGTCCATCGCCCCGAGGTCGATCGACACCACGCCCGGGTAGGCATCGCCGACCGCCGGCTCAATGCCGCCGACCACCGACGAGCCGCCGCCATACGGCACCGCCGCGATCCCGGCGCCCGAGCACCACTCCAGGAGCGACAGCACGTCGGCCTCGTCCCGGGGACGGGCGACGAGATCGGGCGGGTTGTCGACCTGTCCCAGCAGGTTGCGCGCGACGTCCCGAAAGGCCTTGCCGTGGGAGTGCGCCGCGCGGTCCCTGCGCTCCGCGCTGCAGATCGCGGCCAGCGAGGCCGGGGCCTGGACCCGCGGGGCCCGCAGGGTGAGTGCGCCGACCTCGGGTGGGTCATGGAGTTCCGGGGTGCTCCCGGTCAGGCCGGCCGCGGTGCGCGCCAGGGCCTCGAGCTCTTCGCCCGCGAGCGCGCTCTCCTCCCAGCCCCATCCCCACCACGATCGAGTCCGGGCCGACCCCGACGCCACCCCGGTGCCTAGCGCTCGGTCTTGTTCCGGGCCCCGCCGCCGAGCCCGCCGCGCAGCGCCCGCGGGATGGGGAGGCGGTCCAGCGGCTCGATCACCCGCTTCTGCACGTCGAGCGCCAGCTTCTCGATCGCCCGGAGGCTGCGGTTCATCTGGTCGGCCGTCTCACTCAGCCGCTCCAGGCGTTCCAGCACGTTGATGACCCGGTCGATGCCCACCTCCTCGTCGAAGCGATCGACCATCGCCGAGGCCCGCTCGGCGGACGCCGCGAGGCGGTCAAGGCGCTCGGCGTCGATCAACTCGAGGATCTCCGCGGCGCGCTCCGCCGCCTCGGCGAGGTTGTCGACCCTGTCCGCGTCAACGCGGTCGAGGATCTGGGCCGCCCGGTCGGCGGATGCGGCAAGCCGCTCCATGGCGCGGGCGGCGGTCTCGATGCCCGTGAGCTGGCCCACCATCTGCAGCGGTCCGCGGAGCAGTTCAGCCAGGCTCGCGGGGGAGGGCAGCGACGTGCGCGGCGGACGGGGTGGGGCCGGGCGCCCCGCCTTTCTGCGCCCAGGGTTGGAGGCCACGGGCGCATCTTCCCACAACGGTGATCGCACCCTTGGCACGACGTGTCGGGTTACGGCCCCCCGCGAACGTAGAGGACCTGGCCGCTGACGTAGCTGGCGTCGTCACTCACCAGGAACGCGATCACCGCGGCGAGGTCCTCCGGCTGACCCACGCGCTGCAGCGGGATCATCGCCGCCGCTCCCTGCAGGAACTGGTCGTAATCCACGCCCATTCGCTCCGAGGTCTGGCGGGTCATCCGGGTGTCGACAAAGCCCGGCGCGACGGCGTTGACGTTGATGTTGAAGCGCCCCAGCTCGATCGCCAGCGTCCGCGCCATGCCCTGGAGGCCGGCCTTGGCCGTGGAGTAGTTGGTCTGGCCGCGGTTGCCCAGGGCCGACGTCGAGGAGAGGAAGACCATCTTCCCGTACTTCCGCGGGGTCATGTATTTCTGCGCCGCCTGGGCGCAGAGGAAGGTGCCCTTGAGGTGGGTGTTGATGACGGCGTCCCAGTCGTCGTCGGCCATCTTGTGGACCAGGTTGTCGCGGATGATGCCGGCGCACGCCACCAGGATGTCGACCTGGGCGTACTTCTCGACCACCTGCTCGAACAGTCCCTCGACCGCTGCCCGGTCGGTCACGTCGCAGGCGACCGCGAGGCCCTTGCCGCCGGTGGCCTCGATCTCGTCCACCACCTCCTGGGCCGGGGCGTGGTCCATGTCGGCGACGGCCACGATCGCCCCTTCGGAAGCAAGGCGCTTCGCGGTCGCCGCGCCGATGCCTCGGCCCGCCCCGGTGATCACCGCAACCCGGTTGTCAAAGCGCATCAGATCCTCCTTTCCACCCCGCGAGCAGCGCGCGGGACGGGTGATATTAGCGGCCCGCCAGGGCGGGCGAGCGTCGATATACTTCGGGCGGTTTGAGGATTCAGAGGGTCGAATGAGGCAAGCGCGCGTCCTGACGGCCGAGTTCCTGGGCACCTTCGCGTTGACGTTCTTCGGCGCGGGCGCGATCTGTGCCGACGCCCTGCTGCGCACCACGCCGGCCGGCGTGCTGCCCTTCGGCCCGGCCGACCTGCTGCTGGTCGCCACCGCCCACGCGATGGCCCTCGGGGTGATGGTGACTGGGCTCGGGCACATCTCCGGGGCCCATTTCAACCCGGCCGTGACCTTCGCCGCCGCCATGGCCCGGAAGATCGAGCCCGTCCTGGCGGTCCTCTACGTCGTGACCCAGCTGGTGGGCGGCCTGGTCGCCGCGCTGCTGCTGCGGTACGTCTTCCCCGAGGCCGTCACCAAGGTCGTGAACCTGGGCGCCCCGACCCTCACCCCCGGTTTTGGCGTGCTCCACGGGGTGGTCATCGAGGCGGTGCTGACATTCTTCCTGGTCACCGTCGTCTTCGCGACCGCCATCGATCCCCGCGGGGCTTTCGGCAAGATCGCGGGGTTCGGCATCGGATTCGTGCTCTTCTTCGACATCCTCATGGGGGGGCCCATCACGGGCGCCGCGATGAACCCGGCCCGGGCGTTCGGCCCCGCGCTCCTTGGTGGCGCGATGAACCTGCCCCATTTCGCGCTCTACTGGGCCGGGCCGCTGATCGGCGCGGTCGCCGCCGGGGCGCTGTACGAAGCCGTCCTGATCCATGAGCCCGAGGACGTCGCCACCGACGTCCCCCCGCCGTCGAAAGAAGCCCTCTGAGCCCGGCCGGGCGGTGATCCTCCGGCAGGAGGGCGACCGGCTCACCTGTGTCCGACAGGTCGACCACGCCGCCCTCTCGGGGACCCTCGCCGAAGCCTGGGGAACGCCTCCCTGGGACTCACCGCGGCCCCGGCCCGAGGTCCTGATCGCGGCGGCGCGCCACGACGATGCCTGGAAGGGATGGGACCAGGCGCCCGAGGTCCGCGACGGCCGTCCCCTGGGCTTCTACGAAGTCGACCGCCGGACAACGACGGCCATGTACGCCGCCGGGGTCGACCGCCTCGAGGACGTGGACCGCTACGCCGCGCTGATGGTGAGCCTGCACTACTCCGGGTTCTTCACCTCACACTGGGGCTGGCAGCCGTTCTCCACTCCCGAGCGCTTTGCCGAGCCCCAGGCGGCCGCGCTCCGCCAATTCGTGGACGGCGAGCTGCAGCGGCAGGGACGGCTCCGCGAGGCCCTGGCCCTGGGGCCCGAGGACGAGCTCGTCCTGGAGGTCAACTACAAGTGGCTCCAGCTGTGGGATCGCATCTCCCTCGACATCTGCCGCCAGTCCGCGATCGAGCCCTGGGCCATCCACTACCCCGCGGTCCCCTCACGCTACGGTGGCGGGGCGGCGGTCGAGCTGAAGTTCGCGATGGTCGCGCCGGGGCGGTACACGCTCAACCCCTACCCGCTCGGGGCGGCCGCGTTTTCGGCCTCCGTCCGCGCCGCCATCGTCGGCGCCGGCCCGTTTGCCACCAACGAGGCGTTCCTCGCCGAGCTGCGCGCCGCCGCGCCGGCCAGGCTGACAGCGTCAATCGAATCGGTCTCTGGGTAGTTCCGGGCGACCTGCCTAGAGCGGGAGCTTCTCCTGCTCGGCCTCGACCAGCACGGGGACCGACTCCGGCGGCGGCAGGCCGAGGTCGAGGACCTGCGCCAGCTGCAGGCCGTTGACCACCGCGTAGTTGGAG
The DNA here is from genome assembly GCA_034666405.1 of Chloroflexota bacterium. Taxonomy (GTDB): domain Bacteria; phylum Chloroflexota; class Dormibacteria; order DASZGP01; family DASZGP01; genus JAXDLW01. Next base: position 57,771 of record JAXDLW010000048.1, on the reverse strand, counting down.
CGGTTGTTGTTGAACAGGGCGTGGACCTCTTCGGCCTCCGCGGCGAGGTCGCGAAGGCGGGGCGCCCACTGCGCGAGCGTCTCCTCACGGTAGAGGTAGTCGAAGCGCTCGGTCGAGCTCTTCGCGTCCTTGACATACCACTTCTTGCGGTTGTGGCCGTGGAACCTGACAACCGCCAGCCTGGGACTGGTGACAACCAGGTGCGGTGGCATCGTGGCCGAGCCCACCTGGGGCTCGTCGACCACGCAGTAGGTCATCGCCGACTCCGCCAGAAGCTCCGTCACGGAGTCGAAGCGTTCCGGCTCGGCCCAGGAGTTGTGCCGGAACTCGACGATCACCTGGTCGTCCGGGTGGCGGTCCGCGAGCCGGGCGACGAAGTCCATGTTGGGCGCCGAGGCCTTGAACCACGGCGGGAACTGGTAGTGCACCGCGCGGAGCTTGCCCGCCTGGCGCATGGGTTCGAGCAGGTCCATGAAGGCCCGCACCTCCTCACCTGTGGGCTGGCGGGGCCTGCCGGCGCCGCGCTCGTGCAGCGTCAGGCTCCGGTAGGCCTTGACGTTGAACCGGAACGCCGCCGGCGTCGCGTCCACCCACCTCTCCGCGGTCTCCGGGCGGGCGATGCCATAGAAGGCGGTGTCGACCTCGACGAGCGGAAAGAAGCGGCTGTAGTACTCGAGCCGCTGGGCGGGGGGCATGCCCTGGGGGTAGAAGCCCCTGTGGTCGGACCAGTTGCAGGTGCCGACGAGGATTCGCCCGGTCGCGGCCATGTGATCGAAGCGTAGCGCCCTCCAGAATCAGTGATCCACTCGGTGGCCCGGCGCGTACCCAGGAGCAACAGATTCAATGGCCGGTCAAACCCCGGCAGCCCAATGGAGGTATCCACAACATGCCGCTTACCAAGCTCGCCGCGGGCGTCTTTGGCGCCGTTTACCTGCTGGTTGGGATCGTCGGGTTCTTCGTCACCGGACTTTCCAGCACCGGCACCCTGATCATCTTCCCGATCAGCCCGCTCCACAACGTGGTGCACCTGGCAATCGGCGCCGCCGGCCTGGCGGCCTACGCCGCCGGCCCGGCCATGGCCCGGACGTTCTGCCAGGTCGTCGGCGGGGTCCTCGCCCTGGTGGCGGTGCTGGGCATCGTCGTCAGCAACCCGCTGGGCATCCTGCCCATCGGCGGCTTCGACGTCGTCCTGCACGTGGCCACCGCCCTGGTCCTCCTCTACCTGGGCTTCGCCGCCCGCGAGGAGTACGCGACCGCCTGACCCCGCCCCCGCAAAGACCCCCGGCCCCTCCCCCTTTCGCGGGGAGGGGCCGTTCTGGCCTCCCGCCCCTCGTGGAGGTCGTCACCAGATCGTCGCTCCCAGGGCCTACCTGACGCATCGAGCCGTTTATAGTGGAGCGCCTATGGCAGAGCCCTGCGATCACCCAGGCTGCCCACGCACCGACGCCTCGCCCTGCTCCTACGCGGACCGGCGCGGCCGCCCCTGCGGGTACTCCTGGTGCCCTGACCACTCCGCCCCCTTCAACAAGCAGAACTTCTGCCGCCGCCATGGCGGCGTCATGCGGGCGATCGCCGAGAACCCGTACGACACCATCGAGCCCCCGGACCTCGACAACCGTGCCCTGTCGCTGTGCGAATGGGTCGCGGCCGACCTCGACGCCGACATCCAGAAGGTGCTCAAGAGCATGCAGCAGTCCAACGACGGCACGTTCATCACCCTGCATCCGCTGCGGCTGGTGATCCAGCGTCAGCCGCACCGTCGCGGATGGGCCCGGGTCTGGACCCTGTCGACCCACGAAGGCGTCCTCAAGAAGCTGGGTGTGGAGGTGGACGAGGACCGCGACGCCGAGGTCCGCGCCACGGTGGACGGCAATGTCGTCGCCTCCCAGGTCCCGCCATGGATCGGCGACAGGGGGATGCCGATTGCCGATGACGCCGCCAAGCGCAAGCGCGACCAGTTCCGCAACGACCTGCTGTCGGCGATGAACGACGCTGCCCGCAGCCAGCCGTCCTGGAGCTGACCTAGTCCATCCCGGGGCGGGCCGCCGGGCGAACACGATGCAGGCATGAGTAGCTGGCCCGAAGAGGAACGCCGGGCGCAGGCCCGCCGCCGCCAGGACCGCCGAGCCTCGGTGCAGGCCAGCCGGCGGGGGCCCTGGGGCGACCTTCACACCCCCCTGCGGGCGCTCATCTTCCTGCTGATCGCGCTGGTCCTGACCCTGATGTACCGCCAGGCCGAGTTCATCGTGACGCGGGTCTTCTCGGTCCTGCTGTTGTTTGTCTTCGCGGCGATCGTCGCCATGCTCGTCGACCCGTTGGTCGACCTGGTCGCCCGCATCGATCCCCTGCGCAGCCGGCGCGGCAGCGCCGTTCTTGCCGTCAACCTGTTGATCCTCGCCGCCCTGCTGGGCCTCGGTGCGATGCTGGCGCCCTCGGTGGCCCAACAGGCGACCGCGCTGGGGGGCCAGGCACCGGTCCTTGCGTCCCGGATCAACGAGTCCCTGGTCTACACCCAGGCCGGGCTGAACGCCCGGGGCATACCGCTGCACGTGACCGTCCCGACCGGGCTCGATTCATACATCGCCCCGGTGCTGGGTTCCGCGATCCAGATCGTCACCGGCACGCTCGGGGCCCTCATCAACCTGCTCCTGGTGATCGTCATCTCCATCTACCTGCAGCTCCAGGGGCGGCAGATGATCGCCGTGCTGCGGCAGCTGTTCCCGCGTCAGCAGGCACTCTTCGACTTCACCCTGGTCACCGCCGGCACCACCCTCGCCGGCTATGTGCGCGGCCAGGTGATCTTTGCCGCGGTCATGGCGGTCTACACCGGGGTGACCCTGTCCCTGATCGGTGTCCACTTCGCGCTGGTCATCGCCCTGATCACGTTCGTCCTCGAACTCGTGCCGCTGGTGGGCGCGCCTGTGGCCATGGGCCTGGCGGTGCTGTTCGCGATGCTGCAGGGCCCCGGGGTCCTGATCGTGGTCACCGTCGCGACGCTGGTCGGCCACCTGGTCGGGGCATACACCATAGGCCTGCGGCTCATCGGCAACGCCACCCGCCTGCACCCCCTGGTGGCCATGGCGGCGCTGCTCCTGGGCTCCCAGCTGGGCGGGATCCTCGGTGCCCTGTTCGCCATCCCGCTGGCCGGGATCGTGAACGTCTACCTGGGGGCGATGCTGCGGTCGCGCCGGGGCCAGGACGCCTTCGCCCTGCCCGGCCGGGGGCCCGCGGAGCTCGACCAGCTACCCAGCCTCGGCGACGAGATCACCCACCTCGCCGACGAACAATTGGAGAACGACCCGGTGCCCCACGCCGCGCGCCCGCGGCGCCCACCCGCGCGCCAGGCCGGCCCGCCCAAACCGGTCAGCCGCAAGCGCAGCTCGGGTCGCTGACCCCGGGCGGTTTCCTAGCCGTGCTTCAGGAACCGGACGTGGCGGCGATGGCGGTGGGGTGCGCCGCCGTCCTTGGGGACAACACTGATCGAGCCGTCCGCCTCCAGCACCACCAGGGTGGTGTCACCGACGGCCTCCAGGCCGTGCTCGCGAAGGGCGGCGAGCACCTCCTCGTCGGTCAGTTCCTGTTTCTTCAGCTGGTCCGGGAGCCACCTGCCGCCCCGCGCGATGACCACCGGTTGCGGCTCGATAAGGCGATTGAATGCGGGCCACCGCACCCTCACGAAGCTGATGGCGTAGTTGAGCGCCAGGAGGCTGATGATGATCACCAGGCCCCCGGTGATCGACTGGTCCGGCCCGGTCATCGCGGGTTGCACGGCGTTGGCCACCAGGAGCACCAGGACGAGGTCGAAAAGCGTCATCTGGCCCACCTCGCGCTTGCCGAACAACCTGAAGCCGACCAGCAGCGCCAGGTAGATGGCGACTGACCGGAGAACCAGTTCCGGGACCGGGACGGCCAGCTTGAGAAAGTCCACCCGCGCAGCTTAGTTCGTCGGTCGCGCAGCGGGTTGCAACGGGTTCCGGTGGCGCTGTATTGTCTCAGCGGATTTAGGAAGGGAAGACCCGCGGGCCTTACCCGGCGCCGCGGGGAGCGCATTCGGCAGCACTGGAGACAACGGTGCCGTCGCGCGCGCCAGGAGGTCAGTGGGAATGGTCAAGGGCGTGCTCAAGCGGGTGGCGATCCCGCTCACGATCATCGGCGTGCTGATGGCCCTTGTGCCGAGTGCGATCGGCATGGCGGCCTATGCGGCCCCCAGCCACACGTTCAGCATCCCGAGCGGCGCCAACCATGACATCTACACCTGGCAGGGGATCCAGCTGCAGTCCCCCGACAGCAGCAGCAGTGTCGCCGACACCAGCGCGACCTGCGACCCCACCGGCACCGCCAACTGCGAGGACATCACCCTCAACGTGCCCCAGCTCACGCCGGCCACCCTCTACGTCAAGATCGCCTGGACCCACCCGGTGTGGAAGGCCTACATGTACGTGACCAGCCCCGACGGCCAGACCACGTACGGTGGCGGCAAGCTGGGCTGCGACACCGACGCCTACGACAAGGGCTGCGGCAATGAGACCTCATTGCCCGTCGACGAGGTCACCATCCCGAGCCCGGCCGCGGGCGCCTGGAAGGTCCGGGTCGCCGCGGTCAACATCCACGACGAGGCCTACAAGGGCCTCGCGTCGCTGGTCCAGGCCGACCCCTTTCAGTACCAGAAGGAGAAGCTGAAAGCCCTCACCCAGGACCTCACCAAGGGCCAGCGGGTGAACATCGCCTTTGTCGGTTGGAAGCCGGACGCCCAGACGCTGGCGGACATCCAGAGCGCGCTGCCTGACGAGTACGTCCCCAGCTCGGCATCCAAGCAGAGCGCCGACGGCAACGACACCCGCGACCAGGCCGGTTCGGGCCTGGTCCAGCACGAGACCAGCCACTACTCGGGCACCGACCCCACCAACAGCAATTGCTGCACGCCGCCGTTCACCGGGCGGTACGTGCCCTACTTCCAGCCCATCAAGTTCCAGTTCAGGTACCACTTCCTGGCGGCTGACGACACCTACACCAAGGACCTGTTCGCGGCGATGAAGGCCGCCACGGTTACCAACCAGGACCTCACGCCCGACGGCGTCTACGCCACCAGCGTCCAGAACGTACCCAGCCACGAGCGGGCTTACCTGGAGAGCTACAACGCCCATTACGGCGGCAGCTTTCGCGGCAACCACGCGGCGCAGTGCGACCCGTCGGACTGCAAGGTCGACATGATCGATGCCTTCAAGGTCGAGGATTGGATCCAGAACACCAGGCTCGACGCCAAGTACTGCAACTCGTTCACCGATCTGCAGACGGGGGCCAAGACCGGCGCCCAGTTCATCAACCCCGACCCGACCGCGGTGCGTGATCCCTACTGGGACAACAACGGCCACAGCGCGGTGAACGTCGACAAGCAGCCGCAGGGCACCAGCCAGGACATCACCTTCTTCTTCATCGACACGTTCTTCCCGACCTATGCCGACCAGTACTTCAACATGGGCCGCTACCACACCCTGGCTAGCTTCAACCACATCACCGACCCCGACAACGGCGGCGGCGACCAGGTGGACAACGCCCGCGGCTGGGGCGGTCGCTTCCGCTTCTACTTCCAGGACATGGGCGCCGCGCCGAGCTTCTACGAGCGCGAGAACTGGCTCCGGGAGGAGGCGTCGGTGGCCGATGGCTCGGCCGGCTTCGACCCGCCCATATGGCAGTACCGAAATGACCCCACCTGGAATGGCACCGCGCCGCCCTCGGACCCGGCGACGATGCAGGTCCGCGCGGCCGGCAGCAACTTCGGCGGGGTCCTCGGCTGGGACGTCAACCAGGGCTTTGCCTTCAAGTACATCGGCAGCTACCTGTACCGGCCCATCCCGTCCGACTACTACATCCTGGCCACCAACAACTGGGTGGACTACTACTCGCAGCCTGGCCAGGGCGGGTTCTACGCGGTCGACTTCAACAAGGTCTACCAGGCGCCGCTGGGGCTCAAGGCACTGAACTCTGCCAGCCCCTACGCGACGTTCACCGACTCGCTGCCGGAGCTGCCCAACCTGAGCAAGCCGAACTCCCTGGGGTGCGCCAACAACCACCACCAGCTCAACACCACCGGGCCCGTTCCGACCCGCGACCTCCCCAGCATCCAGGCCTGTGGCACCGGGGTGACGGAGAACGCGATCCAGCATGCCATCGAGCAGGGCAAGAATGACGGTGCCCTGGGCACCACCCTGCCCGACGGCACCTTCTTGCCGGACGCGGGTGTGAACGCCGGCGACCTGCGCAACTTCATCGACCACAACCGGCCGACCTACGCACCGCTCAAGGACGGCGTGTTCACCGTGCCGGTCCTCAACATCTACTTCGAGAAGACCTACAACGTCGCCATCCCGCTGATCGTCGGCGGCCTCGCCGAGGGCACCAACGACGGCGAGGGCTGGGGCCAGATCGACAACCTCAACGAGCGCTCGGTCACCAAGGCCGCCATCGACTGCGCCAACTCCCTTGGCGGTGGCACGCTCGCGCCGGCGTGCCTGCCGGGCGGAGGTCCCTTCAGCAACGCCCGGGCGATGACCTACATCGTCCAGCACGAGGCGGCCCACTTCCAGGGCCTGCACCACCCGCACGACGGCACGGCGTCCGTGGAGAAGGCCCAGGGTGAGGCGCCTCCCGGCTCCCCGTTCCAGGGTGCCTGGCACTACTACTACTCCATGAACAAGTGGCAGTACGACCTCACCGCTTCGCCCACGACCTACGGCCACACCTACGGGACGTACGAGGTGGTGGACCAGGACCGGCTGATGTACGGCCACGTGTCGGAGTACGTCAAGCAGGCCCAGGACTGGATCGCCGACGGCTACTTCAACGAGGCGGCGACCGGCGCGACCTCCGCGTCATCGGAGCTGACCGCCCGCGAGTCCGCGATGAAGACCGAGAAGGACTACGCCGCGCAGCTGTTCCAGAACGGCGACTACCTGCACTCGCAGTACGAGATGCGCAACGCCATGCTGCACGCCAAGGGCTTCTTCTTCCCCGCGGTCGCGCCGCACCGGATGTCGCTGGACGAGGCCCAGAAGGCCGGCGCCTTCCCGCTCTGCCCGACCGGTTTCACGCCGGACCAGATCCCCGGTTGCAGCGCCGCCGGCCAGGTCCAGGACGGCCACGAGATCTTCAACATCAACCCCCAGCCGGTCTACAACTCCGACGTGTGCGGCGCCGGAGTTGTGGTCCAGGCCCCCGTCCCGGTGGTGGCCGACGTCAGCAACCTGCCCAACACCGCCTCCGCGTCGCTGCCGGCCAGCGAGCTGCTGGTAGCGACGTCGGGCTTCTGGTCGCTCCTGGGCGCGGCGCTGCTACTGGTGACGGCCGGTGTCCTTGGCTGGAGGCAGCGCCGGCTGAATGGCAAGCGCTGAGGGGTACAACCCGTTAGACTGCCGACTCAGCCCTTGATTTCCTCTGTGCGCATTCGTCGGCACGGCTCCATCCTGTTGGCGGGAGCGATGGTGGTCGCCGCCTTCTGGACCCTTGCGCTACCTGTTCCCGCGGCGTCGGCCCAGACCCCGCTCGCGGTGGGCATCCCCGTGGTGGTCGACCCGATCCGCGGCGCCGGCGAGCCCGACATCGTCATGGACCGCGACAGCAACGCCTGGATCAGCGGTCCCGGCGGTAGCGGGGCCCAGACGAGCTTCTTCTGGCACAGCAAGGATGGCGGCCTGACCTATCCTCACGTCGGGCCTCTCTCCTCCGGGCACTGGCTCTGCTCCCAGGCCGGCGGCGGCGACAGCCTGAACGTCCTCGACCCGCTCACTGGCGACCTCTACCTCACCGACCAGGAAGCCCTGGCCAGCTTTGCCAGCGCCCGCGTGAACGACCGCACCGGTGTCCCCGCGGCGGGCCCCACCTGCCACTCGACGCTGACGCAGGGGGCGCTGAGCGCCGACAGGCCATTCGAGGGGGTTCTCCACTCGACCGGCAGCACGGTGGCACCACAGTGGACCGCCAATGGCGCCAAGCCTTTGATCTACATGTCGTGGCTGTGCACCGCTTGCGGCGGACTGGCCTTCGCCTACAGCCTCGACGGGGCCAGCTTCATCGCCGCCGAACCGGGCACCGTCAACACCCCGGTCGCCGGGGCCCTGCTCAACACCATCTCCGGCGAGGGCACCAACGTGACCACCTTCGACGGCCACGGGCCGACCGTGGTCGACCCGGTCACGGGGTACGTGTTCACGCCGATCAGCTGCAGCCCGAGCGGCGGCGACTGCCGCGGCACGGGCAAGTTCGAGTTCGACTTCGTGCTTGGCAAGCCGCCGGCGACCGGCCTCTCGACCGACCCCGGCAAGCTCGAGTCGATCGCCGTGAAGAAGGCCGCCGACACCCTGCCTGACGGTGGCCCCATCACAGAGCCTGGCCAGCTCTTCCCGGTCATGACCATGGACAGCGACCGCACCCTCTACGAGATGTGGATCGAGGGCAATGCGGGGGCGACCGCAACCGATCCCCTGACCCACCCGGATGCCTGGCATCTGTACTACACCTACTCGCCCGTCACCCACAACGGCTCCCCCGACCCCGAGCACCAGTTCTGGTCCACCCCCGTTCGCGTGGACACGGGCGCGCAGACCGCGACCAGCGATTTCGGCTGGTTCGCTGTGGGCGATCCCGGCAAGCTCGCCTTCATCTGGCTCGGCACTGACAAGCGGGAGCACCCCAGCAACAAGAACGAGGCCAAGTTCTGGCACCCGTTCATGTCCGTCACCACCAATGGCAACACACCCAACCCCACGTTCCAGCAGGCCATGGTGGGGATTGGTCCCAACCACATCTCGGACATGTGCCTGTCCGGGACGGTCGGCTGCATCACCGCCGTCGGCAACCGGAACATGGCCGACTTCATCAGCGTCGATATCGGCGCCGACGGCGCTGCCCAGATGACCTGGGCCAACGACGCCAACCGGCTTGCCACGTCGCCTGCGACCCTGATTCCGGGCCTCCCGGTGACCCAGAGCGCGAGGCAGGTCTCGGGTCCGAGACTGCGCGGCACCGGGGATGTCTCCGACCCACGGTTCAGCGCCGTCCCGACCACCGGGGGCATCGGTGAGTTCGGCACCGACGCCGGCGCGGTGGGCGACGCCGCCGACCCCAGGGTGGCGGACTCACCCAGGGTCCCGCAGATGGACCTGCTGGGCTCACGCATCACCACGGACGGCACGAACCTCCAGGTCCACATGCCGGTGGCCGACCTCTCGGACCTCTCCAGCCCAACCACCACCTCGCTGCCGGTACAGCAGAACGTCTGGTGGCTGACCCGCTGGCAGTTCAAGAACAAGATCTACTTCGCCAAGGCTGAGAGTGACCTCGTCGGCGGGGTGAAGTTCGTTGCCGGCCCGGCGAAGAGCTTCGACCGGCCTGGACTCAACGGCCAGACCGTGGCCACGCTGGTCGACTTCCAGAATGGCACCGCGGTGACCGGGTCCCAGAACGGCAACGAGTGGGTCGTCAACGTCCCGCCCGCCATTGTGGGTAACCCGACGACCAATGACGTCCTGGAGCAGGTGACCGCCTACTCGATCACTGACAACGGCCTGCCGCCCGCGGTGGGCCCGTGCCTGGTCGCCGAGGTCTGCCAGGTCGCGCCGGATAACAACATCCCGACCATCTTCGACGCCACCGCCGACTACAACGCGCTGCTCGGGACGCTGCCCCCGCCCCCGGTCGCCGGTGGCGCGAGCTCGCCGACACCCAGCCTTCTGCCCAACACCGGGACCGTCCTCACCTCCCGACTGAGCGCCATCGCACTACCGCGTCTCGCGGTCGCCATCCTGCTTGTGGTCGCCGCGCTGGCCATCCTTGGACGGCGTCGCCGCCCCGAGTAGGGGCAACCCTCTCAGGCGACCGGGGCGCGCTCCTGCAGGTGGGCGCTGACCGCCGAAGCCGCGCGGGTCCCGGTCTCCACCGGCACCGGGCCGCCGCGAACGATGCCTTCGAAGTCCTTGAGCCAGGCAGCGTCGTCGCTGACGGCGGCCTCGGCCGCCGGGCCGCCCAGCCGGGATGCGAACCGGGCGGCGATGTAGGCCAGGCGCCCGCTGCCGGTCTGGTCCGCGTGCTCCGCGGCCTGCGCCGCCAGCAGCGAGGCCATGTAGGTCATGGCCATCCGTCGCTCGATCCGGCGCATCCGCAGCTGGGCGGCATCGAGCTCCATCGCCCCCAGCGCGGCAACCTCGGCGGCCAGGACCCGGCTGCCCCGGGCCAGGCCTCCCGCCAACTCACCGGCAGGCCCGCCATGGGCCTGCTCACAAAGGCGGTCGACCTCGTCGAAGTAGGCAGGCGCCGCGCCCCTGGAGATTGCGCGCAGGACGTCGAGCGCCATGATGTTGCCCGAGCCCTCCCAGATGGCGTGCACGTAGACGTCGCGCAGCAGCCGCCCGTTGGGCCAGTCCTCGATATAGCCGTTGCCGCCACGAACCTCCATGGCCTCGGTCGCGACGACGCGGGCGCGCTCCGCCGCGTAGCCCTTGAGCATCGGGGTGAGGATGCGCAGCAGGCGGTCCGCCTCGGCGTCCCCGGCATCCGCCCGCTCCAGCGTCTCGGCCACCGCCATGCCTGCGGACAGGGTGGCCGTGGCGTCGGTGACCAGCTCGGCGAGGGTGTCGCGCATCAGCGGGTGGCGGTCCAGGTTGTCGCCGAAGGTGACCCGCTGGCGAGTGTGCTCCAGTGACTCGTACACCGCCCGCCGCATCGACCCGGCCGCGGCCAGGACGATGCCCGCTCGCGTGTGGTTGACCATGTCGAGCATCTGCTTCATGCCGCGGTCGATGTCGCCCACCTGCCAGGCGAACGCCCCGCGCAGCCCGATCTCCGCGGAGGCGAGGGCCTTGTTGCCGAACTTGGATTTCAGGCGATGCAGGATGTACGCGTTGCGGCGCGGGTCGGCGTTGCCGGGGTTGTCCTCCACGCCGTCCGGCAGCATCCGCGGCATCAGGAACAGGCCCAGGCCACGGGTCCCGGAGCCGGCGCCCTCGGGCCGCGCCAGGATCAGCACCACGTCCGCGGTGGGGTTGCTGCAGAACCACTTCTCGCCGTAGAGCCGCCAGCTGCCGTCGTCCTGGCGGACCGCCACGCACTCGTTGGCGCCGACGTCGGAGCCACCGGCCTTCTCGGTCATGAACATCGCCGCCGTGAGGTAGGTGTCGGGGTCGTCGCTGGCGATCCGCGGCACCCACTCCGCGGCCAGCGCGTCGTCATTGCGGCGCAGGGTGCGGCACATCGCCGAGGCCATGCCGACGGGGCACGCGCAGATCGGCTGGTCGGCCTGCAGGAACAGGTACTCGACACCGACGTGGAGCCCCGCCGGGGCCCTGCCGGGCAGCCCGCGCCAGCCCGGGATATTCCCCATCCGCACCAGGCCAAAGCCATGCTCGGTGCGCTCCACCTCCTTGAAGTAGGGGTGGTAGTCGACCTCGTCCACCCGCTGGCCGCGGTGGTCGAACTGGCGCAGCACCGGCACGTTCTGCTCGATGATGGGCATCAGTGGCTCGATCTTCTGGGGCACCAGGGTGCCGGCGTCGCGCATCGCCGCCTCGGCCACGGGCCAGGTGGACTCACCCACCGAACGCCGCACGAGCCACTGGATGTGCTCGTCGGCGCTGTACCAGTCGCTCTCCGCGACCTCCGGGATGTGGTGCGCGCCGCTGCCCAGCTCGCTCAGCCGCCTGGTCTCCACGCCGCTAGGTTAGTACGCCCAGGAGTGGGCTGCGTCAGTCGAGCGAGAGGCGTTGAGGCCCCACGGCCTCCTGGTCGCCCAGCTTGTCGAGGCCGCGGGCCCGGTAGTACGCCGTCGACGCGATCCAACTCAGCACGAAGATGCCGATGATCACGTACCCGAGTTTGCTGAGGTCCAGCGTGCTGACCGCGCTCCAGAACGGCCCGTTGCCGCTGTTCCCGCGGATGCCGCCCGTCTGCGCCCCGATCACCTGCAGCGCCTCGATTGCCCCGATCACCACGGCCACCAGCACCGACACCGCGGTGATGTTGAGGTTGTAGTACAGCTTGCGAATGGGCTTGACGAAGGCCCACCCGTAGGCCCCCAGCATCAGCACGCCGTCGGTGGTGTCGACCAGTGCCATGCCGGCGGTGAAGAGCAGGGGGAAAAGGGCGATGTAAATCGCGGGGATCTGGCCACTGGCGCCGAAGCCCGCGGTGATCGCCAGCAACCCCACCTCGCTCGCGGTGTCGAACCCGAGCCCGAAGAGCACACCGACCGGGTACATCTTCCAGCTGCGGTCGACCAGCCGCAGCGCGGGCCGGAACAGCCGCGCCAGGAGGCCCCGGTTGGCGAGGTAGTCGTCGAGCGACTGGTCTTCCTGGGGCTGGCCCGCGCGGACCCGGCGGAACTGGCCGTACACGTCCAGCAGGACGACCAGGTTGATCACGCCGATGATCAGCAGGAAGAGCGCCGAAACCGAGGTCCCGATGAGCGACCCGGTGGCCTTGAACTCCGGCAGGTTGGTCTTGACGTACGAGGTCGCGAAGGCCAGCAGGACCGAGAGCAGGATCACGATGGTGGAATGCCCGAGGGAGAAGAAGAAGCCCACCCCGACCGGGCGCTGGCCCTCGTGCATCAGCTTGCGGGTGGTGTTGTCGATCGCCGCGATGTGGTCGGGGTCGACCGCGTGGCGCAGCCCGAAGCCGTAGGCGATCGCGGCGATGCCGAGGATCACCGGGAAGCGGATCGAGGCCAGCAGGGTCAGGCCCCACATCACCAGGTTGAAGGCGATCAGCCCCGCGTAGAGCGTGATCACGCGTTTGCGCGTGCCCTCGCCGCGAAGGGCTTGCCGCAGGGTCGCCATCATCTCGAACAGGGTCCTCCGGGGCCGGCGTGGGGTGAATCCCGCCCCGCCTCGGAGCATAGGACGAGGTGGGCCGCAGTCGCAAATCCGGCTTCGACCTGGGCCGCAGCAGATGCGACAAAGTCGCGTCTATAGCTGCTAAGGTGCTTCCATGAGCCGCCTGGCCCAGCTACCCAGCCAGGGCTACCGTCGTACCACTCAGCGCGGGGCCATCCTCGACATCCTCGAGGCCAGCGGTGGCCACCTCACCGCTGCCGAGATCATCGATGCCATCGCCGAGCGCCGGCTGCCCGTCAACCGCAGCACGGTCTACCGCACCCTCGAGACACTGCTGGACGCCGGCCTGGTCCGCGCCTCGCGACTGGGGCGCTCCACCTCGTACGAGCTCACGCACCCCGAGGGCGAGGTGGAGCACCATCACCTCGTGTGCCGGGAGTGCCAGGCAATGCTCCACGTGACCGGGAGCGGGGTCACCGAGATCCTCCGCGCAGAGGCGGCGCAGGCCGGGTTCCGCGTCGAGGACGTGCAGCTGGTCGCGACCGGCCTGTGCCGCAAATGCCGGCGCAGCCGCCGCCGCCCGTGACTGCGGCGGAAATATCGCCGCGCCGCCGCGGTTTGAAATGAGCGTGGGATCCAACTTGATGAGACTGCTGGGATTGCGGCCGCGTGCCGCTTCAGGGGAGGGCAACATGGAGAACCAGGTCGCGCGTGAGTTCGAGCTCACAGATGAGGAGTGGCGCGCACGGCTCACGCCCGAGCAGTACGCGGTCCTTCGTGGCCACGGCACCGAGCGGGCCTTCACCGGCCAGTACTGGAACGCCCACGACGACGGGACCTACCACTGCGCTGCCTGTGACGCCGTGCTCTTCAACTCCGCCACGAAGTTCGACTCCGGCACCGGCTGGCCCAGCTTCTGGGAGCCCGCCGGCGATGCCAGTGTGGAGCTGGTCGAGGACAGCACCCTCTTCATGAAGCGCACCGAGGTGCTCTGCCGCCGGTGCGGCTCGCACTTGGGCCACGTGTTCGACGATGGCCCGCAGCCGACGGGGCAGCGGTTCTGCATGAACTCGGCCTCCCTCAGCCTCAAGAAGCCCTAGGTCCCCGGCCCGAGCGGCTCCGGCCGTCCACTAGCATTGCGCCGTGCCTGACGCCAGCGTGCGCACCGCCTTCCTGGGGGCCCTTTCCCGCCTCCACGAGCGCTTCCTCGTCGACGTCCCCGGGGTCACCGAGGTCTGGCTGGTGCGCCACGGCGACGCCTACGGCGAGCTCGGTACGGCCGACGAGGCCGTGGTCACCAGTGAGCGCGAGGCGGGGTTCTTCGGTGCGGCGGGTGGTGCGGACGGTGACGGCGTGCCGGCCCGGATCGACCCCCCGCTCAGTCCCCGGGGGCGCGAGCAGGCATCGATGCTGGGACAGCGGTTGGCCGCCTCCGGCGTCGACGTGGTCTGGTCCAGCGCCCTGCTCCGGGCGCAGGAGACGGCATCCCTCGCCGCGGCGCCGGGCGGGCTCCGAACCGAGGTGGATGACCGGCTCCGCGAGGTCCGGACCCATTGGGACGACTCCGACACGATCGCCCGCGATACGCCGGAAACCACCTACATCCCCTTCGTCGAGCCCCTGGAGGAGGTGATCGCCCGGATGGACGCGGCGGTGCGGGACATCGCCCGGGAGGCCGGGCCCGGGCGACGGGTCGCGGCGGTCAGCCACGCGGGCGCGATCACCATGTACCTGACCCACCTGCTCAAGCTCGACGCCGGTCCCCTGCGCATCCTGCCCCGGTTCACCAGCGTCAGCGTCGTGCTGCTCAAGGACGACCGCATCGTGGTGCAGTCGATCGGCGACACCGGCCACCTCCTGCGCGAGGCCCCGGTTGGCTGACCCCCCGGCCGCGCCCATGACTGTCGAAGAGCTGGGTGAACGCCTGCAGGGCTACCTGCGCCGCGAGCTCGACCGCCACGCCCTGCACCTGGGACCGATCGAGGCGATCCCCGAGGGCCACTCCGGCTTCACGTATTTCGTCAGCGCCGAGGACGGCGACTGGCGCCAGCGAATGGTGCTGCGGCTGCCTCCACCCGGGGCGCGCATCGCGGGTCCCGCCGACGTGCTGCGCCAGGGCCGGATCATGGCCGCGCTGCACGACCACGGCTTGCCCACCCCGCGGATCGTGGCCAACTGCGAGGACCCCACCGTGCTGGACGGCCGCCCCTTCTGCCTCATGGAGGCGGTGGACGGGGTCCGCATCGAGAAAGCGCAGGAGCAATTCGAACCCGTCCGGATCGCCGAGTCGGCGGTGCGCACCCTGAAGCGCATCCAGGCCGTCCCCGTGAACCGCACGGGCATCGGCGACGAGAAGCCCACGCCGCTGACCGAGGAGATGATCCGCTGGTCATGGCTGATGTCGCGGGCCCCCGAGGAGCTCACCGCCCAGGCCCCCGCCCTTGGCTCGCTGCTGGCCGAGAAGAAGCCGGAAGACCCCCCGCCGTCGTTGGTCCACGCCGACTACCACTACGGCAACATGCTTTTCCGTCCCGACGCCGACGGCCTGCCGGAGGTGGTCGCGGTGCTGGACTGGGAGATCTCGGAGATCGGCGCCCCCCTGCTCGACCTCGGCTGCCTCTGCGTGGTGGCGCAGCGCAATGAGCTCCCTGGCACCCCCAACCCCGGCGGAGGGATCAAGCTCGACGTCGACGAGGTCATCGACCTGTACGGCGCCGACCCGGCCGAGAGCCGCTGGTACCTGGCCGTAAGCTGCTACAAGTACGCGGCGATATTCGGTTACAACCTGAT
Organism: Chloroflexota bacterium; assembly: GCA_034666405.1. Classification (GTDB taxonomy): domain Bacteria; phylum Chloroflexota; class Dormibacteria; order DASZGP01; family DASZGP01; genus JAXDLW01. The sequence continues at coordinate 42,160 of JAXDLW010000048.1, read as the reverse complement.
GCTTCACCGGCGGGGCAAGCGGCCCGACCCCATGTACGAGCAGCTGACCGGGGTGATCACGGCGCTGGTGAACAACGGCGTGAATCTCCTCGCCTAGAAAAATGGCAGGATTGGGTACTCGAAGCAGGAGGTCGACGACGTGAGCTGGGATTTCTCTACCGAGCCCGAGTTCCAGGAGAAGCTGGACTGGATGCGCGATTTCGTGCGCGAGGAGGTCTGGCCGCTGGAGGTGGTCGACACCGACCTGGCGGGGTTCACGCGGCTGGTCCGACCCCTGCAGGACCAGGTCAAGGCCCAGGGGCTCTGGGCGACCCACCTGTCCCCCGAGCATGGCGGCCAGGGCTATGGCCAGGTGAAGCTGGGCCTGATGCACGAGATCGAGGGCTCGTCGATGTGGGCGCCGAGCGTCTTCGGCAACCAGGCGCCGGACTCCGGCAACTCGGAGATCCTGGCGATGTACGGCACCGAGGACCAGAAGCGCCGCTGGCTCGAGCCCCTGCTGGCCGGCGAGATGCGCAGTGCCTTCTCGATGACCGAGCCGTCGCCCGGCGCGGGTGCCGATCCGACGATGCTCAAGACCGTTGCCCGGCGCGATGGCGACGAGTACGTCATCGACGGCCACAAGTGGTTCACCAGCAACGCGATGGTGGCCGACTTCCTGATCGTCATGGCGGTCACCGACCCGGAGAACGAGAACCCCTACTCGCGAGCCTCGATGATCATCGTGCCGAAGGACGCCCCCGGCCTGAACATCGTGCGCAACATCCCCAACATGGCGTCGGAGCACGAGCCCTTCGGCTTCGGTCACTCCGAGGTCCTTTACGAGAATTGCCGCGTTCCCGCGGCGAACCTGCTCGGCCCCGAGGGCAGCGGCTTCCTCATCGCCCAGATGCGCCTGGGACCAGGCCGGATCCACCACTGCATGCGCTGGCTGGGCGTGGCCCGGCGAGCGTTCGACATGATGTGCGAACGGGCACTGCAGCGGGAGGCGTTTGGGGGCGCGCTGGCCCGCAAACAGACCGTGCAGAACTGGATCGCCGATTCCGCCGCCGAGATGCAGGCCGCCCGGCTGATGACCCTCCAGGCAGCGTGGAAGATCGACCAGGACGGGGCGGCTGCGGCGCGGAAGGAGATCTCGATGATCAAGTTCTTCGGCGCCAAGGTCCTGCTGGACGTCATCGACCGGGCCATCCAGGTGCACGGCTCCCTGGGGTTCTCATCGGACATACCGCTCGAGGCCATGTATCGCCACGCGCGGGCCGCCCGGATCTACGACGGTCCGGACGAGGTGCACCGCGTCACGGTCGCGCGCCAGGTGCTCAAGGACTACACGCCCGCGGAAGGCCCCTGGCCGTCGGACCACATCCCCACCCGGCGCGAGGCCGCGCAGAAGAAGTTCGCCAACCTGCTGGAGCAGGCCACCGCAAATCTCTGAGGGCACGCGACGGCGCGTGCCGATCCCCCTCCTCGTCGTGGTGGCCGCGGTCCTCGTGGGGCTGGCCGTGCTGGCGTTCGTCGTGCGTGCCGGGGGACGCGGCCCCGTGACCGCCACCGGCGACATCCATTACCTGGCCCTGGGTGACTCGTACACCATCGGCACGGCGCTGACGCCGGCAAAGAGCTTTCCCCCCCGCGTTGCCCGGCACCTCGAGGACGCCACCGGCAAACGCGTCGGCGTGGTCAACCTGGGGGTCAACGGCTACACCACCGAGGACGTCATCCGCCACGAACTGCCGCACCTGGCGGACGCCCGCTGGCACGTGGTCTCGGTGCTGATCGGGGTCAATGACTACGTCCAGGGTCGCACCGAGGCGCAGTACCGCACGAGCCTGCGCCAGATCCTCGTCGAGCTGAAGGCCCTGGGACTGCCGGCAGGCCGCGTGGTCGTGGTCTCGATCCCGGACTTCTCCTACACCCCGACCGGGGCCGCCTTCGGCCGCCCGGCGGACATCGAGGCGGGTCTCCGCCGGTTCAACGCGATCGGGTTGGAGGAGGCCCGGCGCGCCGGGATGCCGTTCGTGGACATCTTTGAGGTCAGCCGCGCGCAGGCGGGCACCCCGGGTTGGGTGGCGCCGGACGGGCTCCACCCTGGCGAGCCCCAGCTGCAGGCATGGGCCGACCGGGTCTGGACCGACGTCATGCCCACCTGGGGCGCCGTCGGACGCTGATCCCGGGCGTCGCGCGCCTCGGTTAACAGTGCGTATGCAGGGTTGCGAACAGCAGGACGGTCTGGTTACCTGTTAACACTTGTAAAGGACTGGCGGTGCCGGCTCGGCTGCTGGGCTGCTACTGGAGATTGCATGCAAAATCACCTCTCCCTCAGGGTGATCGCCGCGACCGCTTTTGCGACGGCAGCCCTCATCAGCGGACCCTCGCTGGCCAGCGCCAACGTCGTGACCGGCGCCCCGTCGGGAGCCGCCGCCAGGGTTATCAAGCACATCTACCCGACCGTGGCGGGCGCCATCGACAACCGCAACAAGGGCTACCTCGGCGTGGGCAACGGCGCCGGCCCGCTGCTTTACGGCGGCGGCGCGATCCAGAAGGCGCCCAAGGTCTACCTGACCTTCTGGGGGTTCAAGGGCAAGGACCCGTCGGGGGAGCAGGCGCGCCTGACCAACTTCTTCAATGGTGTCGGCGGCAGCGGCTGGGCCAACATCCAGACCCAGTACTACAGCAGCGCCGCGGGCAACATCACCAACCCCACGGGCCAGCTCGCGGGGACGTGGAACGACGACTCATCCGCCCCGTTGGCGGTGATCCAGGACTCGCAAATCGCGGCTGAGGCCGTCAAGGCGGAGCAGCATTTCGGCTACAACCCCGACGCGGACTACTTCGTCGCCACTCCCACCGGCACCGGCACCGTCGGCTTCAAGGTGCAGTACTGCGCCTGGCACAGCATGACCAGTGACGGCACCAAGAACGTCGCCTACACCAACCTGCCCTACATCACCGACGCGGGCAGCAGCTGTGGCGCCAACTACGTGAATTCCGGCACCACCGGCGCAACGGACGGGATCACCATCGTCGGCGGCCACGAGTATGCCGAGGCGGTGACCGACCCCGACGTCAGCACCGGTTGGATCGATGCCTCGGGCCAGGAGAACGGTGACAAGTGCGCCTGGATCAACAGCGGTTCGGGTGCATCGCGCAACATCACCCTCAGCACCGGCAGCTTCCCGATCCAGACGCTCTGGAGCAACAAGGCGGGCACCCTCGGCGGTTGCGTCGCGACCTACCCGTGAGCCGGCGTTAGAACAGAAGCCGAAAGGGCCGCCTCGGCGGCCCTTTTGTCTTTCCTGGTGGGTTGAGCTACTCGAGGACCTGGATGGGGTCACCCTGGCGCAGGGTGCCGCCGCGCAGGACCCGCGCGTACAGCCGGGAGTCGCCGGGGTGGGGGGTGTGCAGCACGCGGCTGAACCCGCCGTCGATGAAGGACTCGCGAATCGTCCTGCAGGGTGTGGCATGCGAGGTGAGCTCGATCTCCGTCTCACCAATGGCAAGGCGATCGCCGGGCTTCAGCCGGGCGGTGTCCAGCCCCTCGATGGTGATGTTCTCGCCCATGCTCCCCGGGGCGACGGGGTGGCCCTCGGCCTGCAGCACGCGGATCCGCTCGATCGAGTAGAGGCACAGGGCCCGGTCCGGGCCGCCGTGGTCGACCTTGTCGTCGTGGTCGTCACCGGCAATGCCCAGCTCGCCCAGCACGCCTTCGGCGACCGCGCGCTTGGGCACTCCTCCGCCCGAGACGTTGATCCGGTGGACCCGTGCCTGCATGGCTTGATTATTGGACCGCGCGACTCAGTCCGGGTCCGAGGTCAGGTCGGAGAGCCTGATGATGGAGTCGAATTCGACGCTCTTGTGGGTGCCGTCGCAGAACGGCTTGGTCGCCGAGTGGCCGCAGCGGCACAGCGAGACCCACTCGCGGTCGCTGGCCGGGAAGTCGATCTCGTTGCCGCCGCCGTCGAGGAGGCGGAAGGCCCCGGTGATGCGATACGAGCCGTTGTCACGGACGGTGACGGTGACCTCGGGCCGGCTTTCTTCTGACATTTCAAATCTCCCAACTGCGGCAAAGGCGCGCGGCGACTCTAGCGGGAGCGGCCACCGTCGACCCCGGCACGAGCCGCACTCGGTTTACGGAGAGGAACATCTGTGCGAGGATCTGGGCATGCCCCGTTCGATGTGGAAAGGCGCGGTGAGCTTTGGGATGGTCTCGATCCCGGTGCGGATGTACCTGGCGACGGAGTCCAAGTCGGTCTCCTTCCGCTCCCTCTGCCCCTGCCACCACCAGCCGATCAAGCAGAAGAGGCATTGCTCGGTGACCGATGACGTCCTGGACTGGAAGGACGTGGTCAAGGGCTATGAGCTGAGCAAGGACCACTACGTCCTGATGGATGACAGCGACCTCGACAACCTCCCGTTGCCGACGGCGCGGACCATCGACATCACCGAGTTCGTGGATGCCAGTGAGATCGACGACGAGCTCTACCTCAAGCAGTCGTACTACCTGGAACCGGAGAAGGTGGGGCTCAAGCCCTTCTATCTCCTGAAGAAGGCGCTCGAGGAGGCCGGTCGTGTGGCCGTCGGCAAGGTCGCGTTCCACGACCGCGAGCACATGGCGACGCTGCGGCCTCATGGCAAGGGCGTGGTGGTCAACACCCTGCACTGGCCGGACGAGATCCGCAGCGACGAGGATCTGAACCTGCCCGAAGAAGACATCAAGATCGACAAGCGCGAGATGGCGATGGCCAAAATGCTCATCGACAACCTGACGGAGGAGTTCGACCCCTCCCGATACCACGACGAGTACCGCGAGGCCCTGGTCCAGATCGCCGAGGCCAAGGCCGCCGGCCACGAGATCGAGGTGGTCGCGGACGCCCCGGCGCCCAAGGTCATGGACCTGATGGCAGCCCTCAAGGCTTCGGTCGAGGCGAGCAAGAAGGGAGGCCGTGCCACCGAGCGGGAGGAGGCCAAGCCGAGCCGGCCGACCGTGCTCAAGGACAAGAAGCCGGCCACCAAGGAGGCCGCCGAGAAGCCCCGCCGGAGGGTGGCCAAGGCCTCCTGAGCCGCTTGCCCGGCATAGGCTTGCTCCATGCCTGATCCGCCACTGACGATCGTGCCGCCAGAGGGCGCCGAGATCGAAGCCCAGGACGACCTCGACCCCGGGCCGCTGCCCCTCAGCCCCGCTGTGCTGCCCCCCGTGATGATGCCGATGGTGCCCGGGGGGGCGAGCGAGCCGTTCGACTCGACCGAGCACATCTTCGAGGTGCGCTGGGACGGCCTGCGCGCGCTGGCCTTCGTGGAGGGTGGGGGCTACCACCTGCAGGACCAGGGGGGTCGGAACATCACCGAGCTGTTCCCGGAGCTGGGCGAGTTGCCCCGCCGGGTGGGCGCGGACCAGGTCATCATCGATGGCTGCGTGGTCATCAGCGACGGCTCCGGCCGCCCCGACTTCGCGGCCCTGGATCGCCGGATGCGTGTTGGGACCTCGCACGCGACCGACCAGGCCGCGGCCCGCCAACCGGCGGCCTACGTCGTCTTCGACATCCTCTACCACGAGGCGAGGTCGGTGATGTCGCTGAGCCTGCTGCGCCGCCGCAAGCTGCTCAAGCAGGTGGTGAAGGCCGAGGGTCGGATCTGCATCTCGGACGCGGTCGCCGGTGACGGTGTCTCGTTCTTCGAGGCGGCGCGCGAGCTGGGGATCGACGCGGTGATCGCCAAGCGCAAGGACAGTCCCTACATGCCCGGCGGGCGCACCCCCAGCTGGCTCCTGGTCCAGGACGTGCCCCGCCAGGACGTAGTGGTCCTGGGCTACGTGCCGGACCCGTCAGGGGGGTTCGAGACGCTGCTGGTGGGCGTGTTCGCGGAGCACCGCCCGGTGTACGCGGGAGCTGTCGGTGGCGGCTTCGACCAGCGCACGATGCGCCTGCTGGGACAGGCCCTGCCGGGGCTGCGCGGTGGCGCCGAACCGCCGCTCAACGCCGAGCGGGTGCCCGCCGAGGCCGTCTGGGTGCGCCCGGAGCTGGTCGTCTCGGTGAAGTTCAGCGAGTGGACCCCGGAGGGGATGCTGCGGTTCCCGATCTTCGTCGGGCTCCACCCCGAGGTCGACCCGCGCGCCTGCATCCGGCAGCACCTCCTCCCACCGCGGCCCAGTGGCCGGAGGCGCAAGATCACCCTGGACCTGCCCCAGCTGCCCTTCGCCGCCGATTCGTGAGCCCGGACAAGCTCAGCGAGTACCAGCGCAAGCGCACCTTCGGGACCACCCCGGAGCCGGCCGGCAAGGTGGCCGAGAAGCCTGCCGGGATCAGCCGGTTCGTGGTCCAGAAGCACGAGGCCAGCCGGCTGCACTATGACTTCAGGTTGGAGCACGCCGGCGTCCTGCTCTCGTGGGCGGTGCCGAAGGGGCCGAGCCTGAACCCCGCGGACAAGCGCCTCGCGGTGCATGTCGAGGACCACCCGGTCGAGTACTTCGATTTCGAGGGCCGGATCCCGCAGGGCGAATACGGCGGTGGGACCGTGATGGTCTGGGACTGGGGCGGTGTGCGCTGGCTTCCACCCCACGGATCGGGATCGGCGGCGGCCCCGGACACGGACGCCGAAGTCGACGCGATGCTCGCGCGCGGCGACCTCAAGTTCGAGTTGTACGGCCGCAAGTTGAAGGGGGCGTTCGCGCTGGTCGGGGGGCGTAACGGCAAGGACTGGCTGCTGATCAAGAAACGCGACGAGGGGGCGACCGAGGATCCCGTCACCGACCTCGACCGGTCGGTGATGTCAGGCCGGAGCATGGCGGAGATCGCGGAGGCCAGGCAGCGGGTCTGGCACTCGAATGTCTCGGCCTCCAAGCAGGGCGGCGACAGCACGGGGTTCGTGGATCTCTCGCGCGCCGGCGAGGCGACCTTCCCCGCGAAGTTCGAGCCGATGCTGGCGTACCCCGGCAAGGACGCGTTTGACGACCCCAAATGGTCATACGAGATCAAGCTCGACGGCTTCCGGACCATCGCCCTGGTGCGCAAGGGCAAGGTCAAGCTGCTCTCACGCCGGGGGCTGGACGCCACCCGTCAGTACCCCGAGCTCGCCCAACTCGGCAGCCTCGTGCGTTCGGCGGACGCGGTGCTGGATGGTGAGGTCGTCGCCCTCGACGAGGAGGGCCGGCCGAGTTTTGGCCGGTTGCAGGAGCGCACCGGCTGGAAGGGCGGGCGCTCCAGCACCAGCCCCCACCCGTCGATCCCGATCCTCTACTACGTCTTCGACATCCTGTACGACGATGGTCTCTCGCTCCTGGACGTGCCCCTGTACGCCCGGCGCCGGCTCCTCACAGCGCGCCTGCTCGACGGGCCGTCGGTGCGGCTGCTGGACACGTTCTCGGGTGACGACGGCAAGCTCCTGATGGCCGCGGTCCGGCAGCAGGGCCAGGAGGGGGTGGTGGCCAAACGCCTGGAATCGAAGTACGTGCCCGGTAAGCGATCGAAGGACTGGCTCAAGGTCAAGGCCGTCCGCACCCAGACCTGCGCGGTGATCGGGTTCACCCCGCCACAGGGAGGGCGCAAGCATTTCGGGTCGCTGGCGTTGGGCGTCATCGACAAGGGCAAGCTGACGTATGCCGGCCAGGCCGGCAGTGGTTTCGACGAGCAGACCCTGAAAGCCATCGCCGGTCGGCTGACGGAAATCCCTGCGGCGCGCGACCCCGGCATCGCCCACCGCGAGGTCGCGCCCCGCGATGTCGTGTGGGTCAAACCAGAGCTGGTTTGCGATGTGAAGTACACGGAATGGACGCGGGAAGGAGTGCTCCGGCACCCCACGTTTGTCGGCCTGAGGCCGGACCAGGAGCTCGAGGACTGCGAGAAGGAGCCGCCCCCAGCCTGATCAAACCGTGTGTCAGCCTGTTCCGGCGAGATGGGTCTGCCGCATAAACTGTGGCATGCCTTCCATCCTTTCCCGGTTCGGGAAGCAGCCGAAGCTCAGTCTCACCGACCGACACAAGCTGCTCACCTCCGCGATGGACATGCACCGCACGATGACGCCGCCCGCGGCGATCATCGAGGAGCTGCAGTCCCGTGGCGCGCCCCCCGAGGATGCCCGGGCCATAAGCCAGGAGGCCCAGACCAAGGTCGAGCAGGAGGTCGTGCGCAACGTCTCGCTGCCACAGTCCGCGCACACTGAGATCAACTACTACTTCCTGCTCGGCGTGACCCCGCGTGCCAGCACGGAACAGATCCACCGCGCCTTCAGGCGCAAGGCCAAGGAGGTCCACCCGGACCGTCACAGCAAGGAATTCACGATCGACCAGTGGCAGAAGACGATGACCGTCGTCAGCGATGCCAACACGGTCTTGTCCGATGCGCTGACCCGCCGGGCGTACGACATCATCTGGCGCGAGCGAAGCCGCCGGATTGCGCGTGAGAACCGGAAAAAGGGTGAGCTCCGCGGTGACTGGGAAACCCGCTACCGCTGGGAGATCGCCGAGATGTCCGAGGTCGAGGAGGCGCTCGCGACCCTGCTCGGGGAGCTGAAGCGCAGCCTGCAGGGCGGCGGGGTCCCCGCGCAGCCGATCGTTCGTGCGATGGAGCAGGCGCTGGAGCACTACGAGGGCGAGATGCTCGAGATCCGAAACCAGACCCACCTGCTGCCCCAGAGCTTTGCGTTCTTCGGCGAGCGCGTGCGCAACGAAATGCAGCGCAAGGAGCGCCTGGTGAAGAGCCTGCGCAACCTGGCGGCATGGCTGCCGGAGGCGATGACCCCCTCCGGCGCGTACGCGATGTCGGGCCACGTGGACAGCGCCCTGCAGATCCTCGAGGAGATTCGCCAGGCCCAGCACATGTTCGAGCTGGGCGCGGCGAGGCCCTTTATCTAGGCGTTCTCGCGCACGGTCCTGGTCACGGTGTGCAGCGCGACCAGGATCACCACGGCCAAGACGCTCTCGCCGGCCAGCGCCCGCTGCGCCCCGAAAACGCTGGCGACCAGGCCCAGCTGGACGGCCCCGATCGGCGCGACGCCCATCAGCAGCAGGATGTAGACGCTCATCACCCGGCCCCGCAGGGCGTCCGGGACCGCCGTCTGCAGCGAGGTGTTGGCCCTCGCCAGGAACGCGATCCCCGAGAACCCTCCAAGCCCCAGCATCAGCGCCGACAGCGGCAGCGATGTCGACAGGGAGAAGAACGCCACCGCCAGGCTCATGCCGATCGCTCCAAGGACGATCCACGCCCCCCGCGTGCGACGGCGCTCGTGGATCACGGCCAGGCTGAGCGCGGCAACCAGCGCGCCAAGTCCAGCGCTGACGCTGAGCACGCTGTAGCCCGCGGCGCCGCTGTGCAGGACGCTGTCCGCGAAGTACGGCAGCATCGTCGCGTACGAGAAGACGAGGACGCTGATCGTCACGACGGTGAGGTACAGCCCGCGGATCAGCGGGTCGCGCCAGACGTAGGCCAGGGACTCCCGCAGGTTGCCCATCAGCCCACCGCGCGAAACGACGGCCACCGCCTGGGGCCGCACCTTGATCAGGTACAGCCCGACGATCACGGGCACAAAGCTCAGCCCGTTGATCAAGAAACACGCCGGTATCCCGACGAACTTGATCATCACCCCGGCGAGCGCCGGCCCGACGATCCGGGCACCGTTGAAGATGCTGCTGTTCAGCGAGATTGCGTTGAGCAGGTGTTTCTTGCCCACGAGCTCAACGACGAATGCCTGGCGGGCGGGCGCGTCGAACGCGTTGACCGTGCCGAGGCCGAACGCGAAGGCCGCGACAACAACCAGGCTGAACGTCGGGTTGGAGGCTCCGACGAGGCCACTGAAGGTCAGGAGGCTCAACAGGAGCGCCAGGGTCATTGCCACCGCCTGGGTCCCGAGGATGAGCCGGCGCTTCGGCATCCGGTCCGCCGCGACACCGCCCCAGAGCCCGAAGAGCAGGACAGGCAGCGACTGCATGCCGGTGATCAGCCCGAGCATCAGGGGGGAGTGGGAGATCGTCCAGACCAACCAGCCCTGGGCCACCTGCTGGGTCCACGTGCCGATGAGTGAGATGAGCTGCCCGGAGAAGAAGAGCCGGTAATTGCGGTGGCGCAGGGCGGGGAACGCGCGGTGAAGCACGATGGCGCGCATCCCCCTCGGACTGGGCGGGATGGCCTCTGTAATGGGCGGGGCCTCGGTCGTCAGCCGCCCGTCCCTGGTTTTCCAGCAACCACGGCGCCGAGCCTATCGCGCTCGGTTAGAATCCCCCGTCATCCTGACGCCGCTGTCATGTTTGCGGTGTGTGGGACTTCCACTTTCAATCGAGTGAGGATCTGCGTGAACGTATTCGTGACCGTCAAGCAGACGCCCGACCTCAACGTCACCCCTCGCCTCGGCGACAACCACCGGGTTGTCCGCGAGGGCGTCGAACTGGTGATGGACCAGGCCGACGAGTACGGCGTGGAGGAGGGCCTGCAGCTGGCTGAGAAGACCGGGGGAAAGGTGACTGTTGTCTCGATGGGCCCGGAGAAGGCGAACGACGCCATCCGCAAGGCCCTTTCGATGGGTGCCGAGAGCGGCGTCCTGATCACCGACCCCGGCCTCGCCGGCTCCGACGCGCTGGGTACCGCCCGGGCACTGGCCGCGGCCCTGAAGGGCCGCGACTGGGACATCGTGATCTGCGGCACCGAGTCGTACGACGGTTCCACCGGCATGGTGCCGGCACAGCTCGCGGAGCTGTTGGGCGTCCCCCATCTCTCATTCGCCAAGAAGCTGGAGGTCGAAGGCACCAAGGTCACCGTCCAGCGGCAGACCGCCGACGGCTTCGTCACGATCGAGACGGAGACCCCGGTCGTGGTCACCGTCACGGGCGGGCTCAACGAGCCGCGCTACCCCACGCTCAAGGGGATCATGGGCGCCAAGAGCAAGACCGTCGACACCGTGGACCTCGCCGCGCTGGGCCTCGATGCCGGGCAGGTGGGGGAGGGCGGTTCGCTGGTCAAGGTCGATGGCGTCGCCCCCGCGCCGGAGCGGCAGGCAGGCGAGGTCATCACAGACGAAGGCCAGTCGGGCGAGCGTGTTGCCGCCATGCTGGTCGAACTGAAGGTGCTTTAGAAATGGCTGAAATCTGGGTCCACGCAGAAGAGGACGGGGGCACCATCGCCCCGATCACACTCGAGATCCTGACCAAGGCTCGCAGCCTGGGCGTCGAGGTCGTGGCCGTGGCACTCGGGAGTGCCGCGAACCATGCCGAGAAGCTCGGGGAGTTCGGCGCCGCCAGGGTGCTGGCGGATGCCCGCGAGGATTACACGCAGTTCTTCGCCCTCCCGGCGGTCGATGCCTTCGTCGCCCTGGCCCAGGAGCGCAAGCCCCTCGCGATCCTGTTTGGGGGCACGTATGACGGCCGCGACATCGCCTGCCGCGTGGCTGCCCGACTGGGCGTCGGCATGGCCGCGTTCGCTTCCGACATCACCGTGGAGGGTGAGTCGGTCAAGGTGGAGGTGCCCATCTGGGGTGGGGCGCTGATTGCCACCAAGTCGTTTGCCGCGGCGGGTCCGCACATCGTCACCTTCCGCGCCAAGGCCTTTGCCGCGGAGGCGGCCGGCAGCGGCGCGCCCCAGGTCGAGCAGGTGACCCCTGAGCTCTCGGAGGGCTCGAAGCGGGTGCGCATCCTCGACCGCAGTGTCGAGGAGTCGACGGGGCCTAAGCTCGAGGAGGCCATGGTCGTGGTGACCGGCGGGCGCGGCATGGGTGGTCCGGAGAACTTCCCGATGCTCGAGGAGCTGGCCGGCCTGCTGGGTGGTGCCGTGGGCGCCACGCGCGCGGTCGTCGATGCCGGCTGGATGCCCTACTCGATGCAGGTCGGGCAGACCGGGAAGACGGTCAAGCCCAACGTGTACATCGCGGCGGGAGTATCCGGAGCCATGCAGCACACCGTCGGGATGAAGGGCAGCAAGAACATCATCTCCATCAACAAGGACGAGGAGGCCCCCATCTTCAAGTTGAGCGACCTCGGCATCGTGGGCGATGTCCACAAGGTGATCCCGCAGATCACCGCCGCGGTCAAGGCCAAGAAGGGCTGATCGGGGCCGCTGGGCGGCCCCTCAACACGGCCCTAATCTCTTCGTATGGGCAAGATCTATGACGCGATCGACGAGAAGCTGGGTCGGTTCATCACCGACCAGCCGATCTTCTTCGTCGGCACGGCCCCCCTCAGCGGCGAGGGCCACCTCAACCTGTCGCCCAAGGGGCACAACCGGGTCGAGGTCCTCGACCAGCACACGGTGGCCTACCTCGACCTGACCGGTAGCGGGGTGGAGACCATCGCCCACCTGCGCGAGAACGGCCGCATCGTGGTGATGTTCTGCGCGTTCCAGGGCCCACCCCGGATCGTGCGGCTGCACGGCCGCGGCGAGGTGGTCGAGAAGGGCACCCCCGGCTACGAGGATCTGGCGCCATGCTTCCCCGACCAGCCCAGCGCGCGCGCCGTGATCAAGGTCACCGTGGAGCGCGTCTCGGACTCCTGTGGGTATGGCGTTCCGCTCATGAGCTACGACAGGGAGCGGACCCAGATCGACGACTGGGCGGCGCACAAGGGGCCCGACGGGATCGCCGAGTACCAGGCCACGCGCAACGCCGAGAGCATCGACGGCCTCCCGGGGCTCAGCCCCGGGAGGTGACCTGTGGCCCGGTCAGGGCTGCTGCTGGACGTCGACGACCAGGCGGGTGGGGGAGGCCAGGGGCAGGACCCGGGTGCACACGGGAAGGGCGTCCAGGCCCATGCCCCAGCTCAGGACTCGTTCGAAATCACCAAACTGGCGCACCTCGGCGATGCCCTTTGCCGACGGCGCGGGAAGCAGGAGGTCATTGCTGCCCGAATACGTCTTCTTGCCGTTGAGGTCCATCTCACTGCCACCGTGGAAGACCACCTTCAGGCCTGTGCTTCCTCTGAGGTCGACAGGCATGCCGCTGGCGTCCTGGGTGAAGTGGGTCGTGGCCTGCAGGGTGATCGTGTACGCCGGTAGTGTCGCGCCCGCGAACTCGAAGGTCACCCGGTCGAAGCCGGCCTGGTGCGCGACCCGCACGGCGGTGAGGTTGCCGCTGCCGTCGGCGGACGGCTGCACGACCTGCCGGCCGCCGTTGCCACCCTGGCCGCAGGCGAAGGCGCCCAGGTTGCCCACCGGGCTTGGTGTCGCGGCGGGGCTCGGCGCCGGGTTGTCCGAAGCCAGGACGCTGGGTGTACCCGCAGGCGACGGCACGATCGGAGGAGTCCGCAGGAGGTTGTTCATCGCCAGCCCGACAGCGCCGACGAACAGCACGGCGACGGCGATCGGCGCCATCCGCAGCCACAGCGCGGGCCGGGGGCCGGAGCTTTCGGCGATGCGCGCCGCGAGGTCGCGGGGCACCGACTGGACCGCGTCCGCCTCGCGCGCCAGTTGCCGCTTCAGGTCGTTCTCGAAATCGTTCATCAGTTCTCCTCGGCACCGCTGAAGTCGCGGAGCCGCTTAAGGGCGGTCTTCAGCCTGGATTTGGCCGTGTCCACCGGGATGCCGAGCGCCCGGGCCGTCTCCTCCACGCTGAGGTCCTGGTAGTAGTGGAGGACCACGACCGCGCGGTCGTCGACCTTCAGGCGATCAAGGGCACGGCCAAGGTCGAGCCGCGCCTCCGGGGTCAGCGGCGGCCGGCCGCCGGGGTCCATCCCGATCCGCTCGCGGAGCGCCTGGAGGCGGTGTCTCCGCCGCCACGCCGACACCGCCTCGTTCGCCGCGATCCGGTTGAGCCAGGCACCCGGGTCCTCGTCGCGAAGGGTCGACAGCCGGCGCCAACCCTTGAAGAAGGTCTCCTGGCAGACGTCCTCGGCGAGGTCCGGGTCGCGCACGATCAGCCGTGCGGTACGCAGGACCATGAGGCCGTAACGGTCCACGAGCAGGGCAAATGCGTCCCGGTCACCGGACCGGGCTCGGTCGAGCATGTTGTTCACTTTCGGCTCCATCAGCATTTCACCCCATATGACGCCGCGTGCGGCGGGCGCGGGTGAAGTTGGGCCGAGGAGCCCGCGGCCCGCTACGCTGGAGCGGTGACCGACGAGGAATTTGAGGCCCTGCTGCGCTCCCAGGAGCACGCGAAGGTGGAGGCGATCGACGCCAATGCCTGGCTCGTCAGCATGGAGGGCCACGTGCGCCAGCGGATCAACGTGGCGACTGTTCTTCGCGCCGACCGCGTGTCCCTCTATTTCTTCATGGTGCGCGCGCCGCGGGAAAACCACGAGGCCTTCTACCGAGCGCTGCTCCGCAAGAACCTGCGCACCTTCGCCATGAAGTATTGCCTCGATGCCGATGGCGATGTCTGGCTCGTGGCGGAGCTACCCCGCCACGGGTTCGACGCCGACGAGCTGGACCGAATCCTCGGCGTTTTCTACCAGGAGTCGGAGTCCGCGTTCGAGGCCCTGGTCCACCTCGGCTATCCCGGCGTGTTTCCACCCTTGTCGGCGACGCCCCGCACCCCGGTCCTGGTTCCCCCCGACAGCGGCTCGGCCTGAGGGCCGGCAGGGGTACGCTAGCCACATGGCTCCGCGCAAACCTCGTACCCTGCCCGTGATCCCGCTCCGCGAGGCGGTCCTGTTCCCGGGGGCGCTGGCGCCGCTGTCGGTCGGCCGGGAGGCGTCACTGGCCGCACTGGAAGAGGCCGGCAAGCGCGGCCGCCACATCCTGGTGGTTGCCCAGAAGGAGCCGAGCCAGGACCTGGTGGGCCCGGAGGATGTCTACACGTGGGGCACCGTCGGGGAGATCGAGGGCGTGCGCCGCGTCATGGGGTCGGCCCAGCTGGTGCTGCGTGGCATCGGCCGGGCGCGGATCGAGAAGTTCACCCGGCAGGAGCCTTACCTCGAGGCAGAGTACGCGCAGGTGCGCGACCGGGTGGAGTCCGGGCTGGCGCTGGACGCCCTGGTGGCCTCCCTGCGCGACGCGTTCGAGGCCTACGTGGGAAGCGGCGCGGCCATTCCCCAGGAGGCGGCGCAGGCAATCCTGCGGGCCGACGACCCGGGGCTCTTTGCCGACCTGGTGGCGGGGGTGCCCGACCTCACCGTCGAGCAGAAGCAGGAGCTGCTCGAGACCCCGTCGGTCGAGGCCAGGCTGCGCACGCTGGTCGTCGAGATCAGCCGCCAGCGCGAGGTGCTCGAGCTCAAGAGCCGCATCCAGTCCGAGGTCGAGGGGACCTTCGGCCAGGCCCAGAAGGAGCAGATCCTGCGGGAGCAGCTAAAGGCCATCCGCCGGGAGCTGGGCGAGCCCGAAGAGGGCGGCGACATGGAGGAACTGCGGGCCAAGATCGATGCCTCCGGGATGCCCGAGAAGGTGATCGAGAAGGCCCGCCGCGAGATGAGCAGGCTGGAGGCCATGCCGACGATCTCGCCGGAGCACGGCATGCTGCGCTCGTACCTCGACTGGCTGGTCTCGGTGCCCTGGAAGGAATCGGAGCCGGACCCCGACTGGGACACCCGCAAGGCCAAGGGCGTGCTCGACGAGGACCACTACGGCCTGGACAAGGTGAAGGAGCGGATCCTGGAGTACATGGCCGTGCGCGAGCGGGTCGAGGCCCAGCTCCGCGAGGCGACGGCGAAGGCCGACCGGGCGGCGTCGAAGAAGGGCGCCTCGAAGGGCAAGCCGGCGCCGGACAGGCACGCCCGGTCGCCCATCCTCTGCCTCGTCGGCCCCCCCGGCGTCGGCAAGACATCGCTGGGCAAGTCGATTGCCCGGGCGCTCGGCCGCGAGGTCGTGCGGGTGTCCCTGGGCGGGATCCGCGACGAAGCCGAGATCCGCGGTCACCGCCGCACCTACATCGGGGCCCTGCCCGGCCGGATCATCCAGGGGATGCGCCAGGCGGGCACCCACAACCCCGTCTTCATGCTCGACGAGATCGACAAGGTCGGCGCCGACTTCCGTGGCGACCCCGCCGCGGCGCTACTGGAGGCGCTCGACCCGGAGCAGAACCGGGAGTTCAGCGACCACTACCTGGAGGTGGCCTACGACCTCAGCCAGGTCCTCTTCATCACCACCGCGAACATCGCCGACACCATCCACCCGGCCCTGATCGACCGGATGGAGGTGATCCGCATCCCGGGCTACACCGAGGAGGAGAAGCTCCACATCGCCAAGCGTTACCTGGTGCCTCGCCAGCTGGAGGAGCACGGCATCACGGCGCGCCACCTCAGCCTGGCCGACGCCACCCTCCGCCGGATCATCCGCGAGTTCACCCACGAGGCCGGGGTGCGCAGCCTGGAGCGGGAGATCGCCAATGTCGCGCGCAAGGTGCCGCGCCGGCTGTCGGAAGGGGAGAAGGCCCGCTTCGCGCCGAAGGCCGCCGACCTCGAGGGGATCCTGGGCCCGCCTCGTTTCGACTTCGGCCTCGCCGAGACCGAGGACCAGGTGGGCGCGGTCACCGGGGTGGCGGTGAATGAGTGGGGTGGCGACGTGATGACCGTCGAGGCAATCGTCGTTCCTGGCGAGGGTGACTTCACCCTGACCGGCCAGCTTGGCAAGGTGATGGAGGAGTCCGCCCGGGCGGCCTGGTCCTACGCGCGCGTCCACGCGGCGCGGTTCAATGTCGAGGCCAGCAGGATCAAGGACAACTCCGTCCACATCCATGTCCCGGCCGGCGCGATCCCCAAGGACGGACCCTCGGCGGGCGTCACCATGACCACCGCGATCGTCTCCGCGCTGACCGGCCGGGCGGTGCGCAAGGAGGTGGCGATGACCGGCGAGATCACCCTGCGGGGCCGCGTCCTGCCGATCGGCGGGGTCAAGGAGAAGCTGCTCGCCGCCCACCGTGCCGGCATCAAGGTGTTCATGCTGCCGCGCAAGAACCGCAAGGACCTCGAGGAGGTGCCCGAGGAGATCCGCAACCAGATCGAGGTGATCCTGGTGGACCACGTCGAGGAGGTCCTGGCCCGGGCCCTGCTACCCGCCACGCCACGGACCGCGGCGGCTGCCGCCCTCCCCGCCATCTCGGCCTAGGGCTGCTTCGCGGGCCGCTTGCGGCGCCGAGGCCGCGGAGGCCCTGTTGGCACGACCTCTCCCGGTGTCTCCCTCGGGGGTTCGACCGCGGGGGCGATTGATGGTTCGACCACGGGAGCGATTGGCGGTTCGACCGCGGGGCCGGCGGACGCCGGTGGAGCGTTCGATGAGACCCTCTGGAGGGCCTGGCCGATGACCACCCCGAGCCACAGGGTCCCGAGTCCGAGGACCACGACGCCGGCAATGGTCCAGCGCGCACCGGTCCCCGCCAGCTCGCCGTAGATCGGGCCGGGCCGGAACTGCTCATGAGTGAAAGCATCGATGATCGAGGCGATCACCAGGTTGACGATGAAGTAGAGCCCCATGAACATGAAATAGGCCACCCCGACCGTCACCCCCACGGCTCCAGCGCCGGCGGCGATGACGCCCGGTATGGCCTTGAGGCCGGCATCGACGATCGCCTGGGTGCGGCGCCCACCCTTTTTGGAGAGGCGCAGCCAGACCAGCACCCCGACCCCGACCAGGATCGCGCCAACGGGGAACCCCGCGTTGACGGTCAGGGGTTGCGTTGCCGTCTCCGCGACGACCAGTACCTGCAAGAGCGCCTCCTGGAGGCCCCCAATCTACATCAGCGCCGGCGTATGGTCTGAGGTATGGACGTCCTCAAGATCACGCCGCGCGGCTACTGCCACGGCGTGGTCGATGCCATCAAGATCGCCCGCCAGGTCGGCGCCGAGTCAAAGCTCGAGCCGGTCCCCCAGCCGGTGCACATGCTGGGCTACCTGGTGCACAACGAGCATGTCACCGACGAGCTGCACGATCACGGGGTGGACCTGGTGGACGCGGACGACCGGATCCAGGGGTTGCAGCACATCGACGCCGGCACGGTCATCTTCACCGCCCATGGGGTCTCACCCCAGGTCGTGAAGCGGGCCCAGGAGATGGGCCTGAGGACGGTCGACGCGACATGTTCGGACGTCGTCCGCACCCACGACCTGGTCAAGGACCTGGTCGCCCGGGACTTCCATGTCCTCTACATCGGCCAGCAGGGCCACCCCGAACCGGACGGGGTGATTGGCGAGGCCCCGGACCGCGTCCACCTGGTCGAGCCGATGGACTTTGCCGCGCTTGACCGGGTCGATTTTCCCACCGAACGACTCGGCGTTACATGCCAGACCACCCTCAGCCAGTGGGACACCCTGGCCACGATCGAGGAGATTGTTCGGCGCTGGCCCAGGGTCGAGGTCCACAACGAGATCTGCAAGGCCACCCAGGAGCGCCAGGAGGCGGCTGTCGAGGCGGCCGCCGAGGTCGACATGGTGGTCGTGGTGGGGTCACGGCGGAGCTCCAACTCCAAGCGCCTGGTGCAGGTCGTGGAGGAACTGGGGCACAAGCCGGCGAAGCTCGTCGACAACCCGTCGGAGCTCGACCCGGAGTGGTTCCGGGGTATCAAGCGCGTCGGAGTCACATCGGGGGCGTCCACCCCGACCTGGATGACCCGCAAGGTGATCGAATACCTCGAGCAGCTCGACCCGGAGGCGACCCCGGTCCCGGCCTGAGCCGGGGTCAGTCCTGGCGGGTGTACCTGCCGCTGACCTCGCTCGCCAGCCCGTCCCGCACCAGTTTGTCGAGGTGCGCCTGCAGGCTCCGAGCCGCGACCGGGTACATCGCCTGCGGCGTGTCGGCATAGGCGACGGGAAGGACCTCGTCGGGCGTGGCGCCGTCCTCGGCGGGCAGGGCATTCAAGACCTTTTGCTCCCGCGCCAGGCGGTGGGCGATGTACCCGTCGAGGAGCGCCCCGGGGTCCTGGATTGTCGGGCCGTGCCCGGGTAGCAGGACGGCGGGCCCGGAGGGGTCGGCGCCGAAGCGGTAGTCCCGCACCCGGCCGATCGACCGCAGGTAGTCGCTCATGTCACCCTCGGGCGGGTCGATGACGATGAAGCCCTCGCCCGCGACCAGGTCTCCCACCAGCACGGCGCGGGCCTGGCTCCAGGCGAAGCACGCGTGGTCGCGGCAGTGTCCCGGCGTAGCGAGCACCTCCAGCCAGCCCGTCCCAACCTCCAGGCGGTCGTGGTCCGACAGGGCTCGGTCCAGGCGGGGCGAGAGGGGATGGGGGATTGCTGCCAGCGGCACCCCCAGCCTCCGCGCGAATTCCTCGGCGCCCTCGGCGTGGTCCGGGTGATGGTGGGTGAGGAGGACAAGGATCGGCGTCCCGCGGTCGCGCACCGCCGCCTCCACCCGGTCGAGGTGCTCCGGGATCGCCGGCCCGGGGTCGACCACGGCGACCTCGTCGCGCCCGAGCACATAGGTATTGGTGCCCTTGCCGGTCATCGGCGATGGGTTGGGCGCCAGGATCACGTCGGCGTCGATGGTCACAGGGAGCGGCTCAGACCTGCTCCTCGTAGCCCGGCTCGCCGGGCAGCAGGACGGCGATGCCCTCCTCGCCGGGTCCGTCCGTGCGGCTGACGACCCGGGGCAGGATCGGTGCCAGCTGCGCGTCCTTGCCGATCCCGGCCAGGGCCGAGGCGACATCCGCGAACTGCGCCAGCAGCGCCAGGGCTGCGCGAGTAGGGGGCAGCGTGTAGGCGTCCTTGCTGTCCGCGCGAGCGAGGGCGTCTGCCGCGGTCACCCATTCCAACGACGCGATCTCGCCCCTGGCCGCGACCGCCTCCTGGTTGGGCGGCATCGGTGCCGCGAGGAAAAAGGTGTCATATCGCTTGGGCAGGGCCTCCGGGGTGACCCACCGGGCGAAAGGCACCAGGTCGTGCAGGCGCAGTCGCAGGCCCTCGGCCCCGAGGACGTCGGCAAAGGTTTCCTCGGCCGCGTGCACCCGGGTCCGGGTGGACTGCAGCCAGGTCGGATCGGCAAGGTTGCCGCCGTCGACGCCGAGGAGGACCCCCGTCTCCTCGAACACCTCGCGCACCGCGCCCACCAGGAACGCCCGTGCGCTGACGCCAGCCGCCGTCTCGGTCATCAGGCGCTCCGCCGCCTCGGCGGCGCTCATGTCGGTCAGGTCATCCCAGTGGGGGGCGTCGTCGGCCTCGTCGATGCGTCCCCCGGGGAAGACCTGGGCCCGGGGCACGAACTCGGCCTCGACCGGGCGCAGCAGGAACAGGGTCTCGAGCCCGCCGGGTCCGTCGCGCAGGACGGTGACGGTCGCCGCGGGGCGCGCCGGCGCTGTCAGCTTCGCGCGGGGGCCTGGCCGAAGCGCGGTTCGCGCTTCTCGAGGAAGGCCGCGACGCCCTCCCTGAAGTCGTCGGTCGCGATGCACTGGGCCTGGAGGTCGGCCTCGTGGTCCAGTGCTGCGCTCAGTCCGCGCTCGGCTGCGCCGAGGATGGCCTCCTTGGCCATTGCGGTCGCCAGCGCCGGCCCCCTGGCGAGGCTCGCCGCCAATTCCTGTGCCGCGGCGGCGAGCTCGGCCTCGGCCACCCTGCGATTCAAAAGGCCCATCGTCAGCGCCTCTTCGGCCCCAACGCGTCGCGCGGTCCAGGCCAGGTCGAGCGCCCTGGAGGTGCCGATCAACGCGGTCATCAGGTACGTGCTGCCCGCGTCGGGGACCAGGCCCACCCGCGCGAACGCCTGCATGAACGAGGACTTCTCGCTGCCGATCCTGAGGTCGCAGGCCAGCGCCAGGCTCATGCCCGCCCCCGCGGCCACGCCGTTGATGGCGCCGACCACCGGCTTCGGCAACCGGCGGATATCCAGGACCATCCGGTTGAAGTGGAGGCGCAGGTGGTTGCGCACGAAGTCGCCGATGTCGCTCCCGGCGCCCTCCTCCTCCATCGACCTGAGGTCCTGGCCGGAGCAGAAGGCGCGGCCGGCCCCGGTGATCACCACCGCCCCCACGTGGTCGTCGCTGCGAGCGTCGGCCAGGGCCAGGCAGATCTCGTCGGACATCTCGCCCGTGAGGGCATTGAAGCTGTCCGGGCGGTTCAGGGTGATGGTCGTGACCCGGTCTCGGGTCTCAACCAGGATCAGGTTGTACTCGGCCACCGCGCCCAGTATCTCACCGCTGTCACTTTCGACGATGCCGTCGATGGCGTCTGTGGCGCCTGCGGCCGGCCTGCTCCTCGGGGGTGGCCCCGGCCGCCGGGGCCGCCTCGATCGTCGGTTGATCGGGCAGCTCTGCCGCTGCCTCGACCTCGGGCTCGACCGAGCTGCCCGCCGGCCTGACGTCGTCTTCGCCCGCGGGCTCGATCGGGCCGATGTCGGTCTCGCCTGCCGGGCCATATGGCTCCGGCGCCGGCGGTGCGGCGGCTGCCGGGGGCCTGGCCGGCTCAGGGCGCCACGGCGGGCGCCGGCCGAGGCGTCGAGCACCCCGCTCGCCTCCTTCCACGGGGGTCCGCCAGATCCCCTGCGCCCGGCCTTCAAGCGCGGCCTGTGCGGACGTGGCCGGCTGGTCGGGATGCTCCTGGAGCTGCCGTTCGAAGTCGGCGAGGAACTGCTCGAGGCTCTTCTTGACCTGCGGCGACCGCTCCGGGGCCCGGCGTCCCGGTTCGGAGTCCTCGATGTCACCAAGCTCGCGGGGGGTCTCGGGCTCCATTTGTAGATCGTAGGTCGCCACGCGCCCCGATAGAATCGAGCCGATGGCCGAACAGGGCGCCCAGCGCCGCGAGTACGTGCGTTTTGCCTTCCACAAGGTCGACCGCGCCTGGCGCCGGCTCCCCGCGGCCGAGCGCGAGGAGGCGGTCGCGGAGGTCGAGAACCTCGTCAACCGATATGCCGAGGGGATGATGATCCGGCCGTACTCGACGGTGGGGACGCGAGGTGACACCGACCTGCTCCTGTGGACCGCCTCACACGAGCTGGCCTCCGTCCAGGAGCTGGCCCGCGACTTCAGCTCCACCACACTCGGCCTGCACTCCGAGACGCCGCACTCCTTCCTGGCCATGACCAAGCGCTCGATCTACCTCGACAACCACGTGCACGAGGGGCAGGAGCGACTCCACGTGAAGCCGAGCAGGGCGCGGTACCTCTTCGTCTACCCCTTCGTGAAGACCCGCGAGTGGTACCTCCTGCCGCAGGACGAGCGCCAGCGGGTCATGGACGAGCACATCGCCATCGGCCACAAGTACCCGGGCGTCAAGATCAACACCACCTACTCGTTCGGACTGGATGACCAGGACTTCGTCGTCGCCTTCGAGACCAACGAACCGGCCGACTTCGTCGACCTGGTGATGGACCTGAGGGAGACCGAGGGCAGCAGGTACACGGTTCGGGACACCCCCATCTTCAGCTGCGTGGGCAAGCCACTCCGGGAGGTCCTGGCCGACCTCGGCTGAAGCCGTAACGTCCCGGGCTCTGCCGGCTTCGGAGTAGGGCAGGCACAGGTGGTGGAGACCCAATTGGTATATTGGCGTCGGCAGAATCCCAGGGGATTGGAGACCGGCTAGTCACATGATCGCGATCAGTGGGCTCAGGCCCGCAGTAGTCCTGGCCCAGGTGGTGCTGACGTTTGGCGCGGCACAGCTTGGTGGCGCCGCCGCCGCGGCGCGCTACCAGCAGGACCAGGAGCACACCGCCCAGGCGGCCATCAGCAACGCCGACGAGGCCTTCGACTCGAAGGCCAAGCTGGTGATCGATGAAGGCACGCCCCACCCCGTGGTCGACGCCGTGGCTGCCCGCCACAAGCAACTCCAGGCGGTGCCCATCCCGGCCAGCAACTTCTTCATCGACCGGATGCGCATCGATGCGCTGAACAAGCGTGCCGCCGACACCCGGTCGCTGACCAAACAGGTCGCCGCGGCCGAGACCCAGGCCGAGATCGACCTGCACCAGCAGCTGGTGGACGCGATCAAGACCCTGCTGGACCAGATCACCCCCGCGCAGACCGTGGGGATCGACCCCAGTGAGTACTCGACGTTCGCGGACAGCACCGAGAAGGCCAACCAGCAGCTCAGCATCCCCAGGGTCGCGCAGCAGACGATCGACCAGGTCAAGGCCAAGACCGATGCCCTGAAGGCGGCGACGGACGCCAAGATCGCGGCCGACGAGTCGGCCCGGCAGGCGGCCGAGGCCCTGCAGCGGGCCAGGGACGGCGCCCAGGCCAACCTCCAGGCGGCCCAGACCGCCCTGGCGCGGGCCAAGACGATCGGCGTGCTGCAGGTTGCGGACAACGAGAAGGCGATCAATGACCTGGGTCAGACGCTGACCCAGAAGCTGGCCGCAAACGCCCCGACCGCTGATTTCCTGGACCTCTCGTCGCAGCTCCGCGGCCAGGCCAACGCCCTCAACACCCTGTTCGACACCCGCAACGCGGCCTACGACCTGCTCAACCTGACGCGCCGCGAGCTCGACGCCGCCCAGAACGCCAAGAACGACGTCTCGGCCGAGCGCGGCCAGCTGGAGGCCCTGGCACCGAAGCTGGACCAGGCGGGCGACCTCGCGACGATCACCAACATCAAGGGCCAGATCCAGGCGATCAAGAACGCGATCGACGCCAAGTACCTGGCGGCGCTGTACGGCGTGGGCAAGGTCATCGTGGTCAGCGTCACGCAGGAGCGCCTGGTCGCGCTGCAGGACGGCGTGGTGGTCCAGAACACCCTGGTGACGACCGGCCGGCCCAGCCTGCCGACCATTCTCGGGACGTTCCACATCTACTTCAAGTCGTCGCCCTACACGATGATCAGCCCCTGGCCTCGGAGCAGCCCCTACTACTACCCGCCGTCGAAGATGAACTGGGCGATGGAGTTCGAGTCCAGCGGCTACTTCATCCACGATGCCCCCTGGCGCAGCCACTACGGGCCGGGCTCGGACACCGAGAACGGCGGCACCCACGGCTGCGTCAACGTCCAGTACGCGCCCATGCAGTGGCTCTACGGCTGGGCGGACCTCGGGACGACCGTCATCACCAAGACCGGGGACCTGCCGAGCTGACCTGAACCCGGGCCCACCGGCCCGGCTGTTACTCGGGAGAGGCGGTGTCCTGCGGCTCGCGCACGCTGAAGCTGACGATGCTCGCCGGGTTGACCAATGCGAACTCGCGCTGGAGGGTCTGCGGCTTGCCCGCCGGCCCGCCCGCCAGGGAAGCCACGACCACCGCCGAGACCCGGGTGACAGGCAGGAACTCGCGGGGGTTGCGCTCCAGGTGCAGCGCGAGGTTGACCCGGGGCTCCAGGTGGACGTCGGCGGCGAGAGCGAAGGCCGTGGTGTTGAGCACCACCTGGTGGCGGATCTTCTCCTTCCACATCATGGGGTTGTGCTGCGGAGGGCCGGTCTCGGCGGTGATCATGACCACCGCCGCCTTGGCAATCGTGGTGTTGCTCTCCTGGGCGCTGACGACCGGGTAGGAGCTGAGCAGGGGCTCCGTGGTGGTGTCCTGGAGCTGGAGGTAGTCCTGCAGCCGGTTGACTTCGTCGCTCAGGCGCAGCGGCGGCTGGATGCGCATGGTGCCGCGGATACGCAGGAACGTGGAGTAGACCTCGACCTTGGCAAGAGGCAGGTCGCCCGAACCTAGGCTCATAGACGGGAAGCCTAACGGACGACCTCCCAGCGGTCCAGACGCACCATAGAATTCGGCGTGCTTCGGGGCGGCGAGGGGGCAAGCCGTGGGCCCAGGCTGGACCGCATGGGCGGGCTGGTGCTGGCGATGATCGCCGGTGTGCTGGTGCCGGTGATCGGCATCCTTGCCGTGGCCGCCGCCAACCCGGTGCCCCGGGACTGCTCCACGGGGCAGGCGACCTCGACCAGCCTCGAGGGCGCCCTGCTGTACTCGACGGGCGCCGACCTCTGGTACTCGGAGGGCTTCCCCGGCCGGCCGCGGAAGCTCGTGGACTACAACCCACCGCGCACGCGGCCCACCCCGGGCACCACGCCCTCCGCTTCGGCCGCCGTCGCCTCCGCGGTCCCGTCATCGGCGCCTTCGGCGTCGCCGTCACCCGTGCAGCCCAGCCCGAGGGTCCTGGCTGCAGACATCTCGTTGGATCGCAAGACGGTGGCCCTCCTGGTGCTCGATGCTCCCAACCACCAGGGGGGGCTGATACTGCAGCTGGTGTCCCCGGGCGATGCCCCGGGCACCCCACCGGTCGAGCTCGGGTTCGACACCGGGGTGGACCGGAAAGCGCTCAACGCGTTCGGCGTTCGGTTCCTGGCCACCGGCAAGGTCCTTGTATTCAAGCCCGAGCTCAAGCCCGTGACGGGGGTGTTCCCCCCGCCCTCCACGCCGGCCGCCCCCGCCGCGCCGGCGGCTACGGCACCGTCGCCATCCCCGTCGGGCACGCCGTCGCCGCGGCCCTCGCCCACGCCCAGGGCCTTCGTCAGCGGGTCGGCCAGTGTCGACGCGGAGATCATCGCGCCGGGGCCCACCCCTTTAGTGGTCGACTCCGCATCCCAGCAATACCTGTTCTCCCAGGGCCGCGCGGCCTGGCCGGATGCCCGGGGATACGAGCCCCCAGCGCTGTTGCCGGGGATCAGGAGCCGGGTCGACGGGGCCACCGCCAGCGCGGGCATCGGGACCCGGGAGATCACGACCCCGCTGCTCACGAAGCGGCTCAACCAGCTCGTGTTGGGGGTCGCCGGGGAACCGGGGACCCGGGCGCTATGTGACCTCGATGGCGGGACGACCCCCGCCGTCTTCTCGCCCGATGAGTCCCGCCTGGCACTCCTCCAGTCCGGCCAGACGGTGGTGCTCGACCTCTCGGGGGCCCATTCGATCAGCCACCTCCTGGACGGCGTGCTGCTCGCCTGGAGGTCGTAGGCCGCGGCCGACAGCCGAGGTTGCAGTGAAATTGACGCGGAATTCCTGTAGCCGGTAAGCTCAACCCGTCCAAAAAAGGAACCCCCGTCAACCCAGGGAGAAATATTGAGCACCGCTTCAGCCGCCCCCATCGATTGGCGAAAGGAAGTCACCGCCGGACTGGAGGAGATGAAGGCGTTCAGTCGCCGGGGCTTCTTCACCCTGGTGGGCCTGGTGGCGCTGTCGGTGGCAACCCTCGCGGCGACGGTCCTCAGCCTTCGGTTCGTCATCCCCAACGTGACCTACGACGAGTCCCTGCTCTTCAAGGCCGGCCTGCCCAACGACTACCCCATCGGCTCGACGACGATCTTCAGCGACAAGCGCATCGCCCTGAACCGCGACGTCGACGGGTTCTACGCCGTCAGCCTGATCTGCACCCACCTCGGCTGCACGCCGCGGTGGTTCCAGAACGACTCGATGTTCCGCTGCCCCTGCCACGGCTCCCGGTACCTGCGCGACGGCGTCCGTTTCTACGGGCCCGCGCCGCGTCCCATGGACGTGGTCAAGGTGGGCATCAGCCCCGACGGGCAGCTGTTCGTGGACCGCGGCAAGATCGTCCCCCGCACCGACCGCCAGGCAGTTTGAGGTAACCGATGGCCCAGGAGACCACCACCAGCCGCGACGAGATCCTCGCCCGCTACCCGGTTTTCATCCGGCCGGCGGCGCTGATGGTCATCCTGTCGATCGAGATCGGAGTGCAGCTCTGGAAGTCGATCTTCCGGCACGGCCTGCCCCTCACCGACAAGATCGCGACCCGTACCGCCCTGACGAACTACTGGCTCCATGCGCACCCACCGCGCATCCGCAAGAGCCACATGAAGTTCAGCTACACCTTCTGCCTCGGCGGGATCAGCTTCTTCCTCTTCATCCTGCTGACGATCACCGGGCTCTTCCTGATGTTCTACTACGTCCCCGCCGTGAACTACGCGTACCAGAACATGAAGGACCTGCAGTACGCCGTCTCGTTCGGGGTGGTCATGCGCAACCTCCACCGCTGGGGGGCGCACGCCATGGTCATCACCGTCTGGCTGCACATGTGCCGCGTCTTCTACACCGGTTCATACAAGCCCCCGCGTGAGTTCAACTGGGGCATCGGTGTGGCCCTGCTGCTGATGACCCTGCTGCTCAGTTTCTCCGGCTACCTGCTGCCCTGGGACCAGCTGAGCCTGTGGGCCGTCACCGTCGGCACCAACATGGCCAAGTACGCCCCGATCGCCGGCCCCCAGACCCGGTTCTCCATGCTGGGGTCCTTCACCGTGGGCAATGCCACGATCCTGCGCTTCTACGTGGCCCACGTCCTGGGCCTCCCCCTGGCTGCTTCGATCGCGATGATGATCCATTTCTGGAGAGTCCGAAAGGACGGCTTCAGCGGCAACCTCTAGGCCTGGAGGACACCAGTGGCTGACGAGTCCGACGCAACCCCAAGCCCCGATACCAGCAACGTCCCCGGCCGCGAGCCGGAGGCCGAGGCTGCCGCCAAGGCCGAGGGGGTAGCCGGTCCGGACACGACCACGCCCGCCGCGCGCCCCAGCGCCGCGGCGACGCCGACGGGCGTCGGGGCTGACGCGCCCCGGCCCGCGGGCGCCGCGGGCGGTGCCGCCGCCGCTGTCGCCACCCGTCCAGTCGCAGCGCCCGCCGCGCGCCCGGCCGCGCCGGCCTCCCTCAAGAAGGACGCCGACAGCTCCATCCCGAGCTACCCGGCGCTGGTCTACCGCGAGTTCATCTCGGCCCTGGTGGTCGGCGTGGTCCTGACGGTCATCTCCCTGGTCGTCCAGTCCCCGCTGCAGCAGCAGGCCGACCCGTCGATGACGCCCGACCCGAGCAAGGCGCCCTGGTACTTCCTCGGGCTCCAGGAGTTGCTGTCGCGGGTCCCGCCGATCACGGCAGGCGTCGCCTTCCCCACCTTTGTCATCGTCGGCCTGATCGTGATGCCCTACCTCGATCGGAACCCGTCGCGTCAGCCGCGGGACCGCAAGGTCGGGATCATCCTCTTCACGACCTTCGTTGTGTTCTCCGTGGCCTTCGCCCTTATCGGGACCTTCTTCAGGGGCCTCGAATGGCGCTGGTTCTGGACCGGTATCCTCGGGCGCTGATAGCGAAAATCTGAGTAGGGAAGAGAGAGTCAGGAATTGAGTAAGTTCTTCTTCATAAGCTGCGCCGCGCTCATGGCGGTGCTGGCTGTCGTCTTCTACCTCGACTACAACCGCGACTGGAAGCCCTATGAGCTGGCCTACTACAAGCAGTTCCCCACGGCCAACGCCGTGGAGGAGGTCAAGCAGCTCAACCCCAAGGGGACCTCGGACAACGAGCGCTGCATCACCTGCCACGTCCCGGACATCGCGGTGATCGGTGGCAAGGTCGCCGCGCAGCGCATCCCCCTGATCCTGGCGCCCGCCGACCGCAGCCCCCAGGCTCACCCCGACCGGATCACCGCCGAGATGGTCAAGACCTACGGGCTGCCCTCTCAATACGCCGGCCAGGCCATTGACGTGACCGGTTGCATGGTCTGCCACAATGGCCAGGGCCTGGCCACCGACAAGGACGGCGCGCACCGCAACCTGATCGTCAACATCTTCGACGTCGTCGACCGGGCGGGCCCGATCTTCAAGAACAACTGCGCCCAGTGCCACGGCCAGAACGGCGAGGGCGGGATCGGGCCGCCGCTGAGCGACCAGCACCGCCTCGGCTTCTTCAACGACGACTACTACTACGACTGCGTCTACTACGGCGCGGCATCGGAGCACCACCTCAAGTCGGTGATGCCCTCATGGGGCTCGAAGCACCTGTTCTCCAAGACCCCGGCCGAGAACGACGCAAAGGTCTCGCTCATGGTCCACTGGGTGCGGCACTACCAGAAGCCCCTCACGTTCACGGCGGCCCCCTAGATGCAGGACCTGCTCCTCTTCATCGTCGACCTGGTCGTGGTCGCGGTGCTCGCCGGGGTCCTGCTGGCGGCGCGGCGCTCGATCGCCCGCCCCGGCCTCAAGGATGTGCTCGGGATCAGCGCCACCTTTGTCATCCTCTGCGGAGTCGGTTTCTTGATGATCGTCGGCGAGCATGCGCTCGGTTAGGCTGGCCCTGGCCGGCCTGGGCCTGGCGGCGCCGCTGGCGCTTGCGGGTTGTGGTGGCGCGGCCTCGTCCGGCGGGGGAGACCCCGTCGTCGTGGCCCAGGACTACATCAACGCGGTCAAGGGAAGCCCCACCGGCGGCACCCAGTTCCTGGAGTCGGAGTCGACCGAGAAACTGACCGGCACGACCTCCCTGTCGCGTTTCCTCGGTGCCAACAAGAGCGCCAGCGCGCAGATCGTGCCGGTGCAGTGGATTCCCCCTACAGCATCGGCGCCCATCAGCAGCAAGAAGCAGTGCCTGATCGGCCAGCCGGCGCCGGCGCAGATCTGCATCGTCACCGTCACCGTCACCGGCGGGAAGCCGTCCCCCGCGTACTTCCACATAAACCTCGAGAACCGCTACAACGGCAAGTGGCAGATCATCAACGTCGACCAGGTTGAAAAGTCCCCTGACAACCTCTTGCCCACAGGCAACGAGGCCCACGCGGCCTAGGAGAGAGAGATGCTTGGATTCGTACCCGGGCCGGAACTGCTCGACATCACCACCGGCGACATGCTCTTCGTGACGATCTGGGCCATCACGAGCCTGATCATCGCGGCGATCTACTGCTACAAGATGCTGCAGTAGAGGCGGGCTTGGACACTGTCTACATGCCCGCCCCGGCGCGGAAGCGCAACCCTCGCCTGGCCCGGGTGATCTCGATCATCCCCGGCCTCGGCCAGCTGTACTATGGCGCGCCACGGCGCGGCGCGCAGTACTTCGCCGGGGTCGCCCTGCCGATGATCCTCGCGGTGCTGCTGTACGAATGGTCGCTCTTCGACCTCGCGCGTTACGAGATCGGCGGTCTGCTGAAGTCGTTTGCC
Source organism: Chloroflexota bacterium (assembly GCA_034666405.1). Classification (GTDB taxonomy): domain Bacteria; phylum Chloroflexota; class Dormibacteria; order DASZGP01; family DASZGP01; genus JAXDLW01. The sequence goes on along the minus strand of JAXDLW010000048.1, from coordinate 12,545 downwards.
TTCCTCGCATCCGAGCTGGTGGTCTTGAGCCTGGTGGTCACGTTCATCAGCTTCTGGATAGCGGCCAGTTGGGACGCGCGCCAGGGCACCATCGCCTTCAACGAAGGCCGGGCTCACCAACCCAAGTGGTGGTACGTCAAGGTCAAGGAATTCCTGTTTGACGACCCTGAGGAGGAAGGCTGATGAGCGAAGCACCACTGCCGCCCCAGGAAGCGGACCAGCCCTCGGCCGGGGCCGGCCTGATGTACGCGATCTTCGGCGCCATGAGCGCGGACCTGGGTTGCATCATCGGGGCCCTGGCATTCGTCCTGTTGGTGGCGGCCTCCGCATATTTCGCCCCGCTGATCACGCCGTGCACCTCTGCGGGCGGGATCCCTTGCGCCCCGTAAGCCCGCCAACCTGTCTCATATAATCCCTGCGCCCTTGAAGAAGACCGGAGGAATCACCGCGCTCGGCCTGGCCCTGCTGGGCTTGATGGGTACTGGCATTTCCGCTTTCGCGGCGGACATTTCGAACCAGACCCAGAGCCCGCTCGACCCCGCGGGGCCGGCGGCCCAGCACATCAGCGACCTCTGGTACATCATCCTGATCCCGGCCCTGATCGTGACCTTCGGGGTGGGCGCCGCGATCATCTACATCGCCTTCCGCTATCGCCGCACCGATGAGAACCTCATGCCCAAGCAGGTCGGCGGCAACAACGCGCTGGAGTTCACCTGGACCCTGATCCCCGCCCTCATCCTGCTGGGGATCTTCGCGATCAGCTTCCCGCAGATGGAATACCTCCGTCACACCCCGGCGCCGACGGCGACCACGGTCAAGGTGACGGGCCGGCAATGGGCCTGGTCCTTCGAGTACCCGACCACCGGCAAGAAACCGGTCACCACCTTTGGCACCCTCTACATCCCCGCCGGTAAGGTCACCAACCTCGCCGTCGACTCCGTGGACGTCATCCACAGCTGGTCGGTGCCGCGCCTCAGCGGCAAGATCGACGCGATCCCCGGCAAGCACAACACCACCTGGATCAAGGCCGACGACCCCGGCACCTACTACGGTCAGTGCACCGAGTTCTGCGGCCTCAGCCACGCCGCGATGACCGTGACCGTGGTCGCCCTTTCCCAGGCCGACTACGACAAGTGGTATTCCGACATGGTTCACAAGCTGGGAGGATCCTGATGGCCGCCACCGCCGTTGTCGCACCCCGCGTCAAGTCGTCGTACGCGCCCACCAACTCCTTCCTCGACTACCTGAGCACGGTCGACCACAAGAAGATCGCGATCATGTACCTCTGGACCACGTTCCTGTTCTTCGTGGTCGGCGGCATCCTGGCCCTGCTGGTGCGGACCCAGCTCGCCATTCCACGCACGACCCCGGGGAGCACCTTCCTCACCCCGCAGGTCTACAACCAGGTCTTCACCATGCACGGGACGACCATGATCTTCCTCTTCGTCATCCCCATGTGGTCGGGCTTCGGCAACTACTTCGTGCCGCTGCAGATCGGCGCCCGGGACATGGCATTCCCGCGCATCAACGCCTTCAGCTATTGGCTGATCCCGCTCGGCGCCATCGTCCTCTTCTCCGGTTTCTTCGTCCCTCCCAGCGTGACCCACGGCGTGCGCTGCGCGGGTGGCGCCGGCGCCGCCGGGTGGACGGGTTATGTGCCGCTGACGGAGAAGCAGTACGCCTGCAGCCTGGGCCAGGACTTCTGGATCCTGGGCCTGCACATCCTGGGCGTCGGGTCGATCCTCGGCGCGATCAACTTCCTGGTGACGATCCTCAACATGCGGGCCCCGGGCATGACCCTGTTCCGCATGCCGCTGTTCACCTGGTCGATCCTGATCACGTCATTCCTGATCGCGCTGGCGGCGCCCTTCCTGACCGCGGTGCAGATGATGCTGCTGTTCGACCGCCAGTTCGGGACCCACTTCTTCCAGCCGAACCACGGCGGCGACGCGCTGATCTACCAAGTCATCTTCTGGTTCTACTCCCACCCGGCCGTCTACATCATGGTGCTGCCGGCCTTCGGGATCATCTCCGAGGTCATCCCCGTCTTCAGCAAGAAGCCGATCTTCGGCTACAAGGCGATGGCCTACTCGATGTCGGTGATCGCCATCCTGGGATTCGTGGTGTTCGTGCACCACATGTTCGTGACGGGACTGCCCCTGTCGGTCGTCACATTCTTCTCGTTCACGTCCATGTGCATCGCCGTGCCCTCAGGGGTCAAGGTGCTGAACTGGGTGGCGACGATGGCCGGAGGGTCGATCAAGTACACCGCCGCGATGCTCTTCTCGGTCGGGGCGGTGCTGATGTTCCTCATAGGCGGTGTCGACGGTGTCTTCCTGGGCTCGTCCGCGGTCGACCAGCAGCTCCACGGCACCTACTGGATCGTCGGCCACATCCACTACGTGGTCTTCGGGCTGAGCGCCTTCGGGATGTTCAGCGCCTTCTTCTACTGGTGGCCGAAGATGACCGGGAAGTACCTGAGTGAGGGCCTCGGCAAGCTCCAGTTCTGGCTCATGCTGATCGGCGGCAACATGGCCTTCATGCCGATGCACCTCCTGGGCGTCATGGGCATGCCCCGCCGGATCGAGACCTACAACCAGTACAAGGGCTGGGGTGCGATCAACCTCTTCGAGACGGTGGGGGCGTTCGTCATCGCCTTCAGCGTGCTGCTCTTCATCGTCAACGTCTTCATGACCATCGCCCGCAAGAAGACCGAGGAGATGCCTGACGATCCCTGGGAGGCCAACACCCTCGAGTGGGCCACCAGCTCGCCGCCGCCCTCGTACAACTTCGCCACGGTCCCCGCGGTCTCATCGGTTCGCCCGGTCAGGGACACGAGGCTGGGCATCAAAGACGACTCCATCCATTACTAGGACGACGGCTGAACGGGCGATGCGTGCGTCCGGCGCGGCGCTGCGCGCCTTCTCCGCTCCTTACTCACGTACTACGTGTACGCTCGCTCCGGTGCTCGATCCCTCCTTCGCCTAACCCGTTGATCCGCCGCCCAGGCAGGGCCTCAACCAAAGAAAAGAACCTCAAACTGTGAAAGCTTTTAGGAGACTCAGCGTGGTTACCGCGGGGGCGGTGTACCTGCAGGTCGTCCTGGGCAGCGTGGTGCGCATCACCGGGTCCGGCCTGGGCTGCCCGGATTGGCCCCTCTGCCATGGCCAGGTCATCCCGGCATTCGAGTACCACACGATGATCGAGTACGCCCACCGGCTCGTCGGGACCGCCGCGGGCCTGCTGATGGTGGCCACGGCGGTGGCCGCCGTGGTCCTTTTCCGCCGGTCGGCCCTGCCCCGAGGGTTGGTGGTCGCGGCTGTCGGCGCCGTCCTGCTGATCGTGGTCCAGGGGGTGATCGGCGGGATCACCGTCCTGATGAAGAACAGTCCCTTCACGGTGGCCATCCATTTGGGCAACGCTGAGCTGGTCCTCGCCGGCAGCCTGCTGGTGGCCCTCTGGGCTTCGCGACGCGCCCTGCCGGCGGCGCCCAACCGCGACCGCGGGCACAGCGTCGCCTGGATTGGCGCCGCTATCGCGGCCACGTACGCCGTGATCGTAAGTGGGGCGGTTGTCGTGGGCACCGGCGCGTCCGGCGCCTGTGACGCGTTCCCGCTCTGCGGCCGCCCGGCAGGCGGCCTCACCGACGTCCACATGCTCCACCGGGTCCTCGTCGGCGTCGCCGCGGTGGCGGTCGTGGGTGCCGTGCTCGCCGCCGGGCGCCGGTGGCGGGGTCAGGGCCTTGCCGTCGTCGCGCCGCTCACCCTGGCGCTGCTGCTGGCCCAGGGGGCGGTCGGGGTCCTCCAGGTGCTGATGGGGCTTCCGCCCTCGCTGCGGGCTCTCCACGTCGCCCTGGCCAGTGCCGTCTGGGCGGGACTGGTGCTGCTGGCGAGCGGGGCGTGGCTGGAACGTGAGCGTGGCGGCCAGCGGGTCACGGGCCCGGCCCGGCTGACGAAGGCGGAGGCCAACCTGTGAGCGCGGTCGGCTCGGTCGTCGTCCACACGCCGAGCCTGCGTCAGACCATTCGGGATTACGTCGCGTTGACCAAGCCCCGGGTCATCAGCCTGCTGCTGGTCATCGCGCTCGCTTCGATGGTTGTCGCCCAGCAGGGCTGGCCCGCGACGGACCTGGTGCTGGCGGTCATGTTCGGTGGCTACCTCGCGGCGGGCGGGGCCAACGCCATCAACATGTGGTTCGACCGCGACATCGATGCCCAGATGTACCGCACGCGGAGCCGGCCAATCCCCGCCGGCCGGGTCCCCGCACGCAACGCGCTGGTGTTCGGGGTCATCCTCAACATGCTGGCCTTCCTGCTGATTGCCGGGCGGGCCAACCTGCTGGCCGCGGGGCTGACCCTGGCGGCGACGCTCTTCTACGTCCTGGTCTACACAATGGCGTTGAAACGCACGACACCGCAGAACATCGTTATCGGCGGGGCAGCGGGCGCCTTCCCACCACTGATCGGCTGGAGCGCGGTGACCGGCTCCCTCGACCTCACCGCGATCTACCTCTTCTGCATCGTCTTCTTCTGGACCCCGCCACACTTCTGGGCCCTGGCGCTCCGCCTCGAGGGCGATTACGGCCGGGCCAACGTGCCGATGCTCCCCCAGGTCCACGGGCGGGTCGAGACGGCGCGGCAGATGCTCCTCTACAGCGTCGTGCTGGTCGCCATCTCCATGCTCCTGGGCTTCCGCGGCTTCGGGCTTGCCTACTTCCTCGGCGCGGCCGGGCTGGGTGGGGTGCTCGTCGGGATGTGCGTTGCGACGCTCCGGGAGAAGGGCAACCGCTGGGCGCGACGAACCTTCACCTATTCGATTCTCTACCTCGCATTGCTGTTCGCCGCGATGGTCCTGGACGCCCTGCTCCGGGCGCCCTCGCCCATTTAGAATCTGGGAGACGTATGGATAAGAAGTTCGCCAGCAAGAACATCCGGATGGGCGTCCTGCTCACGCTGGTGTCGATCCTCATGGGGTTGATCGCGTGGGGCTGGACGGCCCTGTACCTCAACTTCGCGGTGGCGCACTGATGAGCGAGACCCCGGAGACCGTCGCCACCCACGGCGACCACCACGACGGTGAGATCCACATGCCCCCCAACAGCTATTGGCCGCTGGTCGCCTCGGTCGGCACGGCGGCTTTCCTCCTTGGGATCGTCTACATCAACACCAACATCGTGGTGATCGTGGTCGGGGCGCTGATCCTGCTGGTCGGGGTCGGTGGGTGGGTTCGTGACGCGCTCAAGGAGTACCACGAGCTCCACTAGAGGGCTCTGAGTAATGGGGCTGCAGCCCCTGCCCCTGCCCTGGAACCTGGACCCGGTGCTGATCGCCGGGTTGGGCGTCGCGGCTGTCGCCTACCTCTTCATCAACCGCGACCCGGCCGCGCCCGGCCGGCCGTGGCTTTTCTGGCTGGGGTACTCCGCCTTCTTCGTCGCGCTGGTCACCCCGCTAGACGCGGCCTCCGACCGCTACCTGCTCAGCGCGCACATGGCGCAGCACATCCTGATCACCATGATCGGTCCGCCGCTGGTCCTGGCGGGCCTGCCGGTCGGGGTCGCCCGGTACCTGCCGCGCTTCCTGGGCAACCCCTGGCTGACCGTCACCCTGTTCAACGTCGTGCTCATGGGCTGGCATATCCCGGCGCTCTACCAGGCCACCCTGCTCAACGAGGACATCCACATCCTCGAGCACCTGTGCTTCATGGCCACGGCCTTCCTTTTCTGGGTCCCGGTCGTGGGCCCGGTCGCCGAGACGCGCGGGATGAGCCCGCTCCTGAAGATCGGCTACCTGGCCTACGCGGGCCTGCCGCCCACGGTGGTGGGGATGACCATGGCCCTGCTGCCGATCCCCCTGTATCCCTTCTACACCGCCCAGCCGCGCCTGTTCGCGGACCTGGGCCCGGTGGTCGACCAGCAGCTGGCCGGGCTGCTGATGTTCGGGCTCGGGAACCTCATCTACCTGGTGCCCATCAGCGTCATTTTCCTGCGGATGTTCGATGAGCCCGAGGCCGCCGCGGCCGCCGGCTGAGGACCGATTTCGAGTTCAAATCGGCCGTCGAGAGCGCTCCCGGACCGGAAGCTGAACGAGCCGTCAGTTTATAATCGTCCCAACACTTTTACGTAGTTCGAGGAGAACTGACTTGATTAGATCGAAGGTATTGAGCGTGCTCGGAGCAGGGCTCCTGGGGGTTGCTTTGGCGGCATGTGGCGGCTCCAGTGACACCGGCGGCGGCGGCACCACACCCACCGACAACACCCCGGCGGCGGTGACGATCAAGGTTTCTGCGGACCCCACCAACGTCGGTAAGTACGACCCCACCCCCGCGACCGCCAAGGTCGGGGACACCGTCAAGTGGACCTTCGATGACGATGCCAGTCCCCACACGGTCACGGCCGAGGACGGCAGCTTCGACTCCCAGCAGAAGAGCAAGGGCGATACGTTCACCTTCAAGTTCGACAAGGCCGGCACCTTTGCCTATCACTGCACCCTGCACGCCAACATGAAGGGTTCCATCACCGTCTCCTAGCTCGCGCCCACCGCGGGCGGCAACCCGGACCCCAAAAGGGGCCGCTTGTAGGGGCCCCTTTTTTCTTCCCTACCGCAGGTGCTGGATCTCGCCGAAGCTGATGGCGCGGCGGCCTCCCACCGTGTCCAGGACGAGGCTGCCGTCGGGGTCGAGGTCGACCGCCCGGCCCCGGACCTCGGCCCCGTCCAGGTGGGCTACGACGTCTCGCCCGATCGTGTCGGAGAGTTCGAGCCAGCGCCGGCGGGCGGCGCCCGGGCCGTGGGCCAGCAGCTCGGCGTAAGCAGTCTCCAGCGAGGCCAGGAGGGCGGCCAGGATTCGCGCCGGGGAGGGCGCGACACCGGTGGCGTCAGCGAGCGCGGCGGCGATGGAGCTGATAACCGGGTCGAAGCCGCCGGGGGGCCGCACGAGGTTGACACCGACCCCGACGACGGCGTACTCGAGGCGGCCGTCGGCGACCTGTCCCTCGACCAGGATGCCGGCTACCTTGAGCCCGTCGAGCAGCAGGTCGTTCGGCCATTTGAGCCGGACCCGACCGGGCGCCTCCACATCCAGCGCGGCGGCCACTGCCGCCCCGACCGCGAGCGGCAGCGCGGCCATCCTGTGGGCCGGCACCCCCGGTCGCACGATGAAGGAGAACCACAACCCTGTCCCGGCCGGCGAGTCCCACCGGCGGTCCAACCGCCCGCGCCCCCGGGTCTGCTCTCCCGCCCAAACGAGGTAGCCGTGCGCGGCGCCCCCGGCCGCCAGTCCACGGGCCTCGTCCTGGGTGCTGCCCAGCACCTCATGGTAGGAATTCTCGCGGCCCAGCCAGGCCGTTCGAAGCCACGCACCGAGGTCCGCGGGCTCCATCCCCGGGTGCGCTGGGGTCATCTCAGAAAGAGGAGCGAAAAGAGGGGATTGACCGCCACACCGGGTGAACGTAACATGACGCAATTGTCAGTTCACCCCATCGGGTTTAGGGGAGCGCCGGATGATCAACGAGACCTCGGTCGAGATCAGCCACCAGTACAAGCGGTGGCAGGTAGAGCTGGAGAGCCGGCATGCCCGGCGCAACAAGGTCAGGTACATTGACCGCCTCCTCAACCAGCTCGAACTCCTGAACCTGTCGGACTCGCCGGCCCTCCCGGTGCCGTTCCGGCACGAGGTCCGTCGCTTCCTCAGCGAGTGCGACCACGGGCTGGCCCTCCGCGCCGAGCGGGACCTCACGATCCCGGACTGCATGGAGGCGCTGTACGACATCCAGGACACCCTGCTGCTCGGCGGCGACGACGAGGACGGCGAGCTCTAGGCCGCCCGCGGCGCCGACCCTATACTCGGCTCTGCTCCCCGTGCGGCTGTAGCTCAGGGGATAGAGCACCAGTTTCCGGAACTGGGTGTCGGGGGTTCGAATCCCTCCAGCCGTACCACTCGCCAGCCCTGGCCCTCTCCAGGTGTCGTGCCGGGGCAGGCCTCTCCTTCTAGCTCACGCAGGTCCCGCGCAAATGTATCGAACGTATATACATTTGGCGATTTCGCCAGTCGATAAAACGGGGGCGCCGCGCCGGCCCCGGGGGGCGACATCGCCACCCGCGTGTGACGGCTGACACGGTGGCGCGGTCCGCGAACTCGGGTTGGCCCGGGTCATTGTCCCGGTTCTGTGACGGCGCTTCCCGACCCGGGGGGATCGGGCTAATCTGCCGTTACATACATCGGACGTTAGACGAAACGTTATGCCGGGAATATCAACATCGCGGCGACGAGCTGCGGGTTCGGGGAGCCGAGGAGGAAGGTTTACGATGGCGATGGTGATGGCAGGGAAGAGCGGCGACAGTCCCCTTTTGCAGGTCCTCTCGGAAGCCGAGAGCACCCACAGCCGGCGCATGCGTGGTGACAAGGCGTCCGGTTCGCGCAGCTGGCCGCCGGAGCAGTTGATCGCCCCATTGCCTGCCGGCAAGGTGGTTCAGCCGGCCGTGAGGGCAGACTTCATCGACCTCCGGCGGACGCTGTCCAGCCTGGCCCGCGAGGAGCTTTCGGGCTACGTCCGGTTGGTCGCGGACGGCGTGCACTGCGCCGCGCTGCTGTCCGGCGGCGGCGTCGTGGCGGCGATCTGCGAGGCTGACGGCGAGGTGGCCATGGGCACCGAGGCCTTCGCCCGCATGCGGCGAACGGTCGAGTCCGGTGAAGGCCTCGTGGACATCGTCTCCGTACCTGCGGTCGTCCTGTCGGCGCTGCACCTGCTGATAGCCGGGGGAGCGGTCTACAAGGGCCTGCGCGGCAAATTCCTGAAGGGCGCGGAGTTCATCGATTACCTGTCGGAACAGAACCTGACGGGGGGCGTCCACGTCAAGAGCGGTGGCCGCCATGGGGTGGTGCTGCTGCACGACGGGGTCCTGGGTGCATACACCGGGAGGGACCCGAAGCCGGTGGACGCGCTGGAGCCGGTCATGGAGCTCTTCGACGACCCCGAGTGCGAGGTCTGGGTCAACGGCGGCCAGGCCGGGGCGACGCTGCCCCTGATGATCCTCTAGAGGTCAGTCCTGAGCCGGCAAGACGCCCGCCGGCGCCGGCTGCAGCGTGAAGTAGAACGTGGCGCCCTCACCCTGGACGGACTCCGCCCAGGCCCGGCCGCCATGCCGGGTGACGATGCGCTCTACGATCGCGAGGCCGGCGCCGAAGCCCTCGTATTCCTCCGCCCGGTGCAGGCGCTGGAATACCCCGAAGAGCTTGTGCGCGTACCGCGGGTCAAACCCGATGCCGTTGTCCTTGACATAGAACGAGGTCACCCCCGGGGCGTCGGGGTCGGGTTTCACGCCAACCTCGATCTTCGCCACCTTCCGCTCACGCGTGAACTTCACTGCGTTGCCGACCAGGTTGCTGAACAGCTGCTCCACCAGCACGGGGTCGGACTGCACTGCAGGCAGCGGGTTCACAGTGATCTCGACCACCCGGTTCTCGAGGTCCACGAGCACGCGGTCGGCGACCCTCTGGGCGATCTCTCGCGGCTCGACCTTCTGCAGCGTGAGGGGCTGCCGGCCCATGCGCGAGAAGGTGAGCATCGTATCGATCAGGCTGCCCATCCCCCGCGCGTTCTCCGCGACCAGGTCGAGGTACCTCGCCGCGTCGGGGTCGAGCTTGCTGCCGTGCTCCTCGGTGAGGATCCGGGTGAAGCCGTCGATGGCCCGCAGTGGGGAGCGAAGGTCATGGGAGACCGTGTAGCTGAAGGCCTCGAGCTCGCGGTTGCTGGCCTGCAGCTCACGGTTGGAGAGCTCGAGCTCGGCGGTGCGGCTCAGCACCCGCCCCTCGAGGTCGCGGTTGACGTTGCGCAGCTCGTCCTCGGAACGGCGAACCGCTTCGACCAGCCGCATCCTGTCTATCGCCGCGGCCACCGACACCGCGTATTGCGACAGGCGAACGCCCTCCTCCCCGGCGAGGGCCGGCGTCAGGCTGCCCGCGACCACGACCATCCGGCCGGTCCCGCTCGAAAGTGTCAGCGGTATGGCCATCACCCGGTGACCGTCAGGCAGCCGGCTCGGCACGCCCTCACGGCCGGGTTGGGGTGAGGCCGACACCTCCTGCAGGAGGTGGTCGTCCATCGAGCGAGCCGCGAGCGTGGTGCCGTCGGCGTCGAGCACCACCCCACCGTCGGCGCCCACGAGCCGGATGGCCCAGGCCAGCGCGCGGTCCGTCAGCACATGGGTGTCGGGTGACTCCAGGAGCAGGTCGTGCAGAGCGTCGCTGAAAGCCTCCTCCTCACTGGCCCGCCACGCCCGGCGCAGCCACCGGGGCGGCGCGAAACTGACGTAGAGGATCGGCAGCGCGACCAGGATCGTGAGCTGCACGATGAGGTTGACCGGCGAGTTGGGATCATTCGGTTTGCCGGGGTTGGCGCTCGCCACCCCGACGGCAAAGACCAGCACCACGATGATGATCCCGTAGCCCGTGGCCAGGGCCCGCAGGCGGGCCCGCTGGACCGCGGGACGGCGGCGCGACACCCGCCACAACCGGTAGACGGGCTCGCCCACGCAGCCGATCCAGACGAGGAACAGCAGCGAGATCGCTGCCAGCGCCAGGGCCGGGTTGGACCTGGCCACGGAAGGGTCGAACGTCAGGGGCAGGATCAGCAGGGTGACGAGCACGACGAGGCCGGCCGTGCCCCAGAGCACCCGGCGCGAAAGGGGCAGGAGGGCATGCCGGAAAAGCAACAGCGCATAGCCGCACGCCATGAACATGCCGAGGCTCAGAAGGCCCAGGATGGCCGCGACGACGGGTGGTGCCGTGCTGCTGCCGTCGGCGCGGGTCAGGCCCGTGTCCCGAAGGACCTCGCCCATCAGCGAGACCGCTCCGAAGAGCCCGAGCGCAAGCGCCAGGTATGCCGTCTCGCGGTCGCGCCGGCGCCACCATTCCAGCAGCGCGAGCAGGCCCACCAGCCCGAAGCCGACGCCCGAGACATGCTGCAGGAAGGTCGTGAGGTCCTTCAAAGCAGGCTCAGGATAACGTTCTGCTCCACGCAGGGTAACCCGGTCGCACGCATAGAATTCCAACCCTCGCAAGCCCAGCCTCTGGAGGAAACCAAACTTGGTTAAATGGACCGCTCTGTACCGCAAACCGGAGGACACCACGGCCTTCGAGAAATGGTTCACCGAACAGCACCTGCCGATCTGCAAGGAGTGGCCCGCGGTCGAGCGCATCCATGTCTCCAGGATCACCGGTTCGCCCCGCGGTGAGTCGGACTTCTACTGGATGTTCGAGGCGACGTACACGGACCAGGACACGATGATGAAGTCCCTGATGAGCGAGAAGGGGATGGAGGCCGCGATGGACGCCCGCAGCAGCGGTTTCGGCAGCCTCATGACGTCGTTCTTCAGCGAAGGCCTGTGACCCCAAGCCCCATGCGCCGTCGGTTGGCATGGGGCGGTCGCGGCCTGGCGGCCGTGGTCATCGTCGCCGCAGCCAGCGGCAAGCTCCCTCACCTGGTGCTGACGCAGGCCGTGGTCAGTTCGCTGCTCACCATGGTCGCGGCGCCCCTCTGCCTCCTCGACCGGGGCACCGGCGAGTCGCGCCGGCGGTGGTCGGTGCCGGCCTTCCCCGCGGTGGTCCTGATGAGCGTGGGGACCATCGGTTCCCAGCTACCGCCGGTGGTCGCGCTGATCGGCGAGGGCGGCCCAGTCACGGTGGTCGCGCTTGTTGGCCTGCTGCTGATGTCGCTGGCCTTCTGGTCCGTCGTGATGCCGCCGGCGCGCCTCCGCGGGCTGATCGCGGCAGGCTACGTGGTGATAGGCAGCATGCCGATCAGCATGCCCGCGATGTTCCTGATCACGTTGCCTCGCGACATCTACACGGCGTTCCATGCCGCTGCGCCCAGCCCGATGCCGGCGCTGGACGACCAGACGTTCTCCGGTTTTGTGCTGTTCGTCTTCGTCAAGGTGACCCTGTTCGTGGCATTCAGCTGCCTCTTCCTGTCGGCAGTCAGTGAGGCCGCCGACGACGAGCGAGGCGGCGAGGGTGGGCGCGAGCGGCGGCAGCCGCCGGCCCTCCCAGGCTGGGTCCGCGAGATCCTCAGCGGGCATCCGACGGTCGAGGAGCCCCAGGCCGACGTGTCTCGCGAACCGGTGGGGGCGGAGCGCGGCTAGCTAGAGCGGGAGGTTGCCGTTGAAGAAGATGACCTTGCCCGTGACCTGCCCCACCAGGGTCAGCACCACCGCCACGTAGAGCAGCCCCGTCGCCGACATCAGCGAGCGCAGCCGGGTGCTCTGGGTCGCCAGCGCGGTGATGAGCAGGGGCAGGGCGATGCCCACGCCCACGTGCATCCAGAACGTCAGGCTGTAGCCACCGGTCAGCACCTCCTGGCGGCTGGCGACCCCGGCGTGGCCGGCGAGGACCAGCAGCGAGGTGATCGCCAGGGCGCCCTGGAGCACCAGTCCGATCGCCAGTAATACCAGCAACGCCACGAGCGGTCGGATGCTCAGGTTCGGCACGACCAGGTACCAGTGGCCGAGCAGCATCGCGGTGGTCACCGTGCCGATGGTGATCGCCGACAGCAGG